>JBIOUX010000080.1:0-36049 GCA_044867425.1 Acidimicrobiia bacterium | reverse complement strand
CCGCAGGATGCCGGCGGCGAGGCGCAGGTCCTCCATGCGGGAGTTGGTGCACGACCCGAGGAACACGGTGTCCACGGCGATGTCCCGCACCGCCGTCCCGGGCTTCAGGTCCATGTAGCGCAGCGCCCGGGCGGCCGCCTCCCGGGCCACCGGCTCGGTGAAGCTGTCCGGGTCGGGGACCACGTCGTCGATGCCGATGACCTGCCCGGGGTTGGTGCCCCATGACACGTAGGGCACGAGGTCGGCGGCGTCGATGAAGATCTCCTTGTCGAAGGCGGCGTCTTGGTCGGTCGGGAGCCGGCGCCAGTGGTCGAGGGCGGCTTCCCAGGCCCGGCCCCGGGGGGCGTGGGGCTTGCCCTCCAGGTAGGTGAAGGTCACGTCGTCGGGCGCCACCAGGCCCGCCCGGGCCCCGGCCTCGATCGACATGTTGCACACCGTCATCCGCCCCTCCATGGAGAGGCTGCGGATGGTGGAGCCCCGGTACTCGATGATCGACCCGACGCCGCCGCTGGTGCCGATGCGCCCGATGATCCCCAGGATCACGTCCTTGGCGGTCACGCCGGCGGGGAGGTCGCCTTCCACGGTGACGGCCATCGTGCCCGGCTTGCGCTGCGGCCAGGTCTGGGTGGCCAGGACGTGCTCGACCTCGCTGGTGCCGATGCCGAAGGCCAGCGCCCCGAAGGCGCCGTGGGTCGAGGTGTGGCTGTCGCCGCACACGATGGTGAGGCCGGGCTGCGTCACCCCCAGCTGGGGGCCGATGACGTGGACGATGCCCTGGCCGGGGTCGCCCATGGGGAAGAGGCGGATGCCGAACTCGGCGCAGTTCCTGGCCAGGGCTTCCATCTGGCGGCCGGAGACAGGGTCGGCCACGGGCTGGTCGATGTTCTCCGTCGGGACGTTGTGGTCCATGGTGGCCAGGGTCAGGTCGGGCCGGCGCACCGGCCGCCCGGCCAGGCGCAGGCCATCGAAGGCCTGGGGCGAGGTCACCTCGTGCACCAGGTGCAGGTCGATGTAGAGGAGGTCGGGCTCGCCCTCCTCCCGGCGGACGACGTGGGCCTCCCACACCTTCTCGGACAGCGTCTGTGTCATGGCCTCTCGCTCCCGGTGCTATCTCACATATTGAGATGCTAGTATCGAGATATGGACAGTTTACCGGCTGGCGGTCCGGAGCGCACATCGAATGTAGGCGTCCTGGATAAGGCCGTCGCCGTGCTCGCCGCTTTGGCCGAATCGGGCCCTTTGTCCCTGGCCGGCCTGGTGGAGGCGACCGGGCTGTCCCGGCCCACCGCCCACCGCCTGGCTGCGGCCCTCGAGGCACATCGCCTGGTGGGCAGAGACGCCGCCGGCCGCTACCGGCTCGGCCTGCGCCTGCTCGGCTGGGCGGGCGCCGCCAGTGCTGAAGTTGGCCTGGTGGAGGCGGCCCGACCGGTGCTGGCCCGGCTCCGGGACGAGACCGGCGAGTCGGCCCAGCTCTTCGTGCGCGACGGCGACCGGCGGGTGTGCGTGGCCGCCGCCGAGCGCACCAGCGGCCTGCGCGACACCGTGCCGGTCGGGGCCGTGCTGCCCCTGGATCGCGGGTCGGGCGGCACGGTGCTGCTGGCCTTCGACGCGGGTTCGGGGTCGGCCGGCGCCGGTGGTGCGCTGCCGCCGGAACTGGAGGCCGTCCGCCGGCGCGGCTGGGCCGCCAGCGTGGCCGAGCGGGAGGAGGGTGTGGCCAGCGTCAGCGCGCCTGTGCTCGACGCCAGCGGGCGGGTGCGGGCGGCCGTGTGTGTCAGCGGCCCTATCCCGCGCCTCGGCCGCCAGCCCGGCCGCCACCTGGCTGGCCCAGTGGTGGCCGCCGCCCGGGAGATCGAGCGCCGGACCGCCGGCGCCTGACCGGCTGTACGGCCCGGCGTTTCCCAACCTGCGTTGCTCAGTCCCTATATAGCCCGGCGTGGTGCCGGTCGAGCGCTCAAATACCACGCAGAGTGGTCATTCTCCTGCGAAATCGGGCATAGTTCTCAGTCCGTTCATGGGGACGCAAGCGGGACAGACTGTCGGTTGTGCGCGTAGGGGCCGATACGGGAGGAACATTCACCGATCTGGTGTCAGAGGATGGGCGGGTGGTGAAGGTGCTCTCCACGCCCGACGACCCGGGGCGGGCGCTGGGGGAGGGGCTGGCCGAGCTGGCCGGCGACGAGGCGCCAGAGCTGCTGGCGCACGGGACCACGGTGGCCACCAACACCCTGTTGCAGCGCAAGGGTGCGAAGGTGGCGCTGGTCACCAACGCCGGGTTCGCCGACGTGATCGAGATCGCCCGCCAGGACCGGCCGTCGCTCTATGACACCTTCGCCGACCGGCCGGCGCCGCTCGTGCCCAGGGAACTCCGGCTGGAAGTTGAAGGCCGCCTGGATGCGGCCGGCGAGGAGATCGAGGCGCTGGGCGCCGTGCCCGAGATCCCGGACGGGGTCGAGGCCGTGGCGGTGTGCCTGCTGCACGCCGACCTGAACAGCACCCACGAGGAGGCGGTGGCGGACGACCTCGAAAGCGGCGGGGGCGTCGACGTTTCCTTGTCCTGCAAGGTGTCTCCCGAGTTCCGGGAATACGAGCGGACGGTCACCACGGTGGTCAATGCCTACCTGCGGCCGGCCTGCCGGGCCTACCTGGAGGGGATCGACGGGCTGGCCGGCCAGGTCCTGGTTATGACCTCGGGCGGGGGGCTCATCCCGGCGACGGAGGCCGCCCGGCTGCCGGCCGCCCTGCTCCTGTCGGGCCCGGCCGGCGGAGTGCGGGCCGGCGCCGCCCTGGCCGCCGCCTGCGGGTTCCCCGACGCGGTGACCTTCGACATGGGGGGCACGTCCACCGACGTGTGCCTGGTGCAGGGGGGCGTGCCCGAGCCGGCGCCCGGGCGGACGGTGGGGGGGTTCCCGGTGCGGCTGCCGGCCCTCGACATCCACAGCATCGGGGCCGGCGGGGGCTCCATCGCCCGGATCGACCTGGGCGGCGCCCTGGCGGTCGGGCCCGAGAGCGCCGGCGCCGACCCGGGGCCGGCGTGCTACGGGCGCGGCGGTACCGCCCCCACCGTCACCGATGCCGACCTCGTCCTCGGCCGAATCCCCGCTGATGCCGCCTTCCCAGGCCTCGGCCGGCTCGACGCCGAGGCGGCGACCAAGGCGCTGGAAGCCGCCGGCGCCACCGCCGAGGGGGTGGTGGCGGTGGTGGACGCCGCCATGGAGCAGGCCATCCGGGTGGTGACCGTGGAGCGGGGAGTCGACCCCCGGGAGCTGGCCCTGGTCGCCTTCGGAGGGGCGGGGCCGCTCCACGCCGCCGCCCTGGCCGAGGCTCTCGAGATGCGGGCAGTGATCGTGCCCCCCCGGGCCGGGGCCTTCTCCGCCGTGGGCCTGCTGTGCTCGCCGCGCCAGCGGGAGCTGGTGCGGTCCTGGCCGACGCCGGCGGAGCACGAGGGGCTGGACGACGCCCTGGCCGAGCTGGCGGCCGGAGCCCAGGCGGCGGTCGGCGGTGGCGAGGACATCGAAGTGGAGCTGGCCCTGGACTGCCGCTACGCCGGCCAGAGTCACGAGCTGACCGTCCCCGACATCGACGCCTTCGCCGACGAGCACCGCCGGCGCAACGGCTACGCCCGCCCCGGCGCCCCCATCGAGGTCGTCGCCCTTCGGGCCCGGGCCCGCCGGCCGGCGCCCCTCAACCCCGAAGACCTGCCCACCGTCGAACGCCGGCGCCTGGAAGGCCCCACCGTCGCCGCCGAACCCGACTGCACCGTGTGGATCCCCGAAGGGTGGACAGCCGAACCCCATCCCACCGGCGCCTGGGTGCTGACCCGGGCGAGCCGTACGAGATGACCCTCGACCCCGCCTCCCTCCAGGTCCTCATCTCCCGCCTCACCGGGGTGGCCGAGGAGATGGGGGCGGTGCTGCGCCGGGCGGCCTTCTCGCCCAACATCAAGGAGCGGGCCGACTGCTCGGCGGCCCTGTTCACGCCGGCCGGCGAGCTGCTGGTCCAGGCCGAGCACATCCCCGTGCATCTCGGTTCCATGCCCGCCTCGGTGGCCGCCGCCCTGGACGCCTTCGGCGACCGGCTCCGACCGGGCGACCAGGTGGCCCTCAACGACCCCTTCGCCGGCGGCACCCACCTCAACGACATCACCCTGGTGGCGCCCTGCTTCGTCGACGGGCGCCTGGCCGGCTGGGCCGCCAATCGGGCCCACCACGCCGACCTGGGCGGCATGGCCCCGGGCTCCATCCCCCCCGAGGCCACCGAGGTGTACCAGGAGGGGCTGCGCATCCCGCCCGTCCTGCTCAACGAAGCGGTGGAGGCGATCCTGGCCGCCAACTCCCGCACGCCGGCGGAACGGGCCGGCGACCTCGACGCCCAGCGCGGCGCTAACCAGATCGGTGTGGACCGCCTGGCCGCACTGGCCAGCGCCGGCGCTCCCCTCGACGAGGTGGTCGACTACGGCGAGCGCCGCATGCGTGCCGCGCTCGCCGACCTTCCCGACGGCCGCTGGCAAGTGGAGGACGTGCTCGACTCCGCCGGCCCCCGGCCCGAGCAGCAGCACCCCGTGAGGGTCGTGCTCACGCTCACCATCGATGGGGAGCGCGCCACCTTCGACTTCGCCGGCAGCGACCCCCAGCGTCCGGGCAACGTCAACGCCGTGGAGGCGGTGACGGTGAGCGCCGTGGCCTTCGCCCTGCGCTCCGCCACCGACCCGACCATCCCCGCCAACGGCGGCGCCATGCGCCCGGTCACGGTGGTGGCCCCGGCGGGCACCGTTGTGGCCGCCCGGCCGCCGGCGGCGGTGGGCGCCGGCAACGTCGAGGTCTCCCAGCGGGTGGCCGACGTCTGCCTCGCCGCCCTGGCCCAGGCCGCTCCCCGGCGGGTCGGCGCCGCCGGCCAGGGCACCATGAACAACGTGCTGATCGGCGGGCTCGGGGGTGTGGGGGGGTGCCCCGGAAAGGGAGCCTGGGTGTACTACGAGACGCTGGCCGGAGGTCAGGGGGGTCGCCCGCACCGTGCCGGCATGAGCGGCGTCCACACCGGCATGACCAACACCAAGAACACCCCGATCGAGGCGCTGGAGCGGGCCTTCCCCATGCGGGTGCGCCGCTACCACCTACTGACGGGCAGCGGCGGCGCCGGCCAGGCGCCCGGAGGCGAGGGCCTGGAGCGGGACCTGGAGGTCCTCGAGGACTGCACCGTCAGCCTCATCACCGAACGGCGGGTGAGCCGCCCCCCCGGCCTGGACGGCGGCGAGCCAGGCGCTCGCGGGGAGAACTGGCTGGTGCCCCAGGGCGACGAGAGCCGGGCCCAGCGCCTTCCCGACAAGTGCACCGTCAGGCTCAAGGCCGGGGACGTGCTGCGCATGCTCACGCCCGGAGGCGGCGGCTGGGGCCGAGCCTGACCGCCACCTGAAATTCGGGGTGCCGCTGCATCCCTGTCCCTTGATCGGGTACAGGCGCGGTATGCGTACGAAGTTGCTGGCTCTCACCGCAATCGCCGCGACCATCGGCGCCCTCGAGGCCCGCAAGCACCTCCACCACCGGAACGCCAACTGGCTCCGCAACGACGAAGGCGTGGGCCCGGCCCACTTCCCTGGCACCAACCGGGGTGAGGACCGGGTGATCAGGAAGGGTGCTGAGACGACCAACGCGCCTGCTGGCTGAACGCCGGCTGAGTGCACCCCGAGGAACGAATCGGGCGAGAGGGCCGAGACTGCAGGCGGGGAGGCAGGACAGGGGTCCCGGGCAGAGAACAGGCGAGGTGCTACACCAAGACCCCTTGATCACCTCCCGAGCGCGCACCTCCAGTCAGGAGCACCGATACCATGCCCGCGTCCCGCTCCAGCGCCCTGCCGCAGTCCCGCCCCATCGTCTGCACCATCGTCGCCCTCGCCGTCCTGGCCAGCCTGGCCGTCTTCCACCCACCGGCGCGGGCCGGCGGACAGCCCACGGGCGACGCCTCGGCCACGGTGGAGACCGAGCCCGTGGCCTCCGCCGGCGACGCGGCCGACGACATCGCCGTGTGGGTCAACCGCCAGGACCCGGCCAAGTCTGTGATCATCGGCACCGACAAGCAGGCCGGCCTCAACGTCTACGACCTCGACGGCGCCCAGATCCAGAGCATCACCGCCGATGGCGTGGCCAACAACGTCGATATCCGCTACGGCTTCCCCCTTGCCGGGCAGGCCGTCGACGTGGTGGCGGTGGCGGGTGACGGCTTCCTCCGCTTCTACACCGTCAACCCGGCCACGGGGCTCCTCGACAACATGACCTCGGGCACCATCGCGCCGGTTGTTCCCCACGGCGGAAAGGTCAGCGGGGTGTGCATGTACCAGAGTCCGCTGTCCCACGACACCTATGCCTTCGCCGACGCCTCCGCCGGCCAGATGCTGCAGTACCGCCTCAAGGAGGACCCGGCCAACCCCGGCAAGATCACCGCCGAGCTCGTCCGGGGTGGCGCGGCGGCCGAGTGGGACGTCAGCCAGGCGGCCGGTTCCCCGGTGGAGAACTGCGTCGCCGACGACGATCGGCAGGCTCTCTACGTCAGCGAGCAGGGCGTGGCCATCTGGCGCTACGGGGCCGAGCCCGCCGACTCCACCACCACCCGGACGGCCGTCGACGTGCCCGCTCCCACCGGCCACCTCACACCCGACGTGGAGGGCCTGGCCCTCGTGGCCACCGGCGCCGGGCGGGGCTACCTACTTGCCTCCTCCCAGGGCAGCGACGCCTTCGAGGTGTACCGTCGGGAGGGCGCCAACGAGTTCGTCCGCGAGTTCCACGTCATCGACGGGACCGCGGTCGACGGCTGCAGCCGAACCGACGGAATCGAGGCCGTGAACGGCGACCTCGGCCCCGCCTTCCCCCGGGGCGTGTTCATCTGCCAGGACAACAAGAACCTCGACGCCAGCCGCAAGGTCATCAACCAGAACTTCAAGCTGGTGCCGCTGGACTCCGTCGTCGACGTCACGGCCCCGGTGCCGGACACCACCACGGCCACGGCGCCGGTCAACCCCACCACCACCACGACCCCGGCTCCGCCCGTCCAGACCAGGGCTGCCCGGTCGGGCTACTGGATGGTGGGCGCCGACGGCAGGGTCTTCCCCTTCGGTGACGCCAGGTGGCTGGGCGATGCCCCGCTGGCGCCGGGTGTCGAGGCGGTCGACCTCGAGCCCACGCCCTCAGGTAACGGCTACTGGATCGTCGACTTCGCCGGCCACGTCTTCGGATACGGCGACGCCCGCTGGCTGGGCAACGCCGACACCACCAGGCTGCTGCCCGGCGAGAAGATCACCAGCCTGTCGTCCACCAGCACCGGCAACGGCTACTGGATCTTCACCACCCGGGGCCGGGTGCTGACCGTGGGGGACGCCCTGTTCCACGGCGACATGGCGTCCGTCCCCCTCAACGGGCCCGTCCTCGACTCCATCCCGTCGGCCTCGGGCAAGGGCTACTTCATGGTTGCCGCCGACGGCGGGATCTTCGCCCTGGGCGACGCCGTCTTCAAGGGCTCCATGGGCGGCAAGCGCCTCAACGCCCCGGTGCAGTCCCTCGTGCCCGACGGCGACGGCTCTGGCTACTGGCTGGTGGCCTCCGACGGCGGCATCTTCGCCTTCGACGCCGTCTTCAAGGGATCGATGGGCGGCACGCCCCTCAACCAGCCGGTCACCGGCATGGTCCGCTTCGGCAACGGCTACCTGATGGTGGCCGAGGACGGCGGCATCTTCAACTACTCCGACAAGCAGTTCTACGGCTCCCTGGGCGACCACCCGCCTGCCCGGGCGATCGTGTCGGTGGCGGCCCTGGACATCGCCGCCGGCTGAGCCTCTTCACGCTGACGGGTCTTGAGCGCGCCTACCGGAGAGCGGCGACTGAGGTGATGGGGTCCAGGGGCGGGTCGGCGCCGAGCGAGCCGTGGAAGGGACGGTCGGAGAAGTTGAAGATCCCACCGTCCTCCGCCACCATCAGGTAGCCGTTCCCGAAGGCGACCATGCCCGTGACGGGTCGGTTGAGCCGGGTGCCGCCCATGGAGCCCTGGAAGCGGGCATCAAAGGCGAAGACGCCGCCGTCGGAGGCCACCAGCCAGTAGCCCGTCCCGTCGGGGTCGGGCACCAGCGACTGGACGGGGGCGTTGAGCGGCTTGCCGCCCATGGAGCCGAAGAAGCCGGCGTCGCCGAAGGCGAAGATGCCGCCGTCGGAAGCGACCATGTAGTAGCCGGCCCCGCTGGGGGTGGCGATGGAGTCGAGGACGGGCCCGTTCAGGCGGGTGCCGCTCATGTCGCGCAGGTGGCGAGCATCACCAACGGGGACCACGCGCCCGAGGTTGGTGAAGACCCAGTAGCCGTTGCCCGAGGGCGTGGCCGACAGGCTCGTCACTTCCTCGCCGGCGGCCATCGTGCCGGCGGGAAGGCCGCCGAGCGGGGGTGCGTCCCCGGAGGCGAAGACCGCCCCGCCGGAGTCGACCACCCAGTAGCCCTGCCCGGAAGGGGTGGGTTCGAGGTCGACGGCGCGGTTCGGCCGGCGGACCACGGCCGGGTCGTCCATGACCCGGGCGTCGCCGAAGGCGTAGACCCGCCCGCCCGAGCCCAGCATCCAATACCCCGAGGCGCGGGGTTGCGGGTCAGAGGAAGGGGCTGGGGGCGCGGCGCCGGGATCGGGCGCCGGGGCTGGCCCGGGCGGAGGTGCTGGCGGAGGGCCCGGCGGTGGCGGAGGCGTGGCCGGCGGATCAGCGGACAGCGGGACGACCTGCTCCAAGGCGACGTACTTGAAGTTCTGGTTGCCCGGGGCCGGGCTGGTGTTGGCGTTGTCCTGGCACACGAAGAGCCCCTTGGGGAAGGCGGGGCCGAGGGCGACGGCCACGGCGTCGATGCCGTCCGTCCGCTCGCAGCCGTCGGTCTGGGGGCCGCCGGCCACCCGCACCTTGCGCACGAACTCATAGGGTGCCTGCCGGCGGTAGACGTTGAAGGAGTCGTCGCCCTGCGACGAGGCGATGAGGAACCCGCCGCCCCCGGCCTCCCGCAAGATGGTGAGGCCCTCGACGTCGGCGGTGATGTGGCCGCCGTTCACGTCGGTGCCGTCGACGAGGATGCGGTCCGCCTTGGTCCTGGGGACGGTCGGCTCGGCGCCGTACCTCCAGATGCCCCAGTCCTGCTCACCGATGAAGAGGCTTCCGGTCTCGTCGTCGGCCGTGCAGCCTTCGACGGCGTCGTTGGAGTTGGCGTTCACCGGGTGGGGGTCGACGTCGAAGGGCTCGCCCGCCGCTCTGAGGTTGACCTTCCCGCCGTCGTCGAACAGCTCGAACTGCTGCAGGATCCCGCTCGGCGCCACCCGGAAGGCGTAGAACTTCCCGGAGCCGGCGCTGCGGTACATGCAGAACCCGTGGGCCGAGGGGACGCTGAACTCCCCGTCGACGGTCACGTTTTCGAGCGCCCGGGTGGCGGGATTCAGGCGGAAGAAGCGCAGGAGCCCGCCCCCGGAGTGGCCACCGCCCGCCGCTCCGACGAGGTCGACCGTCGTTCCTCCGAGGGGGAAGCCGGTGCGGAGATCGACGTTGTTGATGTCCCCCAGGTCGAGCTGGTGGAGCCGCTTCCCGGACAGGTCGTAGATGGCGAGCGCCTGGGCCCCGCGGTCGGCGCCGATGACCACCGAGCGGGACGGGTCGGCCGAGTCGACCCAGATGGCCATGTCGTCGACGCTGTCGCCGGTCGCCTCGGACGGGGTCGTCTCCACCGCCGCGGTGGCGGTGACGTCGGGCGTGCCCGCCGACGACGGCACCGTCCCGCCCAGCAGCAGCCCGGCGGCCAGGCCGGCGGTGACCCAGACGCCGCCGTGACGCCGGCGGCGAGGTGACCTGGCGGTGTGATCGGCGGCCATGGCGGTCGGTCTCCTGTTCTTCCGGGCTAACCGGCGGTGAAGGCGGCGACCGCCACGATGGGGACGGACGGCGGGTTGTGGCCCAGCGAGCCGAGGAAGGGGCGGTCGGAGAAGTTGAAGATCCCGCCGTCCTCGCCCACCATCAGGTAGCCGTTGCCGAAGGGCACCATTCCCGTCACCGGCCGGTTCAGCCTGGTGCCGCCCATGGAGCCCCGGAACGGGGCGTCGAAGGCGAACACGCCGCCGTCCGACGCCACCAGCCAGTAGCCCGTCCCGTCACCGTCGGGCACCAGCGACTGCACCGGGGCATTGAGCCGCTTCCCGCCCATAGAGCCGAAGAAGCGGGCGTCGCCGAAGGCGAAGATGCCCCCGTCGGAGGCCACCATGTAATAGCCCTGTCCCGACGGCGTGGGGATGGAATCGAGCACCGGGCCGTTGAGCTTGACCGCGGCCATGTCCCCGAAGTGCCGGGCGTCGCCGAAGGCCAGCACCCGGCCTTTGGTGGTGAAGATCCAGTAGCCCTGGCCGGAGGCGGTGCCCGACAGGCTCGTCACCGTCTCACCGGGCGTCAGCGTGCCCGCTCGGACGCCCCCGAGATGGGTTG
Organism: Acidimicrobiia bacterium; assembly: GCA_044867425.1. Classification (GTDB taxonomy): domain Bacteria; phylum Actinomycetota; class Acidimicrobiia; order IMCC26256; family BP-133; genus CAWBJP01. The sequence continues at coordinate 25,579 of JBIOUX010000080.1, read as the reverse complement.
CATCGCCGTAGGCGAAGACAGCCCCGGCGGCGTCGGCCACCCAGTATCCGTTGCCCGAGGCGGTGGGCTCGAGGTCGACGGCCGTCCCCGTGAACCGGGCGCCGGTGTCGGCGTAGGACGTGGCGTTCCCGAAGGGGTACACCCGTCCATCGCCGCCCAGCATCCAGTAGCCGGACCGGACCGCCGCCGGGGTGGGGGCAGCGGGCACCTGCTTGGGCTCGTAGGTGACCGGATCGGGATCAGGTGCAGGCGCGGGGGTGGGAGCAGGCGCGGGCGCCGGGCGGGGCTCGATGAAGTTGGCGATCTTGCGGATCCGGCTGTTGCCGGTGTCGGTGATGTAGAGGTTCCCGGCGTCATCGAAGATGGCGTGGCGGGGATTGGCCAGCAGCGCCACGTCGGTGGTGCCGTCCTTGCGGCCCTGCTGGCTGGTGGGCGAGCCGGCCACGGTGGAGACGATCCCGGTCTCGATGTCCAGCTTGCGCAGGCGGTTGTTCTCGCTGTCGGCGATGTAGACGTTGCCCTTCCAGTCGACACCGAGGCCCCGGGGGGCGTTGAACTCCGCCTCCAGTACCGGGCCGCCGTCGCCGCCCGGGCCCTGGACGCCGCTGCCGGCGATGGTGGTGATGACCCGGGTCTCCCAGTCGATCGAGCGGATGGTGTTGCCGTCCCGGTCGGCCACGATGAGGTCGTCGTCGATGTCGAAGACGATGTTCCGGGGCGAGAAGCCCGACTGGCGGGCGTCGACCCCGTCAGGCCCGCCGAGCACGCCCTTCTGGCCCGCCCACGTCTCGATGTTCCCCGTGGTGGGGTCGATCCGGCGGATCACGTCGTTGCCCATGTCGACGACGTAGATGCCGGCGTCAGGTCCGTAGAGGGCGATCTTGGAGTCGGACAGCTTGGCGGCGGTGGCCGGGCCACCGTCGCCGGCGTAGCCGGTTCCATTCCCCCCGGCGATGGTGGTGACCATCTTCGTCTCGAGGTCGATCCGGCGGACGGCGTCGTTCACGGGGTCACCGACGATGACGTCGCCGTCGGGCAGGACGTCGACGCTGTGCGGGGTGTTGAACATGGCCTGGGCGGCGGCCCCGTTCCGGTACCCGGGGTGCTTGGGCGTGCCGGCGAAGGTGGTGATGATCCCGCTGGCGTCGACGTGGCGGATCACGTGGTTGTAGGCGTCGGCGATGTAGTAGCCGCCCTGGCGGTCGAAGGCGACCATGCGCGGCCCGTCGAGGCCGGCGTCGACCGCCGGTCCACCGTCACCCGAGAAACCCTCGCCCAGGCCGACGGCGGTGGCCATGTACTCATCCGCCGCCCATCCGGGGTGCAGTAGCGGGAAGCCGCCCAGCAGTACGACGGCCACGACTCCGACGATCACCCGGCTCCTGGGCCGGACGCAACGCAGTATGCGAGACACCATCTCTCCCCGGTCGGCCGCGCCGGTTCCGCCACGGCACCACCCGGCCCGCGGAGGGCGGGCCAGCTCAAATGCTCTGATTCGTGAGCTTTGGGTGGGTCTCCTGCCTCGAGGCACCGCGGTCTTTTGCCCACGCCGGCACCAGCCGGCGCCAGACTGTCGCCCATGAGCGAGCCTGCGGTTCTGTTTTCCGCCGGCTGGCCGCCACCGGCGAGCTGGACAACACCCTGGCCGTCTTCACCTCCGACAACGGCTACTCCTGGGGCGAGCGGGGCGTGACCAGCAAGGGCCTGCCCTACCGGGAGTCGGTCAAGGTGCCGTTCCTCGTGCGCTGGCCGGGGATCTTCGCCGCCGGCGCCGTCGACCACCGCCCCGTCGGCGGCGTGGACCTGCGAGCCCGGCACCGAGACCCTGCAGTTCCGCGAGTACTACGACCTGGCCGCCGACCCCTGGCAGCTCACCAACCTGCTCGCCGACGGCGACCCGGCCAACGACCCGGACGTGGCCGCCCTGGCCGCCTCGCTAGCCGGCGCCCGCCACTGTGCCGGGACCGCCGGCGCGAGCTCCTGCCCTTAAGTCCAGTTCGGCAGGAGATGGCCGGCCCCGGGTCAAATCTCTAGGCCGAAGCTCGGCGTCGTGCCGCGCCGTTCCACTCCCCCTCACGGAGGCTGGGCCCGTGTCCTCATCTGCTCTTGCTCTGGGCCGAAGCCGGCTGCGCCGGCGGTCCCTCCTGCTGCTGCTCGCTGCCACCCTCATGGCCGCCCTGCTGCCCGTCCTCTCCGATGCCCAGCCCTCCGGGGCGGCCACGCCCACCACGGGCCAGGGCCTGTGGATGGTGGCTCAGGACGGCGGGATCTTCTCCTACGGCGACGCCGGCTTCTTCGGCTCCACGGGCAACATCAAGCTGAACCAGCCGGTGGTGGGGATGGCGGGGACGCCGTCCATGAAGGGCTACTGGATGGTGGCCTCCGACGGCGGGATCTTCGCCTTTGGCGACGCCGGCTTCTTCGGATCCACCGGGGCGATGAAGCTGAACAAGCCCATCGTGGGCATGGCCTCCACCCCGAGCGGCAAGGGCTACTGGCTGGTGGCCACCGACGGCGGCATCTTCGCTTTCGGTGACGCCAAGTTCTACGGCTCCACCGGGTCCCTCACCCTCAACCAGCCCATCGTGGGCATGGCCGCCACGGCCACGAACCAGGGTTACTGGCTGGTGGCCGCCGACGGTGGCCTGTTCTCCTTCGGCGACGCCAAGTTCTACGGCTCTTCGGCCGCTGGCGGGCGCAAGGTGGTGGGCATGATCCCCACCCCCAGCGGGATGGGCTACTACCAGGCGACCGACGCCGGCGAGGTCATCGGCTTCGGTGACGCCTACCTGTCGGTTCCCGCCGCCCGCCTCAACCAGAAGATGATCGGCCTGGCCGCCGCCCACAAGCCCGCCGCCGACCCCACCGCCACCTCCGTGGTCCCCACCGACCCGACCACCCCGACCGGCCCCGGCGGCACCACGCCCACCACCGCCCCGGACGGCAGCAACCTGCTCAGCGCGGCCCAGAAGGTGGCGCAGAGCGGCAAGCCCAACGTGATGGTCATCGTCATGGACGACATGCGCGTCCAGGGGATCATGGACGACCCGACGGTGCTGCCCAAGACCAAGCAGTGGCTGGCCGGCGGGGGGACCACCTTCACCGAGGGCTACGCCACCACGCCGCTGTGCTGCCCCGAGCGGGGCACCATCTGGAGCGGCCGCCTGCCCCACAACCACGGCATCGTGGACAACTACGACGGCGACACCCTGGACCGCAACTGGATCATCCCCACCTACCTGAAGGGCGCCGGCTACCACACCGCCCTGGTGGGCAAGTTCATGACCGACTGGCACTACGCCACCGTGGAGAAGGGTCGTTACGACCTCGACCCGATGTTCGACGACTTCTCCGCCTTCCAGGGCGGCTACGTCGACGTCCCGTTCATGACCAAGAACCCCGGCGACACGAAGGTCGGCTATGAGCGGACCAGCGACCCGGCCGATTCGGCCAGCGACGACTCGTCCGACTTCATCGGCGACAAGGTCAACCAGTTCGTCAACGCCTACGAGGCCAACGACGCCCAGCCCTGGTACATCCACGTCACCCCGCACGCCCCCCACGACGACACCACCGAGCCCTTCTTCAAGTGGCCGGCCCGCTTCAACGACGTGGACATGTCGCCCTACCAGCCCACCCCGGCCGCTTCCGTCGAGGGCCTGGAGGCGCCCGACGCCAAGGCGCAGAAGGCGGACAAGGTCAAGGCCATCCAGGGCAAGACCATCCCCCTCTCGATGGTCCAGACCTACCACGACGGGATGCTGAAGACGCTGCTGGCGGCCGACGAGGCCATCGACAAGATCATGAGGAACCTCGAGGCCAAGGGCGAGCTGGACAACACCCTGGTGGTCTTCACCTCCGACAACGGCTACTCGTGGGGCGAGCGGGGGGTGGACAGCAAGGGCTGGCCGTGGGCCGAGGACACCAACGTGGCCTTCCTCGTCCGCTGGCCGGGCGTCGTCGCCGCCGGCGGAATGGATTCCCGCCCGGTGGGCGGCGAGGACATCCTGCCCACCCTCCTCGACGCCGCCCAGTACACCCCCCCGCAGTTCGGCCACCCGCTCGACGGCCGCTCCTTCCTCCCCGGCCAGCCGGGCAAGGAGTTCAAGCTCCTCGAGTTCGGGCCCAGGATCGGGACGAACCCGACCCGGGAAGGTGCCGGCTGCTCGGACCCCAACGGCGGGAGCTGCTACCAGCCCCACCGGGAGATCCCGACCTGGGCGTCGATGCGAACGGAGCGCTACCAGTACATCGAGTGGTACGAGACGGACAACACGACGCTCCAGACGGTCAACGGCCGGGAGTACTACGACCTCACCACCGACCCGTGGCAGCTGCAGAACCTGCTGGCCGACGGGAACCCGGCGAACGACCCCGACGTCAACGCCCTCTCCACCCGGCTCCGGGAGATGCGCACCTGTACCGGCACCACCGGTGCCACCGCCTGCCCGTAACCGCCCGATCGCACTCACCAATGAAGGAGGCCGCGCCGCTGGGCGCGGCCTCCTCATTTCGTAGGACTCCGCAGAAGTAGCATTCGGGACTTCTTGCCACATTGCAATACTTCTGCTAAACAACGCATCAGTGGCATATCAGCTCTCACCAGCCACAGGAGCGTGCGATGGGCGGGACGGGCAGCAGCGGACGGAGAGCACGGCGGGCGGCGGGCGGCGTGGCGGTGATCCTGGCCCTGCTGATGGCCGCCTCCGCCACCACCGACATCGGAGCCGCCCCCGGCGGCCCGCCCAACATCCTGGTGATCATCACCGACGACCAGCGGGCCACGGGCACCCTCGACGTCATGCCCGCCACCCGCACCTGGTTCGGCGCCGGGGGGACGACCTTCGCCACCGGCTTCGCCAACACGCCGCTGTGCTGCCCGGCCCGCTCCACCACCTTCGCGGGCCGCTACCAGCACAATCACGGCGTCAACACCAACCAGGACGCCAACAACCTCGACCAGGACGCCACCATGCAGCGCTGGCTCCACGACGCCGGCTACCACACCGCCCTGGCCGGGAAGTTCCTCCTCCACTGGCAGGGGCCGCTGCCCCACTTCGACCATTTCGCCCACACCAACGGCGGCTACGAGGACGCCTACTTCAACGTCGACGACGCCGATGGCCACGATCTCGGCGTGGGGGAGGGCCACGTCGAGTACTCCACCGACTTCATCGCCGCCCGCGCCCTCGACTACCTGGACCACTTCGAGGCCGACGACGCCCGGCCGTGGTTCCTGTACCTGGCGCCCCAGGCTCCCCACGGCCCCTTCACCCCGGCCGCCCGGCACGCCGACGCTCCCGTCCCCGACTGGGCACCGACGCCAGGAGTGACCGAGGACTCCACCTCGGCCCAGAAGGCCGACAAGGCGCCCTTCCTGCGGGACAACCGCTTCCCGGTGGAAAGCGCCGAGGCCGACCGGGTGGGTCAGTTGCGCACGCTCATGGCCGTCGACGAGATGGTGGACGCCGTGTTCTCGCGCCTGGAGGCGCAGGGCGAGCTCGACAACACCCTGGCCGTGTTCACCTCCGACAACGGCCGGTTCTGGGCCGAGCACGGCATGCGGTCCAAGAGCCTCCCGTACACCGAGTCGGTCCAGGTGCCGTTCATGGTCCGCTGGCCGGGGCACCTGGCGGCCGGGGCGAGCGACAACCGCCTCGCCGGCCTGGTGGACATCGCCCCGACGGTCCTGGCCGCCGCCGGCGTCATCCCGACCGCGGGACCCCCGATGGACGGGCGCTCCCTGCTCGATCCCGCGGCCCGGACCGAAGCCCTCCTGGAGTACGCCGAGGACCCCGGCTTCAACTACCCGGCCTGGGCCTCGCTGCGGGGACCGGACTGGCAGTACCTCGAGTACTACGCCGGCGACGGCACCACCGTCGACTACGCCGAGTACTACGACCTCACCACCGACCCCTACCAGCTCAACAACCTGCTGGCCGACACCGACCCCGCCAACGACCCGGACACGGCCGCCGTCTCCGCCCGCCTGGCCCAGGCCCGGCAGTGCTCGGGGTCAAACTGCCCGTAACACTCCCGGCTCGTTACGCTGCTGTGATGATGGCTCCTCGCCTGGCGGCTCAAACGTCTCCATCGGTCGTCGTAGAAGCACCCCGCGCTGTGACACGGGTCGTGTGGGCCGGGGGCCCCTGCCCCGGTCGCCAGTCCCTGCTCCGCAGGTCCTGACCATGGCCTTCGAGCATCCTCCCTCTGACCTGCCGGCGCCCCTCCAGCTGGTCGACATGGCCAGCACGTTCATGGTCACCCGGGCGCTGTCGGTGGCCGCCGAGCTCGGCGTGTTCGACCTGGTGGCGGCGGGCCCCCGGCCCGTCGAGGAGCTGGCCGCCGCCACCGGCACCCACGCCCCCTCGCTGCGCCGGCTGCTGCGCCTGCTGGCCGCCGGCGGGGCGCTCACCGAAACCGCACCGGGGTGCTTCGCCAGCACCGACCTGGGCGACTGCCTGGCCTCCGAGCATCCCGTCTCGATGCGCTCGCTGTTCCGCATGATCAACGGCCCACTGCTCGGTGTCATCCTCGAGGTGGACTACACGGTCCGCACCGGCGAGACGGCCGACGAGAAGGTCCTCGGCATGGGCCTGTTCGAGCATCTGGCCAAGCACCCGGAACAGGGCGCCATCTTCGACGCCGCCATGACCGAGTTCGGCCGCCAGTTCACCGGGGCGGTGATGGCCGCCTACGACTTCTCCGGAATCCGCCGCCTGGTCGACGTGGGCGGCGGCCACGGGTTCTTCCTCACCTGTGTGCTGCTGGCCAACCCGGCCATGACCGGAGTGGTCTTCGACCAGCCCCAGGTGATCGAGGGCGCCCGGGCGGCGCTGTCCGGCGCCGGGTTGGCCGGCCGGGCCGAGGTGATGGTCGGCGACTTCTTCGAGGCGGTTCCGCCCGACGCCGACGCCTACTCCCTCAAGTGGATCATCCATGACTGGCCCGAGGACCAGGGGCTGCAGATCCTGCGCAACACCCGCGCCGCCATCGCCCCCGACGGCAAGCTGCTCCTGCTCGAGTGCGTGCTCCCCGAAGGTGACGAGCCCCACTTCGGCAAGGTGCTCGACGTGTTCCTCATGCCCCTCGGGGGCATCGAGCGGACCGAGGCCGAGTACGCCGACCTCCTGGCCCGGGCCGGGTTCCGCCTCACCCGGGTGGTGCCCACGCTCTCCCCCATGAGCGTCATCGAAGCCGTTCCGGTCTGATGGCCCAGCCCGCCACGCCCTACATCTTCGCCAACTCCGACGACCGGGAGGGCAGGCGCCTGGCCGGGATCCAGGCCGCCTTCGATCCGGGCACCTTCCGCCACCTGGCCGACCTGGGCGTGGCCGAGGGCTGGCGCTGCCTGGAGGTGGGGGCGGGCGCCGGTTCAGTGGCACGCTGGCTGTGCCAGCAGGTCGGAGAGAAGGGTTCGGTGGTGGCCACCGACATCGACACCACCCTCCTCGACGGCATCGACCTCCCCAACCTGGAGGTTCGCCGCCACGACCTCCAGACCGAAGAGCTCCCCCGGGGCGAGTTCGACCTGGTCCACGCCCGCCTGGTGCTGATCCACCTGCCCGCCCGGGAGGAAATCCTGCAGCGCATGGCCGACGCCCTGGCCCCCGGCGGCTGGATGCTGGTCGAGGACCTCACCTTCGCCGGGGCGGGCTCGGCCACCGGACGAGGCTCGGTTGCCTTCCGCAGCCTCCTCGGCCCGCTGAAATCCATGCTGGTCGCCCACGGCGCCGACGTGAAGTTCGCCCGGCGCCTCCCCGTCCTCTTCAACCGCCTGGGCCTCACCGAGGTCGGCGCCGAGGGCCGATCCGTCGTGCTGATCGGCGGCTCCGGGAGCGCCGACTGGGTCCTACCCTCGCTGGAGCGGATCCAGGAGCGCCTCCTGGGCGACGACGCGCAGAGCCCGTCCACGGCGCGGGCCGCCTTCGAACGGCTGCCGGCGCTGCGCCGGGCGGTCGACCGTCAGCTCACCCGCCTCCGGAAGCTGCTCGACGATCCCGAGTTCGCCTTCCACTGCCCGACCATGGTCGCCGCCTGGGGCCGCAAGCCTCCCCAACGGGGTGTCAGTCCGGGGAACGGACGGCGATGATCTCCACGTCGAAGGTGCCGCCGGGGGCGTGGTAGGAGACGTGCTCGCCGGCGGCGTGGCCGAGCAGCGCCTTGCCCAGCGGTGATCCAGGGGAGATGACGTCGTAGCCCCGCCCCCTCTCCTCGATGGAGCCGACCAGGTAGGTCGACGTCTCGCCGTCGCCCTCCATCCGGACCTCCACCACGGTGCCGGCCTCCACCTTGTCGCCGGTCAGGCCCTCCACCACGACGGCCTTCTTGAGCAGCGCCTCGATCTGGCGGATGCGGGCCTCGTTCAGGCCCTGGGCGTTCTTGGCCGCGTCGTAGTCGGCGTTCTCCCGGATGTCGCCGTGCTCCCGGGCCCGCGCCAGCCACTCGGAGATCTCCTTGCGCCGGGTGGTGGTGAGCTCGGTGAGCTCGTCGCTGAGGCGCTGGTGGGCCTGGGGGGAAAGGTGGGTGGCGTCCATAGGGCTAGCCAAACTACCCTGGAGAGCAGATGGAGCCCGACCGCACCTTCGTAATCGTCATTACCTAGCGGACGCCGGCCGCCGGCGTTCGCTCTCGACCGTCCACCCCGGTGGGCGGTTTCTTACGTTGAAGGGAGCATTTTGACCAGGAGGATCGGCGTCATCGCCGGCGACGGCATCGGCCCCGAGGTGGTGGCCGAGGCCCGCAAGGCGCTGTCCGCCGCCGGCTTCGCCCACGAGGCGGTCGAATACGACCTGGGCGGCGCCCGCTACCTGCGCACCGGCGAGGTGCTCCCCGACTCCGTGCTGGCCGAGCTGGCCAATCTCGACGCCATCCTCCTCGGCGCCGTGGGCACCCCCGACGTCCCCCCCGGAGTGCTCGAGCGCGGCCTCCTGCTCAAGCTGCGCTTCGAGTTCGACCTCTACGTCAACCTGCGGCCCGTCCGCCTCCTCCCCGGCGCCCCCACCCCGCTGGCCGGCAAGGGCCCCGAAGACATCGACCTGGTGGTCATCAGGGAGAACACCGAGGGTGCCTACGCCGGCGAAGGCGGCTTCCTGCGCAAGGGCACCGCCGCCGAGGTGGCCACCCAGGGATCGGTCAACACGCGCCTGGGGGTGGAACGCTGCTTGCGCTACGCCTTCGAGCTGGCCCGCACCCGGCCCCGCCGCCACCTCACCCTGTGCCACAAGACCAACGTGATGACCTACGCCGGCGACCTGTGGCAGCGGGTCTTCACCGAGGTGGCGGCCGAGTATCCCGACGTGGAAACCGGCTACGTCCACGTCGACGCCGCCTGCCTGTACCTGGTGGAGAGCCCCGAGCGCTTCGACGTGGTCGTCACCGACAACCTCTTCGGCGACATCGTCACCGACCTGGGGGCGGCCATCGCCGGCGGCCTGGGCCTGGCCGCCAGCGGCAACCTCAACCCGCCCCGGGTCCGCCCCAGCATCTTCGAACCCGTCCACGGCTCCGCCCCCGACATCGCCGGCACCGGGCGGGCCAACCCCCTCGCCGCCATCCTCTCCGCCGGCATGCTGGCCTCCTTCCTGGGCGAAGCGGACGTATCGTCACGAATCGACCAGGCGGTGGGAGCACTCCTGTCCAAGCTGGGAGGCACCACCGCCGCCACCATGCGACACTCCACGGCGGAAGTCGGCGACATGATCGCCGAGCACATCACTCAGGAGGCCTAGCAGGATGCCGATCCAGAAGGTGGACAAGATCTGGATGGACGGGACGCTCGTGGACTGGGACGACGCCAAGATCCACGTCCTCACCCACACCCTCCACTACGGCTCCGGCGTCTTCGAAGGCGTCCGCGCCTATGCCACCGCCGGCGGGCCGGCCGTGTTCCGCTTGACCGACCACATCCGCCGGCTGTTCGACTCGGCCGCCATGCTCATGATCGAGGTCCCCTTCTCGGTCGAGCAGATCGTGGAGGCGGTCAAGGAGACGGTGCGGGTCAACAACGTCGAGGCGTGCTACATCCGGCCCCTCATCTACCTGGGCTACGGCGAGATGGGGCTCAACCCCCTGCCGTGCCCGGTCAACGTGTCGGTGGCGGTGTGGCCCTGGGGCACCTACCTGGGCGAGGAGGGCATCAAGCACGGCGTGCGCATGAAGGTCTCCTCTTGGCGCCGCCAGGACCCCAACATCATCCCCCCGGCGGCCAAGGTGACCGGCCTGTACGTCAACTCCTCCCTGGCCAAGGTCGAAGCCCTCAAGTCCGGCTACGACGAGGCCATCCTCCTCAACCCCCAGGGCTACGTGTCGGAGTGCACGGGGGAGAACATCTTCGTGGTCAAGGGCGGACGGATCATCACCCCGCCGCTGGCCGCCGGCGCCCTCGACGGGATCACCCGGGACTCGGTGTGGACCATCGCCAACGACCTCGGCTACGAGGTGGTGGAGCAGAACCTGCTGCGCAGCGACCTCTACATCGCCGACGAGGCCTTCCTCACCGGCACGGCCGCCGAGGTGGTCCCCATCCGCTCGGTGGACGACCGGATGATCGGCGAGCCCGGCGAGATCACCCACAAGATCCAGGAGACGTACTTCGCCGCCATCCGGGGCGAGGTCGAGGCCTACAAGGGATGGTTGGAGTATGTCCGCGCCTAGACAGGTCGAGATCTACGACACCACGCTGCGGGACGGATCCCAGCGGGAGGGCCTGTCCCTCACGGTGGCCGACAAGCTGCGGGTGGCGGAGCAGCTCGACCACCTCGGCGTGCACTACATCGAGGGCGGCTGGCCCGGCGCCAACCCCAAGGACGAGGAGTTCTTCGCCCGGGCGCCCTCCGAGCTGCGCCTGGAGCACTCGGAGCTGGTGGCCTTCGGCTCCACCCGGCGAGCCGGCGTCAAAGCCGACGACGACGACGTGCTGCGCAACCTGGTCAAGGCCGGGACCAACACGGTGTGCATCGTGGGCAAGTCGTGGGACTACCACGTCCGCGAGGCGCTGCGGACGACCGAGGAGGAGGCGGTGGCCATGGCCGCCGACTCGGTCGAGTTCCTCCGGGGCGCCGGCCTCGAGGTGTTCTTCGACGCCGAGCACTTCTTCGACGGCTACCGGGCCAACCCCGGCTTCGCCCTGACCGTCATCCGGGCCGCCCACGAGGCCGGTGCCGCCCGCCTCGTGCTGTGCGACACCAACGGCGGCACCCTGCCCTACGACGTGGAGCGGGTGGTGTCCGAGGTGCGGGCCGCCCTTCCCGACGCCGCCCTCGGCGTCCACTTCCACAACGACGCCGGCTGCGCCGTGGCCAACGCCCTGGCCGCCGTACGCCAGGGGGCGGTGCAGGTCCAGGGGTGCATCAACGGCTACGGCGAGCGGACGGGCAACGCCAACCTGTGCACGATCATCCCCAACCTGACCCTGAAGATGGGGGTCGAGACGCTGCCCTCCGACCGACTGTCCCTGCTCACCGCGGTCTCCCACCACATCGCCGAGATCGTCAACCTCACCCTCGACCCCCAGACGCCCTACGTGGGCACCTCCGCCTTCACCCACAAGGCGGGATTGCACACCAGCGCCATCGCCCGGGCCCGTGACGCCTACGAGCACGTAGCGCCCGATGCCATCGGCAACCTCACCCGCTTCGTGGTCTCGGAGCTGGCGGGGAAGTCCACGGTGGCCCTCAAGGCGGCCGAGTTGGGTGTCGAGCTGACCGACCCCCAGCTCACCGATGTGCTCGAGACCCTCAAGACGCTCGAGCACGTGGGCTACCACTTCGAGGCCGCCGACGGGTCCTTCGAGCTGCTGCTGCGGGGGGCGGCGGGCTGGGAGCAGGAGTTCTTCCGCCTGGAGAGCTTCCGCGTGACCATGGACAAGCAGGCCGAGGGTTCGGTGTCCACCGAGGCCACCATCAAGCTTCATGCCCGGGGGGAGCGGATCATCGCCACCGCCGAGGGCAACGGCCCGGTCCACGCCCTCGACCAGGCGCTCCGCCAGGCCATCGGCCAGGCCCACCCGGCGCTAGCCGGCATCCACCTCACCGACTACAAGGTGCGGGTCCTCGACACCCACAAGGGCACAGGGGCCGTGACCCGGGTGCTGCTCGACTCGGCCGACGGGGAAACGTCCTGGAGCACCATCGGGGTGTCCGAGAACATCATCGAGGCGTCGTGGGCGGCCCTGTCCGACTCCATCGTCTACGGGCTGTTGCGGGCCGAGGAAGGCACCACCTAGCGGTCGACGCCGGCCACCGCCACCACCGGGTGGGCCGGGGGAGCGGCTCCCAGTGAGCCGGCGAAGGCCCGGTCGGAGAAGTTGAAGATGCCGCCGTCCTCCGCCACCATCAGGTAGCCGTTGCCGAAGGCGACCATGCCGGTGACGGGCCGGTTGAGGCGCTGGCCTCCCATGGAGCCCCGGAAGGGGGCGTCGAAGGCGAAGACGCCGCCGTCGGCGGCCACCAGCCAGTAGCCGGCACCGTCGGGGTCGGGCACCAGAGACTGGACGGGCTGGTTGAGCCGCTTGCCGCCCATGGAACCGGCGAAGCGGGCGTCGCCGAAGGCGAAGATGCCCCCGTCGGAGGCCACCATGTAGTACCCCCGCCCGGTCGGCGTCCGGACGGAGTCGACGACCGGACCGTTGAGGGCGACGGTGGACAGGTCGCCGAAACGGCCGGCGTCGCCGAAGGCGAAGACGCGGCCTCGGGTGGTGAAGAGCCAGTAGCCGGTCCCGGTGGGCGTGGCCGACAGGCTCGTGGCCCGTTCCCCGGCGGCCAGCCGGGTCCCGCGCAGGTCCCCCCGGTGGCGGGCGTCACCGAAGGCTTCGATCCGGCCGGCGTCGTCCAGGATCCAGTAGCCGTTGGCCGACGGCGAGGCCTCCAGGTCGACGGCCTCGGCTCGCCCGAGCAACGTGACGTTGCCCAGGTGGCGGGCCCCGCCGAAAGCGTGGACGGTGCCGTCGCGCCCCACCATCCAGTAACCCGAAGCGCTCGAAGCCACGAAGCCGGGACTGGGCGCGGCGGGTGCCGGGGCCGCCGGCGCTGGGGCCGGCGCCGCCGTGGGAAGCGGCGGGGTGGTGACCGGCGGAAGCGCCGGCGGCGCAGGAGGAGGCGGTCGGGGCACCAGGAACGCCGCCCGCGACTCCGGTCCCGTGTTGGGGGCAGCAACCGAGAGCGTGGCGGCCAGGACCCGGCCGGCGGCGAAGTCGATCTGGCGCAGGTCGGCGCCCTCCGCCCGGTAGAGCTTGCCCGCGAGCAGCGTCATGCCCTTGACCCGGCTCCAGTCCAGGCCGTCGTCCACGCCACTGGCCCGGAAGGCCTGGGCGCCGACGACGTCGTCGGCCACGTTGGTCTCGCTCACGAAGTTGCGGTACCAGAGGTACCGGTCGCCCGCCAGGGTGTAGTAGAGGCGTCCGCTGTCATAGAACATCCCCGTCACCCCGGCCAGGGGGAACTGGGCCGGGGCGATACCCCGCAGATTGACGGCGCCCACCTGGTCGAAGGTGTCTCCGTCCGCCGTCCGCCGCAGGAGGCGGCCGTCGGCCTCGGCGGTGTAGAGCCACCCGTTGAGGGGGAAGGCCGCCCGGACCCGCGACCAGTCGACGGTGCCGGCAACGGGAGTGGCGGTCCCCACCACGCTCCCGTCAAAGGAGCGCCGGGAGATCCGGTTGTCGGCGCCGATGGTGTACAGGTCGGCGGGCAGGCTGCCAGCGCTGACGGTAGGAGCGGGGCTCCCGCCGGCCAGCGGCAGGAAGGCCAGCTTGCCGTGATAGGCGCCACCCAGCCGGTCGGTGTCACTGCCCACCCACAGGCCCTGCGGGGTGGTGACCAGGGCCCAGACTCCTTCGCCCCGCTCCCGTCCCGGGTTCCAGGCCAGGGGGAGGCCGCTGCGGGGATCGAGCGCGGCGAGGCCCTCCCGGCCCACGCTGCCGGGTGCGGCCGAGTCGCGGACGCTGGGCAGGTTGTTCAGCCATCGCTGATGCCCGCCGACGTAGACGACCCCGTCGGTGACGGCGACGGCGGTCAGCGTGTCGCCTCCCGTCCAGTCCACCCAGGTGGGCTGCAGGCCTGATCCCCGGGCGGAGGCCTCCCAGCGGCTGGCCGCGTCACACAGCGGTCCCCGGTCGGTGGATCCTCCGGTGGTGACGACCACGAAGTACTGCCCGTCGGGCGAGAAATCGACGTCGCGCATGAACGTCTCCGCGTCCACCGGGCACCACAGACCGTCCCGGTCGGCGGTGCTGGTGGTGCGATCGTCGAAGCGGCTGGTCTGCCAGTCGAGCACCAGGGCGGGACGGGCGGCGAGATCGACGGCGGCGATCTGGAACCGCGGCAGACCGGCGGCCAGGGAGAAGTTCCCGGTGACCACCAGGGTGGCGCCGTCGGGGGACACGGCGATGGACCGCACCCTGGGGGTGGGGCCCAGCCGGGGGGCGGTGAAGGGGATGTCGAGGCCGGCGTCGAGCACCCCGGTGGCCACCGACACCGCCGCCAGTCCGCCGCGGGGCGTCCCGTTCACCGAGGAGAAGGCTCCGCCGAAGATGAGCCGGTCCCCGGCGACGACGACGTCGTTGACCGCCGAGGTGACCGACACGGAGAAGCCGGCGGCCGGAGCGGCGGTGGCCCCGCTGATCCTCGTCAGCTTCCGCCGGAGCATTCCGTTGAGGACCCCGAAGTCGCCGCCCACGAAGATGTCGATGCTTCCCGGCGCGGCGGCCAGGGCTTCCACGGCGCCGTCGAAGTCGGCGACGAACGCCGGGTCGACCAGGCCGGTGGTGGCGTCGAAGGCGAAGAGCCCCCGCCGGGGCAGGATCGCCTGGTTCCCGGCGTTGCGCACCTGGGTGAAGTTCCCGCCGACGTAGACGCGGTTCCCCACCGGGAGGATGGCGAAGACCTCACCGTCGAGCACGTGCGGCGTGTCCGCGGCGGGGACCGGCGACACGACCCGGTTCCCATGGACGGTCAGCATGGCCTGCCCGGCGTGGGGGAGCGCCATGAGGCACGTCAGGAGGGCGAGTACGAACAGGCGGGCGCGTGCGCGCATCTGCCACCACTTTCACGAGGGTCGTCGCGATCTCGGCGCGGGGGAGGAGGCTGTGTTGGCCCCGCTGCGCCGGGGTGGCTGGTGCTGAGGGGAAGCGGCGAAGAGATCCCGATTGTCTGGTACTGGAAAACTCAACCCGTTAAGTACGGGGTGGCGGCCTTGGTTCCTTTCGTCGACACAGACATGTAACGCGTCCCTGGCCCGGGGCAGCCGCCCGATAGGGTTGCGGGCATGGCCGTCGATCCCTACGTTCCCACCCGGCCCGAGGACGCCCCCCGGGAGTCAGCCCGGGTCCCCCCGCCGAACGGGTGGCGGGCGGTCCGTCCCGGTGACCTCGTTCCCGGGGAGCCACCCAGCCCCGCGGGAGTGCTCTTCGGCACCCCCGGGCCCGACTCCGGCTACGCCCTGACGCTGGCCCAGCGCTTCCACGGCCGCCTCGAGGTCGTCCCGCCCGAGACCGAGCATGACGCCATGGCCGTGGCCGCCGAGCTGGCCATGCGCCGGGCCGCCCTCTTCGGACGGGCGCCGGTGATCGTCGACCTGGAGCTGGCCTTCACCCTTTTCGGCTGGCTGGGGGCCGCCTCCCCCGAGCTCCGGCAGTGGCGCCGCCTGGCCGTGGCCGGCGCCGCTCACGACTACCCCCGCCGGCGGGCACTGGTCGACGCCGTGCCCGAAGCCACCCTGCGGCTCAAGCCGGGGGACGATGTGCGGGCCGCACTGGGCAATTGGCGCGCCCTGCTGGGCGTGTCGACGGCGGTGCTGCGTAGCCCCCACGAATGAGCACCCCGGGGACCGGCGTCCGGGTCCGGTTCGCGCCCTCGCCGACCGGCTACCTCCACGTGGGCGGCGCCCGCACCGCCCTGTTCAACTGGCTCTACGCCCGCCATCACGGCGGCACCTTCGTGCTGCGCATCGAGGACACCGACCTGGAGCGCTCCCGGGAGCCGTGGGTCGAGGGCATCCAGTCGACCCTGCGCTGGCTGGGGTTGGATTGGGACGAAGGCCCCTACCGCCAGAGCGAGCGCCGCTCGCGCCACCTGCAGGCGGCCGAGCAGCTGCGGACCCAGGGCGCGGCCTACGAGTGCTTCTGCACCGAGGAGGAGCTGGCCGTCCGGGCCGAGGCGGGCCGGGCCGCCGGCCGCGACCCCGGCTATGACGGCCGTTGCCGGAACCTGACGGCCGCCGAGCGGGCGGCGCTGGCCGCCGAGGGCCGGCCCCGGTCGACCCGCTTCCGCACGCCCGACGAGGGGATGAGCACCTTCACCGACGTGGTGCGGGGCGAGGTGGCGGTGCCCTGGTCCACCATCGGCGACTTTGTCATCGTGCGCTCCTCCGGGGCGCCCGTCTTCTTCCTGGCCAACGCCGTCGACGACGCCGACATGGGGATCACCCACGTCATCCGGGGCGAGGACCTCCTCGACTCCACCCACCGGATGCTGGCCCTGCGCGAGGCGCTCGGGGTCCCGGACCGGCCTACCTTCGCCCACCTCCCGCTCCTCGTCGGCGCCGACCGGGGCAAGCTGTCCAAGCGCCATGGCGCCGTCGCCCTGGAGGACTTCGCCACCCGCGGCTACCTCCCCGAGGCGCTGCGCAACTATCTCGGCCTGCTCGGCTTCTCCGGCCCGGGCCCGGGGGTGTCCCCAGAAGATGAAGAGGGGAGCGAGCTGCGCTCCACCGAGGAGATGGTGGCCGCCTTCGACCTCGACCGGGTGACCCGGTCCGCCGCCTTCTTCGACTACGAGAAGCTCGACTGGATGAACGGGGAGTACATCCGGGCCCTGCCCGCCCCCGAGCTGGTGGCCCGGGCGCTGCCCTTCGCCCGGGACCGGTACGGGGCGCGCCTCGACGAGGAGGTGTTCGCCGGGGCGGTGCCCCTGGCCCGGGAACGGGCCTCGACGCTGGCCGAGCTGGCGGACATGACCGCCTTCCTGTTCGTGCCCGAGGACAAATTCGCCATCGACCCCGAGTCCCTCGAGCGGATGCAGAAGACGGAGCGTGTGGGCGAGGTCCTCGACGCCGTGGCCCGGCACCTGGAGAGCTGCGAGTGGAGTCCCGAGGGGGTTGACCTCCGCCCGGTGCTCGAGGACTTGGGCATCAAGCCCCGCAAGGCACTCCCGGCTGTCTACGCCGCCGTCGAGGGCAGCCACGCCGGGCTGCCCCTGTTCGACTCCATCGTGCTCCTGGGCCGGGATCGGGCCCTGCGCCGGGTGCGGGCGGCGAGGGCGCTCGTCGGGTAGGCGGCGCTGCTGTCCTAAGCGAACGTCAAGCCGTCGTGACGTTTGTGCGACTTGGCAGGAAACGAGCACGTATCAGGCGTACCTGCCTGTATGTCTCACCCCGCCCGTGCTCTCGCGGCGCACCGGCGTCAACCGGTGGCCGGTGTCCTGGCCCTCCTCGCCGCTGCCCTCCTGGCCGCCCTCCTCGTTCCTGCCGGCGCGGGCCTCCGTTCGGCCCGGGCGGCGACACCGGGCGGCGGCTACTGGATGGTGGCCTCCGACGGCGGCATCTTCTCCTACGGCGACGCCGGCTTCTTCGGTTCCACGGGAGCCATGCGGCTGAATCAGCCCATCGTGGGCATGGCTTCGACTCCGAGCGGGCGGGGCTACTGGCTCGTCGCCTCCGACGGGGGCATCTTCGCCTACGGTGATGCCCGGTTCTTCGGGTCCACGGGTGCCATCCGGCTGGCCCAGCCGATCGTGGGCATGGCTGCCACCCCCACCAGCGCCGGTTACTGGATGGTGGCCTCCGACGGCGGGATCTTCGCCTTCGGCGACGCCGGCTTCTTCGGGTCGGCTCCCGAACGGGCGCCCCGCCCCGGGGCCCCCAGGGTGGTCGTCGCCATGGTCCCCTCCGCCACCGGGCGGGGCTACTGGCAGGTGAGCGCCACCGGCGAGCTGCTGGCCTTCGGCGACGCCGCTGACCTCGGCGTCCCGGCCGCCCTCAACCGCCCGCTGGTGGGCATGGCCACCCCGCTGGCCCAACCGGGTGCCGGTGCCGGCGGCCGTCCTGGCCCCGGTGCCACCACCGTCCCGCCGCCCAGCACCCGGCCCGAGCGGTTCTCGACCTCGGCCAACTCCACCTGGGGCACCAGCCCGGGCGACCCGGACAAGGCGGGTCGGGTCCTGGCCCTGGTGGAGGCGGGCGGGACCGTCTACCTGGGCGGGGAGTTCACCGGCTTCGTTCCCCCCGCCGGCTCGCCCGTCACCGCCCGCTCGTACCTGGCCGCCATCGACGTGGCCTCGGGCAAGCTCCTCCCCTGGAACCCCGCTCCCGACGGTTCCATCCGGGCCCTGGTCGTCTCCGCCGACGGCCGGCGCCTCTACGTGGGAGGCGACTTCAACTCGATCGGCGGTGCCCCCGCCCGCAACCTGGCCGCCATCGACCTGGCCACCGGTGCGCTGGACACGTCGTTCTCCCCGCCCCTACTCAACTCCGGGGTGCGGGCCATCGCCCTCTCCGGCAACCGGCTGTACGTGGGCGGCAACTTCACCACCGTGAAGGTGCCCGCCGGCCAGGTCGGGGCGGGCGACCACAATCGCCCCCAGGTGGCCGCCTTCGACGCCACCACCGGCGCGCTGGTCCGGGACTGGGTCCCGCCGGCCAACACCGGCGGCCGTTACTTCGGCAACATGGGTGACGTGGTGGAGGACGGCAACGACGGCCTCGTCCACGACATCGCCGTCTCCTACGACGGCCGCACCGTGCATGTGGCCGGCGACTTCCTCCACTTCGGCGGCCGGGATGGGATTCTCAGCTTGGACGCCGCCGACGGCCGGCCCACCGCCTGGCAGGCCGAGACCGACCGCCCCGTTTTCGCCCTGGCTGTCTCACCCACCGACGGCCGCACGCTCTACACCGCCACCGGCGGGAAGGGCGGGCGCCTGTGGCGCTTCGACCCGGGCGGCAAGACCACTCCGGTGTGGGAGGCGAAGACCGACGGCGACAACGTCGACGTGGTGGCGGTCGGGTCGATGCTCTACCTGATCGGCCACTACGACAACATCGTGCCCCGGGGATCGAGTTGCTACCAGGCCTGCCCCGACGGCACGGGCCGGCGCCACCTGGCCGCCTTCGCCGCCGCCACCGGCAAGCTGGACTCCTGGAACCCCGAAGCCAACACCCCCCAGGGTCCCTACGTGGCCGCCGCCGGCGCCCGCCACCTCTACGTGGGCGGCGACTTCACCAAGGTGAACCTCAAGCCACAGCCCGGTTTCGCCCAGTTCACGGCCCGGTAGCCGGAGCGGTCCCCTCGGGACCCCGGCCGGCGTGGTTCGATGGGAGACGTGACACCGCGCCTCCTCCGGCGGGCCGTAGCCACCGGCCTGGTCATCGTGGTCGGCTACTTCGCCGTCACCTTCGTCCAGGTGTGGTGGGCGGGGCGTCACGACGAGGCGCATCCGGCCGAGGCCATCGTGGTGCTGGGGGCGGCCCAGTACAACGGCCGGCCCTCCCCGGTGCTGGCCGCTCGCCTCGACCACGCCGCCGATCTCTACGAGCAGGGGGTGGCGCCCGTGGTGGTGGTCACCGGGGGCCGGGCCGAGGGCGACCGGTTCACCGAGTCGAGCGCAGGCGCGAACTACCTCCACGGCAAGGGCGTCCCCGACGACGCCATCCTCCGAGAGGTCCAGGGCCGCAACTCGTGGCAGTCGCTGGCCGCCTCGGCCCGGTTCCTCAAGCAGCGGGGGATCCACGATGTGGTCCTCGTCTCCGACCCCTTCCACGCCGCCCGCATCACCGGTATAGCCGAGGAGCTGGGGCTGGAGGCGGCCACCTCGCCCACGCGCACCAGCCCCATCGAAGGGGTGGAGGAGCTCCGCCACCTGCTCACGGAAACCGCCCAGGTGGGCTTGGGCCGCATCATCGGTTTCCGCCGCATGGTGCGGGCCGGCGAGGTCGGGCGGGAGGTCGGCGGGGGCTTTTTCGGCGTCCTGACGCGCTAACCTGCGGGCCACATTCGGGGGTGGTGTAATCGGCAACACTGCAGGTTCTGGCCCTGCCATTCGGGGTTCGAGTCCCTGCCCCCGAGCTCTCGGAGTTCAGCCGCCGGCCCGCTTGTAGGGGTCCGGCGGAAAGGCGCCGGCGGCGATGCACGCCGCCGATGCCCGGTTGAGCGCTGCGACCACTGGTTCGAAGTCCTCGCCCAAGGCGTCGACCACCGATTGCTGCTGGGCGTCGGTGTGATCCTCCAGCTCCTCTCGAAGCCGACGGCCGGCGGCCGTCAGCCCGCCGCCGTCCACCAGGTTGCGGGCCTCCAACCGTGAGGCGGCGGCGGCGATGGCGTCCTCCGGCCATCCCCAGGTCGCAGTGTGGGACCCCAACGGCATTCCCAACCAGAGCTCGGAGAGGATGTTCATCTCCACCGGCTCCACCCCGGCCGACATAGCGGCGGCGAGATGGCTCTCGCCCCGGTGCTCACGCAGGGCCTCGCACGCCCGCCACAGCTGGCCCACGGGTTCGTCGGGCCAGCCCAGAGCCCGCAGCCCCGAGAACAGGGGCCGCCCGGCACCCTCGGCCCTCTCCACCGCCCGCCGAAGCGGGGCCACGATCCCCGTCAGGTCCGTTCCCTCGAGGATGCCCGACAGGCTGGCGATGGTGGCACGGTCCCGGGTTTCGAGGAGCTCGGTCCGGGAGCAGGCCCGCCGGCCCTCCTCGTAGAGGAACGCGACCATGTTGGGTTCGAACACACCGAAGATGGCGACGACCACAGCGGCCGGTGGCTCGCCCAGCGCTGCCGCCCGGCCCCACACATAGCTGGTGAGGAAGTTGAGGCCGAGTTTGGCCAGCGCCTCGTTGGTCGCCCGGCCCCACACGGCATGGGTGGCGACGGGTTCGAGGGCGTCCCGCAGCCGGCGGGCGGGCCGGTCGGATAGGTCGGGGACGGGCGGAGGGGCGTCCTCGGGCATCACCCGGAACAGGGCCTGGACGGCGGTGTCGTAGTCCACGGTGCACCTCCCGGGCGCGCTAGGCGAAGAACTCGTCGTGGGCGTACGGGCTCAGCAGAGCCTGCCACGCCTCGACGACCTGTCCGTCGGAGAGCCGGAACACGACCAGCTCGTCGCCGTCGTAGCCGGCCTCGCCCCGGGTGGCCGAGCTGTGGTCGATGCTGACGGCGTACTCGTCGTTGCCCACCACCACGTGGAGGTCGGCCTGGTAGCTACCCCCGGTGAGCTCGTCGAGTCGTCCGAAGTAGGCCATGGTCGCCTCGCGGCCGTGGTAGTCGCCGGCGATGGAGCTCCGGCCCGGCACGTGCCACACCACGTCGTCGGCGAAGAGCTCCGTGAGGGCGTCCATGTCGCCCTTGTTGAACAGTTCGTAGCCTCGGCGGATGGTCTCGACGTTGGAATGCTCCGGCATGGTGCCTCCTTGTCATCTCCGCCCGGTGCCTTCCACGGCCCGGTCTCTCGCCTGCACTGTGCGCCTCGGTGCTTGCTCCGCGCCTTACCACGCGATAACCCGTACGTAGGCTGAACATGTCGGCTCGGCATCCGGGGCGGGGAGGGGGCAGCCCGGTGGAGTTCCGCATCCTCGGTCCGCTCGAGGTCGCCCATGAGGGAAGGCCGGTGCCGCTCCCCGGGAGCCGGGAGCGAGCGGTGCTCGTCCTCCTGCTCCTCTCCGCCAACCGGGTGGTGTCCGTCGACCGGCTGGTGGACGCGCTGTGGGGCGAGAAAGCGCCCGAGGGGGCTATCCAGGCCCTGCGCGTCTTCGTGTCCCGCCTGCGCAAGGCCCTGCGCCAGGCGGCCGGCGGCGAAGTCGTCGTCACCCGGGCCCCCGGCTACGTGGTGGAGATCGAACCGGGCACCCTGGACGCCGCCCGCTTCGAGGGGCTCGTCGCCCAGGGCCGGGAACAGGCGGCCCACGGGGATCCCGCCGGCGCGGCGTCAACGCTGCGCCAGGCCTTGGCCCTCTGGCGGGGAGCGGCTCTGGCCGACATCGCCGAGGCCCCGGCGGTGCGCGCCGAGGCGGCCTGGCTGGAAGAAGCGCGGCTCGTCGCCCTCGAAGCCCGCATCGACGCCGACCTCGCCTGCGGGCGTCACGCCGAACTCGTACCCGAGCTTGATCAACTGACGAAGGCCCATCCGCTGCGCGAGGGGCTGTGGGGCCAGCGGATGATCGCCCTCTACCGCTCCGGCCGCCAGGCCGACGCGCTGCGCGCCTACCAGGAGCTGCGACGGTTCCTGGGCGAGGAGCTCGGCCTCGAACCCGGCCCCGAGGTGGCTCGGCTGGAGAGCGCCATCCTGGCCCACGCCCCGGAGCTCGAGATGCCCGGTCGGTCCCCCGTGCCTGACTCGGGCCGAACGGAGGCGATAGCGGAGGCGACGACGTTCCTCTTCAGCGACATCGAGGCCAGCACCCGGCGGTGGGAGGGTGCCCCGGAGTCGATGAAGGCCGACCTGGCCCGCCACGACGAGCTGCTGCGGGCCGCCGTGGAAGGCGCCGGCGGCGAGGTTTTCAGCCACACCGGCGACGGCATGGGGGCCGCCTTCCCCGCCGCCTCCGGCGCCGCCGAGGCCGCCGTGGCCGCCCAGCGCGCCCTCGCCTGCGGGCACTGGGAGGCGGGGCCCTTGCGGGTTCGGATGGCGATCCATTCGGGACCGGCTCAGCGCCGGGAAGGGAACTACTTCGGCCCGCCACTCAATCGGGTGGCGCGCCTCCTGGCCAGCGGTTCGGGTGGCCAGATCCTCTGCTCCCAGGCGGCCGCCGAGCTGGTGGGCGCCGACCTCCCGGCCGATGTCTTCCTCACCGACCTGGGCGAGCACCGGCTGGCGGACCTGGCCCGCCCCGAGCGCATCTTCCAGGTGACCCATCCCGACCTCCCGGCCGACTTCCCGCCGTTGCGCACCTTGAGCGCCCACCGCCACAACCTGCCCGTGGCGCTCACGCCCTTCGTCGGCCGGGCGAAGGAGCTGGCCGAGCTCGTTCCGCTGCTCGGCACGTCGCGGCTCATCACGCTGACGGGAGTGGGCGGAGCGGGCAAGACCCGCCTCGCCCTCCAGGCCGCGGCGGCGGCGCTCGAGGCCTATCCCGACGGACTCTGGATGGTCGAGCTGGCACCGCTCCGGGACGGGGCCCAGGTGCCGTCGGCGGTGACCACCGCCCTGGGCATCGAGGTCGGTGGCGCCGACACTCCCGACGCCGTCGCCGGCCGCCTGGCCCACTACCTGGCCAGCCGGCAGGCACTGCTCGTCTTCGACAACTGCGAGCATCTCATCGAGCCCGCCGCCCGTCTCGTCCACCGGTTGGTGACGCACTGTCCCTCGATCACGGTGATGGCCACCAGCCGGGAGCTCCTCGGCCTGCCCGGTGAGCTGGCCTGGCGGGTGCCCCCGCTCTCGCTGCCGCCTGCCGGGGCGCAGCCGGAGGAGATCAGCGAGAGCGACGCCGTCGGGTTCTTCTGCGAGCGGGCGCGGGCGGCGCGGCCCGGGTTCAAGCTCGATGCGGCCACCGCCCCCACCGTGGCCCGGATCTGCCGCCGGCTGGACGGCATCCCGCTCGCCTTGGAGCTGGCCGCCGCCCGCGTCCAGGTCCTCAGCCCGGCTCAGGTGGCGGATCGGCTGGACGACCGGTTCCGCCTCCTCACCGGCCGGGAGCGCATCGCCGTGCCCCGGCACCAGACCCTGCGGGCCACCATCGACTGGAGCTACCAGCTCCTCTCACGGACGGAGCAGTCGGCACTGGCCGCCCTGGCGGTGTTCCCCGAGACGTTCGACCTCGAGGCGGCGGAAGCCGTGATGGCGACGGAACCCGACCAGGACGCCGATCCCCTCGACGTCCTCAGCCGGTTGGTCGACAAGTCCCTGGTCATGGTGCACACCGAGGGCGCGACACCCCGGTACCGACTGTTGGAGACGATCCGTCAGTACGGCGCCGAGAAGCTGTCGGAGTGCGGGCAGGAGGCGGCGGCGCGGAACCGCCACCGCGACGCCTTCATCGCCCGCGTGGAGGGATGGAGGGGAACTCAGCTGGGCGCGGATGTCATGGCCGGTCTCGTGTCCGACATCGAGAACTTCCGCGCCGCCCTGGACTGGTCCTGGGCCCAGGGCGACGCCGAATCGGTCCTCCGGCTCCTGATCACGTTGTGGGCGTCGTGCTTCTGGTGGGGAAATCCCGAAGGTCATGACTGGCTCCAACGGATCGCGTCGGACCCACGGTTCGCCGATCCCGAGCTCGCCGAGCATCCGGGACAAGCCGACGTGTTGGGGTTCCGGGCGTTCCTGCTCCATGACAGCGAGCCGGACCGGCAGGACGAGGTCATGGCGCAGGCACTCGACCTGGCCCGGCGGGCCGGCGACGGGCGCCGGGCGGCTCGGATCGAGTGGCTGCGCGGCGAGCTGAGGCTGCTTCGGGGCGACACCACCACGGCCCGCCGGCTCTTCGAATCCGTCCTTGCTTCCTACGAGCAGCTCGGAATTCCCGACGGCGTGGGATGGACCCTTGAGCACCTCGGCTGGACCGCGGTCGCCGAGGGGAACTTCGACCAGGCCCGGGGATACTTCGAACGGGCTGTGGAGGTGGCCCGCAGCGATCCCCAGGGTCTGTGGCTGGAGCCGCACGCCCTCGCCGCCCTGGCGCCGTACGTGGCTCTGGCTGGGGACGCCTACCGGGCCCGGGATCTGGCTGTGGAAGCGATCCAAGCCGCCCGGGCCCTCGGAGCTGCGCCCGTTCTCCTCATGGCGCTGATCCGGGCGGCGGAGACAGCGGTGGTCGCTGGCCAGCTCGACGACGCCGCTCCCCTGGTCACGGAGGCCTTGGGCGTGCTCAGCGATCTCGGATCGCAGCGCTGGGTGGCGGACGGCTTGGACATCGCCGCGCTGGTGCTCGAGCACCGCGGCCAGGGCGCGCCAGCCGCTGAGCTCCTGGGAGTGTCCGCCACCCTCCGCCAGGCATCGGGGGAGGTCTTCGCCCATCTGCCCGTCGTCGCCGCCGCACTGGTCGAGGCGCGGGCCCGGCTGACCGGCGCCCTGGGGCCCGAGAGCTTCGACGAGCATGAGCGACGTGGCCGGGCCCTGCCCCGGGAGGCGGCGATCGCCCGGACCCTGAGCGCCCTCTCGGAGGGCTGATCAGACCAGCTCGTCGAGGGACAACGCCCGGCCCTCGGCCACCGCGGCTTCGATGTCGTCCTCGCCCAGCAGCTGCTGCACCGCCGCCCACGCCGCGTCGTGGACGGCGCGGAGGGAGGGGAGAAGGGCGGCCCCGCCCATGGCCTCGCGCAGCCCAGAGGCGGCGCCCAGATACCGGGTCGCCCGGTAGCCGTCCCCGCCGGCGGCGATCACCGCCGCCAGCCCCTCAGCCGCTTCGGCGACCACAGGTCGGGCCCCGAGGTCGACCGCCAATTGCAGCGCCTCGGACAGCCGGGCTTCGGCGTCCTTGACGTCCCCCTCGGCCAGGGCCAGGCGGCCCAGGCCTGCCAGGCGGCAGGCGGTCTCCCGTCTGGTGCCGAGCGCCAGACTCGCGGTCAAGCTCTCCTCGAACAGTTGACGGGCGGCGGCCAGGTTCCCCTCGGCCAGGGCCACCTCGCCAAGCTCACCCCGGTTCATCATGACGTCGTCCT
>JBIOUX010000079.1:0-9227 GCA_044867425.1 Acidimicrobiia bacterium | reverse complement strand
GGACATCTCCTCCAGCGTCGACAGCTGGCCCCGGCGCACGGCGATGCGGACGTTGGCGGCGTGGTCCACGGCGTCGGACAGGAGCGGCTCGAGCTGGTCGCGCACCTCGTCGTCGGCCTTGCCCGGGGGCTGGATGGAGGCGAAGGTGCCCTCGAGACCGGAGAGTGCGTCCTCGGTGTCGGAGGCGACGACGGCCAGGTAGGGACCGAACGTCCGCCCCTGGGCGCCGGCGAGAGCGGCCAGGCGGAGGGAGCGAAGCTGGGAGGCGGCGGACTCCGCCGTCGTGGTGGCCTTGCCCACGTACTTGTCCGAGCTCCGGGCGGGCCCTACGGGGTGGGAGACGCAGGCGGTGAACGTGCAGGCCAGGGCCATGAAAACCGCTCGCCGTGCCGGTGTGCTCATGCTGGGCCTGTACCCGGTTCCAGGTGCTTCCAGGCCGCGGGGCGAGAGGACCCGTCGAAATGCGCTTTCGTCTGCCTGGATGCGGCTGGTACCTTGCGCCCCGCTCAGCTTCCGCCGGCTTCCCCCACCGCTTCCTCCCGAGACTGACGCGCGTCTGCGGGAGGTGCCATGTCCGATCTCCTCGAACGGCTGCGGGGCGAGCACCCCAGGGCGGTGGTGGTCTTCGTCGGCGTGGTGGCGATGGCCGCCGGCATCGTCTGGTACCGGGCCGGCCTGTCGAGCTCCGGCGCCGACGTGGCTGGTGCACTGCCCCCACCGGTGGCGGTGACGGCGCCCGCGACGTCGACGACCACGGCGCCCGTCGTCGTCGTCCACATCGCCGGGGCGGTGGCCCGACCCGGCCTGTACCGGCTGCCCGCCGGGTCCCGGGTGGCCGACGGGCTGGAGGCCGCCGGTGGGCCCCGGCCCCGGGCCGAACTCGATCGGCTCAACCTGGCCGCCCGGCTGGTCGACGGTCAGCGGGTGGCGGTGGCCCGCCGGGGTGAACCGGCGCCGGCCGGGCCGGTCGAGGCCGGCGCCGGGCTGGCCGGCGGGACCGAGCCGGCCGGGCCCGTCGACCTGAACACGGCCGGCCAGGCCGAGCTGGAGACCCTCCCCGGCGTCGGGCCCGCCACCGCCCGGCGGATCCTGGAGGAGCGGTCGCGACGGGGTGGGTTCGCCTCGGTGCGGGACCTGCTGCGCGTGCCCGGAATCGGAGAACGCCGCTTCGCCGAGCTGCGGGACCGGGTGCGGGTTTGAGCGATCTTGCCGCCGCCCTGGTTGCCGCCGTGGTGGTGCTGGGCGCCTGGGGCGGGGAGTATCTGGGCCCGTCCCCCGGTGGCCGGTGCCTCGCCCTCGCCGGCGTGGCGCTGGCGAGCACCCTCGGGCTGCGCACCCGAGCCCGGTGCCGGCCGGCGGCGGCGCTCGTGGTCCTCGGCCTCTGCTCCGCCGCGCTCATGCAACGCGGCCTCGACGGGCTCGACGGCCCGGTGGCGCGACTCGCCACCCGGGACGCCGACGTCGTGGCCGCCGTCCGGCTGCGGGAGGATCCGTGGAGCGGGCGCTGGGACGTCAGGACTCTGGCCGGGGTCGTGTCCCCTGCCGGGCTGTGCGCCGGACCGGGGACGGGTTGCCGTTCCGGGGCCGGAAGCGTGGTCGCGGTGGTGGCCCAGGGCCCGGCCGCCCGCCGGCTCCGGGTCCTGTCGGCGGGCGAGACGGCAGTGCTCTCCGGGCGGCTACGGCCGCTGGCGGGCCCCGAACGCCGTCTCCGCTGGCGTCACGCGGCTGCCGTCCTCGTCGCCGACGACCTCCTGGACGCCGCCCCGCCCTCCTCGTCGCCCATGCGTCTGGCCCAGCGGCTCCGGGCCCTCGTGCTCTCCGGCGCCCGCCGTCTGCCGGACACGCCAGCCGGCCTCACCGCTGGTCTCCTGGTGGGGGACGACCGTGACCTGCCCGTTCGGGTGGCCGGCGATTTCCGGGCCGCCGGTCTCTCCCACCTCCTGGCCGTCTCCGGGGCCAACGTGGCGCTCGTGCTGGCCCTGGCCGGTCCCGCTCTCCGGCGCGTCAGCCTGGCCGGCCGCTTCGCCGGCGGCCTGGTGGTGGTGGGGACCTTCGCCGCCATGGCCCGCTTCGAGCCATCGGTCCTGCGGGCCTCGGCCATGGCCGCCATCGCCCTGCTGGCGGCCTACACGGGCCGGCCGGCCAGCGGACGGCGGTTGCTCGCCCTGGCCGTCGCCGGGCTGGTCTTCGCCGACCCCTTCCTGATCCACTCCCTCGGGTTCCAGCTCTCGGTGGCGGCCAGCGCCGGCATCCTGGTCCTGGCCCGGCCGCTGGCCGCCCGCCTGCCCGGGCCCCGGCTGGTGCGCGACGGCCTGGCCGTCACCGCCGCCGCCCAGATCGGCGTCGCCCCCGTGGCCCTCCCGGCCTTCGGCAACCTGCCCCTGGTCGCCTTCCCGGCCAACCTGCTGGCCGCCCCGGCGGCCGCCGGGCTCACGCTGTGGGGCTTCGGGTCGGGCCTGGCCGGCGGCCTCGCGGAACCGGTCGTCCCCGCCCTGGCCGGCGTGCTGGCCGTCCCCACCGGGATGCTGGCGTCCTACCTGGCCGGGGTGGCCGGGCTGGCGGCCCGGGTCCCGGTGCCACTCGGGCCCCGAACGGTGGCCGCCCTGGTGGCCGTCAGTGTCCTGGCGCGGGGCGGGTTCGTGCTGCTTCGGCGGGTCGGGCCCGGGCCCCCTCGACCCCCAGCAGGCCGTCGAGCGCCAGCGCCCCCGGGCCCATGAGCACCAGGGCAACGGCGCAGGCGGCGATGAGGAGGTCGAGCTCGAAGCCCGTCCCCCCGGAACCCTGGGGGGCGATGAGGCCGAGCTGCGACTTGACCACGAAGGGGATCAGGAGCATCTGGGCGGCGAGGAGGGCACTCCAGATGCGGGTCAGGAGCCCGGCCAGGATGCACAGCCCTCCGACGAGCTCGATGGCCACGACGATGTAGCCGGCGGCGCGCGGAAGGCCCATGCCGAACACCTCGAGCTGGGTGACGTTGTCGGCGAACGCCCCCACCCCCCGGTTGAGCTTCTGGTACCCGTGGTAGGCCATGACCGGTCCCACCACCACCCGGATGGCCAGAGCGGCGAGTCGATCGGCGTCCGGAATCTCCGGAAAGGCGAGGCGTGCCATGGCGATGCTCCTTTCCCCAGCTGCTCCTCTCAAGTTAGGTCACCTCTACCCGCCCGATACGCTCGGCCCACCATGAACGCCCTGCTCCTCGGGGGCCGCCGGTACGACCTCTCCTCCCGCACACTGGTGATGGGCATCCTGAACCGGACCCCCGATTCCTTCTACGACCAGGGCGCCACCTTCGCCCTCGACGCGCTCCTCCGCCGGGCCGGCCAGCTGGTCGACGAGGGAGCCGACATCCTCGACGTGGGCGGCGTGAAGGCCGGTCCGGGGCCGGAGGTGGGTGAGGCCGAGGAGCTCGACCGGGTGGTGCCCACCGTGGAGGCGGTCGCCGCCCGCTTCGACGTGCCCGTGTCGGTGGACACGTGGCGGGCGGCCGTCTTGGATGCCGCCTGCGCCGCCGGGGCGGTGTGCGGCAACGACATCAGCGGCTTCGCCGATCCCGCCTACCTGAGCACCGCCGCCCGGCACGGCGCCGCCGTGGTGGCCACCCACATCCGCCTCCGGCCCCGGGTCCCCGATCCCGAACCCCTCTACGACGACCTGGTAGGGGAGGTGTGCGCCTTCCTGGCCGAGCGGGCCGGGTGGGCCGAAAAGGCCGGCATTCCGGCCGAGTCGGTGATCCTCGACGCCGGGCTCGACCTGGGGAAGATGGCGGCTCAGAGCGCCGTGCTCCTGCGGGAGAGCCCCCGGCTCGCCGCCCTGGGCCACCCCCTCCTGCTCTCCGCCTCCAACAAGACCTTTCTCGGGGTCCTGCTCGACCAGGCCATCGACGCCCGGCGCTGGTCGTCACTGGTCGCCACCGCCTACGGCG
The DNA here is from genome assembly GCA_044867425.1 of Acidimicrobiia bacterium. Classification (GTDB taxonomy): domain Bacteria; phylum Actinomycetota; class Acidimicrobiia; order IMCC26256; family BP-133; genus CAWBJP01. The sequence continues at coordinate 5,302 of JBIOUX010000079.1, read as the reverse complement.
TCACCCGGGGGATCCGGATCGTGCGGGCCCACGATGTGGCCGGTACCGTCCGGGTCGTGCGCACCGTCCACGCCCTCCTGGAGTCCCGGACGTGAAATCCACTCCTGTTTATCTGGTGGCCGGGGACGACCCCACGCTGCGCACCGAGGCCCTGCACCGGCTCCTGCCCGAGTTGCTGGGCGACGACGACCCCAGCCTGGCCCTGGAGGACTTCACCCTGACCGGCCGGGCGGGCGAGGGCGACGCCGGCGACGAGGCCGGCGAGGGCCGGCCGCCGGTGCTGGCCACCGCTCTGTCGGCCGCCTCTACGCCGCCCTTCGGGACCAGCCGGCGGGTCGTCGTCCTGCGGGAGATCGGTGCCCTGGGCGCCGCTGACGCCGAGGCGCTGGCCCGCTGGCTGGCCGACCCGCTGGAGTCCACCGTCCTCGTCCTGGTGGCCGGCGGTGGCCGGATCCCCGCCGCTGTCGCCAAGGCCTTCAAGGCCGCCGGCGGCCAGGAGGTGCGGACGGCGGCCACGCAGACCGGCGACGCGCTGGGGTCGGCCCTGGGCGCCGCCGGCCTCACCCTCACGCCGGCGGCCAGCCGCCGGGTCATCGAGTGGTTCGGGGACGACGCCGGCCGGGTGCCCGGTCTCGTCGACCTGTTGCGCTCCGCTTACGGGGAGGGCGCCCGGCTTGACGTCGACGACGTGGAGCCCTACCTCGGCAGCTCAGGCTCGGTGGCGCCCTACCTCCTCACCGGGGCGGTGGACCGGGGCGAGACGGAGACCGCCCTCGACATCCTCGGGCGCCTGCGGGGCGCCGGGTTCCATCCCCTGCAGGTGATGGTGCTGTTGCACCGGCACTACCAGCGGATCCTCCGCCTCGACGACCCCGAGGTGGCGGGCGAGGCCGACGCCGTGGCCGCCTTGGGCGGCAAGGTGAAGCCCTACCCGGCCAGCCTGGCCCTGCGCCAGTCCCAGGCGCTGCGCATCGCCGGCATCCGGTCCGCCTACGAGGCCCTGGCCAAGGCCGACCTCGACCTGCGGGGCGCCAGTGCCGCCCCCGAGGACGCCACCCTGGAGGTGCTCGTCGCCCGCCTGGCCGGCATCTCCCGCCGGGCCGGCGGCCGGCGCCCGGCCGGTTCCCGGAGCCGCGGCCGGTGAGCCCCTGGTTCGGAACCGACGCCGAGCCGTCAGCCGCCGGCTGACGCCTTGGCCACCCGCTTCATGAGCTTCGACTTGCGGTTGGCGGCCTGGTTCTTGTGGATGACGCCCTTGGCCGCCGCCATGTCGAGCGCCTTCACCGCCCGGCGAACCTTCTCAGCGCTGTCCTCGGCGCCGCTTGCAGCAGCCGCGTCGGCCCCCTTGATGCGGGTCTTCAGCTCCGAGCGCACGGACTTGTTGCGCTGATGGCGCTTCTCGTTGGTGAGGATGCGCTTCTTCTGGCTCTTGATGTTGGCCATAAGGCTTCAGGCTCTCCACGAACGTCAGGCAACTGGAACCAGCGGGTTAGCGTAGCCGCAACGTGCATGGCTCTTCGCCTGGCGGCTCATCGCGACGTCGGCGGGGGCCCCTGCCCCGCCTCCCGGCGCCACTAGCGTGGCGCTGTGACCGTCCCCGAGGCCATCCGCAACATCTCGATCATCGCCCACATCGACCACGGCAAGTCGACGCTGGCCGACCGCATCCTCGAGATCTGCGAGGCCGTGGACCCCCGGGACATGCGGGAGCAGTACCTCGACTCCATGGACATCGAGCGGGAGCGGGGCATCACCATCAAGGCCCAGAACGTGCGCCTGGACTGGGAGGGGCAGGTCCTCCACCTCATCGACACCCCCGGCCACGTCGACTTCGGCTACGAGGTGTCCCGCAGCCTGGCCGCCTGCGAGGGCGTGATCCTCCTGGTCGACGCCTCCCAGGGCATCGAGGCGCAGACCCTGGCCAACTGCTACCTGGCCCTGGAACACGACCTCGCCATCGTCGCCGCTCTCAACAAGATCGACCTCCCCGCCGCCGAACCTGACCGGGTGGCGGCCGAGATCGAACACGTCCTGGGGATCCCGGCCGGCGATATCCTTCACCTGTCGGCCAAGACCGGCGAGGGCGTCGCCGAGCTGCTCGACGCCGTGATCGAACGGGTGCCCGCACCCAAGGGCGACCCCGACGCACCCCTCCAGGCGCTCATCTTCGACTCCTACTACGACGCCTACCGGGGAGTCGTCTCCGCCGTCCGGGTGGTCAACGGCACCCTCACCACCGGCGCGCGCCTGCGCTTCCTCCAAGCCGGTGCCACCCACGATGCCGAAGAGATCGGCGTGCGCCTGCCCGCCCCCACGCCGGTGGCGTCGCTCGGCCCCGGCGAGGTCGGCTACCTGATTGCCGGGATCAAGGACGTGGGCGAGGCCCGGGCTGGTGAGACGGTGACCACCGTGTCCCGGCCGGGGGAGCCGCTCACCGGCTACCGCGACCCCAAGCCCATGGTCTTCTGCGGCCTGTACCCGGTGGAGGGCGACGACTTCGCCGACCTGCGCGAAGCCCTGGAGAAGCTGCGCATCAACGACTCGTCGTTCACCTACGCGCCCGAAACGTCGGGCGCCCTCGGCTTCGGGTTCCGCTGCGGTTTCCTGGGACTGCTGCACATGGAGATCATCCGGGAGCGTCTCGAACGCGAATACGACCTGTCCCTGGTGGCCACCGCCCCCAACGTCGAGTACCTGGCCCACACCACCGAGGGAACGGTGGAGGTGGTCGACAATCCTTCCGCCATGCCCGCCCCCAACAAGCTCGACTTCATCGAGGAGCCGTGGGTCAAGGTGACCATCGTCACCCCCAAGGCCTACGTCGGCGCCCTCATCGACCTGGCCCAGACCCGCCGGGGCGAGATGAAGATGATGGAGTACCTCTCCGAGGACCGGGTGGAGCTCATCTACGACCTGCCTCTGGCCGAGATCGTGGTCGACTTCTTCGACCAGATGAAGTCCCGCACCCGGGGCTACGCCAGCCTCGACTACGAGCCGGCCGGCGACCGGCGTTCCGATTTGGTCAAGGTCGACGTGATGCTGAACAGCGTGCCCGTGGACGCCTTCTCCACCGTCCTCCATCGCGACAAGGCCACCGACTATGGCCGGCGGATGGCCTCCAAGCTGCGGGAGCTGATCCCCCGCCAGCTCTTCGACGTTCCCATCCAGGCTGCCATCGGAGGGCGGGTCATCGCCCGGGAGACGGTGAAGGCCAAGCGCAAGGACGTGCTGGCCAAGTGCTACGGCGGGGACATCACCCGCAAGCGCAAGCTGCTGGAGAGGCAGAAGGAGGGCAAGAGGCGCATGAAGATGATCGGCCGGGTGGAGGTCCCCCAGGAGGCCTTCGTGTCGGCCCTGCGCCTCGAAGAGGACTAGCGCCGCCATCTGGCTCGCCGCCGGCGGGGTAGACAGGAGCTATGGAGACCACCCTCGAGGTGCGCTGGTTCGCTCCCGGCCGCCCGCCTGACGGGCTGACCGGACGGTTCGACGACCTCGGCGCGCCCGGTCCGCAGAGCCGGACGGATACCTACCTCCTCCTGCCGGGCACCGACCATCTCGGGGTCAAGCTCCGGGAAGGCGGGGAGGCGTTCGAGCTCAAGCTGCGCCAGCGCAACCTGGGGGCCATGAAGCTCGCCGCCGCCTCCGGCAACCTCGAGCGCTGGCAGAAGTGGTCGCTTCCCGTCGCCGACGCCGCCTGCCGGGCGGCGGCGCTGGGCCTGCCCGCCGGGTCGCTGGTCGACGTGGAGAAGCACCGCCGACTGGTCACCTACCGGCTCAGCCCGGACGGGTCCGTCGCCCTGGGTGGCGAGCGGGCCGGGGACGGCTGCAGCGTGGAGATCACCTCGTTGCTGGTGAAGGGCTCGGAGTGGTGGTCGTTCGGCTTCGAAGCCTTCGGCGCCGAGGACCGCCTGGCCGATGCCCTCGCTGCCAGCGCCGAAGCCTTCTTCGCCGAAGCGACGGCCATTTCCGACGTCCTGACCGGGGCCGCCTCCTGCGGCTATCCCGCCTGGCTCCCGATGGTGACGGCGCCGTTCTCAGCCTCCAAGTAACCGGGGCTCGCCCCGGACGACCGTGAAGCGCGCCGAGCAGTGCTCCGCGGGGTCCCGGCGGCGCACGGTGTCGACGTGCCACCACTGGGCTTCGAGCCGCCCGGGGGTGAGCTCGAGGACGACGTAGCCGTGGCGGGTGGTGTCGAGGTAGCGGACGTGGGGATTGGCCCGGCGCAGGATCCAGTCCAGGACGTGGCGAGCACCCGGAAGCTTGGGGGCGAGCGCCTGGGCGAAGGTGGGGGCGCTCACCGCCGGGGCGGTCACTTCGACCGCCGGGCCGAGCTCCGAGGCCCAGGACGAGTGGAGGTCACCGCTCACCACCACCGCCTCGCCCCGGTGGGCGGACAGCAGCTTGAGGAGCCGGTCCCGCTCGACGGGATAGCCGTCCCACATGCCCGGGTTGATCCCGAGCCGGCCCGGGGCCACGGCCACCGGAGCCACCATGACCTGGCTGGCCACCAGACGCCAGCCCGCCGCCGGCCGGCTGAGCTCGGTCTCCAGCCAGCGCCACTGGGCCTTGCCCAGGAGGTCACGGTGCCGGTGCCAGACCCGCAGCACGGCGCGCCGGCCCGCCGCCGGCCGTTCCCTTCCAGCCAGGCGGGTGTCGAGCACCAGCAGCTCGGCCACATTGCCGAGACGGACCCGTCGCCACAGACGCAGCGGGTCCCCCGGGTCGGGAAGGCGGAGCGGGGTCCACTCCCGGTAGGCCCGGGTGGCGGCTTCCAGCCGGGGACGCCAGTCGCCGTCGGTGTCGGGGTCGTGGCGGGCGGCGCCGCCCCGCCAGGCGTTGCCGGCCAGCTCGTGGTCGTCCCACACCGCCACCACCGGGTGCCGGGCCAGGAGGGCGGCGAAGTCCGGGTCGGTGCGGTACTGCGCATACCGGCGGCGGTAGTCCTCCAGCGTGATGACCCGCTCGGGACCTTCGTGGCGGCGGACCACCCGCGTGCGCCGGGCGCGGTCCTCGTAGATCGAGTCACCGAGGTGGACGACCACGTCGAGGTCCCGCTCGGCGAGGCGGCCGTAGGCGTTGAAGAAGCCGGTCTCGTAATGGGAGCAGCACACCACCCCCACCCGGAGGCGCTCGCCCGGTCCCACGGGTGCGGTCCGGGTCCGACCCACCGGCGAGGCCGCCGCCCCGGCCGAGAATCCGTACCAGTAGGTGGTGGCGGGCTGGAGCCCCGTCACCTCCACCTGGGCGGTGAAGTCCCGTTCCCCCCGCGCCTCGCCGTCGCCCTCGGCCACCACGTCGGTCA
>JBIOUX010000078.1:0-6797 GCA_044867425.1 Acidimicrobiia bacterium | reverse complement strand
GGCCTGTTCGAACGTCCGGCCGACGTAGTTGCGGACGGTGATGTTCCCTCCGCCCCCGTCGCCCTGGAGCTGGTCGGCCAGCAGGTAGCCCAGGCCGGCCAGCACGGCCAGCAGGGCCACCAGGGCGAGCACGAAGGGCCCGGCGGAGCGCTTCTTCTGGGGCGGCGGCGAAGCGACCGCGGTCGCCATCTGGGTGCGGTCCACCGCCCGGGGGGTCACCGTGGTGGGTTCGGTGCCGGACACGGGCACGGCCGGCACCACCAGGGCGGGTACGGCGTTGGGCTGCTCACCCCGGCGGAAGCGGGCCAGGTCGGCGCGGAGGTCGTCGGCCGAGGGATAGCGCTCCTCGGGGCTCTTGGCCACGGCGGTGAGGATGATCTCCTCCAGCTCCCGGGGCACGTCGGGGTTCACCACTGACGGCCGGGGCGGCTCCTCCCGGACGTGCTTGTAGGCCACGGCGATGGGGCTGTCGCCGGAGAAGGGCGGCACGGCGCACACCATCTCGTAGAGGACGACGCCGAGCGAGTAGACGTCGGAGCGGGCGTCGACGGGGAGCCCCTGGGCCTGCTCGGGCGAGAAGTAGGTGGCCGTCCCCATGACCGACCCGGTCTGGGTCAGGCCCTCGGAGGCGCCGGCGGCCCGGGCGATGCCGAAGTCGGTCACCTTCACCTGGCCCTGGGGGGTGAGCAGGATGTTGCCCGGCTTGACGTCGCGGTGGACGACCCCGTTGCGGTGGGCGAACCCCAGCGCCCCGGCGATGTCGGACGCCAGGTCGGCGGCCAGGTTCGGGTACAGGGGGCCTTCGGCGTGGATGGCGTCGCGCAGCGAGCGGCCCTCGACGTACTCCATCACGATGAAATACGTGCCGGCGTCCTCGCCCCAGTCGAAGACGGCCACGATGTTGGGGTGGTTCAGGTTCGCCGCCGACTGGGCCTCCCGGCGGAAACGCTGCACGAAGGCGGGGTCCCGGGCGTACTCGGGGAAGAGCACCTTGAGGGCCACCTTGCGGTCGAGCAGCTGGTCGTGGGCCAGGTAGACCTCGGCCATCCCGCCCTGGGCCAGGTGGCGCACGATCTCGTAGCGGTTGGTGTAGACCCGTTCGGGCATTCCTCAGACGCTACCTTTCGCCTTCTGGGGGGAGGGACGCGAGCATCTTGGCCAGGACCTGACCGGCCACGGGGGCGGCCACCCGTCCACCGGTGGCCTCGTCGCCGAGGTCCCCTCCCCGCTCCACGATGACAGCTACGGCCAGCCGGGGGGCTTCAGCGGGGGCGAAACCGACGAACCAGGCATGGGGCGGACCGCCCGGGGCCTGGGCGGTGCCCGTCTTGCCGGCGACGGTCACGCCCGGCACCGCCGCCGCCCGGCCGGTTCCGTTCCGGACCACCTCGACCATCATCCGCCCCACGGTGGCCGCCGTCTCCGCCGACACGGCCCGCTTCCACTCCCTGGGCTCCAGGCGGCGGACCACGCGCCCCTCGGGGTCGCGCACCTCGTGGGCCACGTGGGGGGCCATGAGTACGCCGCCGTTGGCGATGGCGCCGGCCACCATGGCCATCTGGAGGGGGGTGACAGCCACGTCGCCCTGGCCGATGGCGGCGTTGGCGAAGGACGGCTTGTTGCGGTCGAACGTGCCCGGTACGGGCCCGGCGCTGCGGGCCTCGCGCAGGTCGAAGGGCACGTTCTCGCCGATCCCGAAGGCCTTGGCCCCTTCGGCCAGCCGCTCTCCCAGGTCGAGGCCGAGCTGGGCGAAGCTGGTGTTGCACGAGCGCCGGAACGCCTCCACCAGCGTGCCCCCGCAGCTGGAGGACCCGAAGTTGCGCAGCACCTTGTCGGACTGGGGGAGGTCGAGGGAGCGCAGGGAGGGGAACCGCCGCTCGGTGGTGGCCACACCCGTCTCCAGGGCGGTGGCGGCGGTGACCACCTTGAAGGTCGACCCGGGCGGGTAGCGCTCCCGGAAGGCCCGGGCCAGCATCGGCTTGGCCGGGTCCTGGTTGAGGGCGTCGTAGGCGGCCTGCACCTCCTTGGACCGGTGCCCGGCCAGGGGAGTCGGGTCATAGGAGGGGTTGGACCACAGGGCCAGGACGTCGCCGGTGGCAGGATCGAGCACCACCACCGAACCCCGCTTGTCCCCGAGGGCGGCCCGCGCCGTCTCCTGGGCGGCGGCGGTGATGGAGAGGACCACGTCGCCCACCGGCTCCTTGCCGATGAGCCAGTCGCCCAGGTTGCGCAGGGCCAGCTCGGGCGATCGCCCGGCCAGGTCGGCGGTGTAGGCCTCTTCCACACCCGTCGCCCCCACGGTGAAGGAGAAATGGCCGCTGACGTGGCCGAAGAGGGGCCCGGTGGGGTAGGCGCGCTGGCGTTTGAACTCGTCGTCGACGGGCGTCGAGTGGGCGACCACGGCCCCGTCGGGGGTGACGACGTCCCCCCGGGGGGCGGAGTAGTCGCGCAGCACGGCCCGCACGTTGCGGGGATGGTTGGCCAGCCGGCTGGCGGAGACCACCTGGAGGTAGTTGAGCTGGAGGAACAGGGCCACGAAGCAGGCGCCGACGACCAAGCCGACCCGGCGGATCTGGCGGTTCACCGGGCCGCTCCTCCAGCCTCGGAGGCGGTGGTGCCGGCGGGCGCCTCGGCCCGGCGGGCCACCTCGTCGGAGACCCGCAACAGCAGGGCCAGGATGACGAAGTTGGCCAGCAGCGACGAGCCACCGTAGGAGACGAAGGGCAGGGTGATCCCGGTCAGCGGGATGAGGCGGGTGACCCCGCCCAGGATGATGAAGGTCTGGACACCCAGGATGGTGGTGAGCCCGGCGGCGAGAAGCTTGAGGAAGGGCTGCTCGGCCACCAGGGCGATGCGGAACCCGATCCCCACGAGCAGGATGTAGAGGGCGAGCACGGCGGTGGTGCCGAGCAGCCCCAGCTCCTCCCCGATGGCGGCGAAGACGAAGTCGGTGGGGGCGTTGGGGATCTTGCCCGGGCTGCCCAACCCGAGCCCGGTGCCGGCGAACCCACCCGATCCGAAGGCGAACAGAGCCTGGACGAGCTGGAAGCCCCGGCCCTCGGAGACGGGCCAGGGATCGAGCCAGGTGGTGACCCGGTCCTGGACGTGGGCGAAGGCGCCGTAGGCGAAGGCGGCGCCGGCGGCGAACATGACCGCCCCCACCCCGAGGTAGTTGGCCCGGCCGGTGGCCATGTAGACCATGGCCAGAAAGACGGCGAAGAAGAGCAGCGACGAGCCCAGGTCCTTCTCCTGGACCATGACCAGGATGGAAAAGCCCCAGGCCAGGAGCAGGGGCCCCAGATGCTTGGGGTCGGGGAGCGCCACCGGGCCCAGGCGAAAGGTGCCCACCGACAGCAGCTCCCGTTTTTCGACGAGGTAGGCGGCCAGGAACACCACCAGCAGCACCTTGGCCGCTTCGCCGGGCTGGAAGTTGAGGGGTCCCAGTGCGACCCAGAGCCGGGCTCCGTTGATCTCCCGTCCGATGCCCGGCACCACGGGCAGCACCAGGGCGGCGATGCCGACCAGGGCGAAGGTGTAGCGGTAGCGCTCCAGGTCCCGCACCCGGCGCACCAGGACGAGGACGGCCACGAAGGCGGCCACCGACAGGGCGGTCCAGGCCGACTGGAGGCGGGCCAGGTCGGGGTCGAGGCGGGCGATGACGACGAAGCCGATGCCGTTGAGCAGGGCGGCCACGCCGAGCAGGGTGCCGTCGGCCCGGGGCGCCAGCCGGCGCACCGCCAGGTGGGCCACCACCACCAGGCCGGCGGCCGCCGCGGCGAAGGGCAACAGGTCGGCGGGGAGGGTGGCGCGGGCGGCCAGGGAGGTGAGGGTGTAGCCCCCGGCGGCCACGATCACGGCCAGCACGACGAGTCCGAGCTCCAGGGAGCGCCGGGAGTCTCGAGTGGCGGTCTTCAGCATCGTTCTCGCGCGGCGGTCGTCACCTGATGGTGGAGGGTGTCTTCGGGCCGGGCGGGGTGTTCACTTCCGGGGGCGGAGTGGTGATGGGCGGTTCCGCCACCGGAATCCGTTCTTCCTCCAGACGCTCCAGGTAGCCCAACGCTTCGGACCGGCTGGCGAAGCGGTGCCCGCCCTCCAGGTCGGCCCGCTGGGCCGGCGTGAGGTCGTCGGCGGTGAGCTCGCTGCGCCGCTCCACCGTGGGGTCCCACCCGAGCACGCCCCCGGGCACCCCCCGGTAGAGCGTGACCCGATCACCGGTCAGGCCGACGTAGTAGGTGCGCCGGGCGTACCAACCGACGGCCCCCAGGCCGGCGCCCAGGAGGAGGACGACGGGGAGCATCCACACCAGGGCGCGCCGGGCCCGGTGGGGTTTGCGGGCGTCGGCTTCGCCCGGGGCGGCCGGGGCGGCCCGGGGCGCTTGGGTTTCGGGAGGGGGCGCCTGGGTTTCGGAGGTGGCCAGGTGCACTCCGGACTCGACCGGCCCCTCCTCGGCGTCGTCGTCGTCCTCGTCTTGGTGCTCATCGAAGGGGTACCACTCGCCGGTGGGTTCGTCGGGCCGGGGGGCGGCGGTACCGTCGCCCAGAGCGTCGATCACCACCACGGTGATGTTGTCGTCGCCGCCCGCCTCGTTGGCCATGTCCACCAGCTGCTCGGCCGCCTTTTGGGGATCGGTCTGGCGGCGCAGGACGCCGGAGATGGCGGTGTCGGCCACCATGTTGGTGAGACCGTCCGAGCACAGCAGCAGGCGGTCGCCGGGGCGGAGGTCGACGGGGTAGAGGTCCACCTCCACCTCGGGGTCGATGCCCAGTGCCCGGGTGATGATGGCCTTCTGGGGATGGACAGCCGCCTCCTCCGGGCTGAGGCGGCCTTCCCGGACGAGCTGCTCGACCAGGGAATGGTCCTCCGTGATCTGGATCACGCCGCCGCCCCGCATGAGATAGGCCCGGGAGTCGCCCACATGGCCGAGGAGGGCGTGGTGCTCGTCGACGAGGGCGACGGCGGTGAGGGTGGTTCCCATCCCCCGCATGTCCAGGTTGGCGGAGGCCTTCTCGAAGACGGCGGCGTTGGCTTTCCCCACCGCCTGGTCCAGGGGGGCGCCCCCGGCGAAGGCGGCCTGGAGGGCGTCGATGGCGGTGGCGCTGGCCACCTCGCCGGCCCGGTGCCCGCCCATGCCGTCGGCCACGGCGTACAGGCGGGTGTCGGGGTCGACCAGGTACCGGTCCTCGTTGGCCGGCCGTCCCCGGCCGACGTCGCTCATGTACCCCACGACGAACCTCACGGGACCCTCACCGCCGTCACCCGCTGACCTCCAGGACGGTCTGGCCGATCTGGAGGCGATCGCCCCGGCGCAGCCGCATGGTCTTGGTGAGCCGGGCCTGGTTGAGGAAGGTGCCGTTGGTGGAACCGAGGTCCTCCACGAAGGGCTGCCCGTCCCGGACGTAGACCCGGGCGTGGAGCTGGGAGACGAAAGTGTCGTCGGCCAGGGCCACCGAACAGCCCGGCGCCCGGCCGATGGTCACCTCCTCGGAGAGGGGGAAGACCTGGGCGGTGGGGGGTTCCACCATTCGCAGCTGGTAGGGACGTCCCGCCCCGTCGGCGCTCGCCCGGCCCCGGAGCCGGAAGCGACCCCCCGCGCCCGGCGGCCCCAGGGCCAGCTCGCCCTCGACGGCCCGCAGGACCCGGACCACGAACAGGTAGAGCAGACCGAGGAAGCAGAACTTGAGGATGGTGAGGATGGCCTCTGGCACTAGCTGCTCTCGAAACGGATGGTGGCCGAGCCGATCCGCAGCTCGTCTCCGTCGGACAGCCGCCGTTCTCGCACCGGAGCCCCGTTGACGGCGGTCCCGTTGGTGGAGCCGAGATCGGAGACGAAGAACCCCTCGGCGTCGCGGCGCACCTCGGCGTGGCGGCGAGAAACCTGTGGGTCCCCCAGGGCGATGTCGCAGCTCGACAGCCGGCCGATGACCACCGGCTCGTCGGCCACCGGGATCCGCCGGCCCTCGGAGGTGACCAGGGTTCCGACCCGGCCGCCGGGGTCGGCCACGATCTCTCCCGCCACCAGGCACTGCCCCGCCTTGAGGTCGGGGTCGCTCTCCAGCTCCACCGTGACCTGGCCGAGGAACCCGTACCCCTCGTCCCGGGCGTGGGCCCGGACGGCGTCGGCCAGCTCGCGCACCAGGGCGTCCTCGAAGGATTCGAACCGCTCCCGGTCGGTGTCCGAGAGGCGCACCGTGAAGCGGTTGGGCGCGATGAGCCCGTGCACGCCCACGGTGCGGCCGTCGTCGAGCTGCCGAGCCAGGCGCCGGCCGATCTCGACGGGCTGCAGACCGCTCCGAAACGCCCGCGAGAACACCCCCTCGACGAGCGCCTCGAGCCGGCGCTCGAACCCTGTCAGTCCCACGGCCCGGAGTCTAACGACGGGTTACGTCAGCGGCGGGCGACCCTTCCGAACAGGTCCGAAACCCAAGTTCGGAGCGGCTCGACACGCCCGGACCAGGACCGACGCCCGTGGGGCGGCTGCTAACCTCGAGGGCTTCACCAGGGCGAGTGGTGAAATGGCAGACACGCAGGCTTCAGGTGCCTGTGAGGGCAACCTCGTGGGGGTTCAAGTCCCCCCTCGCCCACTGAAAAGGTGCAGGTCAGTGCCTGTTTTCTGACCGGTCTGGGGGCCGACTTCTACCGGATTTCTACCGGACGGCCCGGCGGCCGGGAATGTGCGGGCCCGGTACATGCTTTCCAGGTTGGCTCCGGTAGGTGGGTGACAGTTCTCGGACGCGGTTCCGGTAGCTGGGCGACAGTGGCTCCGGTACCTGTGTTACACCGCGCTGTCCTTGCTGGGC
>JBIOUX010000077.1:0-10522 GCA_044867425.1 Acidimicrobiia bacterium | reverse complement strand
CTACTGGCGGGCGATGCCTTCCATGAGGGACTGGCCGCCACCGCCGTCGACGTAGATCTTCTGCCCGGTGACGTAGCCGGCGGCTTCGGAGACGAGGAAGCGCACCACCCCGGCCACGTCCTCGGGGCTGCACACCCGGCCGAAGGGGAAGTGGGCGTCGAGCGCCCGGATGTCCTCGGCGCCGAGCGTGGCCCGCACCAGCCGTTTGCCCATGTCGGTGTCGACCAGGCCGGGGGCGACGATGTTGACGTGGATGCCGTGGCCGCGCTCCTCGTTGGCCAGGGTGAAGGCCAGCGCCTCCAGGGCGGCCTTGCCCATGGCGTAGGGAGCACCGTTGGGCGGGTGGTCGCGGGCGATGGCCGAGGAGATCATCACGATGTCTCCCCGAGGGCGGGTCCGCATGGACGGGAGCACGGCCTGGCAGAGGTGGTGGGCGCCGAGCGCATGGGTGCGCACCACCCGCTCCAGCTCGTCGGGTTCGGTGTGAAGCACGCTGCGGCCCTTGCTGGCGATGCCGGCGTTGTTGACCAGGATGTCGACGAAACCGAAGTCGGCCACGGCGGCGGCGACCATGTCGTGTCCCTCGGCCCGCGATCCGACGTCGGCGGCGTAGGCCCGGGACTTGCGGCCCAGGGCCTCGATCTCGGCCACCGTGGCCGCGGCCGCTTCGGCGTCGCGCCGGTAGTTCACAGCTACGTCGGCGCCGTCGGTGGCCAGTCCCAGGGCGATGGCCCGCCCGATGCCCCGGCCGCCGCCGGTCACCAACGCCACCCGTCCGGCCAAAGTCGTCTCCGTGCTCACGGTCCCGCACGGTAGCGCCGCCGCCGGTTGGCTCCCGTTTTCGGCAGTGACCTGCGGGTATGTCTTTCGAGAACCTGAAGAAGTTTCTGGCCCAGGAAGGGAGTGTGGCCATGCTTGAGAACGCCCGCAGCTTCGTAGGCCACAACCTGATGGGGGCGAACGGCGAGAAGATCGGCAAGATCGACGCCATCTATGTCGACGCCCAGACCGGCGAGCCGGAGTGGATGGCGGTGAAGACCGGGATGATGGGCGGCACACGGTTCGTGCCCGTGCCCGAGGTCACGGCCCAGGGTGACGACGCCGTCGTGTCCTTCGACAAGCAGCGGGTGAAGCGCTCCCCCAGTGCCATGGGCGAAGGCTCCCTCTCGCCCGCCGAGGAGAGGACCCTCTGCGACTACTACGGCATCGACTGTCCCGAGGGGGAGCTCTCGGGCAGCGAAGACGCCGGCCTCTGGAACGCCCGTCGCTGACCTGGAGCGCCCATGATCAGGGCGCGAGGACGGCCCGGGCCACGAGGTCGGTGCCGAAGGCGGTGAGGATGGCCAGGTAGAGCAGCCCGGTGGCCGCCATCACCGCCGAGTACCACCGCTCCCGCAGGGCGGCCATGACCACGAACACCAGCACGATGGTGGTGACGGCGGAGACGAGCCAGATCCAGCCGAACAGGCCGCTGGCCCGGTCGTCCATCGAGCCGGAGAGCACCTGGACCATGCCGGTGGGCCAGCACAACAGGGCCACCTCGAGGGGCCAGAGGGCCCCGGTCCAGCGCACCAGCTCCTTGAGCGGCTCCCGGGACAGTCCCGGCTGGGTGAGGTACCAGTGGCCGAGGAGCATGGCGTCGGTCACGGCGCCGAGGAAGGCGGCGCCCACCAGCAGCCGGGCGGCGCCCAGCAGATAAGGACCCCCGGCGGAGGCGGCGGCGGCCAGCAGGCCGAGGGCACCGGCGGCCGGCGCCACCAGGTCGGCGGCCGGGGGGAACTCGGGGACGTCCTCGGCGAAGCGCGGGGGCCGGGCCCGGCCCGTCATCGCCTCCACCCGGGCCACCCGGGCCTGGCGCACGGCCCGCTCCCCCTCGACCCCGGCCCGGCGGCGGACGACGGACAGGGTCAGCGACCCGCCGGCGGCGGCCACCACGGTCAGCGCCCCCAGATCCCGCACCAGCGCAGCGGTGGAACCGCCCTCCAACCCACGGCCCGCCACCACCGCGCCCAGGGCCATGACCAGGTAGGTGATCCGCAGCGTCCAGCCGTAGCCGATGCCCACCTCACGGCGGCGGGTGGTCAACCAGCAGAAGAACAACCCGCCGGTGGCCCACTGCAGCAGGACGGTCGAGACTTCGAGACGCATCAAATGCGAGCGTAATGGCGCGTTTGGCGGGCGACGGTGGCGGGTAGCGGCGCCTTCGGCCGCCGCCTCTTTGCTCCTTTCTCAGTGGCGGCCGGAGCGGGAGTGGGCAGGTGCGTCGGGGCCCTGCCTCCTCCCGCCATCCCGCGCCCGGAGCCCCGAGGTGATCCCGGGCCGTCAGCCGGCTCGGACCGGCTGGTCCCCCGCCGACTCCACGGCCCGGCGGGCGTGGTAGCTGGACCGCACCAGCGGCCCGGACTCGACATGGGAGAACCCCAGGGTGCGGGCGTAGGCGCCCAGGGCGGTGAACTCGTCGGGGTGCCACCACTGGACCACCGGCAGGTGCAAGGCGGTGGGCCGCAGGTACTGGCCGATGGTCAGGATGTCGACGCCCACGCCGGCCAGGTCGGCGATCGCCCCTCGAACCTCGGGGGCGGTCTCTCCCATGCCCAGGATGAGACCCGACTTGGTGGTGAGCCCGGCCGCTTTGGCCCGGGCCAGGACCGCCAGCGAGCGGGCGTAGGCGGCCGAGGGCCGGGCCGCCCGCTGCAGGCGGGCGACCGTCTCCAGGTTGTGGTTGAGGACGTCGGGCCGGGCGTCGAAGATGACCTCCAGTGCCCGGGCGTCGCCCTTGCAGTCGGGGATGAGCACCTCGACGGTGGTGCCGGGATTGGTGGCCCGGATGGCGGCGATGGTGGCGGCGAAGCCGCTGGCGCCCCCGTCGGGCAGGTCGTCCCGGGCGACGCTGGTGACCACGGCGTGGGCCAGGCCCATCCGGCAGACGGCTTCGGCCACCCGGCCCGGTTCGGCGGCGTCGAGGGGCAGGGGCCGGCGGGTGTCCACCAGGCAGAACCCGCAGGCCCGGGTGCAGCGGTCGCCCAGGATCATGAAGGTGGCGGTGCGCTCGGCCCAGCACTCGTAGATGTTGGGACAGCCCGCCTCCTCGCACACCGTATGCAGGTCGAGGCCCCGCATCATCTCCTTGAGGTCCTGGTACTCCGGGCCGAGGCGGGCCCGGACCTTCATCCACTCGGGCCGGCGGTGACCGTCGTCGGGGGGCTGGGCCACCCCGGCCTGGGCCAGGCGCCCCAGCAGGCGCACCGGTGTGCCCGCGCTCCTCCCCCGGGTGGCCCCCATTTCCGGGGCGCCGGCCCCGCCCGCCCGGCGGGTGAAGGCGGAGAGGTCCGACGGGCGTTCGTGCCACACGACGTCCTGGCGCTCGAGGGTCTCGTAGCCGAAGGTCTCGGCCACGCGGCCGGCCACGGCGTCGACCACCTCCTTCATGGCCACGGGGCGGTCCAGCAGGCGCCGCAGGGAGGTGACGCCCCGGTCCCGGATCCCGCACGGAACGATGTGGGAGAACATCTTCAGGTCGGGGTCGACGTTGAGGGCGAAGCCGTGCATGGTCCGGCCCCGGCTGACCTTGACCCCGATGGCGGCCACCTTCTCGCGCCGCCCCTCCCCCAGCCCCCCGCCGCCGGCCCACACCCCGGTGAGCCGGTCCTCCCGCCCCGCCTCCACCCCCAGGTCGGCCAGGGCGGCGATGAGGGCGTCCTCCAGGCGCCGCACGTAGGCGACGACGTCGGTGAGCCCGTCCCGCCAGTGCGGCAGGGTGAGGATGGGGTAACCGACGAGCTGGCCCGGGCCGTGGTAGGTGATGTCGCCGCCCCGATCGGCGTGCTCCAGCTCCGCCCCCACCTCGGCCGGCGCCACCAGGAGGTGCTCGATCCGGGCCGTCCGCCCCAGCGTGTAGACGTGGGGGTGCTCGAGGAGCAGCAGGTGGTCGGCACCGGAGCGGGCGTGCAGGGCCTGCTGGAGGGCGTACGCCTCCCGGTACGGGACCCGGCCCAGCCAGCGGGCCGACAGGACCGGAGCGGCGGTCACGCCAGCTCGGGGGACCAGTCGCGGGTTTCGATGATCTCCCGCAGGCGGTTGAGGAAGGCGGCGGCGTAGGCGCCGTCGTTGGCCCGGTGGTCCCACTGCATGGCCAGGATCCCCACCGGGTGGATGGCGATGGCGTCCCCCGAGGGGGTCTCCACCACCACCGGGCGCTTGCGGATCCCGTCGGTGGAGAGGATGGCCACCTGGGGTTGGTTGATCACGGGGGCGGAGATCAACGTGCCGAAGGGTCCGGGGTTGGTGATGGTGTAGGTGCCGCCGGTCACGTCGTCGGGGGTCAGCTTCTTGTTGCGGGCCCGCTCGGCCAGGACGCGCACCTCCCGGGCGAGCTGGCGGAGGCGCTTGCCTTCGGCCGCCTTGATCACGGGCACGATGAGGCCCTTCTCCCCCAGGTCCACGGCGATGCCGAGGTTCACCGCCCGGTGGACGACCAGGCTCTCGCCGTCCACGCTGGCGTTGAGGCGGGGATACTCGGCCAGGGCGTCGCACACCGCCCGGGCGATGAAAGGGAGGTAGGTCAGGGAGAAGCCCTCCTTCGCCTTCCAGTCGTCCTTGGCCTCGGCGCGGGCCCGCTCCACGGCGTCGAAGTCGACCTCCACCGCAGTGAGCACGTGGGGGCTGGTGGCCTTGGAGCGCACCATGTGCTCGGCCGTGCGCCGGCGGATGTTGTCGAAGGGAATGACTTCGTCGCCCGTGGCCCGGGCGGAAGGCGTAGGCGCCGGTGCTGGAGCCTCGGCCGCCGGTGCGGCCGCCGGCGCCGTCTCGGGGGCGGGCGCCGCCGCCGGTGCCTCAGGGGCAGGGGCGGCGGCCGGGGGGGCAGGAGCCGGGGCTTGGGCCCCCGGGGCCTCGGCCGGCCGGGCGCCGCCGCTGCGCTTGTCGATGTAGGCCAGCACGTCGCTGCGGGTGATCCGGCCGCCCTCGCCGGTACCGGGGATGTCGGTCGGGTTCAGGTCGTGCTCGGCGATGAGCCGCCGGACCACGGGGGAGAGCAGCATCCCGGCGGCGCCGCCGTTGCCGTTGCCCGCCGCCGCCGTCTCCGCCTCCGGTTCCGGGGTGGGAGCGGGCGCGGCTTCGGCGACCGGGGCTGAGGCCTCGGCTTGCGCCTCCGCCTCGGCCGGCGCTTCAGCCTCCGCCTCGGCGGGAGCATCGGCCTCCGCCTGGGCCGGCGCTTCCGCGGTCGCCTCGGCCGGCGCTTCAGCGGTCGCCTCGGCCGGCGCTTCCGCCCTCGCCTCGGCGGGAGCGTCAGCCTCCACCGGGGCAGGCGCTTCAGCGGTCGCCTGGGCGCCGTCGCCATCGCCACCCGAGGCCTCGCCCGGCGGCGCCTCGGTCAGGACAGCCAGGCGGGTGCCCACCGGCACCGTCTCCCCTTCGGGGACCAGGATCTCGGCCAGGTAGCCGCCTCCAGGGGAGGGAACCTCGGAGTCGACCTTGTCGGTCGACACCTCGAAGATCAGCTCGTCGGGTGCCACCTGTTCCCCGACCTGCTTGAGCCACCGGGTGACCGTACCTTCGGTGACCGTTTCTCCCAGCTGGGGCATGGTGATGTCCACGTGGGCTCGCCTTTCTCCGTCTAGCCGTGGAGGCTGCGACCGGTGAGGGACAGCGCCGTCTCCCCGAACACCTCCGAGAGGGTCGGGTGGGGATGTACGAAGGCTGCCACCTCCTCGGGCAGCGCCTCCCAGTTCACCGCCAGATAGCCCTCGGCCAGCAGCTCGGTGGCCCACGGCCCGGCGATGTGCACACCCAGGATGGGACCGTTCCGTTCCGCCACCACCTTCACCAGGCCATCCGACTCACCGATGATGAGCGCCCGCCCGTTGCCCATGAAGCGGTGGGAGGAGGTGACGACGTCGTAGCCGGCCTCGTTGGCCTGGGCTTCGGTGAGGCCGCAGAAGGCCACCTCGGGATGGCAGTAGATGCCCCAGGGCACCTTGGCGTAGTCGATGGGCACCACCGGCTCGCCCAGGATCGCCTTCACGGTGACGATGGCCTCGGCGAAACCGACGTGGGCCAGTTGCGGCGTGGCCACCAGGTCGCCCACGGCATGCACCCCGGGAACCGAGGTCCGCATGAGCCCGTCGACGACCACGAACCCACGGTCGTCGACCTCGACGCCGGAACCCTCCAGCCCGATGCCCTCGGAGCGGGGGCGGCGCCCCACGCTCACCACCACCAGGTCCACGGCCAGGCGCTCCTCGCCCTTGCCGGCGTCATAGCGGATGGCGACCCCATTCCCGTTCGCCTCGGCGCCACCCACCTTCACGCCGGTGATCGTCTTGATGCCCCGCTTGCGGAAAGCCTTGACCACCACATCGGCGGCGTCCTTGTCCACCCCGGTGAGGATCTGGGGCAGGACCTCGAGCACGGTCACCTCGCTGCCCACGTCGCCCAGGAAGGAGGCGAACTCGCAGCCGATGGCGCCCCCGCCGATGACCGCCACCCGGGGCGGCACCCGGTCCAGGTTGAGCGCGTGGTCGGACGACAGGATCCGCTCCCCGTCGAAGTCGAAGCCAGGGAGGGAGCGGGGCGACGAGCCGGTGGCCAGCACCATTGCCTTGGTGCCGGTGATCTCGGTGCCGTCGGAGACCCGGGCCACCCGGCCGCCGGCGTCGGCCACGCTGCCCCTCCCCGGGAACACCGTCACCTTGCGGCCCTTGAGCACCGACTCCAGGCCCTTGGTGAGCCGGTCGACCACCGCCTGCTTGCGCTGCTGGGAGACGGACAGGTCGAGGGCGGGCTGGCCGGCGTCGACCCCGAACTCCTTGGCCCCGGCCACCGTCCGGTAGACCTCGGCCGTCTGGAGCAGCTCCTTGGCCGGGATGCAGCCCCGGTGCAGGCAGGTACCGCCCACCCGGGCTTCCTCGATCATCCCGACGGACAGGCCGGCGGCGGCCCCGTAGAGGGCGGTGGCGTAACCGCCCGGCCCGCCCCCGATCACCACGACGTCGAATTCCTGGGCCATCAGCCCCTCCCACGTTGGGTTCTTCGGGCCCAGCATAGGACCGCCCTGAAGCGGCCAAGGCGCCCCCCCGGCCCGGGTGGACCACTACTTGGCCAGGAGGATCTGGAGCGCGCCGGCCACCAGGATGGCCACGCCACAGGCCAGGGCGGTGAAGATGAGAAACCTGGTGCTCACGCCGCCACCATGATCCCCTAAGCGGGCCGCGGAGATCGCAATCGGGCCGGAGCGGGCCGCCTAGAGTGCTGCAGTCAGACCGTCGGAAATGAGCCCCCGTGCGCTTGGCCAGCCGCTTCGACAAGGAGAAGAACCCGCTCCCCGAGGGCACCCTGGCGGTGGGGGCGGGACTCATCATCGGCGGTGTCACCGCCTACGGGTTCCTGGCCATCTCCGCCCGGGCCCTGGGACCGTCCCGCTATGCCCCGCTCGGGGTGCTGTGGGCCTTCATGTTCGTGGCCGGGCCCGGGTTCTTCCTCCCCCTCGAGCAGGAGGCGAGCCGGGCCCTGGCCGAGCGCCGGGCCCGGGGCCTGGGCAGCGGCCCGCTCATCCGCCGGGCCTGCCTGGCCGGCGGCGCCGTCGCCACGTTGCTGGTACTGGTCACGGCGGCCACCGGGGACCTGCTGCTCCGGGAGCTCTTCGACGACAAGATCCTGCTCCTGGCCGGGTTCATGTTCGGGCTGACCGGCTATTTCACCATGCACCTGCTGCGGGGGACGCTGTCGGGCAACGGCCGCTTCGCCACCTACGGCGTCGTCATCGGCGCCGAGTCCATCCTGCGCCTGGCCGCGTGCGTCCTCCTGGCCGTGGTGGGGGTGAACACCGCCGGTCCCTACGGGCTCGCCCTGGGCCTCGCCCCCTTCGCCGCCACGACCATCGGCATCCGCCGGGAGCGCCACAACCTCGTCACCCCGGGCCCCGACGCCCCCTGGGCGGAACTGACGGCCGCCCTCGGCTATCTCCTGGCCGCCTCGGTGCTGGCCCAGCTCCTGGTCAACTCGGGCGTGCTGGCCGTCAAGCTGCTCGCCTCCGAGGCCGAGTCGGGAGTGGCGGGACGGTTCCTCAACGGGCTCATCATCGCCCGGGTGCCCCTGTTCATGTTCCAGGCCGTCCAGGCCTCGCTGCTGCCGGCGCTGGCCGCCCACGCCGGGGCGGGACGCCACGACGACTTCCGGGCCGGCCTCAAACGGCTGCTGGTGGTGGTCGTGGCCATCGGCGTGCTGGCCACCATCGTGGCCTGGGCCATCGGCCACCAGGTGGTCGAGATCCTCTTCGGCGCCGGCTTCGAGCTCTCCCGCAGCGACCTGGCCTACCTGGCCGGGGCCAGCGCCGCCTACATGCTGGCCCTGGCCCTGGCCCAGGCCCTCATAGCCCTGTCCGCCTATGCCCGGGTGGTGGTCGGGTGGGCGTCGGGCATCGTGGTGTTCGTCGTCGTCACCGCCACCCAGTCGGGGCTGCTGCCCCGGGTGGAGCGCGGCTTCCTGGCCGCCTCCATCACTTCCGCGGTCGTCATGGGCGCCCTCCTGGCCACCCGGATGGCCGGAGGCATCGTCGCCTCCGCCGACCAGCTCACCGAAGCCGCCTTCGAGGTTCCCATCGAGCCCTGATGGCGCCGTCCGGCGCCTGGCCGGCGCCATCGGTGCCGCCCGCCCGACAGGCTGAGCACTAGCCTCTCAGCATCGACCAGACGCCGGTCTTCACATGAGCAACGAGCCCCTCACCTCCCGTCGCACCCCGGAGGCAACACCGGCGCGTCCCGGCGTCGTGCCGCTCGGTGACTTTGCGGCCGAGGCCCCGCCCCTGGTGCTCACCGGATGGCGCTCCACCCTGGCCGGCGGCCTGATCCGGACCGCCCGGCCCAAGCAGTGGGTCAAGAACGTGCTCGTCTTCGCCGCCCCGGGGGCGGCCGGGGTGGGGCTCGACCTCCCTACCCTGGCGCCGGTGCTGGCCACGTTCGTCGCCTGGTGCCTGGTGTCCTCGGGCACCTACTTCCTCAACGACGCCCTCGACGTGGACGCCGACCGCCACCACCCGCGCAAGCGCTACCGCCCCGTTCCCGCCGGCATCGTGTCCCCCAACCTGGCCAAGTTCGTGGCCATCGCCTGCCTCGCCCTCGCCGTCGGGTCGCCCCTCGTCTGGGGGGCACCGGGGGTGGCGGCGGTGCTGGCCGGCTACGCCGCCGTCACCATCGCCTACAGCCTGTGGCTCAAGCACGAGCCGGTGATCGACCTGGCCGCCGTGGCCTCCGGGTTCGTGCTGCGGGCCATCTCCGGAGGCGTCGCCGCCGAGGTCCCCATCTCCAACTGGTTCCTCATCGTGGCCAGCTTCGGATCCCTCTTCATGGTGGCGGGCAAGCGGCACGCCGAGCACATCGACCTGGGCGACGACGGGGCCCGCCTCGCCCACCGCGTCACCCTCGAGGCCTACACCCTCCCCTTCCTGCGCTACGTCCGCACGGTGGCGTCGTGCGTGGCCATCACCGCCTACTGCCTGTGGGCCTTCGAGAAGGCCGACGCCGCCTCGGCGGGCATCGCCTTCCAGCTGTCCATCATCCCCTTCGTGCTCGCCATCTTCCGCTACGCCCTCCTGCTCGAAGGAGGCCGCGGTGACGCCCCGGAAGAGATCGTGCTCTCCGACCGCACCCTCCAGATCCTGGGCGTCGTCTGGGTTGCCGTGTTTGCCGCCGGCGTCTATGGCGGCTGACGCCCGGGCCCGGACACCGCTGCTGTCCGGATGGGGGGGCACGCCCCGCAGCGCCCCCGGGGCACTGGAGCGGGCCGAGTCGTCCAAGGAAGTGGAGGAGATCCTCGCCTCCTCTCCGCCCCGGGGGGCCATCGCCCGGGGACTGGGGCGCAGCTACGGCGACGCCGCCCAGAACGCCGGGGGGGTGGTGGTGGACATGACCGGCGTGGCCGGGGTGTCGGCCCTCGACCTGCCCGCCGGCGAGGCCACGGTGGGCGGTGGGCTGAGCCTCGACGCCCTCATGCGGACGCTGGTGCCCCTGGGCTGGTTCCCGCCGGTGACGCCCGGCACGCGCCAGGTCACGGTCGGGGGGGCGATCGCCGCCGACATCCACGGCAAGAACCACCACCTGGACGGGAGCTTCGGCAGCCACGTCACCCGCCTGGTCCTGGCCGCCCCCGCCGGCCGGTTCGAGCTGGCTCCGGACGGGGCGGACCCCGGCCTGTTCTGGGCCACCCTGGGGGGCATGGGCCTCACCGGCGTGGTGACGGAGGCGACGCTGCGGTTGTTGGCGGTGGAGACGGCCCACATCCGGATGGACACCGAACGGGCGACCGACCTGGACGACGCCATGGCCAGGATGGCGACGGGCGACGACGCCTACCGCTACTCCGTGGCCTGGATCGACTGCCTGGCCAGGGGCGCGGCGCTGGGCCGCTCGGTGTTGACCCGGGGGGACCACGCCGCCCTGGGCGACCTCCCCGGCGGCGAGCGCCCGGCCGCGCTGCGCTTCGACCCCCGCACCCGGCTGGCCGCCCCGCCCTGGGTGCCCTCCGGACT
>JBIOUX010000076.1:0-5577 GCA_044867425.1 Acidimicrobiia bacterium | reverse complement strand
AGGATCTTGGCGCACTCGTCCTCGCGCTCCTCCATGGCGGCGAGCACGGCGTCGCTGTCGCCGGTGCGCACGAACCCGACGAGGCGGCCGAAGCGGAAGGCCCGCCACCGCTCGGGGTTCATCCCCGCCACCGACGGGCGCAGCGTCTCGGGCTCGAGGGCGGAGAGCATCCCCACGTGGAAGTAGGAGGCGGGCCGGTCGGTGCTCAGGTGGAGGAGCTCGTCGACGAGGTAGCGGAGCTCTTCGGGGGACGGCGCCGACGTGACCCCGGTGAAGGTGCGGATGATCGTGCGGATGATGAGGTCGTCGAGGGGGGTGAAGAGGCGGGCGTCGGAGTCGGCCACGCTCGAGCCCGAGGGCGCGCCGGTGCCGGCATCGGGCCCAGCCTGGCCCGCGGCGGCCGGCCCGACCTCGCCGGTGTCTTCGCCGGCGCTCGCTTCGTCCTGCGGCGGCGCCGGCTCCGGCGCCAGCCGGGGGTCGTCACCCAGCGCCTCGACGAGGTCGGCCGCCGCGCACCCGTGCGCCACCTGCTGGGCGAAGAAGAGCCGGAGGGCGCCGGCGGGGACCTCTTCGAGGAGGGTGTCGAGCACCAGGGCGAGATCCTCGGCCGTGGGGTCGGCGAAGCGGTCCGCCCCGAGGACCTGGTGCGCCCGGCTGGCCAGCCCGGAGCAGAGCTGCCCCAGACACTCGTCGCGCCGGCCCGGCCCCAGGGCGTGGACGGCGCCGACCACCAGGCGGCCGACACCGCCGGGGATGTAGCGGGGGTCGGCCTGGACCCCGAGGCTGCGGACGACCGACTGGCGGGCCTTGACCGGCATGAATCGGAGCAGGGCGTCGAGATCGGCCGCGCCGCAGAGCCGAACCGCATCGTCGAGCCTCGCCGCCCGCCGGCTGACGACCTCGGGGGAAGGGGGTTCAGCGGGCGGCTTGGCGGCGCGTGTCGCCGGCCCGGGCCGCGCGCGGCGCAGCGCCGGGTCGCGCCGGCCGGTCCTGGAGCGCCCGCTCACGGAGCGGGCGTGGCGCCCGGACCGCGGTGATCAATGGCGGCCACATCGAACGGATCGTCCGGGGGGAGGCGGATCTGAACCGCCGGAAGGGAGGTTTGCCCGCGGGGGAGTCCTGCCGGCAGCACGGCCTGGAACGCCCTCAAATCCATCCGAGCCCGCGGACCCATCGCCGCCGGACAGTTGAACGACCCGCTTCCCCTACGCTCGCCCCGAGTGTCCGCCCTCCCCGGTGCCCGACGTCCTCGACGACCAGGCCCGCGCCCTCCTCGCCCGCCTCACCGGCCGAGACGACGCCGAGTTCCGCCCCGCCAGCTGGAGGCCATCCGGGCCGTGGTGGCCGACCGGCGCCGGGCGCTGGTCGTGCAGCGCACGGGATGGGGCAAGAGCGCCGTGTACTTCATCGCCACCCGGCTGCTGCGCGACGCCGGCGCCGGCCCCACCCTGCTCATCTCGCCCCTGCTCGCCCTCATGCGCAACCAGCTGGAGATGGCGGAGCGGGCCGGGGTGCGGGCCACCACCATCAACTCCGAGAACCGCGACGACTGGGACGCCATCGAGGAGCGGGTGCGCAATGGCGACGTCGACACGCGGAGCAGCCAAACGGACGGACAGCGAAGGAGTCGAGGCCCGATGCACAACTACGAGGAGCGCAGGATCGACGAGCTCGAAGCCGAGGTCGCCCGGCTCCGGGCCGAACTGGCGGCGGCCAAGGCGGCCTACCGTGACCTGGCCCAGTCGGCCATGCCGCCGTCCACCAAACTCCCCGCCCACCGAGGATGACCTCGACAAGGAAGGGACACCGAGCCGGTAGTCCCTGCTGCGGGCGCGCCTCCACCTCCGACCCGGACATCAAGGCCCGCCTCGAGGTCGGCGAGGAGGTCCAGCAGGCCGGTCGCCTCCCAGGCCCGATTGCGCTTCGATTCCGAGAGCGGCCTCAACACGCCGGCGTCGACCAGCTGATCGACCGCCACGGTGGTCGATGACTTGCTCCGCCCGGTGGCGGTCACGGCGACGGGGACGGTGATGACGGGGTGGGCGGGGAGGACGTCGATGACGGCCCAGGCGGCGGCGTCGGACCGCAGACTCAGGCGTTCGCGAACCTGGTCCCGCCACCGGCCCTGCAGCTCGGTGACCCGCCCGAGGTAGCCCTCGGCGAGGAGTGCGGCGCGGGCGGTGGCGGTGGCGAACCGTTCCACCCAGGCGCGGAGGTTGCCCTCCCGGAACTCCGTCAGACCGTCGATGTAGCTGCCCTTGTCGGCGGCCAGGACGACGCTGATGGGCGGGACGTAGGCCGGGGCCAGCTTCCGCCGCCGCAGGATGATATGGATCAGAGCCCGTCCGGTACGGCCGTTCCCGTCCTCGAAGGGGTGGATGGTTTCGAACTGAGCGTGCGCCACCGCCGCCTGGATGAGCGGGGGCAGGTGCTCGGCGTTGCACAGGGCACACAGATCTTCGAGCAGGCCACCGACTGCCTCCGGGGGCGGTGGGACAAAGGCGGCGCCGCACGGGTTGTAGTCGTTGCCGCCGATCCAGTTCTGCGTGGTGCGGACCACCCCGGCGACGGCCGGTCGGGGCGACCGGCGGAGGAGGACCTCATGGATGGCGTTGAGGTGCGAGGGATTGAGGTCCCCGACCACGCTCGCCTCTTCCACGGCGAGCTCCATGGCGTCCATGTTGGCCAGCACCTCCTCGACCACGGGCCCGAGGTTCTTGCCCGCCTCGGCCTGTGTTTCCGCCCGGGCGAGGCTCCGGGCGTCGACCTGGAGCCCTTCGACCTTGGACGAGGCGATCGACTCGGTGCGGAGGAGGAGTCGGGCCAGCGGGGCCAGCGCCGGCCGGGAACGATCGTTCAAGGCGCGTACCGCCGCCTCGGCGTCGGAGACAGCTCCCGCCAGCTCGGCCGGGATGGCTTCGTTGAACCCCGCCACGGGATCGGGAAGGAAGGCGTCGTAGCGACACTGCTTGCGGTACCGGGCGGGCGCGTAGGCGCTCCCGTCGTAGGTCCAGACGCCCTTGACGTGGCGTCCTCTCATCCCGGCCACTCTTCCACCATAGTCCGACTTCTATACTAACCCGGACTATGGTGCTCGGTGGGTCCGGGTTGCCGAGGGCTTTCGCTGACAGCGTCAGGCCAGCGGTTGCAGCCAGAAAAGCCGAAGACGGCGTCGAAGCTCTGCTACTGGGCCGGGAGCCAGTCGACATCGATGATCGGACCACTCGACCGGCCGATCGTCCTGACCGACGACAGGTCGGATGCCTCGACCAGGCCTAGCGCCCGCCGCTCGGTCGCGTCTTTCACAAGGAGGCGGTCACCGGCGGGCGACCAGGCGACCGGCCGCCAACCTTGGAGGGCGGAACGGAGCTTGGTTGCGGGGTTGATGAACAGAGTGCCCTGCCGGTCATCGGCAACGGCGATCCAATCCTTGCCCCAGGTGACCACTCCGGGATTGCCGTCCAAGCCGATCTCGGCGGTTGTCCCGTCCGGACCCACGATGACGAGAGCCGGCGGGCGGCCGGCAGGGGTCCCGGCGGGAAGCTGGCCGGCCTGGTCAGGACCCTGGCGCACGACGGCGACCTCCCCGCTCTGACCCCAGGCCACGCTGACCAGCGGCCCGTCGCCGGCCCGGGTTCGGTACAGGGTCTTTCCCGCTTGCGTGGCGGGGTCCCAGATCCGAACCTCGTCAACGAGCGCGTCACTACTGCGGTCGACCCACGTATAGGCGATCCGGCAGTCGGTACCGACGGCCGGGCTGAAGCCGGGGGTGAGCCCCAGCCCCTCGAGCGGCAGGAATTTTCCTTCCTGCAGCTTCTGAATGTGGTCGCTGAACCCAACCTCAGGCTGGCCCGCCGCCACCACGACCTGCCCGTCGCACGCCCCGACTGCGCTGACTCGGTTGACATCGGCGAGAGGCCGGAGCTCGGGCTGGGAGAATCGCAACTCGAAGAGCCGGTTCTCGCTTGAGGTCTCCCCGCCCACGATGGCGTAGAAGCGCCCGTCCAGCTTGGCTCCTGACTCAGCCTTGAAGGTGACCGGGGCGGGCTTGGCCTCTGTCGCTTCGGTGTCCGGCGTCTCCCCCGACGGGTTGGCCTGACACCCGGCGACCACCACTGCAAGGAAGACCGAAACGAGGGTTGCGCAGCGCCTCATAAAACCTCAGCAGCCGAACGGGTTGGAGCAGAAGTGCTCCACCGATGCCGAATAGTAGAAGTGCCCGGGGTCAACCGGCATGGCATCTGGGAACTCGAACAGCGCCTCGGCAACAGACCCTTGGAAGTCGGCGGAGCCGTTCCAACGCCTGCACGTCGGCCTGCAGCCGTGCTCCCACCAAGCCGCCGCTTGGTTGCGGCCGTAGCGGTTGTCTGCGGACGGCCAAGGGGTCGAGGTCGCCGGCCGGCCGCCACCCCCCGTCCCGTAGGCTCGCCTCCGTGCCCGCCTCCACCGTCTCCGAGCTCCTCGACGACCAGGCCCGGACACTCCTCGCCCGCCTCACCGGCCGGGAGGCGGCCGAATTCCGCCCCGGCCAGCTGGAGGCCATCCGGGCCGTGGTCACCGACCGGCGCCGGGCGCTGGTCGTCCAGCGCACGGGGTGGGGCAAGAGCGCCGTCTACTTCATCGCCACCCGGCTGCTGCGCGACGCCGGCGCCGGCCCCACGCTCCTCATCTCGCCCCTCCTCGCCCTCATGCGCAACCAGCTGGAGATGGCGGAGCGGGCCGGGGTGCGGGCCACCACCATCAACTCCGAGAACCGCGACGACTGGGACGCCATCGAGGAGCGGGTGCGGGCCGGTGACGTGGACCTCCTCCTCGTCTCCCCCGAGCGCCTCAACAATCCCCGCTTCCGGGCCGATGTCCTCCCCCATGTGGTCGACGGGGTGGGGATGCTGGTCGTCGACGAGGCCCACTGCATCTCCGACTGGGGCCATGACTTCCGGCCCGACTACCGCCGGGTGGCCCGGGTGCTCGACCGGCTGCCGGCCGGTGTCCCCGTGCTGTGCACCACGGCCACGGCCAACCAGCGGGTCATCGACGACGTCGTGGCCCAGCTCGGCGCCGACCTGGCTGTCTTCCGGGGGCCGCTCGGGCGCGAGAGCCTGTCCCTGGCCGTGGTCCGCATGGCCGACCCGGCCGCCCGTCTGGCCTGGCTGGCCCGGGAGATCCCCCGCCTGCCGGGATCGGGCATCGTCTACTGCCTCACCGTGGCCGACACCCGCCGGGTGGCGGGGTGGCTGCAGCGCCAGGGCATCTCCGCCGTCGCCTACAGCGGCGATTCGGAGAGCGCCGAGCGCCTCGGCGTGGAGGCCGACCTGGCCGCCAACCGGGTCAAGGTGGTGGTGGCCACGTCGGCGCTGGGCATGGGCTACGACAAGCCCGACCTCGGCTTCGTCGTCCACTACCAGACCCCGGGGTCGCCCATCGCCTACTACCAGCAGGTGGGACGGGCGGGCCGGGCCCTGGCCGACGCCCACGGCATCGCCCTGGCCGGCACCGAGGACCGCGACATCCAGGACTACTTCATCACCGCCGCCTTCCCGCCCCGGCCCCAGGCCGAGGCCGTGGTCGCCCTCCTGG
>JBIOUX010000075.1:0-89415 GCA_044867425.1 Acidimicrobiia bacterium | reverse complement strand
CGATGCCCAGGTTGTCGCGCAGCTGGTTGGCCACCGCCTCCATGGCGTTCTCGTGGTCCCGCCCCTTGGCGAACCAGATGTGCAGCGTCCCGCCCGTCCAGCCGCCGCCCTGGGCCAGCAGTTGGCGCGCCCGGGTCACGTCCAGGTCGCACAGCTTGCAGGCGTCGGGCCGGGTGCCGGGCAGGGCGGGGAAGACGATGGAACGGGCCGGGTCCTTCTCCCCGCCGTAGATCTTGTCGATGATCTCCTGGCGGTCGATGGCCAGGGAGATGGCCTGGCGGATCTCCTTGCGGGCGAAGGCGGGTTGGTAGAGGGGCAGGCCCAGATAGTTGAGGCCCGAGCTGAGCTGCTCGACGTAGCGGGCGCCGTAGGTCTTGCGGGCGCCCGGGATCTCCTGGCTGGGCAGCTCGGTGGTGAGGTCGATGGCTCCGGCCTGGAAGTCCCGGTAGGCGGTGTCCTTGGCGACGTAGATCTTGAACTCGACGGCTTCGGCTGCCGGCGCCGGCCCCCGGTAGCGGGGGTAGCGCGTGACCCGGATGCTCTCGTCGTGGCGCCAGGGGCCGTCCATCATGAACGGTCCGTTTCCCACGGGTGATTCCTCGAAGCCCTTCGGGTCCTCCAGGGCCACCTTGGGGAGGGGATAGAAGGCCTGGAACCCGAGCGTGAGGGGGAATTGGCTGAACGGCTCCTTGAGGGCGACGGTGAAGGTGGTGTCGTCGACCACCCGCAGCCCTGACATTTCCTTGGCGCCGGGAGCGACGGGCGGGGTGGCGGCCGGGTCCCCCTGCAGGTCGTCGTAGCCCGCGATCTTGGCGAAGGTCGACGAGTTGCCGGCCGCGTTGGGGGCGTAGGCGCCGAAGTTCCAGGCGTCGACGAAGGAGCGGGCGGTCACGGCCTCGCCGTTGTGGAAGGTCCAGCCGGGCTTGATCCTGATGGTCCAGTGCTGCTGGTCCGCCGAGTCGATCGCTTCGGCCATGGCGTTGGCCGGCTTGGCCGTCTGAGCGTCGTAGGCCACCAGGCCGGTGAACAGGACGAACAGCACCTGCATGTCGTTGGTGGCGTTGGTGTTCGGCGGGAAGAGGTGTTCCGGTTCGATGATGCCGATGGAGAAGGCCCGCGCTCCGCTGCCGCCATCTTGGGATCCTGACCCGCCCGAACTGCAGGCCGCCGCCACCAGTCCCACCACGGTCATCAGGGCCCACGCCCGACGTCGCACGTCCACCCCCCCTCTTCAGGCCTGGTCAGGGCTCATGCTCTTGGCCCCAGTCCGCCGGTGGCGGGCCCACCAGGCGTCCTCGCCGGGCGGGGCCGGCTGCCCGTAGAGCAGCCGGGCCGTCGTCACCTGTCCGGTGATGGCGTCCATGATCTTGTCGGTGGCGGGTCGGTCGTCCTCGTCCGGAAGCACGGTCACGGCGGCCCCGATGGCTGCGGCCACCACCAGTCCCGGACGCCATCGGGGCCCGTGGTTCTTGGCGTGGAGCCGGTGCGTGCCCCAGATCCCGACGGGTATCACCGGAACTCCGGCGGCCCGGGCCAGGCGGGCGACACCGGTCCGGCCCCGGCCGGGGTCGAGGTCGGCGGAGAGCCCGCCCTCGGGGAAGATCACCACCACCTCGCCGGCACCCAGGGCGGCGGCCGCCGGTTCCAGCGAGGCGGCCGCCCGGGAGGTGGCCCGTTCCACGGGGATCTGGCCCATGCGCCGGAGCAGCCCGGCCAACAGCGGGTAGCGGAAGAGTCCGGAGGTGGCCAGGAACCGCGCTTCCCGCCCCCGGAGATCGGCCAGGTAGCCGACCGCTGGCGGGTCGGTCAGGGAGATGTGGTTGACGGCCAGAAGGGCGGGCCCGGACTCCGGGATGTGCTCGAGTCCTTCGACCCGCCACTCCAGGCCGCGCCGCAACGGCGGCCGCAGCAGGGTCCGGGCCAGGTCATAGGCCGACATCGGCCCGACTGTAGGCCGACGCTCGCGTCGGCCAGCGACCGGGGCGGGAGCCCCCGTCCGGCTCCGGACTACGACCGGTCAGCCCGGGGCGCCTACTTCCGGTCGGCCCGTTCGGCTTCCTCAGGCTTCATATGTGCCTTGTCACCGGCTCGCTTGTTGGGCTCGCTGGTCGGACCGGAATCCGGCGCCCAACCGTGGTCATCGGGACCCACCTGGCCCTCGGGGTTCTCCATCTTGTCTTCCTGGTTGAAACCCTCGGACTTCTTGAAACCCTTGTCGCCGGCCATGATCTGCCTCCTCTGGGGTTTTGGACGTTGGACCCGTCATTACCCCGAAGGGGCCTCTGGAAAGCTCGTCAGAGCTTGGCCAGGACCGACGCAACCGAGCTGACGTCCACTTCGCGGCCCTCCTCGACGGCGATGTCGGTGACCATGCCATCCTCGACGATGGCGGCGTAGCGCCGGGAACGGATACCGAAGCCCCTGCTCGAGAGATCGAAGGTCAGACCCAACTCGGCGGTGAACTCGCCGTTGCCGTCGCTCAGCATGAGGACTTTGCCCTCGGCGCCCGAGGCCTTCCCCCAGGCGCCCATGACGAAGGCGTCGTTGATCGCCACACAGGCGATGGTGTCCACGCCCTTGGCCTTGAGGTCGTCGGCGCGGAGCACGAACCCGGGCAGGTGGTAATCGGAGCAGTTGGGGGTGAAGGCGCCCGGTACTCCGATGAGGACGACTTTGCCCGAGCCCAGCACCTCGGTGCTCTGCACGGCCTTGAGGCCCTCGTCGGTGAGCATCATCAGCCTCACGTCGGGGATCTTGTCGCCTGCGGAGATCGCCATGTGTTCCTCTCGATTCGTGCCGGACAGTCCCTGATCATGCCTCGCCGTACCGTGGCGGGCCGCAAGGACGTGGTTTATCCCTCCAGCCCCGGGGGGGAAGGGTCCGGCAACCGAATTTCCTTCCGGAGGAGCCGTCCATGAACGAGCCCAAGCCCATCGACGTCTACTTGAACGACCACCTCGCCGGCTCCGTGGCCGCGGTCGAGATCGCCAAGCGCCTGGCGAACGAGAACCCCGGCACCGAGCTCGGTCAGTTCCTTCAGAACTTCTCATCCGAGGTCGAAGAGGACCGGCGCACGCTCGAAGGCCTGATGGATGCGGCGGGAACGTCCCCGAATCCCGTCAAACAGGCGGGGGCGTGGTTGGGCGAGAAGCTCAGCCGGCTGAAGTTCGGCACCGAGGCCAAGGACCTGGCCAACCTGCTCTCCATTGAGGCGCTGTGCATGGGCGTCGAGGGGAAGATCCTCCTGTGGACGGCCCTGCGGGAAGTGGCCCGCGACCACGAGGCCCTCTCGGGGACGGACTTCGACAAGCTCACCTCCCGAGCCGAGGCCCAGAAGGACGGCCTGGAGCGGCACCGGCGCGACCTGGCCCGCCGCGCCCTGGGGGCGAAGGCCTCCGTCTAGACGGGGTCCCGCCCCGAGAGGTTTTGCCGGATTTTTCCTGTTGGCGATTCAGACCGGGGCGGGACCTGCCGACGAGTGACTCATGAGCACCAGCGTGCGCCGGCGCGGAGACTGCGGCGACGCCGTGGCGGTTGCCTTCGCCGCCTACGGACTGCTGTTTCTGGTGTGGGTGGCGTCGGGTGTGGGGAGCGCGCCCGTCCGGGAGATCCTGAGCGACCTGGCCTTCCTGCCCGTCAACCTGGCTGCCCCATCATCAAGACCAGCGACGCCGTGGCCGTGGCCACCATCCTGAGCGGGCCTATCCGGTGGGCGACCTGCTGCTCGTGTTCGGGGTGGCCGCCCTCCTCCTGCGCTGCGCCGGCCGGCGCGACATCGGCGCCCTGCGGATGCTCCTGGTCGGCGTGGCCTGCTTCGTCGTGGCCGACGTGGCCTACGCCCGCCTCTCCCTCCTCGACGCCTACCGGGGCGGAGACTGGCCGGACGCCTTCTGGATGGCGGCCCAGGTGCTCCTGGTGCTCAGCGCCCAGTATCAGTACCGGCGCTCGGCCCACGCCGACCCCGAGGTGACGCCCACCCCGGCCGCGTCCCGGGTCAGCCGCCTGCCGTATCTGGGCATCGCCGTGGGCTACGGACTGCTGCTCGGGGTGGGCGGCCGGCAGGGCGGGTTCGCCCTCGGGGGTCTCATTGTCGGCGCCGGGGCGCTCACCGCCCTGGTCGTGTCCCGGCAGGTCGCCGTGGCCGGCGAGAACGCCCACCTGCTCGACGAGCTCCAGCGTCTGGCCACCACCGACGTCCTGACCGGGGTCAGCAACCGCGGTGCCTTCCTCACCCTGGCCGAGCAGCTCTTCGCGCGGGGGCGGATCACGGGACATCCCATGGCCGCCCTCATGATCGATGACGACCACTTCAAGGCCATCAACGACACCCATGGCCACGCCACCGGCGACCTGGTCCTCCATGCCGTGGCCGAGTCGTGCCGGGCCCAGCTGCGTGGCTCGGACCTCCTGGGCCGCTACGGCGGCGATGAGCTGGTTGCCTTCCTCCCCGACACCGGTCTCGACGCCGCCCCGCGGGTGGCCGAGCGCATGACCACCCACATCGCCGGGGCGCCGATCGTCACCGAGTCGGGGGTGGCCAGGGCCACCCTCAGCATCGGGGTGGCCGACGGTGCCGGGACCGCCGACCTGACCGAGCTCCTGGGGCTCGCCGACCGCGGCCTGTACCAGGCCAAGCGCGACGGGCGGGCCTGCGCCCGGCCCTACAGCGAGCTGGAGCCTGGCTTCGAGCTGTAGTTCGACGGCGGGCCGGCCGGTAACCTCATGGTTGCATGACGAGCACCGGATGCCCCCGCTGGCGGAGACGAGGAGCGGCCACTGCCCTGGTCAGCGCGCTGGTACTCGGCATCCAGGCTGCCCTCGGCCCGAAGAAGAAGGTCCCCATCGTCATCGACCACCGTCTTGACGAGCCGCCCGGGGACTCCATCACCCTGTTCTTCCACCCCGAGGTGCCCGAGGCGACCCTGGTGCTGATCCGCTAGAGGGGTCTACGAGGCGCCGGCGGCCTGTGCCTCGCCGGCGGCCTGCGCCTGGTCCTCGGGGAGACCGTCGACGTAGGTGACGGTGTTGGTGCGCACCGCCGGCGTCCGGGGAACACGGATGATCACACCCGTGAGGTTGAGCGGGTCGCAGGCGTTGATCACCACCCGCTCCCCCGCCCGGGCCTGGCGGCGGACGGCCTTGAGCCCGTCCATGGCCGCCGGGAGGGCGTACTGCTCACCGCTGAACCCGGCGACGAAGCGCCCGCCCCGGATGAGCCCCCGATCCTCGAAACGGCGCAGCGCCCACTGCAGCTCCCGCCAGGGCAGGGGCAGCCCTTCGTGGAGGGCGAGGTCCCGGAAGACGACGCCCCAACGTTGGAGCAGCTGGTCGGCCAGCACCTCGGCCAGCGTCTCGCGGTCCTCGACCGGCGGGGCGGCGGGGACGAGCGACCAGCGTCCCGCCGCCGTGGTCGGGCCGGTGGCGCCCCGGCGTAGCCGGCTCACGGACCGGACCCTCGGGCGGTGGGGATGGCGGCGGTCCTCGACCAGCGAGCGGATGGCGGCGAACCCGTCGGCGGTGAGCAGGCCCCGGGCCACTCCGTCCCACAGGGCCGCTTCGATGTCGGTGCGGAGACGGCCGGTGTCGGCGGCCAGTTCGGAGACGAATCGGGCACCCTTGGCCGCCAGCGCCTCCACGACCTCGGCGGTGGCACCGACGGCCGGCAGCTCGGGGGTGGTGGCCAGGCGGGCGGCCTGCAGCAGCCAGGGCAGGTCCTCCCGGAAGGCGAGGGTGATCGGCGTCGCCTTCGACGGAGCGGATCGCCGGTCGGACTCCGGCTGCCAGGCGGAGAGGCGCAGCCAGGTGACCTCCCCGTCGAGGCACAGCCGGTCGAGGAGGGCGGGCTGGTAGTCGACGAGCCGCCGGCGCAGGATCTCCGGCTCCCAGGTGGCGGCGCCGGCCTCGTAGCCCTGGAGCTGCTCGACCACGAGGCGGATCCCGACGCGGCCCCTCAGCTGGGTATCGGGGGCGACGTGCTGCCAGCGGAGGAGGAACCGCATGAAGTCCTGGGCGCTGACCGGTTCCACCGCCTGGCGCCGGGTCTTGCGGGAGTAGGCGTGCATGCGGGCCAGGAGGCGGCGGGCGCACCACTCGACCCGTTCGGGTGAAGGCGGGCCGTCCGGGTCGGTGAAGGCGCCCTGGAGGGCGAAGCCGTCGTGCTCCAGGACGGCCAGCCCGAGGTCGACGGTGGAGCGGGACAGGCTGCAGCGGGCGGCCAGGGCAGCGGCGGTGAGGGGCCCGGAGACGTCGAGGTGGCCCCGGAGCACGGCCGCGGCCACCTGCTCTTTGGGGTGGGCCTCGTCGCTGCTGTCCTCGAGCAGTACGGCCGCCGGCGCCGACATCTCCGTCGCCCACCAGTGCTCGATCGACTTCGGGGACACCCCGTCCCCGGGGCCCTCGCTCCGTCTGGACCCCACCCGGCCCCGGGCGGCGAGCTCGTCGAAGAGGGGACGCCACGCCTCGGAAGCCGGGGTGACGACCAGGCTGAGCAGCAGGTCGTGCAGCTCGTCGGCCCCGGCCGGGTCGGGGGTGACCTCCTCCCGCACCCGCGCCACCGCTTCCGGGTCGAGCCGGCCGATGGTGGACAGGTCCACGGGCAGGCCCCGTCGCAGGGTCACGGCGTTGGTGCGGCGATCGACGGCTTCGGCGTCGTCGAGGAAGGCGTAGGGCTTGGCGCTGAGGATCTCGTGGCTGAAGGGCGACGCCTCGGTGGTGTCCCGGCAGTGGACCCGGACCTCCCCGCTCTCCATCCCCGACAGCAGAGCCTCGAGGCCGTCGATGTCGAGGGCCTCGGTCAGGGTGTCGTGCATGGTCTGGCGGACGAGCGGGTGGTCGGGGATGTCGATGGGACCGGTGATGTTCTCCTGGCACGCCGCCGCCTGGGGGAAGAGGGCGGCCATGAAGTCGTCGGCCTCCATGCGCTGGATCGGCGGCGGGTTGCGCCGCCCGCCCTTCCAGCGCAGGACGACCAGGGCCCGATTGAGGTTCCAGCGCCAGCGGCTCTGGAACATCGGGGCGTCGAGCACGGCCTGTTCGAGCACCCCGCGCACCGTCTTGGAGTTGAGGAACCGGGGCACGTCGGACAGAGGGAAGCTGTGGTGGGGCCCGAGGGAGAGCACGACGGCGTCGTCGTTGGCGGCGGCCTGGAGCTCGAAGTTGAACGACTTGCAGAACCGCTTGCGCAGCGCCAGGCCCAGCGCCCGGTTGATGCGCCCGCCGTAGGGGGAGTGGGCGACCAGGTGCATCCCCTCGGCCTCGTCGAAGAAGCGCTCGAAGACCAGGTCGGTGGCGGTGGGGACGGTGCCGAGCACAGCCCGGCCGGCGGCCACGTAGCCGACGATCTGGTCCACCGTGGCCGGATCGAGCGGCGCGGCCTGGCGTAACCAGGCCTTGGCCCCGTCGGGGTCGCCGGCGGCCAGGTAGCCGTCGATGGTGGCCCGCAGGGCCGACACCTCGAGGGACAGCTCGGTGGTGCGGGCCGGGGCCTCGCCCGTCCAGAAGGGGATGGTGGGGTGTTTGCCGTCGGCATCGGCCACCCGGACGGTGCCGGCGGTGACCTGGCGGATCTGCCAGGCGTGGGTGCCGAGGAGGAAGATGTCGCCGGCCATGGACTCGGTGGCCCAGTCCTCGTTCACGGTCCCCACGAAGAGATCGTCGGGTTCGAGGACGACCCGGAAGTCGCCCACCTCGGGGATGGCGCCCCCTGAGGTGGCCGCCGCCAGCCGGGCGCCGGGCCGGGCCCGGACCTCGCCGTTGACTCCGTCGAGATGGAGGTAGGCCGCTCGCCGGCCCCGGCCGGTCATGATGCCGTGGCTGACCAGGGCCAGGATCTCGTCGAACTGGGCCCGGGTCAGGTCCCGGTAGGGATGGGCCCGGCGCACCAGGTCGTAGAGGTCGTCGGTGCGCCACTCTCCCGCGGCGACCTCGGCCACGATCTGCTGGGCCAGGATGTCGAGGGGAGCCACCGGTGGGGTGATGGCGTCGAGCTCCCCCTTGCCCACGGCGCACAGGAGCGCCGCGCTCTCCACCAGCTCGTCGCGGGTGAGGGGGAAGAGCCGCCCTTTGGGGGTGCCCTGCCGGGAGTGGTTGGAGCGGCCGACCCGTTGCAGGAAGGTGGCGATGCTCCGGGGCGACCCCACCTGGCAGACCAGCTCGACCGGGCCGATGTCGATGCCGAGCTCGAGGGATGCCGTGGCCACCAGAGCCTTGAGGTCTCCGGCCCGCAGGCGGGTCTCCACCCGGTGGCGGCGATCCTTGGACAGCGAACCGTGGTGGGCGGAGACGACGTCGTCCCCCAGGCGTTCTCCCAGCTGATGGGCCAGGCGCTCGGCCAGACGCCGGGTGTTGACGAATACCAGGGTGGTGTGGTGCTGGCCGACCAGTTCGGCGATCCGGTCGAGCACGTCGCCCATCTGCTCGCCCGAGGCGACCGCCTCCAGCTCACCCTGGGGCAGCTCCAGGGCGAGATCAAGGTGGCGCTGGTGGCCCGTGTCCACCACCGCCGGACCGCCCGGGGTCCGGGGTGTCCCCGGAGAGGACTGTGGGGCGCCCGCTCCGCAGAGCATGCCGGCGATAAGGGCGATGGGCCGCTGGGTGGCGGAGAGGCCGATGCGCTGCGGCCGGCGGGTGGCCACATGCTCCAGCCGCTCGAGGGTGAGGGCGAGATGCGACCCGCGTTTGTCGCGGGCGGCGGCGTGGATCTCGTCGACGATGACGGTCTCCACGGAGCGCAGCATCTCCCGGCTGCGGGCGGCGGTGACCAGCAGGTAGAGCGACTCGGGGGTGGTGACCACGAAGTTCGGGGGGCGGCGCACCATGGAAGCCCGCTCGCCGCCGGTGGTGTCGCCGGTGCGCACCCCGACCCGGAGGTGGGGGGCGGACAACCCCAGCTCGGCGGCCACCTCGGCGATCTCGGACAGCGGCCGGTCGAGGTTCTCGGCGATGTCGACGGCCAGCGCCTTGAGGGGAGACACGTAGGCGACCTGGGCGGTGCCCTCCACCTCGGCCCCGGCGGCGTGGGCCCGATAGAGACGGTCGATGCACACCAGGAACCCGGCCAGCGTCTTGCCCGATCCGGTGGGAGCGGCGATGAGGGTGTCCCGGCCGGCGGCGATGTGGGCCCAGCCCTGCTCCTGGGCCGGGGTGGGACCGTCCGGGAACCGGCGGGCGAACCAGGTGGCGACGGCCGGATGGAAGCCCTCGACGGGAAGATCGAGGAGCGCCCCGGGGTTCGGGGTGTCCCCGAAGGAACAGTGGGGCGGGAACAGGGTCGGTTCCTCGAGGAGTGCCATAACGACACCGACCTTACCGACCGCGTGTGACAGTGTGGAGCGCGTGACCGACATCCCTTCCACCTTCCGCCTCTCCGAACCGGACGATTTCGACATCGACGTCACCGACGACGACACCGGGATCACGGTGGCGGTCCGGGGCGAGCTCGATGTGCTCACCGCTCCCTTCCTGTGGGAACGGCTCGAAACCCTGGTGGCCAACGAGGGTGAACGGCTGGTCCTTGACCTCGGGGGCGTCCGCTTCATCGACTCGATGGGCCTCGGGGTCATCGTCCGGGCGCAGTCCAGGCTCCGCCAGGCCAGCGGCCGCCTGGTGGTCAGGTCCCTCCAGGACCAGGCCCGCCAGGTCTTCGAGATGACGGGCCTCGACCAGACGCTGGATCTGGAGGACTGAGGCCGGTCAGCCGGGCAGGTTGACGAGCATCGCCCGGCTGAGCGCGGTGGCGGCGACGTCCATCACCTTCTCGTGGTCCCGCCACGGGCCGGAGCCGGGGTCAAGCGTCCACAGGTACTCGGCGTTCTCCCAGGCCGCACCGCGGGCCAGGACGACGATCTCGGTGGCCAGGCGATCGAGGAGGCTCAGCCGTTGCCTCTGCATCTCGGGGGACAACCCCGGACCCCCGGGCATGTCGGGGGACACCCCCGGACCCCCGGGCCGGGCGTAGGCGCGCGCCAGGTCCCGGAGCAGGCGGTCCATTTCCTCGGCGAAGATGGTGTTGACCTTGTCGTAGTCGGCCTTCTGCCCGCCCCAGGCGATGGCTTCCCGGCCCAGCGTCCGGCAGGCGCCCACCACGGCGAAGGCCAGGTCGAGGTTGATGTGGGCGTTGACACCGGCCATGGCCAGCTGGATGGGAAGGATCTCGCCATCGGCCGGCACCTCGAACAGCAGCCGCCACACCTCTGGCGCTTGCTCGCCCCGGATGTGGATCCGCACGGCGTCGAGGAAGCGGTTGGCGAAGGCGACGTCGAGGGCCGTGAGGTACTCCTTGTCGGCGAAGAAACTGCCGCTGTCGATCTTGTCCTGCACGTTCTCGGTGATGACGAGGTACAGCCGGCTGAACCAGTACATCCCATTCCGCGGCCCCCGGCCGGCGGGTGTGACGGCAGCTTCGATGTCGGTGAGACGCTGGATCACCTCGGCCACCGTGGCCACGGGGCCGGCGGTGAGGGCGGTGTCGGTGCGCGGGGGCATCGACGGAAGTCTCTCGCATCCGGTGGCGGCCGTCAGGGGCTTGGCACCAGCCCCAGGCGGTGGGCCAGGGCGCTCGCCTGGCCTCGGCTGGTCACGCCCAGCTTGGCGAGGATGTGGGACACGTGGAGGCTGGCCGTCTTCTCGCTGATGAACAGGCCGGCTGCCACCTGCCGGTTGGTACGACCTTCGGCCACCAGGTGCAGCACCTGCAGCTCCCGCTTGGTCAGCGTGGCCAGGGGCGAGCGCGCCCCGCCACGGCCGGTGGCGTCCGAGGGTGCGACCGGAGGGACGTCCGGCGGCCCGGGCGCCGCCAGGGAGATCCGGGCCCGCCGGGCCAGCGCTTCGATCTGGTGCCGGAACGGCTCCGCCCCGAGGTCCACCGCCACCGCGTGGGCCGAGCGGAGTGCCTCCGTCGCCCGGGCCGAGCGGTGCCGTCGGGCGAGGAGGGCCTCGGCCTCCCGCCAGGTGGCATAGGCGGCGGGATAGGGATGGTCGAGCTCGTTCCAGCGAGCGGCGGCGCCGGCCCAGGCTTCCGATTCCGCCGTTCCGGCCACCCGCTCGAACTCGGCCTCGCACAGGCCCCGGTAGGCGGCCACCACATCGCGCACCGGGAGGGCCACGCCCATGGACCGCTGGGACAGGCGGCGGGCTTCGTCGAGGAGGTCGGCGGCCGTCGCCCCGGCCTCCTCCGCCTCCTGACCGTCGCCGAGGGCACGGGCGTGTTCGGCCCGGTCGCCCTCGGCCCGCAAGCCATGCCACAGCAGGGGGGCCACGAGCCAGACATCCTCGCTGCCGGCCACCAGCGCCAGCCCGCGGGCGACGGCCCGGCGCGCCTCCCCGGGCTGGCCCTGCCACAACGCCAGGCCGGCCTGAAGGGTAAGCAGCGGCGCCTGGAAGCGGGGGGCGGTGGCCCGGGTGAAGTGGCACTCCACCACCTCGACGTCGGCCAGGGCGGTGTCGAGGTCGCCCCGGCCGGCTGCCAGCCGGGCCCGGGCCAGGTGCACCTCGATGGCGGCGGCTCCGGTCGGCTTGGTGGCCAGGGCGGCGGACAGGAGCGGTGCCGCGTCGCGCCAGCGGCCGAGGCGGAACAACGTGGTGGCGCCGACGGCCTGCAGGCAGGCGCCGTACGAGCGACCCAGCCCCAGGGCCCGGGCTCGAACCGCTCCCTCCTCGGTCACCCGAACAGCATCGGTCAGGCGGTTGAGGGGACCGGAGAGCAGTTCCGCCAGCTTCAGGTAGGCACGGGCCAGCTGCTCCGGCGACCCCGCATCGCCGGCCACGGCGCAGGCGCCTTCCAGGGCGGGCACTCCGGAGGCGGCGTCGCCCAGGAAGGCGAGGTCGAAGCCGAGGGTGCCGAGGATGGCCGCCTCCTCGCCGGCCAGGCCCAGCCGCCGGGCGATGGCCAGGGCCGACTCGGCCTGCCGGCGGGATTGCCGGTAGCGCCCGGCCTGCATGAGCGCCTCGGCGTGGGCGGCTAGGACGGTGACCGCCTCAGGGTTCTCGAGATCGCCCAGAAGGCCGACCGCGCGGTCGTAGGCGGCCAGGGCCCGGACGCTGTCGCCGGCGGCCCACAGGTACCGGCCCAGCGCCTGATGCAGCCGAGGAGCGCCGTTCTGGCCCCCGGTGGTTTCCGGTTCGACGAGGGCGACGGCCCGGCGGTGGTCGCCGGCCAGGTGGGCGGCGACGGCTGCCCGCTCCACGAGCGCCCGCCGGTCGAGGCCACTCCGTTCGGCGGCGTTGGGTACGTGGTTCCACAGCCCCGCCGCCCGCTCCCAGAACCGATGGGCGTCGGAGTGGCCGTGGGCGCGCTCAGCCGCCCGGGCTGCGTCCACGGCGGCGCCCAGCGCCCGGGGACGGTCGCCGGCGGCGAACCAGTGGTGGGCCCGGGCTTCGGTGGTGCTGTCGTCGCCCAGTTCGGGCCGCCGGTCGAGCACTTCCCCGTAGGCGGCGTGGATCCGGGCCGACTCGCCGGGCAGGAGGTCGCCGTAGACCACTTCCCGGACGAGGTTGTGGCGGAACCAGTAGTTCGCCGACCGGTCCACGACCAGGACGCCGGCGTGCACGCACTCCCGCAGCGCCGCCAGGAGCTCCGCCGCGCCCGTCACCGCTTCGAGCATCGGGTGGCCCACCGGTCCCGTGGCCGCGGCCACGAAGCGGGCGACGTTCCGGGCCGGGCCGGACAGGGACGCCAACCGCGCCTCGAGGATCTGGCGCACGGTGGGAGTCAGCCCGACGGCCTGGCCCTGCTGGGAGGCGGCCAGCAGCTCCTCGGCGAAGAACGGATTCCCGTCGGCGCGGGCACAGATTGTCGCCATCAGCTCCGGGTCCGGGTCGGACCCGAGAATGCCCCGGACCAGCGCGGTCAGCTCGGTGTCGTCGAAGGGAGGAAGCTCGAGGAAAGGGATGCGCCGCCGTCTCAGCTCGGCCAGCAGTGGAAGGACGGGATGGCCCGGCGTGAGGCCGTCGTCCCTGGAGGTCCCCACCACCAGGATGCGGTCCTCGATGGTGTTGGCCAGGATGAACTTCAGCAGATCCCTCGTGGACTGGTCGGACCAATGGAGGTCCTCGATCACCAGGACGACCGTCGAGTGGGCGGCCAAGCGCTCGGCCATCCCGAGCACAAGCTCGAAGAAGCGGGACCGCTCCCAGCGACGGGGGGGCAGCAACTCGCCATTGAGCCGACCCCCGGGAAGGAGTGGCGCCACCTCGGGACGGAAGGGCCCGACCAGATCGTCGATCTGTTCCGGGTCGAGACGACCGAGGAGCCGCCGAAAGGCGTCGAGGAAGGGCCAGTAGGGAGGGCAGGCGTCCTGCAGCTCGACGCAGCGCCCCACGAGGACGGTGGCGCCGGCGCCGGCCGCCAGCCCGGCGAAGTGGGTGACCAGCCGTGTCTTGCCGGCCCCGCTTTCGCCCGCCACGACCACGGCCGTTGTCCGGCCGGCTTGCGCCACTTCCAGTGCCGCCGTCAGGCAGGCGATCTCCCGGTTCCGGCCGACGAAGACGGGACTGACCCCGGGTGTGGCCCCGAACTCTTCAAGGGCTTGACTCCTGGGCACACTCCACTTCCTCGTCCGCCTCCCCTCGCCGCTGACGGGTTCGAACTGTAGGGCTCGACCGGTGGATCGCGACGAGGAATTAGGACATCGACGCCGGGTGGAAATAGGGCGATTTCCCGATGTGCTCCGGAGGCGTGAACTGCATCCTCGAGGTGTCCATTTCGTCCAAGGCAAGGGAGCCCCATGAAGCAGCGTCCATCCGCAACGGCGCGCCACTCGAGTGTCATCCCATATCTCTGCGTCGATGACGCCGGTGCCGCCGTCCGCTTCTACGGCCGGGTCTTCGGCGCCCGGGAGCAGGCGCCCCTTCCGTCACCCCACGGCCGGCGGGGCCATGCCGAGA
Organism: Acidimicrobiia bacterium; assembly: GCA_044867425.1. GTDB lineage: Bacteria > Actinomycetota > Acidimicrobiia > IMCC26256 > BP-133 > CAWBJP01. The sequence goes on along the minus strand of JBIOUX010000075.1, from coordinate 75,534 downwards.
TCAGCATCGGCGCCGCCGTCGTCATGCTCGGCGACGAAGACCCGGAACGTGGACTGATGAGCCCCAGGGCCATCGGAGGCTCGCCCGTGACGCTCGGCGTCTACGTCGCGGACGTCGACGACGTGTTCGCCAGGGCACTGGAAGCGGGGGCCACCCCACTGCTGCCCGTGGAGGAGTGCGGGCCGGGTCTGCGCGGTGGGCAGTTCGAGGACCCTTTCGGGCACCGTTGGAGCATCGCCGCCCTCAACAGCAACGTCCCAGCCGAAGGCGCCGGTCTGTCGGTGTTGGGGAGACCGGTCAAGGGAGCGACTGCGCCGCCGCCCCCTTGACCCAACGTTCAGCGCTTGCGCGGGGCGGCCTTCTTGGCCGGGGCCTTCTTGGCGGGGGCGGCCTTCTTGGCCGGGGCCTTCTTGGCCGGTGCCGCCTTCTTGGCCGGGGCCTTCTTGGCCGGTGCCGCCTTCTTGGCCGGGGCCTTCTTGGCCGGGGCCTTCTTGGCCGGGGCCTTCTTGCCCGGGGCCTTCTTGGCGGGGGCCGCCTTCTTCGCGGGTGCCGCCTTCTTGGCGGGGGCGGCCTTCTTCGCGGGTGCCGCCTTCTTGGCGGGTGCCGCCTTCTTGGCGGGGGCGGCCTTCTTGGCCGGTGCGGCCTTCTTCACCGCTGCGCTTGTGGAAGCCCCCCTGGTGGCAGCCGCCGTCCTGGCGGGAGCGGCCTTGGCCGGAGCCTCCGGGATCTGGTCGTCGATCGCCGTGCCGGCCGAAGCCTTGTCGGCCGATGCGATGGGCGTCTTGTCGATCTGGAACTTTGCAGCCATGTCGTCCTCACCTGTCTCGGCCGTTACTTATGTTGCCAGTGTGGTTCATGGAGACAGAAAACGCCAGTCCCGATATCGCACAACCGGTAGAAATGTCGCGTGCAAGTATCGAGCCCGCCGCCCCTGGAAGCCTTTGTGCGCAAAGAGGAATTGCGTCTCGCCGCCTTGATCGTGGCACTCGTACTCGTCCCCGGCGCGATGGAGAAAATTTCTCCGCCGGCGGCCGCACGTCCGGAATCCGACGGGCCACAAGGCAACGGCGGCCGCGGCAAGCGGCGTGATGTCCGTCCTCCTCGCAGCTGCTGAAGGTCGCCGGCGGGCATCGACGGCGGAGCGTCTGGACGGGAGAGACAGTTCCCACTTACAGTGGCCCGCACCCTGGGGTCGTGGCGGAGAAGGCCGAAGATGGAGCCGCAAGAGGTAGCCGGCAAGGAGTTCCTCATCGGGATGAGGGGCTACATCCGAGAAGACGTCCGGGCCTACCTGCGGGCGGTGGCCGAGGAGCTGTTCCGGCGGGATGAGGTGATCGCCGGGCTCCGGCACAAGCTGGAGGACGTCAACCGCCGCTTGGAGGAAGCCAGCTGGCAGCTGGAAGAGGCCAGCGGCGAGCTCGAGGTCGACCGGGCCACGCTGGTGAAGCTGGTCGGCGAGGAGGCGTCCGCCATCCTGTCCAGCGCCGACGGGGCCGCCGACCGCATCCGCTTCGAGGCGGAGCGCTACGCCGAAGCGGTGCGGGAGGGCGTGGTGTCCACCACCGACCACCTGTCCGATCTGCACCAGAGTCTGGGCCACCTCCTGGCCGAGTTGCAGACGATGGAACAGCAGGGGCGAGCCGTTTCCGTCCCGCCCCAGGGCGACGTCGTCCTGCTCGGACCGGGAGACGACTATCCCTTCCGCGGGAACGAAATCCGCTTGGACGAGGCCCCGTCTTCCCTCAACTCCGCTCGGCCCGGCGTTCGGGACGAGGCCGAAGAGGGCGAGGACCTGATCAGCTAGGTGCGTCAGGCCACCGACGCCACCGCGGGCGGGGGCGACGGCGGCGGCACGACCAGCGCCTCTCCAGCCTGAACCTGGGCCGCGGCCCATTCCAGCGTCAGCGGGTCCTCGGTGAAGTACACGACCTGGGTCCCTTCCGCCAGGCGGGCCAGCAGGTGGAGCAGGTCGTGGCGGTCCTCGATGTCGAAGCCGGCGAAGGCGTCGTCGACCAGCAGGGGGAGGGGCTCGGCCGCGGGGCCGACCCGGAAGACGTGGGCCACACGATCGATGAGCACCGACTCGGCTTCCTCCACGCTCTGGAGGTGGTATCCGGTCCGGGAGGCGGCTTCGAGAAAGGCGATCCGGCCCTCGAGGGCCGTCCGGCGCCCCTCGAGACGCCCGACGTCGGGAAGCTCGAGCTCGATCCGGTGCGCCTCCTCGAACAGGCGGGCCCGTTCCTCCAGGAGCGGTGCGGGTTCGGGGAGGGGTGTGTCGCCCACGCGGGGATCGTCGTCCCAGTCGGGATGCCCAAGGGCGGCATGGGCGGCCCGGGCCTCGGACAACTTGCCCTCCAGTTCGGCCAGGAGCCCGCCGGTCGGAGGAGTGCGCCGGTGGCGGGCCGCCTCCACCGCCCGGAGGGCCAGGTCGCCGACATGGGCGGCAAGGTCCTCGGGATGGCTCCCACGCGGGAGCAGACCGGCGTAGGCCATCAGCGTCTCGAGTCGTTCCCGGGCCACCTGGTAGGTGGCCTCGGCTTCCTCCAGGGTGTGTCGGAGCCGGCCTTCCCGGGCCCGGTCGACCGCGCCGGCGTCGGGCTCGGGTGCGGAACGGGGCGCCTCGTCCCCGACATCGGATACCGCCTCGCGGGGACGGTTCTGAAGGTCGTCGACGCGCTGCATCTGGAAGGACAGCCAGGAGACGAATCCCATCTCGCGCAGCACCGCCTGCTCCTGGTGGTGGGCCCGGACCAGCCGCCGCCGGGAGGCCACGGCCAGCGATGGCATCCGGACCCGATCGAGGGCCCGCTCTGCTTCCTCCACGGCCCGATGGGCGGCTTCGAGCTCAGCAACCATGCCGGTGTCACCAGGGCCGTCTCCATCGCCGAGGCTGGCGGTCGCAGGCGGCGGCGAAGCGGCGGGCTCGGTAGTTGCAGCCGTCTCCGGCAGCGGGCGGTCCCCGAAGGCCAGGCGGGCGACCTCGAGCGAGTCAGCGGCCCGGCGCCATTCGTCGCCCGCTTCGGCGGCGGCCAGGATGGCCTCCGCCGCCGCCTGTTCGGAGGCCACCGCCTGGCGCAGGATGGCCGCCTTGGCTTCGAGGCGGCGGACGGCCTGCAGCGCCTCGCCATGCCGGCGGCGGGCTCGGTCCGCCTCCAGCCGGATGATGTGCTCGTCGAGCTGGTCGACCCGCCGGTAGAGCTCTTCGGCCTGGCGGCACCGGGCCAACACGGTTTCGTGCTCGGCCTCGATCCGGGTGAGCAGACCGCGGGCCTCGACGAGCTCGTCCTCGGTCTCCCAGGGGTCAACGTCCTCCCCTTTGAAGTCGGAGGGGACGACGTGGACCAGGGCTCGGGCGGACGGACCATCGAGGCCGATGGTCTCGAACCAGTCGAAGCGGCCGTCCAGGGGCAGCCGGCCGGCCGCCGGCGTGACGTCGTCACCGGTTCCCACGCCGGTGATGCGGGCCGCCCCGTGATGGTCGCGCTCGATGCGGACGCGATGCCCCGCGCCGTCCCGGAACACGACGCCGACGCCGTCGCCCGGCCGGGTGCCGAGCAGCACCCCGAGGGCGCGATCGATCCACCCGGAGCGCGCCCGGCCGCCCAGGGGGCCCACCACGGTGAGCCTGGGATGGAAGGGCACGGCAACGGGGGCTCCGTCCACGCGGTAGGACAGTTCCTCGAAACGCATGCTGTGGTTTGCGTCCTCGTTTGAGCGCTTGGTTCAGGTATCGGAACGTGCAGCGCGTACCTGGAGAGGAGCAATAGGCCGGATGGCCTATGTCTCACCGCGCCGCGTCGAGGAGACAACCGGTCTCCGCCTCAAGTCCTAGGCGGACATCCCGGTTCAAACCGTTCCTGTGCCCGATGCGCCCGCAAGGTGACATCCGTACCTTGAGAGCCATGGACATGGGTTTCAGTCACTGGATGGCGCTGCACAGCGCCATGGAGGGCGACATGCCCCGGCGTACCTTCAGCCGGGCCACCTTGCGCCGGGTCGCCGGTTTTGCCCGCCCCCACCGGCGGTCGCTCGCCGTCTTCATCTTGTTCAGCGTGGTGGCCGCCGTCCTGGCCGTGGCCACCCCGGTGCTGGCCGGCCGGGTGGTCGACGCCATCGTGAAGCAGAAGGCGGCCGGGACAGTGGTGGGCCTGGCGGTGCTCATCGCCGTGGTCGCCGTGCTGGATGCCAGCACGGGTCTGGTCACCCGCTGGTACTCGGCCCGGATCGGCGAGAACCTGATCCTCGACCTGCGCCGTGCCGTGTTCAGCCATGTGCAGCGCATGCCGGTGGCGTTCTTCACCCGCACCCGGACCGGCGCCCTGGTGAGCCGGCTCAACAACGACGTGATCGGCGCCCAGCGGGCGTTCACCTGGACCCTGTCGGGGGTGGTCAGCAACGTGATCGCCCTGCTCCTGACGCTGGGCGTGATGCTCCGCCTGTCCTGGGGCATCACCGCCCTGGCCCTCGTCCTGCTGCCCGTCTTCGTGGTCCCCGCCCGGCGCATGGGATCCCGGCTGGCCCACCTGGAGCGCGAGGCGGCCGACCACAACGCGGCCATGACCACCCAGATGACGGAGCGGTTCTCCGCCCCGGGGGCCACCCTCGTCAAGCTGTTCGGCCGGCCCGCCGCCGAGGCCAGCGAGTTCGGCTACCGGGCCCAGCGGGTCGCCGACATCGGCGTGCGCAGCGCCATGGCCCAGTGGGTGTTCCTCACCGCCCTCACCCTCGTGTCGGCCCTGGCCCTGGCCCTGGTCTACGGCCTGGGCGGCTGGCTGGCGCTCCGGGGCCGGCTCGAGCCCGGCACCGTCGTCACCCTGGCCCTGCTCCTGACCCGCCTCTACGCTCCGCTCACCGCCCTGGCCAGCGCCCGGGTCGACATCATGTCCGCCCTGGTGAGCTTCGAGCGCGTCTTCGAGGTGCTCGACCTGGAGCCGCTGATCACCGAGAAGCCCGACGCCGTTCGGGTGCCCGAGGGCCCGGTGACCATCGAGTTCGACGACGTGCGCTTCGGCTACCCGTCGGCCGACAAGGTGTCGCTGGCCTCCCTGGAGGAGGTGGCGACCCTCGACACCCGGGGTGGCAGCCAGATCCTCCACGGGGTCTCCTTCCGGGTCGAGCCTGGCCAGCTGGTGGCCCTGGTGGGTTCCTCGGGAGGCGGCAAGTCCACGATCGCCTCGCTCGCCCCCCGCCTCTACGACGTGGACGGAGGCGCGGTGCGCCTCTCGGGGGTCGACGTGCGGGACCTGTCCTTCGACTCCCTCCGCCAGACGCTGGGCATGGTCACCCAGGACGGGCACCTGTTCCACGACACCATCGCCGAGAACCTGCGCTTCGCCCGGCCCGGCGCCACCGACGAGGAGCTGTGGGACACCCTGCGCCGGGCCCGCTTGGCCGACTTGGTGGCGTCGCTGCCCGACGGGCTGGACACCGTGGTGGGGGAGCGGGGCTACCGCCTCTCGGGCGGGGAGCGCCAGCGCCTCACCATCGCCCGGCTGCTGCTGGCCCAGCCCCGTGTCGTCATTCTCGACGAGGCCACCGCCCATCTCGACTCGGCCTCCGAAGCGGCGGTGCAGGCCGCCCTGGTCGACGCCCTGGCCGGCCGCACGGCCCTGGTCATCGCCCACCGCCTGTCGACCATCCGGGAGGCGGATCTGATCCTGGTGGTGGAGTACGGCCGGATCGTGGAGCGGGGTCGGCACCACGAGCTGCTGGCCGCCGGCGGCCGCTACGCCGAGCTGTACCAGACCCAGTTCGCCGACGACCCGGGTTCAACCGCCGTGGCGTGACCGCCGCGCCCCATGACGAGGTGGTCGCGCTTCTCCCCCTGACAGGGGGTCAATCGCAACCACCTTGAGAAACCAGGCCGGCGAGGTAGCGGTCGACGACGGTGGCGCATTCCCGGGCCTCGTTGATGGCCCACACCACGATGGACTGGCCCCGGCGGGCGTCGCCGCAGGCGAAGACCCCCTCGGTGGAAGTCTCGTAGCCGGGGGCGGCGATGTTGCCGGCGGCGTCCTCGTCCAGCCCCAGCTGGGCGAGGAAGGCGTCCCGTTCCGGGCCGGCGAAGCCGATGGCGACGAGCACCAGGTCGGCGGGGAACGATCTCTCGGTGCCGGGAACCGGCTCGAAGAGCGGCGGGCCGGCCGACGTGGCGGTGTGCACGGTGTCGACCCGCTTGTCGCCGGACAGGGCCAGGGTGGCGACGTCGAAATAGCGCTGGCCGCCTTCGTCCAGGGCGTAGGTGGAGGGCAGGCGCCGGGGCATCTCCGGCCACGTCGTGATCTCCCGGGGCCGGGTGCCGCCGGGCGGCGGGTACCGGTCGAGCTGGGTCACCGACAACGCCCGCTCCCGGTGGGCGTTGGCGATGCAGTCGGCCGCGGTGTCACCCCCGCCGATGACGACCACGTGCTTGCCGGCGGCGGTGATGGTGGCCTCGTAACGGGCCCCGGCCACGTTGCCAGTCCTGGTCGACTCCGCGGAGACCGCCCGGTTGCGGTCGTAGAGGTAGTCCATGGCCAGATGGACGCCTTCCAGCTTGGCGCCGGGCACGTCCAGCTCCCGGTGCAGGCGGGCCCCGACGGCCACCACCACGGCGTCGTGGCGGGCCCGCAGATCGGAGGCCGAGATGTCCACGCCCACGTCGGTGTTGCAGCGGAACTCGATCCCCTCCGCCTCGAGCACGGCCACCCGCCGTTCGACGAAGCGCTTCTCCAGCTTGAAGTCGGGGATCCCGAAGCGCAGGAGGCCACCGGGCGCTTCGTCCCGCTCGTAGACCACCACCGCATGTCCCGAGTAGTTGAGCTGGGCGGCGGCGGCCATGCCCGCCGGCCCCGACCCGACCACGGCCACGCTCCGGCCGGTGCGCTGCGCCGGGGGACGGGGCACCACCCAGCCCTCCTCGAACGCCCGCTCGATGATGGACAGCTCGATCTGCTTGATCATCACCGGGTCGTCGTTGATCTCCAGCACGCAGGCCGCCTCGCACGGTGCCGGACAGGTGAACCCGGTGAACTCGGGGAAGTTGTTGGTGTAGTCGAGGCGCTCGTAGGCCTCCCGCCACCGGTCCTGGTAGACGAGGTCGTTCCACTCCGGGATGAGGTTGCCCAACGGGCATCCGTTGTGGCAGAAGGGGACGCCGCAGGCCATGCAGCGCTGCGCCTGTTCCCGAACCTGGGGGGCGGGCAGGAGGGTGAACACCTCGTGATAGTCGTGGACCCGCTCGGCCGGGTCCCGGTGCGGGTCGCCGGCCATGGCCCGCCCGATCTTGAGGAATCCGACCGGATCGGGCACTACGCCGTCCTCGTGGCGGCGAGCCTTTCCAGGGCCCGCTTGTAGTCCTTGGGCATGACCTTGACGAAGCGGGCCGATCGCTCGGCCCAATCCTCCAGCAGGCCTTGGGCCAGCGTGGAGCCGGTGCGCTCGGCGTGTTCGGTGACCAGGCGCCGGACGTGATCGAGGTCGTCGGCGCCGGGTTCCTCCAGGGCCACCAGGTCGGTGTTGCACCGGCGGGGGAAGACCCCGGCCTCGTCCAGAACGTAGGCGATCCCCCCGCTCATCCCGGCGGCGAAGTTGCGCCCCGTCTCGCCCAGGACCACCACTGTCCCGCCCGTCATGTACTCGCAGCCGTGGTCGCCGACCCCCTCGACGACGGCGGCCACGCCCGAGTTGCGGACGGCGAAGCGCTCGCCGGCCAGGCCCCGGAAGAAGGCCCGGCCCGACGTGGCCCCGTAGAGGACGGTGTTGCCCACGATGACGTTGTCCTCGGCCACGAACGTCGACTCCTCCGGCGGCCGGATGACGAGCACGCCGCCGGAAAGACCCTTGCCGGCGTAGTCGTTGGCCTCGCCGAAGAGGGTGAACTCGACGCCGGCGGCCAGCCAGGCGCCGAAGCTCTGACCCGCCGAACCCGAGAAGCGGATGGCCACGGTCGCTTCGGGCAGACCCTGCTCCCCGTAGGTCCGGGCGATGGCGGAGGACAGCAGGCCGCCCACGCAGCGGTTGCGGTTGGTGATCGACCGCTCGAGGGCGACGGGACGCCGCTCCCTCAGTGCCGGCTGGGCGGCGCTGATCAGCTCGTGGTCCATGGCGTCGCCGAGCACCGGGGGAGGGTCGGCCACCTTGTGCCGGATGGTCGCCGGCTGGGGGTTCGGGGTGTCCCCGGGGTTCACCGTATCCGCCGGTTCCAGCACGGCGGACAGGTCCACGCCCGACGCCTTCCAGTGGGTGATGGCGGCGTCGAGCTCGAGGAGGTCGGAGCGCCCGATGAGGTCGTCGAAGCGGGCGATGCCCAGGCGGGCCATGATCTCCCGGGCCTCCTCGGCCACCAGGAAGAAGTAGTTGATGACGTGCTCGGGCGTGCCCTCGAAGCGCTTGCGCAGCCTCTCGTCCTGGGTGGCGATCCCCACCGGGCAGGTGTTGAGATGGCAGACCCGCATCATGATGCAGCCGGTGGCGATGAGCGGGGCGGTGGAGAACCCCATCTCCTCGGCGCCCAGCAGCCCGGCAATGACGACGTCCCGCCCGGTCTTCATCTGCCCGTCGACTTCGACGGCGATGCGGGAGCGCAGGTCGTTGCGGACCAGCGTCTGCTGGGTCTCGGCCAGTCCCAGCTCCCAGGGCAGGCCGGCCGACTGGATGCTGGAGAGCGGTGAGGAGCCGGTCCCGCCTTCGTGGCCCGCGATCACCACATGGTCGGCGCCGGCCTTGGCCACACCGGCGGCCACAGTGCCCACCCCCACCTCGGCGACCAGCTTGACCGACACCGACGCCTGCGGGTTGGCGCAGCGCAGGTCATAGATGAGCTGCTTGAGATCCTCGATGGAGTAGATGTCATGGTGGGGCGGCGGCGAGATCAGCTCCACCCCCGGGGTGGCGTGACGGAGCTGGGCGATGTAGTCGCTCACCTTGTGGCCCGGGAGCTGCCCGCCCTCACCCGGCTTGGCTCCCTGCGCCACCTTGATCTGGAGCTGGTCGGCATGGACCAGGTAGTCGATGGTGACGCCGAAGCGGGCCGAGGCCACCTGTCGGATGGCGGAGTGGCGCCGGTCGCCCTTGGCGTCGGGGGCGTTCCGGCGGGAGTCCTCGCCGCCCTCCCCGGAGTTCGACTTGCCCCCGATGCGGTTCATGGCCACGGCCAGGGTCTCGTGGGCCTCGGGGGAGATCGACCCCAGGCTCATGGCGCCGGTGGCGAAGCGCTTGACGATCTCCGCTGCCGGCTCCACCGCCTCGAGCGGCAGGGGCTCGGCCGCGTCCCGGAAGCGCAGCAGCCCCCGCAGGGTGGCCCGCCGGCCGTTGGCCTCGTTGGCCAGGCGGGCGAACTCGGCGTAGGCCGCTCGCCCTCCCCCGTCCTCGGCCCGCACCGCCCGCTGCAGCTGGGCCACGACGTCCGGGCTCCACTGGTGGACCTCGCCGAAGCGCCGCCAGGCGTAGACGCCACCGGGGGGCAGGAGGGTGTCGTGACGCGCCGGATAGGCCCGGGCGTGGCGGTCCAGGGCCTCCCGGGCCAGCACGTCGAGGCCCACCCCGCCGATGCGGGAGGCGGTGCCGTGGAAGTGCCGGTCGACGAGGTCGGCGTCGAGCCCGACGGCCTCGAAGATCTGGGCCCCGGTGTACGACTGGACCGTCGAGATCCCCATCTTGGACAGGACCTTGAGCAGGCCCTTGCCGATGCCCGCCACCACGGCGGCCGCCGCCTGCTCGGGGGTGGTGCCGGCGGGCAGCTCTCCCGAGGCGATCATGTCGGGCAGCGACTCGAAGAGCAGGTAGGGGTTCACGGCGCTGGCCCCGTAACCCAGTAAGCAGGCGATGTGGTGGACCTCGCGGGGTTCGCCGGACTCGACCACCAGGCCGGTCCGCAACCGGGTGCCGAGCCGGACCAGGTGGTGGTGGACGGCGGAGACGGCCAGCAGGGCGGGGATGGGCACCCGCTCGGCGCTCACCGCCCGGTCGGAGAGGATGATGATGGTGGTGCCCACGCCGACGGCGGACCGGGCGTCGCCGCACAGGCGGTCCAGAGCCTTGGCCAGGCCGGCCGGGCCCTCGGCGACGGGCCAGGTGCAGTCGAGCGTCTCGGTGACGAAGACGTAGTGGTCCACCGCCCGCAGCCGGCGGAGCTCGTGGTTCTGGAGGACGGGCTGGTCCATGACCAGCTGATGGGGGTGGTTGGGCGTCTCCTCCAGCAGGTTGAGCTCCGGGCCGACGCCGGTCTGGAGGCTCATGACGATGTTCTCCCGGATGGGATCGATGGCCGGGTTGGTGACCTGGGCGAAGCGCTGCTTGAAGTAGGCGAACAGCGACGGAGCCTGGTCGGAGAGCACGGCCAGGGGCACATCGCTGCCCATGGACCCGTCGGCTTCCTTGGCCTTGGATGCCAGGGGTGACACCAGCAGGCGCACGTCCTCGTCCGTCCAGCCGAAGGCCAGCTGGCGGGTGCGCAGGGGCTCCATGGGCCGGAGCCGCTCGGGCACGTCGGGGAGATCTGAGAGGTGGAGGACTGCGTCTTCGTACCACTGGCCGAAGGGCCGCCGGGCGGCCAGCGCCGCCTCCACCTGCCCGTCGGCGAACACCTGGCCGGCTTCCAGGTCCACGACGAACAGCCGGCCGGGCCGCAGGCGGCCCTTGGCTTGCACCAGGGCGGGTTCGATGGGCAGGGTGCCGGCTTCGGAGGCCAGCACCACCCAGCCGTCCTTGGTCACGGCCCAGCGTCCCGGGCGCAGCCCGTTGCGGTCCAGGGTGGCGCCGATGACCCGGCCGTCGGTGAAGCTGACCGACGCCGGCCCGTCCCAAGGCTCCATCAGGCAGGAGTGGTAGCGGAAGAAGTCGCGCACCTCGTCGGGCAGGTCGTCCCGGCCCTCATAGGCCTCGGGGATGAGCATCATGAGGGCGTGGGGCAACGACCGACCGGCCATCACCAGCAGCTCGGCCACGTTGTTGAGCGTGGCCGAGTCCGAGCCGCCGGGGCGGATGATGGGGTGCAGGTCGGCCAGGGCCGGGCCGAGGAGGTCCGACTCGAGCTGCGAGTGACGGGCCCGCATCCAGTTGCGGTTGCCCTCCAGGGTGTTGACCTCGCCGTTGTGGGCGATCATCCGGTAGGGGTGGGCCAGTTCCCAGCTCGGGAAGGTGTTGGTGGAGAACCGGGAGTGGACCAGGCAGAGGGCCGACTCCAGCCGGTCGTCGGTGAGGTCGGGGTAGAAGCGGGGCAGCTGGGGAGCGCTGACCATCCCCTTGTAGACGACCGTCCGCGACGAGCAGGTGGGGACGATCAGTTCTTCGCCGGAGGCGATCTCGGCCGAGCGCCGGGCGATGTAGAGGGCCCGTTCGAAGGCGTCCTGGCTGTCGAGATGGTGGGGGCATCCGATGAACAGCTGGCGGATGACCGGCGCCGTGGTGCGCGCCACCCGGCCGGCATGCTCGGGCCTGACGGGCACGTCCCGCCAGCCGAGGACCTCGAGGCCCCGCCGGGCGAGCTCGGTCACAAAGAGACGCTCCAGAGCCAGCCGGCGGTCGCTGTCGGTGGGGAGGAACAGCACGGCCACGGCGTAGCGACCGGGCTCGGGCAGTTCGAAGGTGGCCGTGGCCCGGAAGAAGCGGTCGGGGAGCTGGAGGAGGATGCCCGCCCCGTCACCGGTGTCGGCGTCCGCCCCCTCGGCTCCCCGGTGCTCCATGCACCGGAGCGACGTCAGGCCGCGCCGGATCGTCTCGTGCGAGGCGACGCCGTCCAGGCGGGCGACCAGCGCCACGCCGCAGCCGTCATGTTCGTACTTGGGGTCGTACAGGCCCACACCCCAATGATGGTCCATCCGGCGGGGTGTCCGGCGAAGGCGAGGACCTGCAACCGGGCGAACCCCACCAGTAGCGGAGTTCGTGCTCCGGGAGGCACACTGCCCGGGATGGAATGGCCCGTGCTGGCGGGGCTGCGCGAGGAAGATCGGAAGTGCTTTCTCGACCGGTGTATCCGACGTCGTTTCCGCCGCAACGAGGTGATCTTCCACGAGGGTGACCCCGGGACACCATGCACCTCATGGCCAAGGGCAGGGTGGCGATCCGGGTCGCCACTCCGCTCGGCGACGTGGCCACCCTGACCATCCTCGGGCCCGGGGACTTCTTCGGCGAACTGGCGCTGTTCCTGCCCGGCGAAAGGCGCACGGCCTCAGTCGTGGCGCTGGAGCCGGTGGAGACGCGCGCCATCACCCGGGACGTGTTCCTGGATCTCCGCCGTGCCCAACCCTCGGTGGAGCTGTTCGTCACTGAGGTGATGGCGACCCAGATCCGCTGCCTCACCCAGCAGTTGCTCGACGCCTTGTTCGTTCCTGCCGAACGGCGGGTCCTCCGCCGCCTGCTGGACGTGCTTCGGGTCTACGACCCCAAGGGGGCCGGCACCGTCGTGTCGCTCACCCAAGAGGATCTCGCCAGCCTGGCCGGGACCACGCGGCCGACCGTGAACCGCGTGCTGAAGAAGGCCCAGGAAGCCGGCCTGCTGGTCGTCGGGCGGGGACAGGTCAAGGTGCACGACCCTCAAGGCCTCGCCCGCAAGGCACTCTGACGGACGCGGGTCTGCCCTCGGAGGCGTTCATGTAGCAGGAAAAGCGGTCGGGGGCGTAGCTCGGGACCCGCTCGAACGGCCGGGAGGGGCTGGCGGCCTGGGCGCCAGCGCCCGTCATGAGGATGCCGGCCGTGGACAGGGCGACGGCGACACCGAAGCGGCGGACGATGGAACCCGCCTTGTTCGGGTTCGTGGAAGTCGACGTGTGGCGCTCTCCTTCTTTCCGGGCGGCACCCTGCCCCCCTGGTGGCGAGAGCCTGAACTGCCGTGACCCCCCGATCCGTGGCCGCCACCACGCTTTCCGCGTGTTGTAGACAACAGTCTCCAGCGAACCAGCTGGCACCATTCGCGCCGCCCGGCGGGTACGGAGGGAGACACGTGATGGCTGAGCAGCACTACGACGTGACGGTGAACAAGGCCGACCTCAGCGTCGGGCAGTACGCCGACGCCTGCAATCACCGGTGGGACGACGGCTGGCGCCTGGCCCACGTCTTCGTGAAGGACGGGAACACGGTGTCGGTGTGGGAGCGCCGTTCCTGATTCTTCCAACCGCGCCTCAACCGTGGGGCCGTACGCGCCGATGTAACCCATACATCCCATTCCGCCCGGCTGGGTAGGGGCGGAAGGCCGATGGTGCTTGGGGCATCGGAGGAATCATGCTGGGGAAGGTTCGCAACGCCGGTTCGGCGCGCCACAGAGTGCTCACGGGCTGGGTCATGGTCGCCGCTGCCGTCGGCTTCGCCGGGGTGTCGGCTCACGGCAGCGGTGCGGCGGTCACGCCCGCCCCGGATACCGAGGTGCTGAGCCCGGCCCAGTCCCTCGAAGCCGACAATGCGACCCCCCCGACGTCCGAACCGGCGCCGACCACGACCACCACCGAGCCCCCGCCAGCTACGACGACCACCACGGCTCCGGCTCCGCCCCCGACTCCGGCGCCCACCACGACCACAACCGTCCCGGCCATTCGGGTGGCGGCGGCGGTGGCGGTGCCCTCCCGCCAGGAGCAGATCGAGGCGATTGCCGACAGCAGCGGATGGGACTGGCGGGCCGCCGGGGTGCGGCTCACGGTCGGGTTCTATCCCGACGACTGCTGCCACTGGGGCGTCTACCAGTCAGACCAGCGCACGGTGTGGATCGGCCCCACCGCCTTCGGCAACCCGGCCCGGCTGCGCTACGTGGTGCTCCACGAGCTGGCCCACGGCTGGCAGTACACCAGGAACCGCTTTCCCACCCTGCTCGCCGACTACCGGCCCTTCGGCATGTCCACCCCGGCGGATGCCCTGGAAGCCGGGGGCGACTGCATCGCCGCCCTGTGGGGTGCCACCGATCACCACTACTGGGCCTGCCCGGCCGCCGCCGCCCATACCGCCGCTCGGCGCCTGGCCGGGGACTGGAGCTGAACCTCGGGCCCGAGTCAGGTCTCGAGGTCCTCCCGGTAGAGGGCGTAGGCCTCGGAGTACTCCATGACCCGGGCCACCTCGGCGACGAACTGCTCGTCGTAGCCGGCCCGGCGCAGGAGGTGGAAGCCCATCTCCATGCCTGACGAGATGCCGCCGGCAGTGATGATCCGGCCCTGGTCCACCACCCGGGCCCGGCTGATCTTCACGCCGGGGGCGATGTCGGCCAGGCGGTCGAGAGGGACCTTGCCCGGCGGGTTCGCCTCCACCCGGTCGGGCTCTTTGCGGTTGGTGGCCGACAGGCCGTCGAGGAGGCCCATGACGCCGTAGACCCAGGAGCCGGTGCAGACGCTGGTCAGCAGGCATGACTCGGGCAGCCCCGACACGAACTCGTGCAGGCGCTCGTTGTGGATCTCCTGGCGGGTGCCGAAGCCACCGGGGATGAGGAAGGCGTCCATGGCCGGCCGGTCGGCGAAGCTGTAGTTGGGCAGGACGGTGAAGCCGGCCTGGGCCTGGACGGGGCGCTGAGCGTCGGCCACCAGGAAGGCGTCGAGCTCGGGATCGAAACGCCGGGCCACGGAGAACACCCCGTAGGGGGCGGCGAAGTCGACGATCTCGGCGTCCTTGAAGACGTAGATGCCTAGGCGGAACCCGGGGATGCGGGAGTTGGACACGGGCGTTGCCTCCTCGAGGTCACGGGAACGTGGCGGGAGGCTCCACGCTAGGCCCTGGCCGCCGCCGCCCTGCGCCTGTTCGTCGCGCAGGGTTACGAGGCCGTGAAGGTGGAGGACATCGCCGCCGCCGTCGACGTCTCGGAGCGGACCTTCTTCCGCTACTTCGCCTCCAAGGAGGAGGCGCTGTGGCCCGATCAGGAGGAGCGCCGGGCCGAGTTCGCCGCCGTGCTCGCCGCCCGTCAGGCGGACGAGCCGATTCTCGACTGCCTCCGCCATGCCGCCGTCGCCTCGGCCGAGGCCTACCAGGCCCAGGACCGGGAGATGCTGGCCCGCTTCCGGCTCCTCACGCAGACGCCGGCGTTGCGCGGGTACCTCCTCGAAACCCTGCTGGCGTGGGAGGAAGTGGCCGCCAACACCCTTCAGAAGCGCATTGGCTCCACCCGCAGCTGCGAGCTGCGGGCCCGCCTGCTCGGCTCGGCCTCGGTCGTCGCCTTCCGGGTGGCGGTCACCACCTGGGTGGCGAGCGATGGCCGGCGGGACCTCCGGACCCTGGCCGCGCAGACCCTCGACTCCCTGGCCGCCGGCTTGGGCGGCAGGCCCCCGGGGCCGCCCTAGGGTGCTCCCGCTCCGGTGGCCGAGCCAGCCGCGGCGGCCACGGACATCGCTGCGGGCGCCTACACCCAGCTGTCGGCCACCCCGGCCAGCAGCCCGGCCCTGCCCCTGTCCTCTCCCGTCCTGCCCCTGGTGGCCGTCGGCGCCGCCTGGGGAGCGGCGTGGACCGGCAGGCGGTGGTTCAGGAAGTAGCCCGTTCGGGCAGCCTCTGTCTCAAACCCCAACTGCGGCGGTCCTCCGGGGCCGCCGCGGTTCTCGTTCGGTGTCCTGCTGGAGCAACGTCCCGACGGTGGTGGCGTCGGCAGGCCGGGCGAAGTAGTAGCCCTGGGCCAGGTCGCAGTCCAGCTTCCGGAGCTCGTCGAGCTGGGTTCCGGATTCCACGCCCTCGGCCACGGTCTCGAGTTGGAGCGTCCGGCCCAGCCCGAGGACGGCCCGGGCGAGGACGCCCTGCTCGTTCTGCCCGTCGAGCCGGTCGATGAACGACTTGTCGATCTTCAGGATGTCGACCGGGAGCTGCTGCAGCGAGCTGAGGGAGGAGTAGCCGGTCCCGAAGTCGTCGATGGCCAGCTGGACGCCCAGGCGCTTGAGCTGGTGGAGCTTGTCGATGTTCTCATCCGCCTTGGCGACGAAGACGCTCTCGGTGATCTCCAGGACGAGCCGGGACGGGTCGAAGGCGAGCCGGTCCAGGATGTGGCCCACCTGGTCGACGAAGTGCGGGTCCTCCAGCTGCCGTCCGGAGACGTTGACGCTGATCCGCAGCGCCGGGGCGGCGACGCCGTCGTTCTGCCAGCTCTGGACATCCCGGCAGGCGGTTTCCAGCACCCACCGGCCGAGCGGGACGATGAGTCCGGACTCCTCGGCCACGGGGATGAACTCGGCCGGGGAGACCATGCCCAGCTCGGAGTGGTGCCAGCGGGCCAGCGCCTCCACCCCCACGATCCTTCCGGTGCGGAGGTCCACGACGGGCTGGTAGTGCACGGCCAGCTCGTCCGACCCCATGGCCCGGGCCAGGTCGGCCTTGAGCTTGAGGCGTCGCTTCACCGCCAGGTGCATGCCCGCCTGGAAGACGGTGAACCCGCCCTTGGCGGTGTTCTTGGTGATGTACATGGCCACGTCAGCGTCCCGGATGATGTCGTCCAGGGTGGCCGAGTCGGGTTCGGCGAAGGCGATGCCGAGACTGGCCGACACCGGGAACGTCTGGCCTTCGAAGCTGAAGCGGGCGGAGAGCGACTCGGCCACCCGTTGCGCCACCCCGAGCACCTCATCGGGGTCGGTGAGGTCCTCGAGGAGGATGGCGAACTCGTCTCCCCCGAGGCGGGCCAGGGTGTCGGCGTCGCGGGTGCACCGGCGGAGCCTGTCCGCCACCTCCACCAGCAGCTCGTCGCCCGCTCGGTGGCCGAGGCTGTCGTTGATGGCCTTGAAGTCGTCGAGGTCGAGGAGGATGACTCCGAGGAGGCCGCCGGCGCGTGCCTGGCGGGCGAGGGCGTGCTCGAGACGGTCCTTGACCAGGGCCCGGTTGGCCAGGTTGGTCAGGGGGTCGTGGAAGGCCTGGTGATGGAGTCGCTCCTCGAGTGTCTTCCGCTCGCTGATGTTCTCGGCGATGGACGAGATCCCGACGATGTCGCCGGCATGGTCGATGATGGGCGAGGCGGCCACGGAGATCGGGATGATCCTCCCGTCCCGGACCCGCACCTCGGTCTCGTAACCGGAGACGCGATCCCCCTGGGCCACCCGGTGCAGGAAGGTCGTTTCCGCCGGCCGGTCTAGCGGGAGCAGCAGGTCGAGGACGTTGCGGCCCACGGCCTCCGTGGCCGTGTAGCCGTAGAGGCGCTCGGCTCCCGGGTTCCAGCTGATCACGATCAGGTCGGGAGACAGTCCGAGGACGGCCTGGTCCGAGGACTCGACGATGGCGGCCAGCCGGGCCTGGCTGTAGAGCTGCTCGGTGAGCTGGCGCTGGTGGGCGTCGAGGGCGCCGGCCATGGCGTTGAACGTGGCGGCCAGCTCCCCGAACTCGTCGTGCCGGTCGACTTCGACCCGGTGATCGAAGTCGCCCGCGGCCACGTGGTCGGTCGCTTCCCTCAGCTTCTGGATCGGCGGCAGGATGTCCCTCTTGGTGCGTTGACCGAGGTACACGGTGGCGCAGAGCGACAGCGCCAGGAGCACGTAGAGGAGGGCCAGCTGCTGGCGTTCTGCCCGCTTCCAGCCGTCGAGTTGGACGCCGACCGGTTCCAGTGCGGTCTCGGCCAGCTTGTCGAGGATGGCGAGGATCTCGAGCATCTGCGCATCCGTCGAGTCGTGGAGCGAGGTGAGCTCGCCGTGTTCGTGGCCGGCGCCGGTGGGGTTCTGCGCCGCCGACCGCACCAACGACAGCGCCCGGTCCCACCGGGCCCGCACCTGGCCGAGCAGCGCCCGTTCGATGACGCCGTCGAAGCTGCCAAGGGCGGTTTCGAGTAGGCGCCGGGTGCCGTCGTCGGCCCGGAGGAACTCGGCGGCGGCGTGGTCGGAGTCGAAGACCGCGTGGGCGGCCGCATGTTCGGCCTGCAGGGACTGCCGCAGGCCCGCGACCATGTCCAGCTCCCGCCTGAGCTCCTCCGCCGCCGACTCGTGCCCCCGGGCCACCTGATTGACGACCAGTGTGCTGGTGGCGGCGACGCCGACGGAAACCACCAGTACGACCGCGAACACACGGTTCCACCGCCGTCGCAAACTCGACCGGTGGGCGGCCGGCGGAGTGCCGGCCTCGGGGGCGGCGGGACGGTCCTGGACAGGGCGTACAACATCGCTCATGAAATCCCATCGGCCTCGGGACGGCGGTCGTGAGCGCTTACACTCATTTTTTTCCAGGTCCTTCCGGGAAGGGGCCGTCCGATGTGCCTGGCCGAGGTCTGCGAGGGGACGACGTCCGCCATCTCCCGGCGGGATGTGCTGCGGGCCGGCCTGGCCGGAGGCGCCTTGGCCACCGGCGGGTCGGTGGTCTTTCCAGGGGTGGCAGCGGGCGCCGAACGGCCCGTCCGGGGACGGTCCCGGCACCGGGCGGAACTGCGCTTGACCTGGTTCGGCACCAACGGGTGGAAGATCGAGTTCCAGGCCCACGGCACGGCGCGGACCATCCTCTTCGATCCCTATCTGGCGCGCTTCGACACCGGCTTCTTCCGGGGCGCCTTCGACCCGGCGACGCCGCTGGTGCCGGCTGACGCCGCCCTCGTCGAACGCCACATCCCCGCCGCCGCCGACCACATCCTCGTCGGACACGGGCACTGGGACCACATCGCCGACGTGGCCGCCGTCCAGCGGCGCACCAACGCCATGGTGATCGGATCGGAGACCCACCGGCACCTCATGCGGGCCTTCGGCCTGCCCGATCAGCTCTTGGTGATCGTCGAGGGCGGCGAGGTCATGGCCTTCGACGGCTACTCCCTCGAGGTGTTCGCCAGCCTGCACTCACTGGGACCGACCAAGAAGTACGCCCTGCCCGGCCATCTCCTCCACGACCCGCCGGAACCCAAGCTGGTGGGAGACCTTCCCGAGGGTGATTCGTTCTGCTACCTGCTCACCATCGACGACGGGCCATCGGTGTTCCTCATGTCGAGCGCCAACTTCGCCCAGCGGGCCTTCGCCGGCATCCGCCCCGACGTGGCCCTCATCGCCGGGATCTTCCGCAACCAGATCCGGGACTACGCCGAGCGGCTCACGGAGGCGCTCAATCACCCCCGGTTCCTGCTGCCGACGCACTGGGACAACTTCGAGCGTCCCTACGCCGACGGTCCCCAGGACCTGCGCGACGTCCTCGGCGAGCCCGGGTCACTGGACACGTTCGTGCGGGAGCTGAAGCGGGCGTCGCCCCGCAGCCGGGTGGTGGTGCTCGACTTCTTCGAGGCGTTCAGCCTGTGACCGCCGGGGCTCGGGACGGCTCCTCGAAGGTCGGTCCCGGACCCGGCCGAACCCTGTTGTGTCAAGGCGGTGACGCAGGCGTCGTTGCCATGACCATCGACGCTCCAGCACGTCGCACATACCATTCCGCCGGTGGACAGCTAGATTGCGGCTCGGCCGTACGGGGGGAGAGAGGGGGCCGCGATGACGGACCCCGGTTTTGATCTCGACATCGTCGAGCGTGCTCTGGCGATCGTGGACGAGGAATGGCGGGCCTGGGTCGCCCGTCAGCGAGGCGTGTCGCCCGCCGAGGGCACCCCGGGATCAGGTGAAGGCGAGGGGCGCAGCAGGGGCGAGAGCGGATGATCTGCATGCACTGCGGGAAGGAGAACCCGGCCTCGTTCCGCTTCTGCAGGAGCTGCGGTACCCCGCTCGGTCAGACGTGCTTGACGTGCGGCTTCGAGAACTCGCCGGAGTCCAAGTTCTGCGGTGGTTGCAGCGCTCGACTCCAGGAGGTGCGGCCGGAGGATGCCCTGGGCGAGCGCCGCCAGCTCACCGTGCTGTTCTGCGACATCGTCGGGTCTACGCAACTCGCCCAGGTTCTCGACCCCGAGGACCTGCGGGAGCTGGTGGCGGAGTACCAGCGCATCTGCGGGGAGGCGGTGCTCGCCCACGAAGGCCACATCGCCCAGTACCTCGGCGACGGCGTGGTCGTGTACTTCGGTTACCCCCGGTCCCACGAGGACGAGGCGCAACGAGCGGTCCGGTGCGGCCTCGACATCCTGGCCGGAGTGCAGGAGCTGCGTGACAGCGGCAGGTTGCCGGCCGAGAAGACGCTCAGCGTCCGCTTGGGCGCGCACACGGGGCGGGTCGTCGTGGGGCCGGTGGGTGCGGGTGACCGTAAGGACCGCATCGCTCTCGGTGACACGCCCAACATCGCCGCCCGCATCCAGTCCGAGGCGGAGCCGGGCACACTCACGGTGAGCGGCGCCACCTGGAAGATCGTTCCGGGCTACTTCAAAGGCAAATCCCTTGGAGGCCGGCGGTTCAAGGGGGTGTCCGAGCCGATCGCGCTCTGGCTCGTCACCGGCGAGAGCGAGTCGAGGGAACGCGTCGAAGTCGCCAGCGCGCTGACTCCCTTCGTCGGTCGCCAGGAGGAGCTCGCCATCCTCGAGGAGGCATGGAAGGAGAGCCAGTCGGGGCGCAGCCAGTTCGTGCTGCTGCGGGGCGAGCCGGGGGTGGGCAAGTCGCGGCTCGCCCGGAACTTCCGCGCCGAAGTGCAGTTCTCGGCGGCGGACCTGCTGGGGATGCGGGCCACGCCCTACAACAGCAACAGTCCGTTCCACACTGTCGTCGAGCTGATCGAGCGGCGGTTCGACCTGGACCGCATCCTCACACCCGCGGAGCGGTTGGACCGGCTGGAGGAAGGGCTTCGAGACCTCGGGCTCGGTGATCCCGAAGCGCCCGTACTCTTCGCTTCGCTGCTGTCGATCCCCACCGGTCGTCGTTACCCGGAGCTCGATCTCTCCGCGGCGCGACGGCGGAGCCGGACCATGGAACTCCTGGTCGAACTCATCGCCGCCATGGCCAGCACGAGCCCGACACTGCTCGTGTCCGAGGATCTGCACTGGGCGGACACCTCGACATTGGAGTTCCTCGAGCTGCTGGTGGCGACGGCTCCCCCCGTCCCGCTCATGGGGGTGCTCACAGCCCGGCCGGAGCTCGACCTGAACTGGACCCGCCTGCCCAGCCTGCGCACGGTCGAGCTCGTCGGGTTGGAGCGACCCGATGCCGAGACGATGGTGCGGGGGGTGACGCTCGGAAAAGGCCTCCCCACCGACATCCTGCGAAAGATCATCGACCGTTCCGACGGCGTCCCCCTGTTCGTCGAGGAGCTCACCCGTGCCGTCCTGGACTCGGGGATGCTCAAGGAGGGGACGGCTTCCTGGGCGGCCACCGGCCCGGTCTCCGCCGAGATGATCCCTGCCACCATGGACGCTTCGCTGACGTCGCGCATCGACAGGCTGGGCGCCTCTCGAGCGACCGCCCAGCTGGCAGCCACGATCGGGCGCGAATTCAGCTTCGAGCTCCTGCGCGAAGTGAGCGAGCGGGACGAGGCGACCCTGCGCCAGGACGTCGAGAACCTGGTGCGGGCCGGCCTGGCATGGCCTGTCGACGACGAGGCGGAGACGTTCGCCTTCAAACACAGCCTCGTGCGCGACGCGGCCTACAACTCTCTGCTCCGCTCGACCCGCCAGAGCCATCACGGCCTGATCGCCGCCGCCCTTCGTGAGCGCTTCGCCGACCAGGCTGCGGCCCGTCCCGACCTCATCGCCCGCCACCTCACCAGCGCCGGCGAGGACAAGGACGCCGTGAGCTTCTGGGAAGCGGCCGGCCATCAGGCGCTGGCCCGAGCCGCCGTCCACGAGGCGGCCGAGCACTTCCAACGGGCCATCGACTGCCTCGGGCGCCTGTCCACCACGCCCGATCGGCAGCAGCGCGAACTCGAGCTCCAGATCCTGCTCGCCCCGCTCCTCATGACCGTCTACGGATGGGGGGCGCTGGAGGTCGAGCGGGCCTGCGAGCGGGCCCTCGGCCTGGCCCGGGAGCTGGGTCGCCTCGACCGGACCTATCCGCCGATGTGGGGGCTGTGGTCGGTTCGGTGGCTACGGGGAGAGCTCGTGTCGGCGCTGGAGGTGGCCGAAGCGGTGTCCGAGATGGCGCAGTCTTCGCCCCTTCCGATGATCCAGCTCACCGGACGCCACGCCATGTCCTACACGCGGTTCACTCGTGGCGAGTACGAGCAGGCCATCGAGGAGGCCGACGCCGGCTTGGCCCTGTACGACTTCGAACAGGAGAAGATGCTGGCCCAGCTGTTCCTCCTGTCCTCCTCAGTCTGTTTGCGGGGCTCGAGAGCGCATTCCCTGTGGATGCTCGGCCGGGTGGTCGAGGCGGAGGAGGAATGGAAGGCCATGCTCGAGCTCGGGCGCACCCTCGACCACCGACCCAGCCTCGCTTGCGCCCTTGCCTTCACCCTCCACGGCGGAGGCTTTCGCTACTCCTACATCGACCAGATGGAACGCCTGGCCGGGATCGCCGACGAGCTGATGGTGCTCTGCAGGGAGGAGGACTTCTTCCTCTGGTACGCCCACGCCTACCTCTACCGTGGTATCGCCGCCCAGTGTCTGGGCGAACGGCACGCCCGGCGGCAGATGCTCGAGGGCATAGACCTATGGAAGCAGACCGGCGCACGGCTGACCCTGGTGATGGTGAACGTCCTCTGCGCCGAAGCGTTCTACAGGCTGGGAGACGACGACGAGGCCTTCGTGCGGCTCGACGTGGCCGAGGCCGAGATGAGGGCGCGCCAGGAGGCGGTCCTCGCCCCGGACATCTGGCGAATCCGAGGACGCCTGCTGGCCCGTGAGGGCGAGCGCTCCGCCGCCGAGGCCTCCTACTGCCAGGCCATCGAGCGGGCCCGGGCGCAGCAGGCCCTCTCGCTCGAGTTGCGGGCCGCCCTGGACCTGTACGAGCTGCGAGCCGAGGAGGGACGAGCCGACGAGGGTCGCGCCCTGCTGGCCGGCGTGCTCGAGCGGTTCACCCAGGGCCTCGACCGGCCCGAGCCGGCCCGCGCCGCCGCCATCATCGGGGGCTCGCCCGGGGGCCCAAGGTGCGGGGGCGCTGGGGGATGATCTGTTTACGCTGCCGAAGCGAGAACCCTTCCTCGTTGCGCTTCTGTCGGAGTTGCAACACCCCGCTCGGCTACGCCTGCTTGACGTGCGGCTTCGAGAACCCCCCGGACTCCAAGTTCTGCGGTGGTTGCGGTGCCCGGCTTCAGGAGGTGCGGCCCGAGGATGCGCTGGCCGAGCGCCGCCAGCTCACCGTGCTGTTCTGCGACATCGTCGGATCCACGGAGCTGTCCCAGGTTCTCGATCCTGAGGACCTGGGAGAGCGGGTGGCAGAGCACCAGAAGATCTGCGGGGAGGCTGTGCTCGCTCATGAAGGGCACATCGCCCAGTATCTCGGCGATGGGGTGGTCGTGTACTTCGGTTACCCGCGGTCGCATGAGGACGAGGCGCAGCGAGCGGTCCGCTGTGGTCTCGACATCCTCGCCGGAGTGCAGGCACTGCGCGACAGCGGCAAGTTCCCCGCCGAGTCATCACTCGACGTCCGCCTGGGCGCGCACACGGGACGGGTCGTGGTGGGCCCGGTGGGGGCGGGAGACCGTAAGGAGCGCATCGCCCTCGGTGACACACCCAACATCGCAGCGCGCATCCAGTCCGAGGCGGAGCCGGGAACACTCACGGTAAGCGGTACCACCTGGAGGATTGTCGAGGGCTACTTCACCGGTAAATGCCTCGGAGAAGAGCAGCTCAAGGGTGTCTCCGAGGCTGTCCAGCTTTGGCTTGTCACCGGCGAGAGCGAGTCGAGGGAACGTGTCGAAGTCGCCGGCGAGCTCACCCCATTTCTGGGTCGCCAACGGGAGCGGTCCGTCCTCGAGGAGGCCTGGAAGGACTGCCAGGCGGGGGGCAGCCATTTTGTGCTGGTGCGGGGTGAGCCGGGGGTGGGCAAGTCGCGGCTCGCCCAGCTCTTCCGCGACGAGGTGCAGTTCCAGGCGGCCGACCTGTTGGGCATGCGGGCCGCGCCGTACAGCAGCAACAGCCCGTTCCATCCCTTGATTGAGCTGATCGAGCGCCGGTTCCACCTCAACCACGTGATGGCGGCCGAGCGTTTGAAGGCGCTGGAGGAAGGGCTTGGAGAGCTTGGTCTTGCCCAGCCCGACGCGGTCGTCCTGCTCGCATCGCTCCTGTCCATCGGTGCTGACGATCGGTTCGCTCCCCTTGATCTCTCCCAGGCGCGGCGGCGCAATCGCACCATGGAGCTCCTTGTCGAGCTGGTTGCCGCCATGGCCGGCGAGGGGCCGACGCTGCTACTGGTCGAGGACCTGCATTGGATGGACACGTCCACGTTGGAGTTCCTCCACTTGCTCGTTACGACTCCTTCCCCGGTTGCGCTGCTCGGGGTGCTCACGGTCAGGCCCGAGGTCGAACTGGGGTTCACCCGGCTGCCCAACGTGCGCACGATCGAGCTCTCCGGGTTCGAGCCCGCCGAGGCCGAGACGATGGTGCGGGGAATGACGTCCGGGAAGGCACTGCCGAGGGACGTGCTGCGGCAGATCGTCGCTCGCTCCGACGGGGTTCCCTTGTTCATCGAGGAGCTCACCCGCTCGGTGCTCGACTCGGGGATGCTGCGCGAGAGAGCCGCATCCTGGGAGCCGGTTGGCCCGGTCTCTCCCGAGATGATCCCCACCACCATGGACGCCTCTCTCACCTCGCGCATCGACCGGCTCGGCGCATCCAGGGCCACGGCGCAGCTAGCGGCAACCATCGGGCGGGAGTTCAGCATCGAGATGTTGCAGGAGGTGAGCGACCGCGACGAGGCGACGTTGCGCCAGGACCTCGAATGTCTGTTGCAGGCCGGTCTGGCGTGGTCGGCCGAGGATGAGGGACACGTCTTCGTGTTCAAGCACGCCCTCGTCCGCGACGCCGCCTACAACTCGCTGCTCCGTTCCACGCGCCAGAGCCATCACCGCCGAATCGCCGCCGCCATGCGTGAGCGCTTCGCCCAGGAGACGTCGGTGCGGCCCGACCTCATCGCCCATCACCTGACCAGCGCCGGGGAGGACGAGGAGGCCATCGCCTTCTGGGAAGCGGCCGGCCGGCAGGCGCTGGCGCGCACCGCGGTCCACGAGGCGGCCGAGCATTTCCAGCGGGCGATCGAGTGTCTGGGGCGTTTGCCCACCACACCCGAGCGCCAGGAGCGCGAACTCGAGCTCCAGATCCTCCGCGCACCACTTCTCATGGCCGTGTACGGGTGGGGCGCAGTGGAGGTGGAGCAGGTCTGTGAGCGAGCACTCGGACTGGCGCAGGGATTGAACCTCCTCAACAGGAGCTACCCACCTCTGTGGGGAATGTGGACCGTTCGCTTCCTGCGCGGAGAAATGAAGCCCGCGCTGGAGGCGGCCGACCTGGCGCTCCAGACCGCCGGGGCATTGGGAGTTCCGATGCTCCAGGTCACCGGACGAGAGGCCAGGTCCTACACCCTGGCCTACCACGGTGAATTCGAGCAGGCCCTCGAGGAGGCCGATGCAGGCTTGACGCTGTTCGACTTCGAGCAGGAGAAGCAGCTGGTCAAGCTCTTTGGCCTGTCTCCCACGGTCGGCCTACGCGCCTCCAGGGGGCACGCCCTGTGGATGCTCGGCCGGGTCGTCGAGGCGGAGGACCAGTGGGAGAGCATGCTCCAGCTCGGGCGGGCCCTCGAGCACCGGCCGAGCCTGGCAACTTCGCTCGGCCCCACCCTCCATGGTGGCGGCCTCCGATACTTCTACGCCGGCCAGATGGACCACCTGGCCGACGTCGCGGACGAGCTCATCGCGCTGGCCAAAGAGGAGGACTTCTTCCTCTGGTATGCCGTCGCCATCACCTACCGGGGCCTGATCGATCTGGCCCTTGGCGACGAGCGGGCCGGGGCCCAGGTGCAGGAGGGACTGGAGCTTTTCACCCAGACGGGAGCCCGTCTCACCCTCGTCATGATGAACGTCCTGTGGGGGGAGGCCCTCTACCGGCTGGGAGACGACGATGAGGCGTTCCGGCGGCTCGACGTGGCCGAGGCCGAGATGAACGCCCGCCGGGAGGGCCTGCTGGCGCCGGACATCTGGCGAGTCCGGGGCAAGCTGCTGGCCCGTCAGGGCGAGCGCTCCGCCGCCGAGGCCTCCTACTGCCAGGCCATCGAGCGGGCTCGGACGCAGCAGGCCCTCTCGCTCGAGTTGCGGGCCGCCCTGGACCTGTACGAGCTGCGAGCCGAGGAGGGACGAGCCGACGAGGGTCGCGCCCTGCTGGCCGGAGTGCTCGAGCGGTTCACCCAGGGCCTCGACCGGCCCGAACCGGCGCGCGCCGCCGCCATCGTCGGAGGCTCGACTTGAGTTCACGTCCGTCAGAGCAGAAAGGGAGACCCGATGCCCGACGACACCAGCCTTCCCTGGACCGACGACCAGTGGGCTCTCATCGAGCGCACCGTCCAGGAAAACGCCAGCAAGGCCCGGGTCGCCAGCTCGTTCCTGCCACTCGTCGGCCCGCTGCCGGGGGGTCAGGCGACAGTCCCAGCGTTGACGATGCTGCCTCAGGCCGCCCCTCCGCGGGGCTGGTACGCGGCCGCACCGATGCGGCGCAACATTGACGAAGGAGCGGTGAAGAGACTGACGACGATCGCCGCCGATGTGACGCTCACGAACCAGCAGGCCCGGGATCCCGACCTGGCATCAGCACGGCAGCTGTTCGGTCACGCCGCAGTGGTCGTTGGACGGCTGGAGGATGCCATCGTCTTTCGGGGGCAGCCAGCACCGGACCTGCAACCATCCCTCCCAGTAGGGGTCGTGATCGATGACATCTACACGGTCCGGGGGGGTGACGCATACACCGGCCTGCGCACGGCCAGCGCTCTCCCGAACGTTGCGGTTCCTGCTGGTGCCGACATGGCGGAGCGCGGCAACAATCTGGTGACAGGGGTCATCCAGGCCGTCGCCAATCTCGAGGCCAGGGGTCACTACAGTCCGTTCGCCTGCGTGCTGGGTCACATTCTCTACCAGGCCGCCCACACGCCGAGCCCGGCGCCCCTGAATGCGGCCCTTCCCCGTGATCGCTTCGTCCCCTTCCTGGGCGGCGGCCCCCTGCTGCGGTCGCGCATGCTCGAGAATGACGAAGGAGTGGTGATCGCCCTGGCCGGGTCGCCGATCGACCTCGTGGTGGCCACCGACGTACATGTCAGCTACATCCAGCGGTCGATCGAGCCCCGGTACGTCCTGCGGGTCTCGGAGCGCTTCGTGCTCCGGGTGAAGCAGACCGACGCCCTCATTCGCTTGATTTCCGTCTGACGCGTTGATGCCGGGCCCGTTCCCCCTCCGGCAGGCGGCTGCGCTGCTCCCGCGGGGCGATCTCCCCTTGCCGGCCGGTGCCCTCCCGCCCGGGAGTGCGCCGGTCATCGCCGTGGGCGTCCAGTCTCGGGACCCCAGCCACGCCGTCCTGGTCGAGATGCGACGGGACGGCGGGCCGTGGCGGTTCCTGCGGGTCCTGGCGGAGACCACGCCCATCGAGGAAGGGGTGCAGTGGTTCCGGGCGTCGCTTCCCACCCTGGAAGCGGGCCGCGGCCTCGACTACCGGGTCCAGCTCGTCCGGGCCGGTCAGGTGCTGGCCACGCTTCCCGCCGACGGTTCGTGGTTGACGGTGACCGGCGACCGGCCGTCTGCCAACGCGCCCAGCGCGACGGAGGTTCCCGACCCGACCAGCGACCTCGAGTTCTTCGCCACCCTCACCGCCACCGGGCGCCTGGAGATCATCGGCGAGACCCCCGAGGGATACCGGATCAACTTCTTCGTCGAGAGCGGCGGGGCCGTCGGGCCCCGCATCGACGCCATGGTTCGCCGCCATGGCAGCGACTGGTTGTGCTTTCGCCGCGACGGCATCGGAAAGCTCGACGCCCGCATGACCTGGGAGACGGCCGACGGGGCTCTCATCCTCTACCGGGCCGGCGGTGTCCTGGATCTGGGGCCTGACGGATACGCCAAGCTGACCGCCGGTCAGCTCACCGGGTGTCCGCCGTTCTGTGCGACCCCGACGTTCGTGACAGCCCATCCCAGGTGGCAGTGGCTCAACCGTATCCAGGGTTTCGGGTCCGGCCACGTGGTCATGGAGGAGCGGCTCGTTCGGTACGACATCTACATCCCACGGGTACCGGACCGGGTCGGCGATGACTAGGGCTGTCGTGTTGGGTGGTGGCATCGGTGGCATGACCGCCGCCCACGAGCTGGCCGAGCGCGGTTTCGAGGTTGTCGTGCTCGAACGGCGCGCCGCCGCCGGCGGAAAGGCACGCAGCATCTACGGGGCGCCCCGCACCCTGGGTCCGGGGCCCGAGCAGTATTTCGAGTCCACCGTCCCGTGGGCCCCGGGTGAGCACGGCTTTCGGTTCTTCCCCGGGTTCTACAGGCACGTGGTCGATTCGATGCGCAGGGTCCCGGTGGAAGCGGGACGATGTGTCGCCGATGCGCTGGTCGCCACCACCCGGGTGGGCGTCACGCAGTACGGGCGGCCGATGGTCGAGCTCCCGGCCCATTTTCCTCGTTCGCCGGGCGACGCCGTGACCGTGCTCCACAACCTGCTCCTCGCTTTCAGCCCGGTGACGGGCCTGACCCCCGAGGACGTGGCCTTCTTCGCCTCGCGCATCTGGCAGATCCTCACGTCGTGCCCCGAGCGGCGCCTGGCCGAGTACGAGCAGATCGACTGGTGGACCTTCATCGACGCCGGGTCGCGATTGGCCGCCTATCAGAAGTTCCTGGCCCAGGGCAACACCCGGTCCCTGGTCGCCGCCCAGGCTCGGCTGGCGAGCGCTCGCACCGTCGGCGACATGTTCATCCAGCTGGCGCTGGACATCCTGGACCCGACGGCCGGGGCGATCGATCGGGTCCTGGACGGCCCAACCACCGACGTATGGATCGATCCCTGGAAGCGGTGGACCGAGTCGCTGGGCGCCGAGTACCGCACGGGCACCGAGGTGAAGCAGATCCGCTGCGATCGGGGGCGGATCACGGGCGTCGTGGCCGAGCGGGACGGACGGATGGAGCTGATCGAGGGTGACTACTACGTGTCGGCCCTTCCCGTGGAGCGCGCCGCTCCCCTCGTCACCCCCGAGATGCTCGCCGCCGATCCCTCCCTGGAATCACTCAAGCGACTTTCGGGCTACATCGAGTGGATGAACGGGGTGCAGTTCTACCTGTTCCGCGACGTCCCCATGCTCCATGGACATGTGGTCCACATCGACACCGAGTGGGGGCTCACGAGCATCTCCCAGGTCCAGTTCTGGCGCTCGGAGTGGATCGATCGGTACATCGGCGATGTGGAGTTCAACGGCATCCTGTCGGTCGACGTCTCCGACTGGGACGCCGCCGGCCTGAACGGGCGACCGGCCGTGGAGTGCTCCCTCCAGGAGGTCGCCATCGAGGTGTGGGAGCAGCTCAAGCGCTCCGTGAATGGCGGCGGAGTCGACATCCTCGACGACGACAACCTCGCCGGCTGGTTCCTCGATCCCGACATCACGGCCGGCCCGGGGCCCTCGGGACGCCTGCAGAACCTCGAGCCGCTGCTGGTGAACTACGTCGACACCTGGCGGCTGCGTCCCGAGGCGGTGACTGCCATCCCCAACTTCTTCCTGGCCGGCGACTACGTACGCACCTATACGGACCTGGCCACCATGGAGGGGGCGAACGAAGCGGGGCGCCGGGCGGTGAACGGCATTCTCGACGCCGGCGGGCACCCGGGCTCACGCTGCGCTATCTGGCCACTGAAGGAGCCGGCGGTGCTCGAGCCATGGCGGCAGTATGACGCCGCCCGCTTCCGTCTCGGATTGCCCTGGGACCGGGCGCTGCTCGACGTGGCCACGGCGGGCTTGTCGGCGGCCGGCCCGGTACTGGCCGGGGTCCCCGAGCTCATGGCCCGGGTGGAGCCCTACACGCAGGCGCTGTCGGCGCTGAAGGAGCCGGTGGGCCAGGTCGACCGCGCCCTTCTGCTCGGGCAGGACCAGCCGGTCGACCGCTTGGCGGAGGGGGTCAGGAGCGGGCTGGCCATGCTCCCGACCAGCCTCCCGGTGGCGCCCGAGGCCGAGCGGGGCGGCCCGACGGAATTCCTGGAGCGTCTCCGCTGGTACCGGGAGCGGGCGATGGATGCCCTGCTGGCGGCCGTGCCCCGCAAGGAGCCCGGCCGCTACCTGTACGACCTGGTGCGCGACTTCGTCACCCAGCCCAGCAAGGGCCTGCGGCCGGCGCTCTGCCTGGCCACCTGCCGGGCGTACGGGGGAAGCACCGAGGCCGCCCTGCCCTCGGCGGCGGGCCTGGAGCTACTGCACAACGCCTTCCTGGTGCACGACGACATCGAGGACGCCAGCCTGTCGCGCCGGGGCCAGACCACCATGCATCGACGCGTCGGGATCCCCCTGGCCGTGAACGCCGGTGACGCCATGAACGCCCTGTCGATGCGCTTGTTCCGTCGCAACCTGGCGCAGCTCGACCCCGCCGTCGCACTGCGGATCATCGACGAGGTCGACCACCTGCTGGTGGAATCCATCGAAGGTCAGGCGATGGAGCTGGGGTGGGTGCGCGACAACGCATGGGGGGTCGGCACCGACGACTACCTCCGCATGGTGCTCAAGAAGACCGCCTGGTACAGCTTCATCCACCCCATGCGCATCGGTGCCCTGGTCGCGGGCGCGGGCGACGACCTCGAGCGGTTCCACCGCTTCGGCTTCCTGCTGGGCGCCGCCTTTCAGATCCAGGACGATGTCCTCAATCTCACCGGCACCGCCTCCCGCTACGGCAAGGAGATCGGCGGCGACCTCTGGGAGGGGAAGCGCACCCTGGTGCTCTGCCATGCGATGGCCCACGCCACGCCCTCTGGACGGTCCCGGCTGGAGGACTTCTTCTCCCGCCCGGGTGAGCGACGCCTCGACCGTGAGCTGCTGCGTACCTACGAACTGCTCCACCAGAGCGGCAGCATCGAATGGGCTCGGCAGGCGTCCTCGGCGCTGGCGAAGGGGGCCGAGAAGGAGCTGGCATCGGCGTTCGCCGGGGCCCGGGACGGACCCGACCTGGACTTCGTGCGGTCCCTCGTGGGTTACGTGGTCGAGCGCGACGTCTGACCGTTCTGGACCGGGGGGCGGCGGGTCGGGGATGGCTTCGAGTCCGTTGGTGGTGAGGGAATCCGTACCAGTACGGAGGCGCCCGTCCGAGCCCATGCGGTTTGCTTGGGGAACCTTCTTCGAGAGGGGGACAGCATGCGCCTCACCCGAGGGCGCGGAATCCGGATGGCCGCCGGTCGGGTGGGAGTGGTCGCGCTCCTCCTGTCGTGGGTCGCCACCGGCTGCGGCGCCTCGGAGCGGGTGCAGCGGGTGGTGGCCGCCCGCCACGCCGAGTCGGCCCGAGCCGGAGCCGAGGGTCAGGCCTATCTCCCCGCCGCCGGATCGGGCGCTGCGAGCACTCCGCCGGCCCAGGAGCCGGGCCCGCTGGCGGGTGACCTGGCCGCTCCCGGGACGGCCCGGCCGGGGGCCGCCACGCCGGCCGTGCCCGGCCGTACCGCCACCACCATCGCCCGTCCAGCCGGCTCCGCACCGGGCGTCGTCGCCGGTCCCGCCGCCCCGGTGCCGGAAGCCCCGGCGGCTCCGGCCGAGGGCAACGGTGGGTCCACCGACGTCGGCGTCACCGCCACGTCGATCAAGATCGGCGCCACCTTCTTCAACGGGAACTACCTGGACAAGTACAGCCAGGTGACCGAGCAGGCGGCCGCCGCCTACTTCCGTTACATCAGCGACCAGGGCGGCGTCTACGGGCGGCGGATCGAGTACCTCACCTGCGACACGGCCGGCACGGTCGACGGAACCCAGGGTTGCCTGCGGAAGCTGGCCAACGACGACAAGGTCTTCGCCATGGGGCCTGGCCTCGACTTCAACCTCGACACCGTGGGGCCGTTCCTCGACAAGCAGCGGCTCCCCTGGATCGGCTCGGCGGGCCTGTACCAGGCTGAGTTCGAGAGTCCCTGGATGTTCCCGACCCAGATCGCCGCCTACGACGTCGGCGCCCTGATCGGCAAGTTCTCCAAGCAGAAGCTCGGAGTGGCCACCGTGGGCGTGTCCTACCTCAACGACGTCGCCGGCCCGCCGTGCACCGAGCGGGTCCGCCAGATCGGCCAACAGATGGGCTACCGGGTGGTGGTCACGGCCGAGAACACCCAGACACAGGGGGACCTGACCCAGCAGGTGCTGACCATCCAGGCCGCCAACCCCGACGCCGTCCTCTTCTGCAACGACCCCATCAACACCATCAAGTTCGTACAAGCCGCAGGGCGCATTAACTACCGTCCCCCCAACGGCTGGGTGGCCGGGTTCGTGGCCGCCGACGACGTTCCCCTGTCGATGGGCGCTCACGCCGTTGGGCTGTACGGCTTCAGCTCCTACGACTTCTACGGGAGCGACACACCGGGGGTCCGGCAGTTCCGCCAGATCACCGAGCACTACTACCCGTCGATCTTCCACCACTTCTACACCCAGGCCGCCTACGCCGGCGCCGTCGCCCTGGTGGAGGCGCTGAAGCGAGCGGGTCCCCGGCTGACCCGCTCCGGCCTGGTGGCGGCCATGCGCTCGTTCACCGACTTCGACACCACCATGGGGCTGCGGATCAACTTCGCCGACCTCAGATCGGGCCGGCCCTCGGGGATCATGCTCCAGGCCGACGAGAAGCTCCGCTGGAGGGTCGTTTCCGAGCGGTTCGCCGTCTGAGGTGCGACCGTGACGCGGTTCGTCAACCTCATCATCGCCGGGTTGACCATCGGAGCCGTCTACGCCCTGGTCTCCCTCGGCGTGGTGGTCATCTACCGGGTCAGCCGGGTGGTCAACCTGGCCCACGGCGCCATCGGGATCTTCACCACCTTCGTCTTCCACTACGAGTTCAACCAGCGGCTGGGGCTGCCGGTCGGGGTGTCCTTCGTCCTCACCCTGGTGGTAGGCGCCGGTCTCGGGGTCGTGGTGGAGCGGGTGTTCGTCGGGCCGGTGCGGCGGGACGGGATCCTGACCACGCTGGTCATGACCGTGGGGGTGCTCCTGATCCTGACCGAGCTCACTCTCCAGTTCTGGGGTCCCGACCAGCCGGTCATCGACTCCGTCTTCCCGGATCGGACCATCCGGCTCGGCGGCACGGGCGTCACCGTCCACCAGCTGGGGACCATGGCCTTCGTGGCCCTCCTCGGCGCCGGCTTCTACGTGGTCCTCAACCGCACCCGCTACGGCAAGGCCATCCAGGCCATCGCCGAGGACCCTGGTGCCGCCCGGATCGTCGGGCTGCCGGTGCAGGCCGTGACCACCTCGGTGTGGGCCATCGGCGGGGCCACGGCGGCACTGGCCGGGATGCTCTACATCCACCTCAACACCCTCGAGCAGATCAGCCTCACCTTCGTGGTGATCTCGAGCCTGGTGGCCGCCGTGGTCGGCGGCTTCAACAACCTGACCCTGGCCGTGATGGGCAGCCTGGGCGTGGGCGTCTCCTTCTCCCTGGCCCAGGGTTACGTCTCCGCCGCCGGCTTCGCCGATGTGATCGTCTTCGGCGCCCTCCTGGCCATTCTGATCGCCTTCCGGCGCCACCAGGTGGTGCCCCTCGAGTCAGTGTCGGAGTACTGATGGACCCCCGCCGCCTCCGCCTCGCCGTACTGGCCGGGGCCGCCGTGGCGTGGCCCTTCGTCCTCCCCGTCTCCACCCACTTCTACGGGGTCCTGGCCGTGGTGTACGCCCTGGTGGCGCTGTCGCTGGTGGTGCTGGCGGGGTGGACGGGCCAGATCTCCCTCGGGCACGGGGCCTTCCTCGGCCTCGGGGTGTACGCCGGCCAGCGCCTGCTCGACCATGGCGTGCCCCTGGTGCTGACCCTGCCGCTGGTGGCGTTGCTGGGGGCCGCCGTCAGCCTCGTCCTGGGCGTGCCGTCGCTCCGCCTGCGGGGGGTCTACCTCACCATCGTCACCCTCGCCTTCGGCGCCGTCTGCGAGCACTACATCTTCGCCCTCGAGGCCGTGCGCGGTTCCCGCGCGGGGATCGTGCCCCGGGCGTCGTTCCTCGGCTTCGCCACCGAGAGCGACCGGGGTCTGTACCTGGTGGCCGTCGCCGTGCTCGCCGTCGCCCTGACCCTGGCCGGCAATCTGCGCCGCTCCGACGTGGGCCGGACCTGGTTCGCCATCCGGGACTCGGAGGACGCCGCCGCCGCCCTCGGCGTGCGCATCCCCCCCTACAAGATCGGTGCCTTCGCCCTCTCGGCGGCCATGGCCACCACCGCCGGTGTCCTCTACGCCATGCTGTTCCAGGCCACCCCGGGGCCCAGCCAGTTCGGGGTGCTCGAGTCGCTCTTCCTGCTCGCCCTGCCCGTGATCGGCGGCATCGGGAGCCTGGCCGGGGCGGTGGTGGGCGGCATCCTGTTCGCCACCGCCCAGCCGGTGGTCAACCTCTTCGACGTGCGCCTGTTCCTCGCCACCGGCGCCGCCCTCGCCCTGGTCACGCTGTCGCGCACCGACGGGGTGGTCGGGGCCGCCGGCCGCCTCGTCCGCGGTTGGCGGGCGGCGGCTGGCCCCCCGGCCGCCAACGCCTCGTTCCAGCCGGTGGCGCTCGACGGTGCCGGCGACCACCCGCCGTCGACCCGGGTGCGCCTCGTCTCCGACCTCCCGGCCGGCACCCGCCTCCGGCTGCGCTTCGCGACTGTCCTGGAGGGGACACCCCGGGCCCCGGGGGAGCGCCGGTCATGATCGGCCACCTCGAGGCCCTCGGCCTGACCAAGCACTTCGCCGGCCTGGTGGCCCTGGACGACCTCACGCTGGAGGTGCGCCCGGGTGAGATCGTCGGCCTGATCGGTCCCAACGGCGCCGGCAAGACCACGTTCTTCAACTGCGTCACCGGGTTCCTCGCTCCGACCGGAGGCCGGGTCCGGCTCGACGGCGTCGACGTCACCGGCTGGCCACCGGCGGAGCGGGCGCGCCGGGGCATGGCCCGCACCTTCCAGCAGGCCCGGCTCTTCGGCCATCTCTCCGTCCGCGAGAACCTGCTGCTGGGCCGCCACCGCCACTACGGCGCCTCCGCCCTGGCCGCCGCCCTGCGCACGCCCCGGGCCCAGGCGGCCGAACGCGCCGCCGGAGAGCACGTCGAGGCCATTGCGGAGCGCTGCCAGCTGACCGGCGTGCTCGACGCCGCCGTCGACGACCTTCCCTACGGGACGCGGCGCATGGTGGAGGTGGCCCGGGCCCTGGCCTCCGAGCCCGCCGTCCTCCTCCTCGATGAACCCGCCGCCGGTCTGGACACGGCGGAGTCGTCCTACTTCGGAGAGCTCCTGGGACAGGTCCACGACGGCACCCGCTCGATCCTCCTGGTCGAGCACGACGTGCCCCTGGTGCTGCGCGTGTGCGACCGCGTCTACGTGCTCGAGTTCGGTCGGCTGATCGCCAGTGGTACGGCGGAGGAGATCCGCCATGACGAGCGGGTCCGGGCGGCCTACTTCGGCGCCTCGGCGGGAGCCCCCGGTGGTTGTTGAGCCGAACGGCGCTACCGGGCCGGCACTGCTCGGCGTCGAGCGCCTCGACGTCGCCTACGGCCCCGTCCCCGCCGTGCGGGGCCTCAACCTCACCGTCGGCGCCGGGGAGATCGTGGCCCTGCTCGGGGCCAACGGGGCCGGGAAGACCTCCAGCCTGCGGGGCATCACCGGGCTCGTCCGACCCCGGGGCGGGAGGGTCACCTTCGCCGGCCGGCGCATCGACGGCTTGGCCCCCCATCGGGCGGTGGCCCTGGGCATGGCCCATGTCCCCGAAGGCAGGCGCGTCTTTCCCGGGCTGAGCGTCCTCGACAACCTGATGCTGGGCGCCTGGCAGGTGGGGGCCCAGCCGGCGGGGGCGGTCTCCCGAGGCCGGCGACAGGCAGAGGGTGCTCAGCACCAGCTGGTGTTCGAGCTCTTCCCGGCTCTGGCCGGGCGCAGGGGGCAGCTGGCCGGTTCGCTCTCGGGTGGGGAGCAGCAGATGCTGGCCATCGGGCGGGCGCTCATGGCGGCGCCCCGGCTGCTGCTCATCGACGAGTTGAGTCTCGGGCTCTCGCCGCTCGTCGTCGACGCCCTGCTCGAACGCCTCCTCGAGCTGAACCGGGAGGGGCTGAGCCTGGTCATCATCGAGCAGTTCATCCACCGGGCGCTGGAGGTGGCCGACCGGGCCTACCTGCTGGCCAAGGGCCGGGTGCAGTTCGCCGGCACCCCCGAAGAGGTCCTCCGGGCCGGCGCCCTGGAGAGCGCCTATCTGTCAGGCGGGCTGCGATGAGCCCCCGGGGTTCGGGGTGTCGAAGACTCAGCGTCCGCATCGCCGCCGGCGTCCTCATCGGGGGCGGCGCGCTGGTGCTCGCCATCGCCCCCGTGGCCGGCCGGATCGGCGCTGACATCGCCGTGATCGACTCCAACGCCGCCGCCGCCTCCATCGGCGTCATCACCCGGGTGCCGGCCGAGTCGCCCGGGGGCGTGGTGTTCACGGCCACGGCCATCACTCTGGACAAGGCGGTGGCCCGGGCCGCCGGGTTCACCAGCGGCAAGCTGGTGGAGACGTTCTTCACCTCCTCCTCCGACCAGTACCGCAACCCCACCCTCGTCACCGCCCAGTACCCGCCCACGGCCACGGCGCCGGCCGATGCCAAGGCGGGAACCGCGGGCGCATCGGGTGTGGGGACCATCCAGGCCCGGGCCACCGAGCAGCCCGCGGCCGACGCCGAGGCCGCCGGCGGGCGGGCGGGCGACGGCACCACCCTCGCCATCGGGCACGGCACCTCCTCGTCGCACAGCGAGTTGCGCGGCGACGGCACGGTGGTCACCCGGGCCGTCGCCGTGGCCAGCGGGATCTCCATCGCCGGGGCCGTCACCTTCGAAACGGCCACCACGGAGGCGGTCACCACCGTCCCGCCCCGGGGCGAGCCCACCGCCGACCTGAAGGTCACGGTGACCGGGCTGTTGGTCGGCGGGGTCCCGGCCCAGCTGACCGACCAGGGGTTGCGCGTGGCCGACCGGGTCCCCGCCGGCCCGGGGGAGCTGGCCGCCTTCAACGCCGCCCTGGCGCAGCTGGCCGCACGGGGCGTTACCGTCGCCGCCGCCCCGGCCGTCCGGGAGGCGGGCGGGGATCGGGCCCGGGCCGAGGGCGGGGCGTTCGTCGTCCGCTACTCGGTGGCCGACCAAACGGGTGGGGACGAGGAGTTCGTGGTGGCCCAGGCCCGTTCCCGCTCCACCCTCACCGTGGCCGGGGCGGTGCCCTCCCGGCCGCCCCCCTTGCCTGCCCTGCCGCCGTCGGGAACGCCGGGCCCCCTGGGCCCTCCGGCACCGAGCCCCACGGCCGGGTCCGGGCCCACGTCGCCCGAGACCGGCGACGCCTTCGCGGTGGCCCCGCCCGCCGCCACCGTCCTTCCCGCCTCTCCGGCGCCGGAACCGGCCGCAGCCGCACCTCATCCGGCCCCCGCGCTCCGTCTGGTCGGAGAAGGGGAGGACCCGGCCGCAGCCCGGCTGCGGCTCGCCTACCGGATCTTCATCCTGCTCGCCTTTGCCGGCGCGGCGATCCACTTCGCCCGCCAGCGCACCGGTCTCGCGTGAAGAAAGGAACACCCATGGATCACCGCCAGACGGACTTCCTGTTGAAGCTCGCCGCCGGCGTCCTGACCGTCGCCGGGGTGGTCGTCGTACTCGCCGGCTATCTGGGCGTGCGCGACCAGGACGACATGGTGCTCCAGCTTCCCTACGTGGTGAGCGGGGGGCTGGGCGGTCTGGCGCTCATCGGGCTGGGAGCCCTGGCGCTCATCCACTACCAGACGCGGGTCCATGTCGCCGCCGTGGCCTCCCTCACCGGGGAGCTCGAGGACTGGAAGCAGCGCGCCCTCTCCGACCTGACGGGCGAGCTGCGCCGCTTCCTCGACTCGGCCGAGATCGAAGTCGAGGTGGCCGCACCCCTGCCGACCACCAAGCGGTGACACCACGCAAAACGCTGTGTTGCCCCCCGCATAGACCCTCCGTCGCTGAGGAGCAGGACCCCGCGCTGCCGTTCCGGGAGGATCGAGGGGATCTCGGCCTTGTCCGACGAGGCCGAGAAAAGGAGCGCCATGTGGGTTCCCCCGCCGGAAGGGCCGGGCTGGCTTCGGAGCTGGCTGGAGCGTCACCAGCACCCGCTCAGCTTCTGCCTGCACCTCGTCGGCATCCCCCTGACGGCGGCGGGGGTTGCCTACCCGCTCCGGGGGCGGTGGGGGCTAGCCGCCGGCCTGTTCGCCGGCGGCTACGCCCTCCAGTTCATCGGCCACGCCGCCGAGGGTTCCCCGCCCGGCGAGGTGCTGGCCGTCAAACGCCTCATCGGCTCCCGGCAACGGCGGGCAGGAGGCCCTGCTCCCGATACCACGCCAGGGTGAGGGGCAGACCCTCCCGGTAGGTGATCCGGGGGTGGTACCCCAGCTCCCGGCGGGCCTTCCCGATGCAGTAGCGCTGGTTGTAGTAGAGGAACCGCATCCGGCCCCGGTTGAGGCGAGGGGCCTCCTGCGCCCGCCGGGCCCGGGCCAGCGCTTCGACGCCGCGGCAGGCCGCCCACGCCACCGGCGGGGGGATGTGCCGCTTCGGGGCCGGGATCCCCAGCTCCTGGCAGAGGAACTCCACGAAGGTGCGCAGCGACGTCTCGGTGCCGTCGGTCAGGTTGTAGGCGTTGCCGGCTGCCGCCCCGGTGGCGTCGGCCAGGAGCACCGCCTGGGCCACCTCGTCCACGTAGCTGATGTTGAGCACCTTCGTCCCGTCGCCGATGTAGACGAACTGGCCGCGGACCAGGGCGTCGAGCAGGCGGGGCATGAAGCGCTGGTCCCCCGGGCCGTACACGAACCCGGGACGGAGGATCACGATCTCGGGCCCGGGCTGGTCCATGAAGACGCGCATCATCCGCTCGGCATCGATCTTGGAGTCGATGTAGGCCTCACCGCTGTAGCGGTGGGGGGCCGATTCATCCGTCCCGTGGTGGTGGCTGAGGCCGTAGACGGACAGCGAGCTCAGATGGACGACCCGCTCGACGCCGGCCGAGGTGGAGGCGGCGAGGAGGGCCCGGGTTCCTTCCACGTTGACCCGCCAGGTTTCCTCCGGGCGGAGCCAGTCGCCCACCATCGCCGCGCAGTGGAACACCCGCTGCGCCCCGGTGAGGGCGTCGGCGAGCGAAGCGGGGTGGCCCAGGTCGCCCTGGACGAGCTCCACCCCGGGCAGATCGAGGAACCGGGCCCGGCCCGGGTCGCGCACCAGCGCCCGGACCTTGTGCCCCGCTTCCACCAGGGCCGTGACCACCCGCTGGCCGATGAAGCCGGTACCACCAGTGACGAACGAAACCATGGGAATCATCCTCCTGAGGATGTGAGGAGACGCTCCTCCAGCGTGCGGATCCGGGCGTTGAGCACCGAGACGAGGGCCAGGGCGATGCCGGCGTCCTCGGCCAGCTCCCGTTGGAAGTCCCACTTGGCGAGCAGGGCGCACTCGGTCGGTTCGAGGGTGATCACGGTGGCGGCCCGGGGGAGGTCGTCGATCACGCCCATCTCGCCGAAGAAGCTGCCCGGGCCCTCCTCCACGATCTCGACGCCCTCGACGCCTTCGGACTGGCGGATGATCCGGACCGACCCGGAGAGGACGACGTAGAAGGACATGCTGGTGTCGCCCTGGCGCACCACCACGTCGCCGGCCCCGTAGCGCCGCCGGCAGAAGTGCTGCGCCAGGCGCAGGCGCTGCCGCCGGCCCAGGTGGGCGAACATGGGGATGGAGGCGAGCACCGCCGCCACCTCGTCCTGGGCTCGCCCGTTGCCGTTCATCGGCTCACCTCCACCGGATGCAGGGGGCTCTCCGTGTCCTCGGATCCGACGCGGTACTCGTGGACCACCCGGAGCTGTTCGCCGAACCGCAGGCTGGTGCTCAGGTGAGGGATCTTCACCTGGGCTTCGGGAGCGCCTTCTGCCACCCGTCGCTGGCGGATGGCGGTGAACGAGCCGGGGGCCACCTGCTTGAGGATGGGAAAGGCCAGGCGGCGCGACGTCCGCTTGGCCTCGTATTCGATGTTGTGGTGAGAGAGCGACCGGTCGATGGCCCGGAGGAACTGGCGGCACCGGTCCGCCGGCCACTGCCGGCCCAGTTCGCAGTAGAAGGCGTAGCCGGGCGGGTCGCCCCATTCCACGCTGGCCGTCACGTGCTCGATGTCGTATCCGTCCCGTTCCACGACCTCGACCAGCGCCGCCGTCACCTGCGCCTCGGTCAGCTTCTCGCCGGTGATGGACGAGATGCCCTCGCCCTTGCGGACGAAGGCGATGACCGGCGTGCGGTGGTAGAAGTCGACCACCCGGACGAGGTCGTTGAGGTCATAGCGGTACAACCCGGCCGACGTGGTCAGGTACACGTAGTACTCGTGGTCCGACTCCAGCTCCTCGCAGGTGAGGAAATCCGGCTGGGGCCGGTCCCGCTGCTCGGCGGGCACGAACTCGAAGAAGTGGCTGGTGACATTGAGCACGCCCGCTGACCCGGAGTTCACCAGGGGTGTCGCCCCCCGGCCCTCGCTGGCCATGTAGCCCAGGTCGCGCACGGGCACGTCGCCGAAGTGCTCGGGCAGCTTGCGGAGGTACAGCGGCATCGTCCCGCCCTTCCAGCAGCTCACCACCCGCAGGTTGGGCCAGGCCTCGGCGGGCACCAGGCGGCCGGTGGCCCGGAGGCAGGCGGCCAGCTCCGCCGCCCGGTTGGGGTCGGCCACCAGGCCGGCGGTGAGGCCCCGGGGCGGGTCCTGCGGCCCGGGGCCCGGGGTGTCCCCGCCAGGAAGGTAGGCCGGGTTGACCGTGCCCCGCCGGATGTCGTCGATGAGCTCGTCGGCGTGGGTCCTCATCGCCTCGGCCAGGAGCAGCAGGCTGGAGGGGTTGGGAGTGAGGATGCACCGCACGTCGGCGGCCAGCGCGTGGCGCAGCGTCAGGTAGTACTTCTGGGTGATCTCCTTGAGCTTGCAGATCTCATAGGGGAGCACGAAGAAGCGGCGCAGGACGCCCGGCTGGGTGCGGGTCAGGTAGCCGGAGATGGCGCCGTAGGGCACACCGCCTTCGGTGCGACCCTCCTCGTCGTTGCTGGACGAGACGAGCACCCGACCCTCGAGCATGTCGGGGAAGTCGGCGAACAGCCGGTAGGTGTGCACGTGGATGCCGTGGCTGTACTCGTGCAGGTAGCTCGGGGTGACCGGGATGTACTTGGCCGAACCGGTGGTGCCGCTGGTGGTGGCAAAGAGCAGCGGATCGTCGGAGGTCAGGACGTTCCCCTCACCCGCCCTGACCCGATCGATGTAGGGCGCCAGGGTGTCGTAGGTGTTGGGGGTGACCCGGGCCTGGTAGCCGCCCACCGAGCGGACGGCACCGAAGCGGTGCCGTCGCCCATAGGCGGTCGTGGCGTTGCG
This sequence comes from Acidimicrobiia bacterium, assembly GCA_044867425.1. Lineage (GTDB taxonomy): Bacteria > Actinomycetota > Acidimicrobiia > IMCC26256 > BP-133 > CAWBJP01. Next base: position 34,382 of record JBIOUX010000075.1, on the reverse strand, counting down.
GGCGCAGATCTCGAGCAGCTTGTCGAGCTGCGCCTCCTGGGGCCGCCAGGTGGCGTCGTCGAACTGGCTGGCGTTGCTGTGCTCGAGCCAGATCCGCAGCAGGCTCTGCACGCTGGTCCCCACGCTCATGCTGGCCGCCTTTCCCCAGACTGCGATCCGTTCACCTTCCCGGGGACACCCCGAACCCCGGGGGCCACGACGTGGTACAGACGTTGGTGGCGGGCAAGGGTGTCCGCGTTGACGTTGACTCCCAGCCCGGGCCCGGCGTGGGGCCGGGCCCGCCCTCCCCGACCCGGCAGGACGCGTTCGGAGATGACGTCCTCGTCCAGGAGCAGCCGGCCCGCCGATCCCTCCAGGTAACGGGGGGCGATGGCCGCCGCCAGATGGCGGCCGGCGGCCGAGAGGATCCCGCTCTCACCCACCTGGGCCCCGACGATGCAGGTCAAGCCGGCGCCGGCGGCCACCTCCGCGATCCCTACCGAGGCCAGGAGCCCGCCGCACTTCGACACCCGGATGTTGAAGGCGTCGCAGGCCTTGGCCTCCACCAGCGCCTGCGCCTCCTCCCGGGTGCGCAGCGATTCGTCCACTGCGATCAGCTCGGGGCATTCAGCGGTCAGACGGCGCAGCCCGTCGAGGTTGCCCGCCACCACCGGCTGCTCGACCACGCTGATCCGGTAAGGGCGCATCCGGTCCAGGGCGGCCAGCGCCTGGTCGGTCGTCCAGGCGCAGTTGGCGTCCACCCGGAGGTCGACGTCGCCGCCGAGCACCCGCCGCAGCAGGCGCAGGCGTTGCAGGTCCTCGTCGAGGTCGTCCCCCACCTTCACCTTGACCCGGTCGATTCCGAGCATCCGCACCACCAGGGCGACGGCGGTGAGGACCCGGGGGTTGGCGAAGGGGATGACGGCGTCGTAGCTGACCACGGAGGCCCGCACCGGGCCCAGCCAGTGACTGACCGGAAGGTCGAACAACCGACCGGCGGCGTCGAGGAGAGCCAGCTCGAGGGCACACCAGGCCGCGCCCCGGGGCCCGGGCGGCGCCGCCGCGGCGGCCACCTCGTCAAGGACGGCGGGCACGACGGCCGGCTCGGAGAGCTCGGTGCCCAGGAGCGCCGGGGCGTGACGGTCACAGAGGGCAGACACCGCCGACTCCGGAGTCTCGCCGGTGACGTAGGGGCGGGGGACGCCTTCGCCGAAGCCGGTGGTCCCGTCGGACAGGGTGAGCTTGACGAACACGTTGGTGGAGGAGTTCCGCTCGGCCAGGGCGTGACCGAAGGAGAAGCGGAAGGGCAGCTCGGCGGTGAGCACCTCGACCCGGGAGACGGCTGCGGTCGCCGTACGCCGCCGGCGCCCGGCCGGGGTGCGACGCCGGCCGGCCACCCACTCCACCAGCTCGTCGATGACGTGGTCCCGGCAGGCCTCGGCCAGGAGGAAGTGCTCGGCGTCGAAGATCACCCGGCGCCACCGGTCGCCCAGCCGCAGGTCGAGGAGACGGCGGTTGCGCTCGTTGTCGGAGATGCGGTCGTGGGACGCCTCGAGGACGAGCAGGGGAACGTCCAGCTCGCCGGCGTGCTTCCGCAGCCATGACAGCATCCGGCCGCTCTGGAGCAGGCACCGGGCCGTGACCTGGCGGGCTCCCAACGTGTCGCCCTGGATCCAGGCCAGAACCTCGGGGTCCCGGGTGAAGAGCTTGTCGTCGAGGGGCACGCCGAAGCGCCGGGAGGGAGCCAGCACGCCGGCGGCGGCGATGGCCAGCTTCTGCCCCGGGCCGTAGCCGGGCTGGATGTGGAGCCCGGGGGCCAGCATGACGACGGAGGCCACCGTTTCCGGCCGTTGGAGCGCGGCGCCGAGGGCCAGATTGGCGCCGAAGCAGTGTCCGAGCAGGTGGACGGGGACCCCGGGGTGCTCAGCGCGGGCGAGATCGACGACCCGGCCCACATCCTCGAACCAGCTGGTGTACCGGTCGATGTCACCACTCGGGGCCGGCGACGACCCCGAACCCCGCCGGTCCAGGGTGTAGACGGCGATCCCCCGGCCCACCAGCGGTCCCGCCACTTCGGCGAACCACTGGGCATGGCTCTGCAGGCCGTGGACGAGGACCAGTGAGGCGGTAGGGGAGGGATGCGGCCAGGCGTAGCCGTGGACCGCCGGCGTCCGGTCGTCCAGGATCATCGGCCGGGCGCCGTCGGAGAACTGGAAGCGGCCGGGACGACCCATCACCCCCCCTTCGCGAAGACGCGCGCGTCTCTTGAAGGCGACGCTAACGGTGAGCGCCCGGCCGGTCGTTCGCCGGGTGGGCGGAACGTACGTGACGGCCGTCACACCCGGGCCAGGCATGAGCCCCTCCCCCCGGGCGCCGGCGGCTAGAACAGGATCATGCCGATTGAACTGCACCAGGTCGACGCCTTCACCGACCATCCCTTCGCCGGCAACCCGGCCGCCGTCTGCCTCCTCGCCGGTGAGGCGGACGCCGGGTGGATGCAGTCGGTGGCGGCGGAGATGAACCTGTCCGAGACGGCGTTCGTGTGGGATGCCCCCGACGGCTTCGGGTTGCGCTGGTTCACACCCCGCGTCGAAGTCGACCTGTGCGGCCACGCCACCCTCGCCGCCGCCCACGTACTGTGGGACCTCGGCCGTCTCGACCGCCGGGAGATGGCCCGGTTCCACACCCGCAGCGGCGTGCTCACCGCCGCCCTGGCCGATGGGTGGATCGAGCTTGACTTCCCCGCCCACCCGGCCGAGCCGGCCGATGCCCCGCCGGCATTGGCCGCCCTCGGAGCCGAGCCCACCTTCGTGGGTCGCAGCCGGTTCGATCTGCTGGTCGAGCTCGGTTCTGAGAAGGAGGTGCGGGCGCTGGAGCCCGACCTGGTGACCCTGGCCACGCTGCCGGTGCGGGGTGTGATCACCACCGCCCCGGCCGACGAGGCCGGCTACGACTACGTCCTGCGCTTCTTCGCCCCCCAGTCGGGCGTGGACGAGGACCCCGTCACCGGTTCCGCCCAGTGTGCCCTGGCCCCACACTGGGCCGCCCGGTTGGGCCGGGACGAGCTGGTCGGCCGCCAGGTCTCACTCCGGGGCGGGATCTTGCGGGTGCGCCTGGAGCGGGAGCGGGTCCACATCGCCGGTCAGGCGGTGACGGTGCTGCGAGGCGCCCTCGTCTGAGGATGCCGGGCTAAGGGCGCAGCAGGTAGCCGAGCATCCGCCGGCGGGCGGCGACGTTGTCCGGGTTGGGATTGAAGACCGCGTCCAGCATGGGGACGACCTCGTTCCTGGCTTTCCGGGTCCGCATCACCCGCTTCCAGAGGGCGAGGTTCAGGTTGTAGCGCCACGTCGGGGTCCGGGCCAGCTTGACGATGGTGCGGACGCTGCCCCGCGCCCTGTCGGGCAGGTCGACGGGACCGTGGGCCTCGTCGCCGGGGAGAAGGGGGCGCTCGGGCAGCACGTCCGAGCCGTTCTCGGTCATGAAATCGAAGTCGGTGGGCCAGGCCGCGACCCAGAGGTAGTCCACCATCCGGCACCATCCCCGCAGGAACGTCAGCTCCAGGGCGGACCACGGCGCGGGATCGATGCCGGCGACGTTGGCGGCGATCACGTCCAGGCAGGTCTTGTGGGCCTTCCACAGGGCGAATCGGATCGGTTCCTGATCGGCGCCCGGCCGGCCGGCGGCCACGATCTCGAAGAACGCCCTCCAGTCCTCGACCCCGCGCCGGAGCTCCTCCGGCACCTGCCGCGGCTCGGTCACCCCGCCCGACGCGTAGCGGAAGCGGGAGGCGGTGGGCGGGGCGGCGAGATCCAGGTCGGGCACGGTGCCGGCTGCCACCGCGCCGAGCCAGGGGACGACGCTGAGGGCGTAGTTGCCGTATCCCCAGGGCGCGTCGGGATCGATCCGGCCGTCCTGGCGGGTCCCGGCCCCCAAGCGGCCGGTGCGGAACTGCCACTGGTGCTGGAACATCAGTCCCCAGAGGGGATTGCGCCGGTTGTCGGCCCCGAACCGGCCGTCGCCGTTGATGGCGTCGATCAGCTGGCGATAGGCGGCCATGCGGTGGTCGAAGCGGAAGGGATCGAAGCGCTCAGCCAGCGGCTCCGCTCCGGTCCAGACGTCGAAGAGGTCGAGTGCCGCCAGCTCCTCGGGGTGGGCGACGGGGGCCGCCATCGCCGGGCGGCCTACGGGGTCAGCCCGACGACCCCGGCGAGGAGCACGAAGGCCAGGAAGGTGAGCCCGAGCACCCACAGCAGGATGATCAGGCCCCGGTCGGAGCGCTGGGCATCAGGAGGGTTCGAGGGGTCGTCCATGACGCCTCACGAGGGTCCGGTGGTCTGGACACCCATGGTACTTCTCACCCGACGGTTACGAGCCTTTCGCTGACGCCCCTGGTGTTGGCTAGGCTCCGCACACCACCCGAGCAGCTTGGTGATCCGGCATGGTCGCAGAAGCGGGGAACTTCTTCGTCGTCCTTCCCTTCATGTTCACGGCCGTGGCCGCTCTCCTGGTCATCTGGTTCGCCATGCGGGGAGACCGGAAGGGCCCGACGGTCACCAGCCTCAACACCCGGCGCAAGCACCCCCTCCGCCACCTCCAGGTCGAGCTCAACCGGGCCAAGAAGGCGGGGCGCGACGAGGCCGCCGCCCAAGAGGGGCAGGAGAGTGGGGACGCGGCCGCGGCCCAGGAGGCTCAGGCCCAAGGGGCGGGGGAAAGGCCCAAACGGCGCCGCCGTGGCCCCGATGACGGCCCCCGGCTGCGGCGCCTGAAGTAGGGCTCGATTCCTCACCGAGGGAGGCGATACTTGAGCACGGAACGCGCCGAGCGGGTTCGCATCGTCATCATCGGCGCCGGTTTCGCCGGGCTGGGGATGGCCGTCCGGCTCAAGCAGACGGGCATCCACGACTTCGTGGTCCTGGAGCGGGCCGAGGATGTCGGCGGCACCTGGCGCGACAATAGCTATCCCGGCTGCGCCGTCGACGTGCAGTCGCATCTGTACTCCTTCTCCTTCGCCCCCAACCCGAGCTGGACCCAGGTCTACGCGCCCCAGAGCGAGATCTGGGCCTACATCAAGGGTGTCTGCGACCAGCACGACGTCATGGGCCACGTCCGGTTCGGCCACGAGGTCACCGGCGGCGAATGGGACGAGGGGGCGCAGCGCTGGCTGGTCACGACCACCTCGGGAACCTTCGACGCTCAGTTCCTCATCTCAGGCATGGGCCCGCTCTCCAACCCGGTGCCGCCCGACATCGCCGGCCTCGAGACCTTCACCGGGCACCGCTTCCACTCCGCGCGCTGGGACCATGACCACGACCTGTCGGGCGAGCGGGTCGCCGTCATCGGGACGGGGTCCTCGGCGGCGCAGTTCATCCCCGAGATCCAGCCCCAGGTGGGGGAGCTGTTGGTGTTCCAGCGCACGCCGGGATGGACCTTCCCGCGGATGAACCGGCGCATCACCGGGCTGGAACGGGCCGTCTACCGGCGCTTCCCGCCGGTGCAGCGGGCGGTGCGCACCCGCCAGTACCTCTCTCGCGAGCTGGTCGGGTTCTGCGTGCAGCATCCCGGTCTGATCGAGCCGATCTCGAAGGCCCGCATGCGCCTGCAGGTGCGCGACCCGGAGCTGCGGGCCAAGCTCACCCCCGACTACCGGATGGGCTGCAAGCGGATCATCGTCACCGACGACTTCCATCCCGCCCTGGCCAAGCCGAACGTGAAGGTGATCACCAGCCGCATCGAGGAGATCCGGCCGGCCTCCATCCGGACGGCCGACGGCGCCGAGCACGAGATCGACACGCTCATCCTGGGGACGGGCTTCCAGGTCATGCCGGTGGCCGACCCCCTGACGGGCCGGGACGACGTGGCCTTGGCCCGGCGGTGGGCGATGCGCCGGGAGGCCTATCTCGGGACGACCGTGGCCGGCTACCCCAACTACTTCATGCTGGTGGGCCCCAACACCGCCACCGGGCACACCTCGATCCTGCTCTACCTGGAGGCCCAGATCGAGTACATCGTCAAGGCCTTGGGGCACATGGAGCGGACGGGCGCGGCGTCCATCGACGTCCGCCCCGAGGTCCAGGACGGCTTCAACCGCGACGTGCAGAACCGCCTGGCCCAGTCCGTGTGGACCGACGGTGGCTGCCGGAGCTGGTACCTCGATCCCGACGGCGGCACGTCCGTGCTCTGGCCGGGCTACACCTGGCGGTTCCGCAAGGCGCTCAAGGGCTTCGATCCGGCCGACTACGAGTTCGCCGCTGCTCGTAGCGGCGAGCCGGCCTCGCTCGCCTCCTGAGGCTGTCGCAGTGGACCTCGCCTATGACCGCACGGGACGCGGAGAACCGCTCGTGCTCCTCCACGGCCTCGGACACCACCGCCGGGCGTGGTCTGCGGTGGTGCCACTGCTGGCCGCCCAGCGCGACGTGATCACCGTCGACCTTCCCGGCCATGGCGACTCGCCGGCGCCTCCCCCAACGGGGCCGGGCGATCACCGGGCCATGGCCGACGTGGTGGAGAAGTTCCTCCGGGACCTGGGCCTCGAGCGCCCGCACGTGGCCGGCAACTCCCTGGGGGGGCTGATCGCCCTCGACCTCGGGGCCCGGGGCTATGCCCGGAGCGTGACGGCGCTGTCGCCGGCATCGTTCTGGAACCGGGGGGAACGGATCTGGGTCGTCGCCGTCTTCCGCATCGCCAGTCTGCTCGGCGCCCGCCTGCCCCAGCCGGCCGTCGACCGGATGATCCGGTCCCGCCCGGCCCGGGTGGCCCTCTTCGGGCTGTTCTTCGGCCGGCCCGGACGCCATGACGCCGCCGATCTGGTCACCGATCTCCGGGGCCTGGGCCGCCAGCGCCCCGCGATCCGTGCCGCCCTCAAGCAGATCCGGCACATCACCATGCCGGCGGCCCCGGCGGCCGGCGTCCCCACGACGGTCGGGTGGGGAAGGCGCGACCTCGTGCTCTTCCCCCATCAGGCCGGCCGGGCGCAGCGAGCCCTCCCTGGCGTCCGGGTCGTCAAGCTGGCCGGATGCGGGCATGTCCCCATGGCGGACGATCCCGCACGGATCGCCGCCCTGCTGCTCGACGGCAGCCAGGCGGGATGACCCGCCCCGCCGGTCGGGGACTCAGGCCTCCGGGCCCGGAGCGTGGGGGACGGGACCCTGTTGGAGGGCCTGGAGCCGGTGGACGAGGTTGCGCAGCCGGCGCTCGGCTTCGAGGACCTGCTCCATGGCTTCTCCGACCAGGCTGCTGGCGCTGGCCGCTGACCGGCTTGCCTCCCGCAGCTCGTCGTTGATCTCTCCCTCGAGCGCGCCGCCCTGTCCCTCCCGGGCTTCGGTCACCGCGGCCAGGTCGGCGACCAGCCGGCGCAGTTCGAGGTGGACGACGACCTCCCGGGAGAGGGCGCCCAGGGCCCGTGCCTGGTCGGCCGAGAGCCGGCGCGGGACGACGTCCATGGCACACAGGGTCCCGATGGGCAGGCCGGCGGGGTTGTTGAGGGGCGCCCCGGCGTAGAAGCGGATCTTCGGGCCGTCAGTGATCATGGGATTGGTGGCGAAGCGGGGGTCCTCGAGGGCGTCGGGGACGATGAAGATCTGGTCCGGCTGGAGGATCGCATGGGCGCAGAAGGCCACGTCGCGACTCGTCTCCTTGACATCGGTCCCCACCTTGGCCTTGAACCACTGGCGGTCCTCATCCACCAGGCTGACCATGGCGATGGGGGTCTGGCAGATGTAAGACGCGAGAAAGGCAATGTCGTCGAAGACGGCTTCACGGAGAGAGTCGAGCACCCCGTAATCCCGGAGGGCAGCCAGCCGGGCCGCTTCTTCGGGGTGGTAGGCCGCGGGGACGGCGCCCAAGACCCCCGAGCTCATGAGCCGATCCTAAACCCGCCCGCGCTGGACCCACCATGTTCCAGGGGACTTGACTGCAAAATCCTCGGATGTCGCGTCACATTGGTGTCAGAGAGCCCAAGGCAGTTCACACCTCGGATGTCGAGGATTGCGCCCCCAGGTTTGTTCACAACAGCGGGTCCCCGACGGCGACGGTGAGACCAGGGTGGCGGCGCAGCCAGGTCACGGGCCAGGTTGCCTCCCCCGGTCCCTCGAGCAGGTGTTTGAGTGCCCCGGCCTTCCCGGGGCCGGCGGCCACGACGAGGACGGAGCCGGCGGCCATGATGGTGGTCACTCCGAGGGTGAGGGCCGAGCGAGCCGGCTCCACCGGGCCGAGGCGGGCCAAGTTGGCGGGGGAGAGATCGACGACCCGGGCCGGCGCGTCGAACGGGGTCGGGGGCTGGTTGAAGGCGAAGTGGCCGTCGGGCCCGAGGCCGAGCACGACGGCGGCCAGGCCTTCGGCCTGCAACCGGGCCTCGAGCTCGCCCGCTCGCCGGCCGGGATCGCCGGTGACGTCGATGGGCACCAGGCGGGAGCGGAGTCCCGGAGGGAGGGCGGCGGCGAGGCGGGCTGAGAACCGGCGGGCGGGATCGGCCGGCGGCGGACAGAGCTCGTCCACCGGGGTGACGGCACGGCCGGCCCATCCCGGATCGGCGGGGTCGAGGCCGGCATAGAGGGGAAGGGTGCTCTCGCCCACGGCCAGGGCCACGAAGCGCCCGGGGTGCGAGGCCAGCGCCTGGTGGACGAAGTCCCTCGTCGCCCGGGTGAGGGCGGCGCCATCGGGGCATCGCAGCAGTTGGAGTTCCTCCATCGGCGAGATGTTGCCCCGGGAACGGGGCGCTCGGCGTCCCCGAGGCCGCGGTTCACTGTCACAGCCCGCCGGCATACTCACGGCATTCCCGCCGGGGCATGCGATTCCGAACACGACGACCAGGAGGTCAACGATGATCCCCCGATCCGTCTCGCCTTGTATCACCGATATCGAGTCGCTGGAGGAGGTGACCGATCTGGCCTCGCCCGTCGCCAAGGCGGCCGAGCGCCTGCGCCTGGTGACCGAGGCGGCCGAGGCCCAGAAGGCCCGAGCCGTCGGAGAGCTGCGCCACGCTCTCATGCACCTGGGTTGCGCCGCGGCTGCTCTTGATGCCGAGCAGCGCGACAAGCTGGCCCAGGCCCTGTACTGGGGCCAACTCGATATCCCGGTACGCGATATCACCGTCGCCCTCGGGTACGCCGACCAGCGGTCCCTCCAGGCCGCCGCCGGACCGGTCGACACCGGGGTCGCATGCAAGCGTTGCGCCGCGCCGCTCCTGGCCACGAGTCGAAGCCGCCTGGCGGACGTCCAGAAGGCCGGCGCCGGCCGGTCGAGCAGCTACGCCGTGGCCGTCGCCTCGATCTGTGAGGCCTGTCGCGAGGCGCGGGCCAGCGCCGAGGCGTGGGGCTGGGAGGTGGCTGAGGAGACGGGGGAACCGAGCGACTGGCCGTGGGACGACGACGAGGGACAGGTGAGCCCGGCGGCATAGCCAGCCGATGGATGTAGGCTCCTATCTAGACTGACTAGACAGGAGAAGGCGAATGATCTGGGCTCTCCAAGATGCGAAGCAGCGCTTCAGCGAACTCGTGGATCGTGCTCGCTCAGAGGGAGCTCAGATCGTCACCCGCCGGGGACGCGAGGTGGTTGTGGTGCTCGCTGTCGAACGGTATCGGGAGCTTGTTGGTGACGACGACCGCTTCAAGGAGTTTCTGCTCTCGGGTCCGGATCTCGCCGAGCTCGAGATGGTCCGGGCCGATGGGGGACGGGTAGTCGACCTGTGACCTATCTCCTCGACACCAATGTTCTGTCCGAAGCCCGGAAACCGCGGGGCGACCGGGGGGTCAAGCGCTGGATGAAGACGGTGTCAGGAAGGGATCTCTTTCTCAGCGTCCTGGTCGTGGGCGAGATCCGTCAGGGCATCGAGCGCCTCCGCCGGCGGGACGCCGCTCAGGCCGATGTCTTCGAGGCGTGGCTCGGTCGGCTCGGTCAGCAGTATGCGGATCGGATTCTGGACGTGACTCCACCCATCGCCGTGGAATGGGGCAAGATCAACGTGCCCGACCCGCTCCCCACCGTCGACGCCCTGCTCGCCGCCACGGCCAAGGTTCATGGGCTGACGTTGGTGACCCGCAACACGGCCGACCTCCGCCGGACCGGTGCCAAGCTCTTCAACCCATTCACCCCTTGACCCTTACCGTGAGGGGAAGGTTGAGCGTCAGCGAGGCCCACGAGCTGGTCGAGTGGCTCCGGCAGCGAGGCGGCCGGTCAGCCGCCGAACTCGGTTCCCACCCCTGACCCGCCGACCCCATCGGGGTCGCCGGCCACCTCGGCCCAAGCGTCCCGGCCCAGCTCGGCCACCTCGTCGATGGTCAGCACGGTGCCCGTCACCGCACGGCCGCCGACCCACGGTTCCAGGTGGTCGAGGGCACAGAAGAGGTTGGCCTTGGAGCAGAAGTCATCGACGAGATGCCCGCGATGGACCTCCGGGTACCACAGCACCGCACCAGGAGGGCCCTGGGCCCGGCCCCGGGTGAGCGTCACCGTCAGGCCGGCACCGCAGGTCGGGCACTGCGTTCGGGCGAGGGCGTCGATGCCCAGCGCCGCCGGGATGCCGATGGCATCCAGGGCGCACCAGGTGTTCACGATGCCGCCGGCGTACTCGATCCGGTGCCGGGTCGGCCGGCGGGCGAGGCCGTGCACGGCGACGAGGCAGCCATCGTCGGACAGCTCGATCCGGCCCCGGGCCCGGAGATGCTCGATGGCCGCAGTCACGGCGGCGTCGTCACCGAGCAGGTCGGCGAGGGTGACCCGGCGTCCTGACCACAGCGCTTGGAAACCGGCGACGCCGATGCGCCGGACGGCCTCGACGACCGGGCCCTCGAAGCCGGCGTCGTCGAACAGGTCGAGCTCAGCCGTCACGGCCTCTCCCGCGGTCCTCTGAGCGCCTCGACGAGCTGATCCACGCTGGGGACCGCGGTGAGGGTGCCTGCGCTCCCAGAGAGCCGGCAGGACAGAGTGGCCGGCTCGTCGGGCGGGGCGAGGGGATCCTGCCCGTCGATCAGGATGGTCGGCGAACCCCGCATCCCCAGACGGGCGGCCTCTTCGGTCGAGTGGACCTCCCGCTCCCGGATCACGGCCGGGAAGCGCGTGCGAGCCAGGGCGAGATCGACGTGGCTGCGGGCCAGCACGCGGTGGGGACAGTCCCGAACGAAGAGCAGGTCGATCACCACTGACGGTACCCTAAGGCTTCCAGGGCACTGGAAGGTCAAGACCAACATGCGCATCGGAGAGCTGGCGTCGCGATCCGGCGTCTCGACCAAGACCATCCGCTATTACGAAGAGATCGGATTGGTGCGTCCACCGCCGCGTTCCTCCGCAGGCTACCGGGACTACGACAGCTCCGCCCTCGACCGCATGGCCTTCGTGCGCGCCGCCCAGGCGGTGGGGCTGACCCTCGGCGAGATCCGCAGCATCCTGGCTCTCCGGGACGGCGGCCACCCCCCGTGCGGCCATGTCCTCGACCTGCTCCGAGCCCGATCCGCAGACCTCGACCGGCGGATCGCCGAGCTCCGCACGCTCCGAGGCGAACTGCACCGCCTGGTCGAGCGAGCCGAAGGCCTCGACCCGGCCGACTGCGATCCCCGGCGCATCTGCCACCTCATCGGCCCGGCCTGAGGGCGTGGGTGGGTGCGTCCCCTGAACGAGCAGACCATCCTCGTGACCGGGGCCAGCGCGGGTCTGGGCCGCCATTTGGTACGGGTGCTGGCCGTTGCCGGCGCGACCGTGATCGCCCACGGGCGCAACGAGGCCAAGCTCGAGGAGGTCCGGGCCGAGATCGCGGCGTCCGCCGGCCCGGCCCGGGTGCTCACCGCCGTCGCCGATCTCGCCGACCTCCATCAGGTCGAGCGGATGGCGACCGAGCTGCTCGACCGGATCGACCGGCTCGACGTGCTCGTCAACAACGCCGGCGTCGGCTTCGGCGCCCCGGGAGGGGGCCGGGAGCTCTCGGCCGACGGCTACGAGCTGCGCTTCGCCGTCAACTACCTCGCCGGCTGCCACCTGACCCGCCGGCTGCTGCCGTGCCTGGTGGCGTCGGCCCCGGCCCGGATCGTCAACGTTGCCTCGCTGGGCCAGCACCCGATCGACTTCGCCGACCTCATGCTGGAGGGCACCTACGTGGGGGTGGACGCCTACCGGCAGAGCAAGCTTGCTCAGATCATGTTCACCTTCGACCTGGCCGAAGAGCTCCGCCACCGGGGGGTGACTGTCAACTCCCTGCACCCGGCGACCTTCATGGACACGGCCATGGTTCGTGGGGCCGGGGGCGAGCCGATGAGCACGATCGAGGAAGGGGCGGAGGCGACGCTCCGCCTCATCACCGCCCCCGAGCTGGATGGTGTCACGGGCCGGTTCTTCAACCGGCTCCGGGACGCCCGGGCCCACCCCCAGGCCTACGACGCCGACGCCCGCCGCCGCCTGCGCGACGTGAGCGGACAGCTCGTGCGGCAGGCCCTGGCCTGACCGGTTGAGCCGGGTGGCCGCATTCGCCGGTCCGGAGACCGGGTCGGCCAGACTGGCCCCGTGTCCGAACCCACGAACCTCGCCCTGCTCGGGCTGCGAGTGGCGCTCGGGGCGGTGTTCCTGGCGCACGGACTCAATCATGTCTTCGGCGGGGGGCGCATCCCGGGCACGGCCCGCTGGGTCGAGAGCCTGGGGATGCGACCGGGCGTGCTCCATGCCTGGCTGGCCAGCCTCACCGAGATCGGCTCCGGCGCACTCCTGGTCGTGGGCCTCCTCACGCCCTTCGCCGGCGCCGGCGTCGTGGGGGTCATGGTGGTGGCCTGGATCACCAACCACCTGAAGAAGGGCTTCTTCATCTTCCGGCCCGGCGAGGGATGGGAGTACGTGATGGTCCTCACCGTCCTCGGTCTGGCCCTGGCCGTGCTGGGGCCGGGGGCGTGGTCGATCGACCACGCCGCCGGCATCGCCGATCCGCCCGGCTGGACCGGCATGATCATCGGGTTGGGGGCCGGCGGGGGAGGCGCCGCCCTGCTGCTGGCCGGCTTCTGGCGGCCGGGCCGGCCCACCTGACCCTCACCGGGAAAGTCGGACTCGACCTGTCTCGCGGTGACTCCTTGCACTGAGTGTCATCAAACGGTAGGTTCGGGAAGAATGTCCGATTGGGTCGCCGTAGTGCTGAGGGGACGGCAGACATGGCCATGACGATCACCGCCGACGATGTCCTGCGGGAGCTGTTGACGCGGGAGGAAGGCAGGCGGGATCCCTACCCCCTGTACCGGGCGCTCCATGACCTGGCGCCATTTCACCGCTGGGCGGACGACGGGATGTGGTACGCCTGCCGGTACGAGACCTGCCGCCAGGTGCTCCTCGACCCGCGCCTCGGGCATGACGAGGAGAAGATGTTCCGCCGGCCCGGGATGACCGACGCCCAGCGGGAGCGGATGCGCCGCCGGATGGAGAAGCGGCGGCAGCGGGGGTTCTCCATGGTGACGGAGAATCCGCCCGACCACACCCGCCTCCGCCGGCTGGTCAGCCGGGCGTTCACCACGCCCCGGGTCGACGAGCTCCGGGATCGGGTGGTGGGGCTGGTCGACGAGCGCTTGGACCAGATGGCCGAGGAGGGCGAGGTCGACGTGATGACCGCCCTGGCCTTCCCCCTTCCCGTCACGGTCATCGGGGAGCTGGTGGGGGTGCCCGCGGGCGAGCGGGACCGGTTCCGGCCGCTCATCACCGAGGGGATGCTGGCCGACCGGCCCGACGCCACCGAGGAGGAGATCGCCAAGGCGGAACGGAACTTCGACGAGCTCGAGGTGTTCTTCAACGACCTGATCGCCGCCCGCCGGGCTGAGCCCGAAGACGACCTGCTCTCGGCGCTCATCGCCGTGCGCGACGAGGACGACGGGCGCCTGTCCGAGTCGGAGCTGATGTCGACCGTCTTCCTCCTGTTCTTCGCCGGGTTCGTCACCACCACCAACGTCATCGGCAACGGCCTGCTGGCCCTGCTGCGCCACCCGGCCGAGATGGCCCGGCTGTGGGCCGACGGCTCGCTCATCGGCTCTGCCATGGAGGAGATCCTCCGCTACGACAGCCCCGTGCCCTTCGTGCTGCGCGACGTGCTCGAACCGACCGAGGTCGAGGGCGTCCCTCTCGAGCGGGGTGATCACGTGGTCGCCCTGCTGTCGGCGGGCAACCGGGACCCGGGGTGGTTCCCCGAGCCGGACCGCTTCGCCGTGGACCGAGCCCAGAGTCAGCCGCTCACGTTCGGGTGGGGGATCCACCACTGCCTGGGCGCCCCGCTGGCGCGCATGGAATCCGAGATCACCTTTGCCCGCCTGCGGGAACGGTTCGCCGGCATCGATCTGCTCGATGACGACCCGCCCCGGGCCTACTCGTTCCTGCGCGGGGTGCGGTCGCTGTCCGTCCGGGTGCATCCCCGCTAGGCCACGCCGATGAGGGGCCTCCGCCGGAACGACCTGCCTGCCGTCACCGCTGCCAACCTGAGCCGCCGGTTCGGTCTGATCGAAGCGGTCCGGGGCGTGAGCTTCGAGGTGGCTCGGGGTGAGGTGTTCGCCCTCCTCGGCCCGAACGGGGCGGGGAAGTCGACCATCCTCCGGATGCTGTCCAGTCTGGTCCCGCCCACCGGAGGACATGCCACCGTGGCGGGCTACGACGTCGTGGAACGCCCTCGGGCGGTGCAGCGCCGGGCCCGCCTGGTGTACCCGGGCCAGCCGCTGATGCGGGCGCGCTTCCACCTTCCCGACGTGCTGTTGGTGGACGAGCCGGGCGACGCCCTCTCCGTCGAGGCGGCCCGTCTCCGGGCCGAGGGAGTCACGATCGTCTACAGCGCCGGCACCCCCCAGGAGGCGGAGCAGGCCGACCGCGTCGCCATCGTCGACCAAGGGGTGATCGTCGCCCTCGACACTCCGGCCGGGGTGGCGGCGGCGGTGGGCCGTCCGACGCTCGGCGATGCCTTCGTGCAACTCACCGGTCAGTCGATCGACCTGGGCGGCGGCGACGAGCTCGGCGCGGCACGCCGCTTCATGGCTGCCCATCGGCGATAGGGGAGGGCACGTGCGATTCCCCCCCGGCTCGTGGGGGCAGGAGTCGCCGTCCGGCGCAGGTCCGGAGGGCACCCGTCGTCGCCGGGTGACGGGGGGATGCATCGCCCTACTCGTCGTCCTGGCCGTGGCCAACAAGGTGGCCGACGCCACGGCCCCGGCCCTGGTGGTCGGCGCGCCGCTGCTGTTGGTGTTCCTGTCACCCCGGGCCCGCTACGTGCTCCTGGTCAGCCGGACCGTGGGCACGGTGCCGCTGGTGGCGGTGGCCCTCACCCGGCGGGTGCTGACCGTGCCCGTCATCCATCGGCTCGGAGCGTTGCACGGGACCGGCGTGCTCGGCTGGTTCGATCGCCGGTTCCGGCGGATCGGGCGGATGATGCGGGCCATCGAGCGCTGGTTCGACCGGCGCCGGATGCCGGTGATGGTCGCCTTCCCCGACGGGCTGACCCCCTTCCTGGCCGGCGACGTGGGCATGCCGCTGCTGGTCGTCCTCGGGCTCACGGCCGTCGGCTTCCTGCTCCGGATCTGCTTCACCCTGTGGTTGGGCGAGGTCCTGTCCGGCCCGCTCGATGCCACCCTCGGTTTCGTCACCGATCACCAGTGGGAGATGACGGGGCTCACCCTGTCGCTCACGGTGGCCCATCTCCTGCGCCACCGGCAGCGCAACCGTCGCCTGCCCGACGACGCCATCCTCGGCGGGGAGGTGGGATGACGGCCAGCCCGTCGACTCCCGCCCGGCGCTGTCCTCGCCGCCGCCCATCGCCTTGCGCCACTCCCCGAGCGCCTCACCAAGGCTGCGCGCCAGGCCAGGAAGGCGGGACGGGCCGAAGAACAGCAGCGCCACCGCCAGAACGACGAGAAGCTCGAACGGGCCGACGTCCATCACCAGAGGATCGGTCCCCGAACATGAGATGAGGATGACAGCCGGATCGCCCGGCTTCCCGGCCTCTGGGCGCGCCGGCCCCGCGATCTCATCGTTGGTTCACGATGACCGTCGCAGGCTGCAAAGCATCCAGCGTCGGTAGCTCAGCGAGAGCACCCGGTCCTTTCCCGGGAAGACGGAGGTTCGATTCCTCCCCGGCGCACCACCACAAGCCCCCGGCTCTCGAAAGGAGTGCGGGCGGCTGTCCCACCCCGACAGGAGGTCGCCGATGGTCCGCGCGCTCGTCGCCGGTCGTGATGCCGGCAAGCTCCTCGCCGCCCTGCGTCAAGCCGGCTTCGACCCGTCACCGCTCGAGGGGGGAGCCGGCGATCTCCTGGTGGTGCTGGTCGGACCCGACGGGGAATCGGGCGGCGCCGGCGACGCGGGCTCGGCGGGGTCCCCCACGGGCCCGTCGTACGCCGATCTGGTGCCCGCCGCGCCGTTCACCGAGTGGCGCGATCTGGTCTTCAGCCTCTGGCCCGGAGGACGGAACGTCGGAGACGGCCCTGAACGGACGATGAGCCTCCCCTTCATGAAGGGGTGGACCTGGCAGGTGAACCTGTACGTCCCGGGCGGCAGCGATTCGACCCCGTTCACGTGGTGGACGTAGCCGTGGTCGACGAGGCCGCTGCTGAACCTGGGGTACCGGCAGTCGTGACCGGTGTAGGGCGGCGCAGTGCAGCCGGGAACAACCTCGTCGAGGCTGTGGGCCGGGACGCCGGAGACGGGGTCATAGTTCCCGAACGTGAGGCTCTCCCCCTGGCGGATGGTCACGGTGGAGGGGACATAGTGCAGGGAGAAGGCGAAGACCCGGGCAGGATGTTCCTGACCGGTGATGGCGTCAGCCGGACGAGGGGGGGAGGTCACCTGATGGGCGCCAGCCGGGACGGTCGGGGCCATGACCAACGCTCCTGCCAAGGCGATGCTGCTGAGCAGTCCGGGTGCATGGATCCTGGGCATCGGGGTCACCTCGCGCTAGTCGAGCTCCACTGACGGGAAGAGGGCCGTGCCGCCTTCCACCGGGCGGCTGCCGGCCAGGCCCAGCAGGAGGGGGTGGGGTAGGCACCCGGCGTGGACCTGCAGGCCGAAGATGACCGTGAGCGTCTCGCCCGGCACCGGCGTTCCCGGGCCGCCCCGGAGGGGAACGTCGATCGTTCCGCTCTCGCGCAGCTTCGGGCCGAGGGACTGACCGTGGCCCAACCAGCCGCTCTTCGAGCCGGCCACGATGATGTTGATGACCGGGTTCTCCGTCATCACGGCGTCGGCGTAGTGGATCTTCACCGACGAGATCGGGTCGGTCACCACGTGGGTGACTTCCAGGTCGGCGAAGGGTCCTTCGCCCACGCAGTGGACGGCCGCCGCCTGCCTGGTGTTGTCCTGGAAGATCGAGATCCTTCCGGTGGCGGGATCGGCGTCGACGTGGGTGTGGGCGTCGCCCCCCTTGGGGCCGGCGACGTAGGGCGGTCCGTGGGTGACGGCGGCGCCGGCCGGGTTCGCCACCATGGCCGCCCAGGACACCACGAGCGCCACCACGATTCGTTTCTGCATCGGTGGTACTTCCCCTTTCCCGGCGGCGGTCGCCTCGCCGCTTAGCGCCCCACCTCAGTCCACGGGTGTTCTTCCTTCACCATCCTCCAGAACTCCCGCCGGGTCCTGGGGCCCAAGACCCGGTTGGTCCTCATCCCCGCCCGCTCCTTCGGGGTCATGGGGTTGAGGATGTAGGCGTCGCGCAGCTTCTGGACGTCGTCGCAGCTGATGGCGTGGTGGACGGCATCGGGGTCGACGCCGTAGGCGTCGGCGGCGTTGCGGCCGAAGATCCCGTTGCGGATGCTCCGTTCGGGATGCGCCCGTCCGTCCGTAGGCCAACCAGCGAGGTTGGGATGCGATGCCATGTAACTGGTGCCGTCGAGGGCGTTGCGCCGGGGATCGAGGCGGTCCCCGTCGAGGCCGTAGGGGAGGTGGTAGAGGGCCCTGGCCTCGTCGGTGAACTGCAGTGCCCGCATCATCACGAACTGGGACTGGGGGCACCCGTACCAGATGCAGTCGGTGCCCAGCACGATGCGCCGGGGGCCGACGTAGGTGATGAGCTTGCCCAACATGTGCACGGCCTGGTTGGCGTCGTTCATCACGTTCCACCAGCCGGTGCCGAGCTCGGCGTACATGTTCGGCGTGTTGCCGTGGTCGAGGCCGGGCGGGACGTTGCGGGTGGCGTCGATGCCGTTCTCGCGCAGGCTCTTGATGAAGGCGTCCACCCCCCGGTTGGACGAGTTCACCTTGTCGTCGCCGGGGTAGGGCCCCTGATACTCGCCGTCGTAGCCCGAGTGGTACGTGTAGAAGGTCACGTCGGGGAACTGGCGGCCCACGACCCCCATGTCCCGAGGCGAGAACTTGGCCGAGTCGAACGTGCCGTTGAAGGCCAGGCCCTTGTGGGTGCAGATGACCGCCGGGCGGGCCAGCTTCTGGTGGATGGCGCGGATGTGCTCGACGATGGCGAGGCCGTTGTCGTCGTCGAACCACCAGCCGTTGACGTTGGGGGTCGGGTCCCCCCAGCCGCAGTACAGCTTCCAGCCCCGGACGTCGAGCGGCCCGGCGACGCTCTGCATCCAGTCGAAATCCTCCGCCTGGTGGAGCGGAGTCCGGCCCCGGCCGATGAAGCCCCGGTTGGGCTGGGCGAAGGCGTGGATGAAGCACCGCTCCGACTGGGCCAGGTGGTTGGTCATGTCCCGGGTCTCGGCGGAGTAGTGGAGGGGGAGGATGTTCGTGTCGTCGGGAAGGTTGGGGAGGGCAGTGAGCAGGCTCGTCGTGAGGGACGAGTCGAGGAACATCTCCTTGAAGTAGTGGTAGCGGGAGAGGTTCTCGATCCAGTCGACTTCGCCGGCCCCGAAGCCCCGGACCTTGCCACCCTCAACGCCGGGATAGTCTCCCAGGGCCTGGGACGTCCAGATGGAGAGGAAGACCTCGAAGCCCGGATTCTCGGTTCGCCACTTCCCGGCAGAGTTGACCATGTGGCCCTGCGTGTCGAGGATGAACTCGCCGGGGAGGTTGGCGAGTTGCGCTCCGGGGTTCTCGAGGTCGCAGGCGGCGGTGGTTTTCGTACCGTCCGCCCAGGCGTAGCGTCCCCACCGGCCACCCGTCACCTGATCGATCGCCCACACCCCGATGGCGAACGCTCCCGCCGTGCGGACGAAGTCGCGCCGGCTCATGCCGAACTTCCGGCGTACCTCCTCGACCTTCTCGTCCTGCAGGGCCATGATGGCCTGCTGCTCCGGGGTGGGAGGTTTCGGCATGTACTCGCCATTCGAGGCAGGCATCACGTCGATGGCGACGTCCTCGGGCATGTCGGGCCAGTACGGCCTCCACAGGCTGGGCATGGTTCTCCTCCGGAAGTGCGTGAACTGTGTCGCGGTGGTGGAGTGTCAGAAGTTCGATGCTCGGAGGAACGGTCGGGGCGACACCGGAGCGCTCACCAGGCTCGGCACACTGGCACCCTAGGAAGGCGGAGATGAAGTCTCGATGAGCGTCGCTCAGCGCCGCTATGGGCGGGAGGTCAGCGGCGAGTCGCCGACCGGTCGCTGACGAGGACGGCGCCGGCGACAGCAGGGTCGAACCCCGTCGGCCATCGGGTCTCGTTGGTGTAGCGGGCCCGGGCCAAGGCGGCCATCTCGACGCCTCGGGCCGTGGCGAGGTCTGCGCCGGAAAGGTTGGCACCGGTCAGGTCGGCCTCGAGGAGGCGCGCCGTGCTGAGGTCTGCGCCGGCGAGGTCGGCCTGGGACAGGTCGGCATAGGCGAGGGTGGCGCCCCTGAGGCAAGCCCCTCGCAGCCGGGCCCCTCGCAGGCGGGCCCGGGTGAGGTCGACGCCGCTCATGTCCCGGCCGGTGAGATCCATTGCCGTCAAGTCGCAACTGCGAAGATCGAACGCTGCAGGGTCCTCGCCGGCGCCGACCCGAGCCCTGAGCTCCTTCTTCTTCAGCCTGGGAAGCAGCTGGGAGGCAGACACGGCCTCCGGGTCGGTGTCTTCCCCGGGGTGGCGGCGACGGCCGGCCCGCCGCCATACGGTGGCGGCCAGGATGGCAAGTGGGTACGCCACGCCGACCAGTCGGGCCAAGACCATCGCCGGGTTCACAGCCGCACGATGGCGGCGCGCCGATGAGAAGACGATGAGCCTTGACCGTCCTGGGGCGGGCATCAGGAATCCTCGGAAGCGCTTGAGCCATCTCGAAGGTGTTCTGGCCGACGATGTTGGACATGACGCCGACCGACGCGGAGGTGGGACGGGCCATCGTGCGCGGCGCCCTCATCGGCACGCCCGTTGCCTTCGCGGTCATGGCCGTTGCGCTGCGGAGCGTCGCCCCTTGGTGGCAGGTGGCGCTGGTTGCGCTCTGGCCGGCGCTGGTGGGTGGCTGGTTCTACGGAGGGCTGGTGGCGCTGGCACCGGTGATGCGCCGGTGTGATCGCCGGTCGCCCGCCGCGGATCGGGACCGGCCCGCCCGGCGGCCCGCCCCCGTCCCGGCCAGCCCGAGATGAGGTTCGGGCTTCGGGTCGCCGGGAGCCCGTGTGCGACCATCAAGGGGATGACCGAGCGGAAGCCCCCTGAGATTCCCTGGGAGTCGTGGGTGGAACGCAAGATCCGGGAAGGCATCGAGCGGGGCGACTTCGACAACTTGCCCGGCCAGGGCAAGCCGATCCCCGATCTCGCCCTCCCGTACGACGAGTTGTGGTGGATCCGGAAGAAGCTGCGCGACGAACAGATCTCCCACCTGCCGCCGGCTCTCTCGGTGCGGAAAGAGCTTGACGAGGCCATGGGGCGCATTGCCGCGGCTGGCACCGAGGAGGAGGTCCGGCGCCACGTCGCCGCCATCAACGAGCGGATCCTCTACGTCAACTCGCACACGATCTCGGGGCCGGCCTCCAACCTGGTGCCGCTTGACGCCGAGAGGGTCCTCGAGGCGTGGCGATCGGCCCGCTCCGCGCCCGGCGGCTAGCTCTCGTCCTCGTCGACGGTCCAGCTGAGCCTCGGGGACCCGGCGCTGTACAGGACGGAGCGCGGCTTGGTGTCGGCCGTGGCGGGGAAGAAGATCTCGCCCCGGACGCAGTCCGGCGACGTGGTCAGGTCCGAGCCCTGCGGCTCGAGGCTCTTGCCATCCGGCATCTCGAGGGAGAAGGCGCCCGCCTTGAGGAGCGGCCGATCCGGCGCCGTGCGACACGACTCGATCTCGATGGCTGACAGCCCTTTTTCCTTTGCCGTGGGCGACGAGCCCGCGCTCTTCCAGCTGTGCACGGTCAGCTCGTAGCCGGCGCTGGTGGCGGCGCGACTCCCGATCGGTAGCTGCTTGACCTCGGGAGACGACGACCGGCGCGAGGCCACGATCACGACGAGCACGGCCAGGGCGGCAAGGACCAGGAGCGCCTTGTTGCCCCGCCGCCCCCCACCCTGAACCCCCGGACCACGAACGGCAGCGTTGGCGCCGAAGCTCATCCGCTTGACGCGTCGCGAAGTACCCGGCACGGAAGGTCCTCCTGTGATCGCCATCCCGATGGATTCTGCTCAGCCGCCCGCGCCGACCATTCTTCTTGATCCTCGGTTCGGCCAGGTGGACCCGCAGCGTCCCGCGGTTACGGCGGGTCCGGTCCGCGTCCCCTTTTCCGCAGGGCTCGGCGGTCGCGGGCGGTTTTCTCCTGGTGGTGGGGCCAGCAGAGGAGTTGCAGGTTCTCGAGCGAGGTGGGGCCGTGGTTGCCGCGGGGGTTCACGTGGTCGCGCTCGAGGTGGTAGCGGCGGTCACAGCCCGCCTGGGAGCAGCTGACCCCGTCGAAGTCGGGGGGTGCGCCGAGAGTCAGCGCGGTGAGGACCTCGGTGTTGATGTGCCGGCCGTAATGGGCCACGGTCTCGATCCGGGTCCCGTCGTGGAGCACCGCCTTCAAGAAGGCGTCCTCGGCCAGCTCCTTCACCACTGACACGGCGATGGGCCCGCCGCCCACCAGGTGGACCCGCTCGCCGGGGTGGGCGTGACCCCGGCGGAAGGCCCGCAGGTCGCAGACGATCACCAGATCCGCCGAGCGGGTCTTGCCCGTTCCCGAACCGGCGGCCAACTGCACCAGGGCGTCGGCGGCGTGGGCGTCGTGGTGCTCCGGGTTGCCGTTCCCTCTGGCCCGGCGGCGCAGCCGGTCGGTCTCGGCCTCGAGGCGGTTGACCAACGGCAGGCCGACTTCGGGGGGCAACTCACCGGCGAAGCCCACCATCCCCAGTCGGTTGACCCAGTGGCGGAAGTACCGGGCCCGATGCTGGCGGGCGTGCAGCTCCTCGGGGTCGATGGCCTCCAGCCGGCGTTTGCGGCTCTTGTCCTTGAGGGTCTTCAGACTCCCGGTGCGGGCCACCGGGAGCAACTCGGCTTCCGACCCGGGACACTCCGCTTCGGTCCTGGCCAGCTCGGTCGCCTGCGCCAGCGACAGCTCCCCGGCCGTCACCGCCGCCCGGGTGTCCGGCATCTCCGCCAATGCTCGCGCCGTCTCCAGCTCTGTCTTGGCCTCCACCGTCGACGTCCCCGTGGTTCGCGCCAGCCAGTCGGCGGCGTCGGCGAACCCTTTCTGCCGATGCGCCCCGCATTCCACTGCCCGCGCCGCGGCCAGCGCCCGAGCCGCAGCACAGGCCTTCTCCGTCGCTGCCAGCTCCTCCGCGAAGGCGGCAGCGTCCTCACCGGTGCAGCGCTTCGGATCAAACCGGGCCAACGACGCCCGAAGCGCCCTGCTCAGGCTCCAGGGACCTTCGGGCATCGCGCCTCCTCTCGTCGCCTGGCGCGCACCAGCACCAGAGTCCGAACCGGAAAGGAGGGCTGTCCCTCGAGGCCAGGGTGGCGGTCTCCGCCGACCCGGCGGCGCCAGGCTACCGAACAGCCGTACGAAATGTCAAGAGGGTAATTTCCGTCCCATCAGGGCTGGGTCACCTGGGCTGGGCGCCGCACCAGTGCCACTCGCCCTGCTCGTTGACGAGCCGGGCCTGGCGCTTGAGCCGGCCCTTGGTGGTCCTCACGTCGTAGGCCACGAAGGCGTCGCCGCCCATCTCGACATGGGAGGCGAAGACGTTGAAGGACAGGAGCTCGCCGTTGGACTCCGCCGCGGACTGGAGCGTCGCTTCGTAGGCGGCCAGGTCGAACTGGGAGCGGCTTTCCTGGCAGAGCAGTTCGTAGGCGCTGGCCGCCTCGTCGGCTTTGATAAGCCGGAGGTAGGCGTTGGCGTCGTCGATGGGGTCCGTGACCGCCCTCACGGCGCGAGGGACGAAGATGGCGGCCAGGGCGACCAGCATCAGTCCTCCTGCCACGCCTGCTCCCACCACCCACCGGATGAGTCGCCGGTTCGGTGACGCCGCCGGCGGTGGGGGCGGAGGAGGCCAGTCCCCGGTTACCGGCCCCCCCGTGGGCGGCGCCCACGAAGACTCGGACTGCTCGTACACGACGTTCCCCTTACCTCCGGCGATGCCCGTCCGTCATGGAGGTTCGGCATCCGGGCGCCCAGTGCGACTCGCGAGGGTGTTCTTTCGGATCATCGTGGGCCGATCCCTGCGTCGGCGGGGACGCACCAGCGGAATAAGCGGCGCAATCCTGCCCAATCGCTTCTGGTCAATTCCGAAGAGGGGTTTTGGCCCCAGTTTCTGGCAGGAGAGTTGAAACCCTTGGGCTCGGCGAGGTGGGGGATTCCGATTGCTGACTAGCGGCCGGGTCCGACCTCGTCCTTGCCGTCGCCAGGACCGACGTTGGTGTCGTCCTCGTCGACCACTCCGCCCTGTCCATCCTTGTTCTCGTTGTCGTCGCAGGCGATGCCGCTGAAGACCAGCACCGAACCCGTGAGCAACGCAGCAATGGCCTTTCTCATGTTTGCTCCCAAGATTGATTCCGGGCGTTGTCCCCGACGAGGGCGCCGGAGTGGATCAGGGCGAGCACGGCGGTGATGTCGTCTTGCATCGGCCGGTCGGACTCGAGCGGTGCGACCCGGGAGCGCACCTGTTGGTAGACGGCCCGGGTGCCGGTTCCCAGCTGTCCGGCACCCCGGAGGTCGGCGGCCTGACACAGGGCGATCAGATGGATGGCGGCGACCTTCTCGACGAGGGTGACGACGTCGCGGGCGTGGCGGGCGGCGGTCGCGCCCATGGAGACCTTGTCCTGGTTGTGGCACTCCGTCGACCGGGAGAAGACCGTCAGGGGCATGCAGCGGCTGAGGGCCTCGGCGGTCAGCGACGAGCAGGCGATCTGCATCCCCTTGAAGCCGTGGTTGAGTCCGGCTTCGGGATGACCTTCGGGCAGTGCGGGGGCCAGGTTCGGGGTCAGGCCATGGTTGAACTTCTCGTCGACCACGAGCTCGAGCTGGCGGTCCATGAGGTCGGCCACGCTGGCCACGGCCGTCCGCAGGGAGTCCATGGCCAGGGCCACGTGACCACCGGAGAAGTTCCCGCCGCTCACGACCGCGCCCGAGGCGCTGTCGAAGAGCGGGTTGTCGGTGCTGGAGTTGATCTCCACGCTGAGCCAGCGCTCGACCCAGTCGAGGGTGTCCCACAGCACGCCGGTGAACTGTGGCGCGCAACGCAGGGAGTACTTGTCCTGGATCTGGACCGGCAGCTCCCGGGTGTGCCCGTTCGTCCCGGATGCCTCCGCCACCACGTCCTCGTAGGCCCGGGCCAGCCGGCTGCCACCGAGCAGGGCCCGCACGTTGGCGGCGGAGCGGACCTGGCCGGGATGGGGCTTGGCGACGTCGTGGATGAAGGGCTGGAACGGACCGGCGATGCCGCCCAGCACCTCGGTGGCCAGCGCCGTGCACACGTCCGACAGCCACGCCAGGCGCCGGGCGTCGACAGCGGCCAGGGCCGCGAAGGCGCTCATGAACGCCGTCCCGTTGACGAGGGCCAGACCCTCCTTGGGCTCGAGCGCGAGGGGCTCAAGCCCCTCGCACCGAAGCGCCTCGACGGCGGGCCGGACGCGGCCCCGGTGCCACACCTTGCGCTCGCCGACCACGGTGGCGGCGACGTAGGACAGGGGCACGAGATCGCCGCTGGCGCCGACCGATCCCTCCTCGGGGATGACGGGGATGACGTCCCGGTTGAGCAGCTCCACCAGTCGCTCGACCAGCTCGGGGCGGACGGCGGAGTGGCCCCGGGCGAGGTTGTTGGCCCGGATGAGGACCACCGCCCGGGCCGTCTCCCGGGGCGTGAGGGCCCCGGTGCCATTCCCGAGGAAGCGCAGCAGGTGCTCCTGGAGTGCGGCGGCCGCCTCCGGCGGGATCTGGCGGTGGACGGAGTCGCCGAACCCGGTGGTGATCCCGTAGACCGGCACCCCCCGGGCGATGAGGTCCCGGTTCAACGCCACGCTGCGCCGCATCGATCCCCGGACCGCCGGGTCCTCCGAGAGCCTCACCACGGCGTCGCCGCGAGCGACGGCAGCGACATCGTCGAGGGTCAGGCAACAGCCATCGATCACGACGCGGGTGCGGGTCTCGCCGCCGGTGCCCGGTGGGGGAGCGGTCGCCAGGAGTTGCGTGGTCATGTCCGCCTTCGCCTGGGGCGAAGCAATGCCCAGCCCTGCTGCCTCATCGTGGGCGGAACTGAGCACAGGTCGCCGACTACTGCACATACTGCACATAACTGCCCCACTGGGCGGCGCCCAAACCCAGGATTTGGTGGGACCGGGCCCCGCCATCGGGGTAAGCATCCGAGGCGTGACGAAGACCGAAGCCTGGACCGTCGGCGTCGGCCAGGGCCGGCTCCGCGTGGGGTGCTCCGGCTGGCTGTACCGGGACTGGCGGGGGCTCGTGTATCCGGCGGAGCTCACTACCAAGGGTTGGTTCCGGTACTACACGACCCTGTTCGACACGGTGGAGCTGAACACCACCTTCTACCGCCTGCCGTCGGAGGCGGCCGTGGAGTCGTGGGCCGCCCAGGCGCCGCCCGGTTTCCTCTACGCGCTCAAGCTCGGCCAGTTCGGCTCGCACCGCATGAAGCTGCGGGACGCAGCCTCCTGGCTGCCCAACCACCTCGACCGCGCCCGCCGCCTCGGCCCCTCACTCGGGCCGACGCTGGTGCAGCTGCCCCCCCGGTGGAAGCGGAACACCGAACGGCTCGACGAGTTCCTGACCGAGGCCAACCGCCTGGGCGGCGACCTGCGCTGGGCGGTGGAGCTGCGGGACCCGTCGTGGATCCACGATGACACCTTCGAGGTGCTCCGCCGCCACGACGCCGCCCTGTGCGTGCACGACATGCTGGCCGGCCATCCCTTCGAGCTCACCACCAACTGGACCTATGTCCGCTTCCACGGGCCCGACGCCCAGAACCGCAAGTACTGGGGCCGCTACACGGGCCGGCGCCTGCGCCGCCCCGCCGAGCGCCTGGCGGAATGGCTGGCCGGCGGATGCGACGTCTACGCCTACTTCAACAACGACTACGAGGGCAACGCCGTGGTCGACGCCCAGTGGCTGGCCGGCCGGCTCACCGGTCAGTGACGAGCGCTCGGTCTCAGAGTGGTTGAATGCTCACGCTGAGTGGTTTAGCGGGGGACCCAACGGGTACATCGCCGGCATGCCATCGGAACTGCAGGACCTGATCGCCGACCTCGAGCTCTCCATCGTCGACACGGTGGAGCCCATCAACGACGCCGAGCTCAACCTCTTGTACGTGGGCGTCCTCGATCTGGAGCAGCGCATCGCCGCCCTCCACGATGCCCTCGCCATGGTGGCGGATCGCATCGCCGTCGAAGGCCCCACCTCCGGCTCACGCACGCCCGACGCTTAGCTCAGCTGGCCAAGTCCTCGGCCTGAGGGATCAGCGGCGGCGGGACCGGGAGCGGGAGGACGCCTCGGGTGAAGCGGTTGGGCGGGGCCGGCGCCGTGGAGGCGTCATGGCCCGCAACCAGGCGTCGGTGAACTCGCGCACCACCTCATCCACGGGCACGTCGAGCAGGCCCAGGTCCTCGGCCAGGGGACGGCTGACCATGTGCAGCATGATCGGGGCCACGAAGCTCTGCATGGCCAGCATCGGGTGCATCCGGCGCAGGCGACCGGCGTCCATCTGCTTCTCCAGATAGCGGGTCACGACCCGCGTGTTCTGGAGGATCTCCTCGACGACCTCCTCACTCCCGTCCTCTCTGCCCGTCACCTCGAAGAGGGCGCTGCGCAGGACACCGATGCGGACGTGCCCGGCCCGGGCCAGGCTGGCGGCCAAGGCGGGCATGACCTCGGCCGGGGGCCGGTGGCCCACGGTCTCCAGCATCTCCAGCGTCTCGTCCACGGGCAGGTAGGCCCGCACGATCTCCCGGAACAGCGCCGCCTTGCCCGGGAACAACCGGTAGACGGTGGCCCGCGACGCACCGGACCGGACGGCGACCTCGTCGAGGGAGAGTCTGGCCAGTCCCCGCTCGGCCAGCAACTCGGCCCCGGCTATGAGGATCCGGTCCTGCCAGGAGGGCGGATGCTCCACCCCCAGCGCTTCCAGGATCGCCCCCCGGCTGCCGAACAGCTCGTAGAGCGCAGCCCGGGACACGCCGGCGGCGGCGGCGATCTCGTCCATGGAAGGAGCGTTCCCATCGGCAAACGCACGAACCGCCTTGGCCAGGACGCTCTCCTTGGAGATTCGCTTCGGCGGGGCCACCAATCAAGCGTAAACGAGGGGGCGATCCCGGGTGCTCTCCTGCTCCGAGGCGACATGGAGCAGTTAGCTGGAGGTTGCCTTGGCCGCCTGCCGGCGGCTCTGAGCCGTGGCCAGCCATTCATCCATGGACACGGCCGGCCAACTCGAGCCCGATCCGCACGCCGGCCGGGTGAGCAGATCCAGGCCGGCCAGCAGCAACAGCACGCCGGTGGGCAGCGCGGTGAACGTCGACACCAGCTCATGGCCGACGTCACCGGAACCGACGATGCCGTAGGCGGCAACCATCACCAGCAGGGCCCCCGCCGCCGTGACGGCCAAGCCCACCCGCCGGCGCGCCCTCCCCAGTCTGCGCCCCACCACGAAGCCATCCCCCCTGCTCGGCGGCACGAGCCGAGCTCCACCCAGGCTAGGTGCTTCTGCCGGTTCGTCCAAGGGGCCTCGTTCATCCGCGTGTCTCTTGGGCGCTGCTGTAGCGTCCGCCTCGTCGTCCCGCGTCCTGGAAGGAGTACGGCGATGCCCGTGCTGATGATCGCTGAAGTGCCGAACCTGACCGAGGAGATCTACGGAGCGATGGTGGGCCAGCTGATGCCCCTCATGCGAGCCTCCCAGGGCTTCATTGCCCATGCCGGCGGGCCCAACCCCACGGGTGGGTGGCGCGTCGTCGAGATGTGGGAGTCCGAGGAGGACGGCCAGAAGTGGTTCGACGACAACGTCAAGCCCAACCTGCCTCCCGAGATCGTCCCGAACCGGACGTACCACCCCCTCCATACCGCCTTCACCAAATAGATCTGAGCTGGACGCACGACTTCGTCAGGAAGAGGTCGACGTCGTGCTCAGTTTTCTCATTATGTTCTCATCGTCTTTTCATTTTTTCTTGAGAGCAAGTGCGGCCCCCGATGCCGCCAGAGCAATGACACCCACCACCAAGATGTTGGCGGAGGTGTAGTTAGGGCCCAATGCAAGTCGGCCCAGGGGCGTCAGGTGGGATGGGAGCTCCGCAAGGATGGCGATCATCGGCTCCTCCCGTCTTGTTCGGGTGACATAGAGCCACTCGTTGACCAGGACTTTGAGGATAACTGGACAATCACTTTTTGCGCGTTCAGGGAGGTTGCAGGGCGTCTCACAACCGATCCCTAGTCAGTCTCCTCGAAGAGCGCTTCGCCCCTCCGCAGGCGGGTGGCGATGCTGACCACCTGGGATAGCTCGCGGCGGGTGGGGGTGTGGGCGGCGAGGAACCGGGCGGCTCCGGCCAGGAGCAGGGCGCCCTCCTCGGAGCCGGGGGGCCAGGCGTCGAACTGGCGCACGGCGGCTTCGTAAATCTGGAACCAGTGGAACTCGGCGTCCTCGGTGAGCAGGGCGTGCCCGAGGGCGGCCATGGGCCGGGCGGGGTCGCCACCACCGGCCAGGTACCGGTAGACGATGGCGCCGGCCTCGTCGACCCTCCCTTCCTGGTCCCAGCAGCTCTGGAGCTCAGCGAGATCGGCGGTTGTTCCGGGAGGCGACGGTGCCGGCAGCCGTGCCGCCGGGATGTTGAGGAACCGGTCGAGGTAGATGCGCAACGCCCCGTGGTAGACGCCCCGGAGAAGCTCGGGGCTGGGTGCCCGTACGAGCATCCGGTGGAGGGCGTTGGCGCCGGTGAAGGCGTGGTGCACCTCGTCCCAGTCGCCGTGGTCGTTCTGGGTGTGGAAGCGGGTGATCCTCAAGCCGGCCGCGTAGGCCACGGCCCGGCCCAGCTCTTCGGGGCGGGCGCCGGCGGAGATGGCGTCGTCGATGGCACCCACGACCTCCATGGGATCCTCGGAGAGGACCGACCAGGCCAGCCGGGCGACGCCGCCCTCGTGGTCGAACCGGTCGTGGCGGGCTCCCTCGGCCAGGCGTTCGGGCAGAGCGGCGGCGGCGGTGGCGATGAGGCCGGCGAGGTCGTGCGGGTAGCGCCAGGCACCCCGCTCCTCGCTGCGACTGGCGGATGCCGTCTGGGCCACCAGTGTCGGGAGCACATCCCGGGCGGCCCCCCAGCCCAGGTGATCGAGCACCTCGAAGGCCTTGTTGGTGAAATCGAGGGTGTGGCCGCCGTCGAGGAAGACGTGGTCGGTCACCGCCGCGCCCATGAGCCGGGCCACGGCGGAGGCGTCCAGGGTGTCCACGGCCGTCGCCAGGGCGCGCTCGGCGGCGTCGGCGGAGCGGGTCTCGATGAACCGGCGGTACCAGGCCACGAGGCGCTCCTCCGGGAGGGGACCGGGCAGGGGGAGGAGCGGGAAGCGGGGCGGCCGGCCGCGGGTGTCCCGGGAGAGGAAGGCCAGCCCCTGGGTGAGGGCCAGCCCGTGGTCCGCCCGCTCGAGGTGGGGGAGGACGTTGGCCATAGCGGTGAGGACGGTGAGCCCCGCCCCCCACCCGGCGGCGCGGTAGCGGGTCCCGAAGGCGACACCGGTGCGCACGATCTCGTCCGCGCTCAACCCGGCGTCGAGGAGGGCGAGGACGGCCTTGGCCATGACCAGGGTGATGCCCTGCTCGAGTCCTTCCTCCAACCGCTGCTGGAGATGGGCGGTGCGGTCACGCTCGGGTTCCACCACCACGGTGACCCGGCCATCCTCGATCTCGACCGGATAGGAGCGGACGTCGTCGGCCCAGGGATCGAGCGTGCCGCCCGAGCCGAGGTCGAAACGGGCGTTGTGCCAGTGGCACGTCACCAGACCGCTTTCGACCGAGCCCCGGTGGAGCGGAAACCCCATGTGCGGGCAGCGGTCGTCGAGGGCGAACGCCGTTCCCTCACTCCAGAAGACACAGATCGGCTGGGCGCCGACCTTCCCCGTCAGGCACCCCGTCTTCCGCAACTCGTCCAGTGTCCCGATGTTGACCCGATCGGCCACGGCGACCTCCAGAAGTGCACGCTCGGCGAAGGCCAATTGTGCCGCAGGCCACGCTTGGCCGGTCCGCGTGAGGGGACGGCGGGGGGTTTGAGTGGTTCACCACTCATGACGGGCGCCTCGTCCTTGGCCCAGACTCTTCCGCGGTGACTGGATGCCTCCTGTGCTGTGGCCGTCTTGGCGATGGCGACCTCTTCAGGATCCAGGTGTGGGAAGACGACCTCTGGCGCCTGTCCACGGCCCTCATGGGCGAGGTGGCCGGGTTCTCCTACCTGGAGCCGAAGCGTCATGTCCGCTACATCCAAGAGCTCGACGGTGCGGAGGCGGCCACGTTCGGCACCGTCCTGGCGCGCTGCGCCGGTGCCGTCAAGTCGACGACCGGCGCCGAGCTCGTGTACGTCTACATCTTCGGCGGTTCCTTCGATCACCTGCACGTGCATCTGGCGCCGTACCACCGGGGTGGGCCGCTCAACGACGGCATGGTCAAAGGCGAGCTCGCGGAGTACACGCTGGACAACGGCGCCGTCGTACTGACCAGCAAGGACTACCCGCTCCGGCCCGAGAGCGAGATGCGGGAGGCGACGGAGCGGCTCGCCGCCGCCTTGGCGCCGGACACCGATGTGGAGGGACCACCCTCGAGGACATCGCCCGGATCGTGAGGCTCGGCCTCAGCCGGGCGAGGGTGTGTGAGCTGATGCCGCAGGCTGATCCCCTTCCCCGTCCACGCCGGCCCTTTTGGCCCGGGCAAGAAATTCGCCGGACGTATCGTGCGCATGCCGGTAGCGTGCGCCAAGTGACAATCGGCCGGCCCATCCAGGCGCCACGGGTGCCGCCCGAGTTGACGCCCAACAGAGTCGAGCTCGATGACGAGGCCTCGTGGGTCGAGCACGAGATCGGCGGTTCCTTTGTGGGAGCACGGGCCCACTACCTGGACATCGGCCGATGTCGCCTGCACGGAGCTCAGTTCACCGGCGCAGAGCTCAAGCAGGTGCGGATCACCGACACCATCGTGGAGAACTGCGACTTCTCGGGCGCGGTGCTGGCGGACTGTTCTGCGGTTCGAGTCGAGTTCAGGGGTTGCCGCATGTCCGGGCTCGTCGCCGCGTCGGCACGGTTCCAGGACGTGCGCTTCATCGAGTGCAAGCTGGATCAGGCCAACTTGCGCATGACCACCGGGGAGCGGGTGGCCTTCTCGGAGTGCGTCCTGGCCTCCGCCGACTTCTCTTCGGCCCGCCTCCGTGGCGCCCGCCTTCTGGGCTGCGACCTCACCGGGGTGGAGTTCTCCGCCGCCGACCTGGACGGCGCCTGCCTGCATGGATCGGTCCTCGAGGGCGTGCGCGGCGGAGGCAGTCTCCGGCGGGTGGTGATCGGCACCGACCAGGTCGTCCCGCTCGCCCTGTCGGTGTTCGCCGCCCTCGGCATCCGCGTCGACGACGACGCTGAAAGGTGAGTGCACGGCCTTCACCAGCCCGCTGCCTCCTTCCGAGCTGACTCCAGCCGGCGTGGTCAAACACCTGACCGGTGTCGACGGCAACTTCCAGGTGCTCCCCGAGGAGACCCTCGCCGGCATCGTCGCCGGATACCAGGAGGAGTGCGAGCGGTCGCGGCAGGTCGTGGCCCGGGCCGATTTCGATGCTCGGGCCCGCGGTCCGGGCATGGCCTTCAATCTGCGGTACGCCCTCCTTCACATGATCGAGGAGACCGCCCGTCACTGCGGCCACCTGGATCTGCTGCGCGAACGCATCGACGGCCAGGTCGGCGAGTAACCCGGAGGATTGCCGGCGTTGAGCGGGCCTGCCCGGGACGTTCACCTGGACGCCCCGACGAGGCGTTGCGCCGGGAAGGCGGCCGTCGTAACGTCCGTAATTTCCGATTGGCTCCCTAAAGGGGGGTTTGCCATGAGCGTGACCGACGGATTGCTCGAGAACGCGCAGCGCTACGCCGAAGGGTTCGACAAGGGCGGGCTGCCCATGCCCCCGGGAAAGCACGTAGCCGTGGTGGCCTGCATGGACGCCCGTCTCAACCCCTACGGCCTCCTGGGCCTGCAGGAGGGCGAGGCCCACGTCATCCGTAACGCGGGGGGCGTCGTCTCCGACGACGTGATCCGCTCCCTTACGATCTCCCAGCGCCTGCTCGGCACCGAGGAGATCATCCTCATCCATCACAGCGATTGCGGGATGCTCACGTTCAACGACGACGACGTGAAGGAGCAGATTCGGGCGGACACCGGGATCCGGCCGCCCTTCGCGCTGGAGGCCTTCTCCGACCTCGATGAGGACGTGCGCCAGTCGATCCGGCGCATCCAGGCCAGCCCCTACATCCCCAACAAGGACTCCGTCCGCGGCTTCGTCTACGAGGTCGAAAAGGGCACCCTGCGGGAGGTGACGTAGCCAGGAGAGGGGACTTCCTGCCCTCGAAGCGGGATGAACGCACGCCGAGAGGACGCTCCGCGAGGGGCGTCCTCTCGCAGACGACGCCGTGGTCCGGCTCAGGTTGGGTCGGGGGCGAAGATGCGGTGCACCTCGGTGATCTCGACCTCCGCCGAGGTGGCCGACGGGTGGACGCCGACGTCCTACTCGCCCGACCACGACGACGCCTGCGCCGGCCCGCTGCGCAAGGCACTGGCGGAGACCGGCCGGCGGGTGGCCTTCGCCCCCGTGTGCCCCCTGGCCGTGGGCGACGACCTCGAGGCGCTCATCGACCTGGAGCGGGGCTGGTCGGCCTTCTACCTGGGTGGCATGGGCACCCTGGCGCAGAACTTCTACGCCAACGTGGCCCGGGCCATGGGCCGGGAGGCCATGGTGGAGCGCATCGCCACCGCCTGGCGCGCCGACGCCATCGGCCTCTTCGGGTCGCCGGCCCGCATCCGCGACCGCCTGGCCCGCTACACCGAGGCCGGCATCGACGAGCTGGCCGTCGAGCTGCGCAACCCCGACCCCGACCGGGCCCTGGCCGACCTGCGGACCTTCCGGGAGGTGCTGTCGTGAAGCCCGACGAGTTCACCGAGCTGGCCTGGGAGGTCGACGCCGGCGTCGCCCTCGGCACCCTCAACCGGCCCGACCGGCGCAACGCCTGGAGCGGTCCGATGGCGGTCGAGTACCGCTGGGCGCTCCACCACGCCCACACCGACCCGGCGGTACGGGTCGTTGTCCTCACCGGCGCGGGCGAGCATTTCTGCGTCGGCGCCGACGCCGCCTTCCTGGCCAAGGCCAACGAGGAGGGCGGCTACGAGAAGTCGAAGCTCGAGCTTCCGCCGGTGCTGGAGGACGCCCCGCCCGCCCTGCATCTCAACCACACCGTGCCTCTGGCCATCTCGACGCCGATCATCGTCGCCCTCCACGGGATCTGCGCCGGCGCCGGCATCGTGCTCGCCACCTTCGCCGACCTGCGCTTCGCGGCAGAGTTCAGCTGCCGGATCGCCACCTCCTTCGCCCGCCTCGGCCTCCCCGCCGAGTACGGCACCGGCTGGATGCTTCCCCGCATCATAGGCGTGGCCAACGCCGCCCGGTTCCTTTACGACGGCGGGCCGATCTCCGCCGAGGAGGCGCAGCGCCTCGGCTTCGTCCAGCGGGCCATACCCGACGCCGACCTCCTGCCCGAGACCCTGGACTACGCCCGCCGCCTGGCCCGGGAGAGCTCCCCCGAGTCGCTGCGGACGATCAAGCGCCAGCTGTTCGCCGACGCCGCCGGCGACCTCGAATCCGCCTACCGCCGGTCGGTCGCCGACATGAACGCCGCCATCCGCCACCCCGACATGAAGGAGGGCCTGGCCGCCTTCCGGGAGCGCCGCCCGCCCGACTTCCTCGCGGGTGGCCCGCCCCGGTGACGCCGGGCGACCGCAGCGCTGCCGCGCCCGTGTCATGTACTGGGTCCCGGCGACCCCGAGCGGCACTTCGGCCACGCGGCTGGCGATCCCAGCCGGCGGTTATGGGGCGCCTGTTCTGGGACACGCGCAGGTCGCCCGCCCGCAACCCGAGCCGTCGATTAGGTGCGGGGGTGAGCACAAACCTTTT
>JBIOUX010000074.1:0-3911 GCA_044867425.1 Acidimicrobiia bacterium | reverse complement strand
ATCCCGGCCAGCATGAGCGGGTACTGGATGTGGAGCAGGCGGGTGAGCCGGGTGCGCACGGCCGGGATTATCGTCCAGGCATGCTCGAGAGGTGGCTCCGGGAGGCGGCGGCGCAGGCTGGGGCGGGCGAGGTCGACCCGGCTCTGGTGGGCGGCGAGGCCGTGACCCTGCTGTTGAACCTGGCCCGGGACGCCGCCCACGGCGTGGCCCGTCCGGCGGCGCCGCTGGCCACCTTCGCCGTGGGCCTGGCCCTCGGCCTGGAGAAGGGCGGCCTGGAGGACCTGCGGTCACGGGTCGAGCGGGTGGTGGCGGCGGCCAACTCCTGGGCCGAGGCTGACGAGGACAAGGGCAACTCAGCCCCCTGAGCGCTCGGCGGCGAAGGCGGCCAGGGCGGTCGTGAGGGGGACGGCGGCCACCAGGCCGATGCTGCCCACCAGGGTGCGCACCACCTCCTGGGCCACCAGCTCGCCGGTGAGGACGTCGGCCAGGTTGCGGTTGGCCAGCGTGAAGAGCACGAGCAGCGGGAGCGATGCCCCGGCGTAGGCCAGCACGAGGGTGTTGACCGTCGAGGCGATGTGGTCCCGCCCGATCCGCAGGCCGGCGGAGAAGAGCCGCCGGAAGCCGTAGGCCGGGTTGGCCTCGTAGAGCTCCCACACGGCCGAGGCCTGGGTGACGGTGACGTCGTCGAGCACGCCCAGGGAGCCGATCACGATGCCGCCGAGGAGGAGGCTAGCCCGAGTTTCCTGGCTCCCGGGCGACCCCCTTAAGCAGACGGTCTGAAGGTTCCTAAGAAATAGGGCTGTGACCAGCGCGTTCACTGGACCTGAGTGCTCGCGATTGCTAGCGCGATAGTGTATGACCTAAAGCATGGCTTCCATCGTGGGCAAGCGCATCGGCGGGGAGACGTACTACTACCTGCGAGAAGTGGCCCGGGTGGGGGGCAAGCCGAAGGTGGTCTCCCAGCGCTACCTGGGCAAGGCGGCCGACATCGAAGCGGCCATGGAGGGCTCCTCGACGCTGCCCCAGCGCACCCGGCACCTGGGCTTCGGGGACCTGGCGGCCGTGTGGTCGATGCTGGAGCGCCTCCAAGTGGCGGCCACCATCGACGGGATCGTGGGACCCCGGCGCGCCGACGCAGCGGCCTCGGTGGGCACCTACCTGGCCCTGGCGGTGGCCAACCGGGTGGTGGCGCCGTGCTCGAAGTTGGCCTTCGAGCGGTGGTGGGCCACCACCGCCGGGGACCGGCTGGTGAAGCTCCCCACCTCGGCGCTCGACCACCGCCGGTTCTGGGACGCCATGGACTGTCTCTCGGAGGACGACCTGCGGGCCGCCGAGCGGGCCATCTCGGCGGCCATGGTGGCCCAGTTCGGCCTCGACCTGCGGGCCCTGGTCCTCGACATGACCAACTTCGCCACCTTCGTGGATTCGGCCAACGAGCGCAACGCCATCGCCCAGCGGGGCCACGCCAAACAGAAGCGCCATGACCTGCGCCTGGTCGGTTTGGCCCTGGCCGTCACCGCCGACGGTGGGGTGCCAGTCGCCTCCCACCTCTATCCCGGCGACCGCCCCGACGTGACCCAGTTCCCCTCGGTGCTCGACGAGGTGGTGGCCCGCTACGGGGAGCTGGCGGAGGGCACCGAGGGGCTCACCCTGGTCTTCGACGCCGGGTGCGACTCGGCCGCCAACCAGGCGCTGGTGGAGGGAGCGGGGCTGCACTTCGTCGGCTCGCTGGTTGTCTCCAACCATCCCCAACTCCTGGCCGTGCCCGCCTCCCGCTTCGCTCTCGTGGATCCCGAGCGCTTCCCCGGGCTCACCGCCTTCGAGAGCCGGGCCGAGGCGCTGGGGGCCACCCGACGGGTGGTCATCACCCACTCGCCCGCTTTCCACGCTGCCCAGGCCCGGGGCTTCGCCCAGACCCTGGCCAAGGCCGCTCGCCGTCTGACCTCCCTGGCCGACCGGCTCGGCCGGGGCCGCACCCGCCGGGGGCGGCGGGTGGTGGAGGCCGAGGTGGCTGAGATCTTGCGACCCCAGTGGCTCGGGCGGGTGATCCGCTGGGAGCTCACCGGGGAGCGGCCGGCCACGCTGCGCCTCGCCTGGCGCCTCGACGAGGAGGCCCGGCGGGCCCTGGAGGACGAGGTCTTCGGCAAGCGCATCCTCTTTACCGACCACGAGGACTGGCCGGTGGCCGAGGTGGTGGCCGCCTACCGCTCCCAGGCTGACGTGGAGGCCGGCTTCCGCCAGCTCAAGGACCCCAAGGTCGTCTCCTTCAGCCCCATGTTCCACTGGACCGACCAGAAGGTCCGGGTCCACGCCTTCTACTGCGTGCTGGCCCTGGCGGTGGCCCACCTCATGCGCCGAGAGGCGGCCCGGGCCGGGCTGGCCATGAGCGTGCGGGAGCTGCTGCGCACCCTGGCCGGCATCGAGGAGACCGTTCTCCTCTACCCCTCCACCGGCGGGCGGCCTCGGGCCCGGCGCATGCTCACCGAGATGGACCCCACCGCTGCCCAGCTCTACGAGCTGTTCGGTCTGAGCCGCTACGCACCCCGCTCTTAGGTACTACACGGCGGCCGTCCCGATATCGGCCCTGACCTGCAGCGACCGGGCTTGCCAGCGAGCTAGCCAGGAAACTCGGGCTAGCCACGCTCGGCGACGACGATGACCTCGGCCACCTCCTCGGTGCGGGAAGCCGGTGCCGGTGGGGCGGAGCCGCCGGCGTCTGGTTGGTGGTCGGGCTGCCGGCGGGCGGCGATGGCCGCCTCGATGTCGTCGGCCACCCGCTCGTCGTTGACGAAGAGGTCGGCCGGCTCCATGCCCTCGAAGGCGATCACGCCCATGTCCTCGAAGGCGGCCCGGACCTTCTCCCCCCAAAGGCCGATCCGCTTGACGGTCGGCACGACCCGGGAGAAGAGGTTCATCCGGTAGAGCGACATCATCTGGGCCCGGTCCACGTACTCGACGCACTCCCCCACGTCGAGGCCGAGGTTCTCCCACACCTCCTCGCCCAGGAACCGGTCCCGCAGGAGGTAGCTCGCCTCGACCACGAAGTCCTCCCGCTCCCGGCGCTCGGGCTCGGTCAGGTCCTGGTAGGCGTCCCGCAGGGCCAGGAGGCCGAAGGCCACGTGGCGGGCCTCGTCCTTCATGACGTAGGCGTTGAGCGAGCGGGAGAGGGGGTTCTGGGTGAAGTCGCGGATCATCGAGAAGGCGGCCAGAGCGACGCCCTCGATCATCACCTGCATGCCCAGGTAGGTCATGTCCCAGCGGGAGTCGCTGACGGTCTGGTCGAGGAGGGCGGCCAGGTGGGGGTTGATGGGGTAGGCCAGGTCCAGCTTCTCGTTGAGGAACCGGGAATAGGCCTCGACGTGGCGGGCCTCGTCCATCACCTGGGTGGCGGCGTAGAACTTCGAGTCGATGTCGGGGACGGTCTGGACGATCTTGGCGGCGCAGACGAGGGCGCCCTGCTCGCCGTG
The DNA here is from genome assembly GCA_044867425.1 of Acidimicrobiia bacterium. GTDB lineage: Bacteria > Actinomycetota > Acidimicrobiia > IMCC26256 > BP-133 > CAWBJP01. The sequence continues at coordinate 444 of JBIOUX010000074.1, read as the reverse complement.
GAGGAACTGGGAGAAGACCCACGAGACGTAGTGGTGCCGCAGGACGTCCTTCTCCCCCCGGGACATCGTCTCGAAGGCGTCGGACCCGGCCACGGGGACGTAGACGTCGGGGAAGGCGCTCTGGTCGGTGGTGTCGACGTCGAGTGACCAGTCGATCAGTGTGGCCGCGTTCCACTGCTTCTCCTTGCCCTTCTCGTAGAGGGCGAGGAGGCGGTCGCGGCCGGCGTCGTAGTCCCAGTCGAAAGCGGTCTCGCTCTGGCCGGCCACGAACCACTTGGTGGTCTCGACCGGCAGCGCGTAGCGGCGCATCGTCATGGCCGGACAGTACTGCGCCAGGCGCCGTGAGCTAGTGGCCGAACGGGCCGCACTCCAGCCTTGCGGTCCCCGGAACCGTGCAGATGGCCTGGCCCACGAGCTCGGGAAGCCGATCGTCCCCGCCACCAG
>JBIOUX010000073.1:0-18110 GCA_044867425.1 Acidimicrobiia bacterium | reverse complement strand
CGTGAGCTCGACTCCCGAGTCGATGTTCATCGCGTCCACGACCTCGCGCGTCTGCCACGCCGTCGCTTCGAGCGCGGCCCGAGCGATGTGGCCCTTCGTGACGTAGCGCGTGAGGCCCGCGATCACTCCGCGTGCGTCGCTCTTCCAGTACGGCGCGAACAGGCCGGAGAAGGCGGGGACGAAGTACACGCCACCGTTGTCCCGGACCTGCCGGGCCAGCGTCTCGGTCTCGGCCGCGCCGGAGATGATGCCGAGCTGGTCGCGCAGCCACTGCACCGCGGACCCGGTCACCGCGATCGAGCCCTCCAGTGCGTACACCGGGGCCTCGTCGCCGAACCTGTAACACATCGTGCTGAGCAGACCGGCCTTCGACCGGACCAGCTCGGTGCCGGTGTTCAGCAACATGAAGTTGCCGGTGCCGTAGGTGTTCTTGGCCTCGCCCGGGTTGAAGCAGACCTGGCCGACGGTCGCCGCCTGCTGGTCGCCGAGGTCGCCGGTCAGCGGGATCACCCCGCCGAGCGGTCCGCTCGCCAGCGTCTCGCCGTACTTGTTCGGGTCCGACGAGGGCCGGATCTCCGGCAGCATCTGCCGCGGGATGCCGAAGAACGAGATCAGCTCGTCGTCCCAGTCGAGCGTCTCCAGGTTCATCAGCATGGTCCGGCTGGCGTTCGTCACGTCGGTGACGTGTACGCCGCCGTCGACACCGCCGGTCAGCTGCCAGAGGAGCCAGGAGTCGATCGTCCCGAAGAGGAGCTCGCCCGCCTCGGCGCGCGCCACCAGATCGGCCAGCGACGGGTCATGGCGGAGGTAGGCGTGGTCCTCCACCCGTCCGGGCCAGTCCCCGCAGGCGGCCCGTAGCTCATCGGTGTCGATGGCGGGGTGGGTCTGCAGCTCGGTGACGCCCGGCGTCAGGTCGAACAGCGCCCGTTCGATGGTCCGCCGGGCTCCGGGGCGGGCGGTGACGAGGTGGTCGGGGAACACGACGCCCTCCTCCGCCGCCAGTTTGCGGAACGGGAAGCCGACGGCCCGCTGGGCCGCCTCGCCGGCCAGGCGCAGGGGCAGGGCGAAGTCGATGGCCAGCTCCAGGTAGACGTCGAAGAACTCGGGCCGGGCCTGCAGGCTCCCCAGATAGCTGTCGAGGTGGCTGACGTCGAAGCCCCAGTAGATGGCCCGCTCCACCTGGGCCCGGCATTCCTTGCGGACCTCGTCGAGGTCGGCGTGATCCCACAGGTCGGCCAGCGTGCGGGGGAAGCCGCCGTCGCCGTCGAGCAGGCTGGGGGAGTGGGTGATCGGCCCCCAGCGGTACGTGTCCCACTCGGCGTTGAGGGTGAGGTGGACGCCGATGTCCTCACCCCGGTACCCGCCGGCCGCGTCGCGACCCCAGGGGGCGGGGACCATGAGGGAGGCACTGGTGGCAGCGCCGTGCCGCAGGGCGTCGTACACCCCGACGTTGCCGGAATGGGTCATCCCCAGGCTGTCGGCGTTGACGATCACCAGCTTGGCCCCCGGCGGGTAGCCGAGCCGCTCGACGAGGCTGTCCATGGTCAGGCCCTCCGGAGCGTCAGCGGAGGAGAGACTGGGCGGCGGGTGTGGAGGCCCCCGGCCGCATCGCGATGAGCCGTCAGGCGAAGAGCCATCAACACGGCAGGCTACTGGCAGGTGCCGGCGGGTAGGGAGAGGACATGACACTCTTCGATACCGCCGGGGACGTGCCGGTGCCGGCCGGCGCCGGCCCCGATGACCTCAAGAAGGCGGCGGCCGGCTGCACGGCCTGCGATCTCTACCGTGACGCCACGCAGACGGTCTTCGGCGAGGGCCCGGTCCCGGCCCGGGTGATGCTGGTGGGGGAGCAACCCGGCGACAAGGAGGATAAGGCCGGCCGGCCGTTCGTCGGACCGGCCGGGCGGCTGTTGGATGACGGGCTGGCCCGGGCCGGCATCGACCGTTCCGAGGTCTACGTCACCAACGTGGTCAAGCACTTCAAGTTCACCTCCCGGGGCAAAGCCCGCATCCACCAGAAACCCAAGGCCGCCGAGGTGGCCGCCTGCCGGCCGTGGTTCGAAGCGGAGCTGGCCACGGTCCGGCCCGAGGTGGTGGTGTGCCTGGGGGCGACCGCCGCCCAGGCCATTCTCGGCCGGCAGTTCCGCGTCACCCAGCAACGGGGCCAGCTGCAGGAGTGGCCGGAGAAGTTCGAGATCCCGCTCGACGACCCACCGCTGGTGCTCGCCACCGTGCATCCGTCGTCCATCCTCCGGGCTCCCGAGGACGCCGACCGCGAGGCACTGATGGACGGTTTCGTGGCCGACCTCGGAGTGGTGGCCATGGCTCTCGCTGACTAAGCCAGACTGGGGGCCATGACAACACCCTCGGTACCCCTGGTTCCCCGCGAGGTCCTCTTCGGCAACCCCGAGCGGGTGTCGCCCCGGATCTCGCCCGACGGCCGGCGCCTGGCCTGGATCGCCCCGGTCGAAGGCGTCCTCAACGTGTGGGTGGGCGACGTCCGCGCCGACGAGGAGACGTTCCGGCCCGTCACGTCGGACACGGACCGGGGCATCCGGTCCTTCTCCTGGTCGCACGACAACCGCCGGATCCTCTACGTCCAGGACAAGGGTGGCGACGAGAACTGGCGCCTCTACGACGTCGACCTCGACACCGGTGCCACCCGGGACCTGACGCCCTTCGACGAGGTGCAGGCCCAGATCGTGGCCGAGGAGAAGACCCGTCCCACCGAACTGCTGGTGGCGCTCAACAAGGACAACCCCCAGCTCCACGACGTCTACCACCTCGACCTCGAGACGGGGGCGTTGGAGAAGGTGGTGGAGAACTTCGGGGTGGTGGGCTGGGTGGCCGACAGCGACCTGACGGTTCGGGCCGCGCTCCGGCCCCTGCCCGACGGGAGCACCGAGATCCTGGCCCGCTCGAGCGGGGAGGCGGAGTGGGAGTCGGTGCTGTCGGTTGGCTCCGACGACGCCCTGAACACCGGCCCGATCGGCTTCACGGGCGACGGCCGCGGCCTGTACCTGCTGTCCTCGGTGGGTGCCAACGCCAGCCGGCTGGTGTGCCTGGACCTGGCCAGCGGCACCTCTGAGGTCCTGGCCGAGGATCCCCGCTACGACGTGGCCGGGCTTCTGCTCCACCCCGACACCAAGGCCGTCCAGATGGTCAGCTTCACCCGGGCCCGCACCGAGCACGTGGTGCTCGATCCGGAGATCGCCGCCGACGTGGAGGGCATCGCCGCCATCCAGCCCGGCGACTGGACGCTGGTCGGCCGGGACCACGCCGACGCCACCTGGCTGGTGGCCTTCACCGAGGACGACGGCCCGGTGGCCTACTGGGCCTGGGATCGGAGCCGGCGGGAAGCGACGTTCATGTTCCACCACCAGCCGGCCCTCTCCGACTACCAGCTGGCGGCCATGGAGCCGTTCTCCTTCACCGCCCGGGACGGGCTCGAGATCCACGGCTACCTGAGCTTCCCTGTAGGGGTGGAGCGAACGGGGCTGCCCACCGTCATCAACGTCCACGGCGGTCCGTGGGCCCGGGACGTGTGGGGGTACAACCCCGAGGCCCAGTGGCTGGCCAACCGGGGCTACCTGTGCGTGCAGGTCAACTACCGGGGCTCCACCGGCTACGGCAAGGACTTCGTCAACGCCGGCAACCGGGAGTGGGCCGGCAAGATGCACGACGATCTCATCGATGCGGTCGAGCACTTCGTGGGGGAAGGCTGGGCCGACCGGGAGCGGATCGCCATCCTGGGCGGCTCCTACGGTGGCTACGCCGCCCTGGTGGGAGCCACCTTCACCCCCGACGTGTTCCGCTGCGCGGTGGACGTCGTGGGCCCCTCGAGCCTGAAGACCCTCATCGAGTCGATCCCGCCCTACTGGGCTCCGATGGTGGCCCAGTTCCACGAGCGGGTGGGCAACCCCGAGACCGAGGAGGACTTCCTCTGGTCCCGCTCACCCCTGTCCCGGGTCGACGCCATCAAGATCCCCATCCTGGTGGCCCAGGGCGCCAACGACCCCCGGGTCAAGCAGGCCGAAGCGGAACAGATCGTGGCCGCCATGAAGGAGAAGGGCATCGACCATGAGTACCTGCTCTTCCCCGACGAGGGCCACGGCTTCGCCAAGCCCGAGAACCGCATGCGCTATTACGGCGAAGCCGAGAAGTTCCTGGCCAAGCACCTGGGCGGAAGATTCGAAGACTAGCGGCGGCTACGTCGCCGGCACCTGCCATTCCGGATCGACGGATGCCAGTTCTGCTTCGAGGCGCCGGGCGTGGCCGGTGGCACCGATGTCGCGGTAGCGGCCGATGGCGAGGGCCAGGCGATTGGCGTCGTCGTGGAGGCGCGCGAGTTCCTCTTCGAAGAAGGCGGCGTAGGTCACCGCGCTCACCTCAGCGGCGATGGCCAGTCCCGCCTCCACGTCGGCCAGCGCGGCGGTATGCATTTCGTCGCCTGATGCGGCCAGGACCCGGGTTCGGGTGAGGAGGCAGAAGCATTCGACCATGGGTGCGCCCTGGTGGCGTGCCACCTCGACCGCCTCGTCCGCCAAGGACCGGGCGCCGGGGAGGTCATCCTGGGCCAGCCGGGCCGCAGCCAGGCGGGCCAGGAGGTATGCCTCGTCGAACAGCCCCGAGTGGTGGCTCCGCGCCAGGGACACTGCCTGGCCGAGTACGGCCTCGGCCCGCTCGGGTCGCCCGGCGAGTTGCTCGGCAGCCCCCAGCGCGTGCAGGGCGATGACCTGGATGAAGGTGTTACCCGAATCTTCCGTCAGGGCGACAGCTGTGGCGCCGGACTCCACTGCATCCTCCAAGTCCCCGATGAGCTCCCGAAGTCTCGCCAAGTCGGCCAAACCAAATGGCAACAGCTCCGTCTGAGCATGATCCCGGGCCAGAGCCACGGCCCGCTCCGTGTCGCTCAGGGCCTCACGAAGATGCCCGGCGAGGGCCAACGTCTCAGCCCGGTGTTGCATCGATCGGATCAGGACGTTGTATCCGAGCTCACGGCTCGCCAGGTGAAGGTCGTCGGCCGTCGCCTCGGTGACCTCTGCCATCTGCCGCAAGGACGCGGGAAGAGCATCGACGTAGGGCTGGTAGATGAAGCCGGCCGCCGCAAGCGCTCTGGCCGCACCATCTCCACTCGCGGCGGCGACCTGTCGGGCTCGGTCGTAGGCGGCTCGCGATGCCGCGATCTCCCCTCGAACGAAAAGCTCGCCGCCGCGGGCGAAGAGGAGCAGGACCTGAAGTGCGGGGTCGCCGAGCCGTTCGGCCAGCGCCTCGGCGTCGGCAAAGAAACTTCCTGTCTCGTCCGGCGGCAGGCCGATTCGGGCACCGGACCGGACCAAATGAGCGCGCACCCGCACGCCGAGGTGCAACGTCTCTTCCGTCTCGGGGAGCCCGTCCAGCATGTCGAGCACGTGGCGCCAGCGGCCGGCCGCCTCGGAGAAGTCGCGACGCTGGCTCCATCCGGCCGCCCGGTCCTCCCACCGCGCGCATTCGAGCTGCTCGCCGGCGTGGGCGTAGTGGGAGGCGATGAGCGAGGCCCGCTCGTCGTTGCGCGCCGGGTCGAGGTCGGCCAGCGCCGCGGCCACTGCCCGGTGGAGCCGGCGGCGGCGTTCCACGAGCAGCGTCGAATACGCCACCTCGGCGGTGAGCACGTGCCAGAAGCGGTATTCGGCGGCGGGCCAGGCCGCCTCCTCCTGCAGGAACTCGGCTTCGCACAGGCGGCGCAGGCCGGCGGCGAGGTTGTCGTCGGGCCAGCCCGAAACGGCGGCCAGCACCGCCTCCGGGAAGCTTCGGCCGATGACCGCTGCTGTCTGGAGCAGTTCCTTGTCGCGGTCGGCGAGTCGGTCGATGCGGGCGGCCAGGGTCGCCTGCACCGTGGCCGGCACCCGGACTTCGGTCGGCGGGCGGGTAAGGAGATAGGCGCCGGGGTCGCCGGCGAGCGTCCCGTCCTCGACCAGCGACCGGACGACTTCCTCCACGAAGAACGGGTTGCCCCCCGTCCGCTCGCCGATCTGCGCCGTCAACGTGGTGACGGACGGGTGGGACCCGAGCAGCGCGCCGAGCAGCTCCTTGGTGGCATCTGCGGAGAGCGGGTTGAGCGGCAGGCGGTGGAAGAAGGAGTGGCGCATCCAGGGCGCCTCGTACTCCGGCCGGTAGTTGGCGACCAGCAGGGTTCGCGTGCCGGGGTAGAGGCCGATCAGCTCGGCGAGGAAGGCGTCGCTCTCGGCATCCCACCAATGGAGGTCCTCCAACAGGAGGAGCACCGTCTCCTGGTCGTCGCTGCGCCGGCGAGTGAGCCGGCGGAGCACGTCGAAGACCCGTCGAAGACGGGCCTCGGCGGCCAGCCGGGGCGCTGGGCGTTCCGAATCAGGAACCTCCAAGAAGTCGAACAGGAGCGGAAGCGCCGCCTCGAAGGCGCTGTCGAGCAGCAGGAGCCGGCCGGCGATCTTCTCCCGGGCGTCGCGGGGAGAGTCGGCATCGGTGATGCCGAAGTAGTCACGCAACAGCTCGAGGACGGGCACCAGCGGAATCCCCGAGGTGTGCGAGAACCCCGACGCCCGCCGGACGGTGATCCCCTCGATCGCCGTCGCCGTCCGGGCGAACTCTTCGCACAGGCGGCTCTTGCCCACCCCGGGCTCGCCGACGACACCGACGACCTGGGCGGTTCCCGCCCGAGCCCGGGCGAGTGCCGCCGTCAGCACCGCGAGCTCGTCGGCTCTACCGACGAGCGGCGCCCTCGCTCTCCACCGGGCGATCCCCCGGCGCCGGGGGCCGGTCCCTTCGAGAACATGGACGTGTACCGGGGCAGCGCTGCCTTTGACCGCAAAAGGGCCGAGGTTGCGGAGGCGGAAATGACCCGCTACCAGCCGGGCGGTGTTCCCCGTGAGGTACACGGTTCCCGGCTCGGCCAGGGCCTCCATCCGCTGGGCGAGGCCGACCGTGTGGCCGACGGCCGTGTACTCGCCGGACTTGGCGCCCCCAACCCGGCCGGCGACCACTTCGCCGGAGTTGAGCCCGATGCGGAGGGCAAGGTTCAGGCCGTGGCTGCGCCGCAGCTCGACGGCATAGGAGGCGGCGACGTTGACGAGATGCACCGCGGCGTGGCAGGCCCGCCGGGCATGGTCCTCCTGGGCCACCGGCGCACCGAAGACGGCCATGATGCCGTCGCCGGTGAACTTGTCGACCGTCCCACCGAAGCGCTCCACCCCGTCGGCCGCCAGGGCGAAGAGATGGTCCATGATGCCGGCCCACTCTTCGGGGTCGAGTCCTTGGGCCAGGTCCATCGACCCGGCCACGTCAGCGAAGAGGACGGTGACCTGTTTGCGCTCGCCTTCGAGGAGCTGCGTCTCGGGCAGTGCGCCGCCACCGGCCGGTTCGGGCATGGGTTCGGCGAGCGCCCGGCCGCACTGGGAGCAGAACCGGCTGCCGGGTGGCGCGGCGGCGCCACACGCCGGGCAGGTGGATTCGAGGCGGGAGCCGCATTGCGTACAGAAACGACCGCTGCCGGGTTGAGCCGCACCGCAGGCGCCACAACGCCGCTCGCCCTCGCCTGCTCCTCGCTCCGGGCGTCCTGTCCCCCCCATCGTTGCGAGCGTACCCGGCCCGTTCCCGGCCTTCCCTCGGCCGGGGAGCCCCTCAGAGACGCGGTTCGGGGCCACTCCACCCCGGAAGGGATCGTGACCCCGAAACCGCGTGATGCCCGGTCAGGTCAGCGCGGCTACTTCCACTCGAAGGTCTTGGCCTCCGTCTTGCCGCTGGCGTCCACTTCGTACTCGAAGACCACGGCGATGCCCTTCAAGCGGGCAAGGGCCGGTGACTCGGTCCGGTAGTAGATCGCGCCTCGCCAGGAGACGCCGCCATCCTCGGTGAAGCGGCCGACACCTGCGCCTTTCCACGTGGCGACCTCGTTGCCGGCGCCCCGGACCAAACCCTGGCCCTCGCCCTCGAGGGTCCCGTCGGGTTGGACGGTGGCTACGTACGTTCCCATATCGGTGATGTCGACATCGAGGATCCGGCCTTCGGTCTGGATCGTCACTTCCACTTTCGGATTGGTGTCGGAGGGAAGCGCCCTCCGGAGTAGTACCTGGCCGCGCTCCTCGCCGATCTGATCGCCGAGCATGTCGCTCTCCTTCTCTCGCTGAGTTGGGATATGGACGCTATGGCGGCAGAGGGCTGGCGTCTGTCGCCTCCGTCACGGCCGCCATGTCGCGTGCCTCACCCTCCCAGTCGGTTCGCCCGGAGGAGGCCGAAAGGAAGGTGGTTGCGTTCCACCGCCTGGCAGGGGGTGACGCGCAACCACCTTGCGCGGCCGAGAGGAGCCCGGCGGCGCCTTCGCCCCCTTTCGCCCGCTTCGCCCGCGTCATGAAGGCAGGCCTCGGACGTCGATAGCACGAAGGTGTGTCCCACCGCGGAGTCACGCCGAGTGAGAGAATCGCGCTGAAAGCGAAGGGAGCCAGAGCCGATGGAGGCAGTTCCGGAGGTGGAAGCAGTTCCGGAGGTCCACAGAGGTCGTCTGGCCCGCCGGGTGGCCCGCAGCCGTCGCCAGCGTCGCCTGGTGGCCGCCCTCCTGGCTGTCGTCGGCGCCTCGGCGGCCATCGCCGCCCTGACCTTCAAGCCGGCCGCTGATTCCCCCGCCTCCACCCGCACCGCCGGTTCCACCGCCGAGCCGACTGGGGCCGTGACCAGCGACAGCGCCGGCAAGCCGCCGTCCACCGGCCCGGGGGGCGTGGGCACCAACCCGGAGAAGACCGGGCTTCCGGCCGCACCCGCCGAGGGCGGCGAGGTCCGCACCGGCACGGCGGAAGAAGGCTGCTTCGACAACGTGCGGGAGTACCTGGAGCAGTGGGACAGGACGGGCAAGGAGCCCGACCCCTGCTTCACGGCCCAGCCGGCCAGCAACCAGGACCAGCCCGACGGGGTCCAGCGCACCTACAACGGCGAGCGCTTCTAGGCGCCGGCTTCGTCCTCCTCGGCGGCGGCGCCCCGGCGATAGGACCACAGGCGGTCGACGATGGTGTAGCCCTCGGAGAGGTAGAGGGCCAGGGCCGGCCGCCGGTCCGGGGCCCCGGGGCGGTCAGGTTCGACGAAGAGGATCGTCTCGGTGGCGCCCGCCTCGGCCAGCACCGCCCGGGCGGCGCGCAGCAACTGGCGGCCGTGGCCCTGGCCGCGCTGCTCAGGGTCGATCTCCAGCCACCAGATGACGCCCAGGCCGGGCACGGGCAGGCTGAGCTCGGCTCCGCCCACCACGGTGCCGCCGGGCGCCAGTTCCACCCGGATGTCGCTCACCCCCCGACGGCGGAACGGGAGGACGGGCGCCGGGCCGGGCCCGGTACCCTGCAGATAGAGCCAGCGCTCGGTGCCCGTGAAGCCCCGGGCCAGGACGGCTTCGTGGGTCGTCGGCCGGAGCTCCCGGGGCAGTCCTTCGAGGCCGACGGTCAGCTCCGTGCTGAGGGAGAATGCCGACACCGGGTCGGCCAGCCGGACGCCCCGCAGCAGGTTGACGAGCAGGGCGTCGAGGACCGGGCGGTCCTCCCGGGCGTGCAGCCACAGGAGATGGCGCCCGCCGCTCGGCCGGCGCCCCACCGCGCCGGCGCCGATGAGCTCGCCGGCGTCGGACTCGGCCCCCAGCACCCGCATGGTGGCCAGCTGGCGCCACGACCAGGCGTCGAGGGTGGAGCGCCCGGTGAGCACGGCCATGACCCGCTCCCCGGTGCAGGCGGGCTGGCCGGGCAGGCGGTCGGCATCGACGAGGGCGCAGATGGCCGCCGCGTCGGCGGGCCCGAGGGCGCGCAGCTTCAACGCAGGTCGAGGATGACCTTGCCGAAGGTGGTGTCGGCCGCCAGCAGGTCGTAGGCCCGTTCGGCCTCGGCCAGGGGGACCACCTCCTCCACCACCGGCGCCACCGTGCAGGCGGCCAGGAGCGGGATCACCTGGCCGGCGAAGGCGTGGGTGGCGGCCGCCTTCTCGTGCGCCGGGCGGCTGCGCAGCACCGTGCCCCGCACCGTCAGCCGCTTGCCCATGAGCGTGGCCATGTCCAGCTCGGCCCGGGCTCCGGCGATGATGCCCACGATCACGATCCGACCTTTGGGAGCGGCGGCGGCGACGTCGACCGCCAGATAGGGCCCGCCCACCAGGTCGATGACCACGTCGGCCGGACCGCCCCCGTCCACGATGCGCCGGGCCAGATCGGAAGGGTCGAAGTCGCGCTCGACGGCCACCGCCTGATGGAGGCCCAGCTCGGTGGCCCGCTCGAGCTTGTCCTTGGTGCGGCTGGTGCCCACAACGGTGGCCCCCATGGCGCAGGCCAGCTGCAGGGCGGCCGTCCCCACCCCCGAGGCCACGGCGTGGACCAGGACCCGGGCTCCGGGGTGGAGATCGGCCTGGCACATGGCGTCGTGGGCGGTGATGAACGCCTCGGGGATGCCTCCGGCGGTCACGAGATCGAGGCTGTCGGGGACCCGGGCGCAATGTGACTCGGGGGTCACCAGGTACTCGGCGTGGGCGCCGCCGGCCACGATGCCCATGACGGCGTCGCCGGGCTGGAGGCCGAACACGGCCGGGCCGGTCGCCTCCACCACGCCGGCGAACTCCAGGCCGGGGATGTCGGCCGGGGCGCCGGGCGGGGGCGGGTAGCGTCCCGCCCGCTGGAGGAGGTCGGCCCGGTTGATCCCGGCGGAGTGGACCCGGACGACGACCTGGTCGGCCACCGCCTCGGGAACGGGTCGGTCCTCGACCGACAGCCGCCCTCCCTCGGAGAGCACCAGGGCGCGCACGGCCGGGAGCCTAATTGAGTGGGGACGGCCGGGCGTGGGGCAGGGGCCCCGCGCTCCGGAGGAGCCTGGGGATGGGGCCCCAGCGGGGCGGCGAAGCCGCCAGCATCAGAGCCAGGAGGGGGCCTTGTCGAGGAGGTAGTGGCTGACGGCCAGGCACCGGTCGAACGCCGAGCAGAGCATCTCCTCGCCCTCCAGGATGCGGGCCAGCGACACATCCCGGCGGGCCACCACCGTCAGGCTCCGCTGGGGGGCGTCGGTGGCCGAGGGGAACGAGTCGATGGCCGACACCTCCAGGGGCAGGTCGGCGCCGCCCACGCCGGCCAGCTCGGTGGCCAGCAGCAGCAGGTCGGGGCCGCTGGCCAGGGGAGGGAGGACCCAGGTGAAGGTGAGGAGGAACTCGAAGCCGTCGGGCGGCTTTTCGTCCTCGGGCAGGGTGGTCACCACGTCCTCGAAGGCCAGCAGGGTGCGGGGGTCGACCTCCAGGGAGAGGTGGAGGTCGACCGGCCCGCCGCACCCCTCCTCGGGGTGGAGGTCGACCTCCCAGTTCTGGCGCAGCGAGTACGTCTCCAGGAAGTGGCGTTCGTCGTGGATGTGGAACCCGTGGCCGACGGCGTGATCCTTCAGATCGGCCACGTAGCCGGCCACGTCGATGACTGCCACGGCCCCATCCTTGCAGGCCCCCGGGGGAGCCGATGACGGTTTAGCCGGCCGGGGGCTTGGCGGGGGCCACCGACGTCCCCATGTCAACCGGTGCCGGCATGGGGAGCGTCGTGGCTTCGGGGGTGCCCTTGACCGGCGGCGAACCGTCCACGAGCACCGGCGGGGGCGGGGCGATGGCGTCGGGGTGGAGGGCGATGACCGTCGTCTCCCAGGCGTCGCCGCTCTGGAAGGTGCCGGTGAAGCGGTAGGCGGGCACCAGGTGCATCCGATAGGCGCCGCCCAGCTGGCCCGTGTACACGGAGTGAGCGAGGAGCGTCAGCTCCACGCCGGTGATGGTGACAACCTGGGGCTCGGGCGCCACGCAGTCGGCCTCCGGCGGGCAGTAGGGGTAGGCGCCAATGGCCGGCTGGGGGGCGATGTCCCTGACCGGGGCCACGGTCGACGGCACCGGCATGGCCGGCTCGGTGGCGCCGCTCGCCACCGGAGTCGGCGCTCCCACGCTTGCAGACCCGGACGCGACACCGGCGGAGCCCGAGGCGCCGCCGCCGGCCTCCCGGGCGCCGATCGAGTCGATCGCCGGGTCGGTGGCCGGCTCCATCGGGGGTACGGCGTCGGTGGGCATCGGCATGGGCGCCGGCATGGGCGCCGCCCGGCCGCCCTGGCGCAGCTCCTCGAGCGCGGCCGCCACGGAGCGCAGCTTGTACTCGTCGCCTTGGGCGAAGGTCACCCACGTGCCGTAGAGGTTCTCGATCCCCTCGGGGCCGACGGTCACGCTCCAGACGCCCCACTCCACCCTCATCCCGTCAACGACGGGGAAGAAGCTGACGTTCTCCGCCTTCACGGCCGGGGGCGGAGGCGGGCAGTCGGGCATGGGGACGGGCTCGCCGGAGGGGGCGACGGGCTCGCTGGAGACGACGGCGCTGGAATCGTTGGAGACGACGGCGTCGGGATCGAGGCGAGCCATCTCCTCCTCCCGCAGCTTGATGGCCTCGGCGCAGGCGTAGCCGAAGCCAATCTCGGTCTCGAAGGCCTGGACGCGCCACTCGCCCTCGAGCACCCCGAGCCGGTCGAGGAGTGCCCGGGCCTGGCGCTCGGCGTCGGCGGGGGACACGGTGCCCGAACCCCGGTCACCGGGATTGCGGTTGAAGCTGACCGACCAGCCCTCACCGGGGAAGGCGCTCAGGTTGGCCTCGGGCGTCTCCACCACCCACGACCCGCCAGGGTGCTGGGGGGTCCCGGCCAGGCCCAGGGCGTCGGCCCAGCGGGCGAATGTCTCCCGGTCGAGAGTGGGGGTGTTGACCCGCCAGACAGTGGCCTTGTCACCCAGGTCGGGCAGGTCGCCCTTCACCTGGTACTCGATCCCGCCCCAGTAGGCGGGGGCGTCCAAGGCCATCTTCGAGTCGGCGGCGGCCATGGGTGCGACGGCCGGGGCCGCCGCCCGCTCGTTCTGGGTGCCGCCCTCGCCGCCGGCCACCAGGGCCAGGGGCTCGGGCTCGTTGTCGCCGGAGGTGGCCACGGCCAGACCCCCGGCCAGGACGGCCACCAAAGCGGTGGCCGCCACGGCGATCTTCACGCGCCGGGGGCGGGCGGGGGGTGTGGGAATGCTGGGCTCGAGCACATCGTCGATCACGGTGGTCTCCTCCTCGGTTGCCACCTTGGACGCAACGCCGACGGATCCAGTTCCCCGAAAATTCGCGCTCTGGGAGAGATCTTCTCCCGGAGTGCGTCCGGTGGCCGGTTTGACGGATTTGCCCGGCACGCGGCCGGGCGAGGTGCGCGGGGCGGTACGGTGGGAGCGTGGCGTTGGCTGGTCCACAGTCCCTTCGTGGTGGCCTCACCTTCCTCGACGGGGAGATGTCGGAGGTGGCGCTCGACCCTGAAGAGGCGAAGTCCCTGGTCGTCCTGGTCGGGGGCTTCGAACGGATCACGGTGTCCGCCTGCCCCGGCTGCCGGAGCCGGATCCTGGCCGCCGTGGCCCTGGTCGATCTCCTCGACGCCGCTCCGCCCCATCCCCGGGCTCCGGAGCTGGTGGAGCTGGCCGACGAGGCGCCGACCCTTCACGTCTACCTGGTGGACGAGGGCAGCCAGTGCAACCACGAACGCTGGCTCGACCCCGGCTTCGACGAGTGGGCGGGCGCCGTCAACGACTGAGGCGGCCGCCGGTGCGGGTGAGGACTAGCGGGGGATCCGGGTCCGTTTGAACTCGTTCAGGCGCGTGTCGCCCACCAGGTCGATGGCCTGGGCCAGATCGGCGGTGTTGCCCCGCTCCATGAGCCGCACGAAGACGGCCTCGTCGCCGTCGATGATGGTGGGCACCCCGAACGTGGCGTAGCGCTCGACGGCTTCGCTGTGCTCCGCCTCCAGTGTCTTGGCCGGGCGGCCCGAAGCCACCTCGGCGGCCACCGCGTCGGCATCGAGACCGACCTGTTCGGCCACGGCCCGCAGGGTCTCCTCCTCGGGGATCTGCTGGCCCTCGTCGAAGCGGGCCCGGTACACCCCGAGATGGAAGTCGAGGAACTGCTCGGGGAAGGAGTCGCGCACGGCGATCCCCCACAGCAGCGCCCGCACCCCCCGGCCGGCGTCCTCCAGGGGCCGCTCCCACACCGGGGTCTCGCCCTCCTCCAGGTGGACCTGGTCGAGCGAGAAGGCCCAGAAGCGAACATCCCAGTCCCTGCCGTCGCGAATGCCGGCCACGACCGCCTCGTGGGCGTTACGGGCGAAGGGGCAGAGGTAGTCCCAGGTCAGGCCGAAGCGACGGGTCACGGTTGCCTCCACGGATCGACGGGTGATCTCCGTCGACAACCGCCGGGGAGGGCCGTGCATTCCGGCGGTCAGTCGTGAGGCCCCGGACAAGGCTCACGGCGCCACCCGGCGGGCCACCGTCCCGTAGGCCATTCCGAGAGCGGCGCCGGCGAGGACGTCGGAGGCGTGGTGCAGACGGACGTACACCCGGCTCGCCGCCACCGCGATGGCGAGGAGGTAGTAGGCGGGTCCCAGCGGGTCGCCCTTGGCCAGGTAGGCGGCGGCGGTGAAGGCCGACGTGGCGTGGCCCGAGGGGAAGGCGCTGGTCACCGGGCGGCGCAGGCCATAGGGGAGGGGCCCGGGCTGATCCGGAGCCAGCGCGGGCCGGACGCGGCGGAACAGAGCCTTGATCGGCCCATTGGTCAGCGCCGACTCGACGGCCAGCACACCCGTCAGACGCAGGGCGGAACCGGGCCGGCCCCGGCCGGTGGCCTGACGGAGGGCTCCGATGGCGACCCACAGCAGGCTGTGGTCGGCCGCGCTCGACAGCGCGTAGAAAACCCGGTCGAGGGCCGGGTTGCGGTGCTGCTCGACCCAGTGGTCCACGGACTGGTCGAAGGCCTGCACGACGGACGTCACCCGCCCGGTGAACGGGTGGGCCCGCCCGTTGCCTCCCTGCCGGCTCAGGCCACCGCCACCGGTTGGCGTGTGGCGTCGGGCCGGGCCCCGGCCTCGGGGGCGGCGAGCAGCTCCACGGCTCGCGCCGGGTCGCCGCCCCAGGCCGGGCAGTAGGGCTGGAAGCTGCACCACTCGCACAGCCGGCCCCGCCGGGGCCGGAAGTCGTCGCGCTCGCAGGCCCGCTCCACCGCCGCCCACAGGGCGATCGCCCGGCGCTCGACCGCGGTCACCGACTGCTCGCTGGGGACCATGGAGATGACCTCAGGCGTGGAGAGGTACATGAGCTGGACGCGAGCCGGGCGCCGGCCCAGGAGCCGCTCGCACAGCAGGGAGTAGAAGTGGACGCCGCCCATGCGGTCCTGCTCGAACCCCTCCCGGGGCGCGGCGCCGGTCTTGTAGTCCGTCACCACCAGCTCTCCGTCGGCGTCGAGCTCGAGGCGGTCGATGATGCCCCGCAGGGTGAGCGAGCCGAGCTGCACCGAGATGTACAGCTCCAGCCCGATGGCCCGCACCGAAGCGGGATCTTCCAGCTGGAAGTAGCGCCGCACCAGGTCGGCGGCTTCGGCGTGGAACGTCTGGGCCTCCTCGTCGCTCAGCCCCAGGCCGGCGAACTCGGGATGTTCGGCCAGCTCGGCGCCGGCCCGGTCCAGATCGGCCAGGGCGGCGTCCAGGCTCCGGGCCTCGGGCGGCCGGGCCATGAGCAGTTCCAGGGCCCGGTGCACGAGGGTGCCCTTCGAGGCCCAGGGCGAGGGCGGTTCCGGGAGGCGGTCGATGACCGAGAAGCGGAAGGCCAGCGGACAGGATTTGAAGGCCGAGATCTTGCTCGGTGACAGCGTGGTGGGCAGGGGCAGGCTCATCTCTCCGGAACGGTACATCGGGGCTGTGACAATTACTGTGACCGCTCAACGTGCTGGATGGGGTGTGCGAGGAGTGGCCAGATGAAGGTGGACGGGATCCTCATGGCGGCGGACCTGGGGTCGATGGGGGAGCGGGCCCGGCGGATGGAGGCGATGGGCTACGACGGGCTCATCACGGCCGAGACCCAGCACAACCCGTTCTTTCCCCTGACGCTGGCCGCCGAGCACACCGCCCGCCTGGAGCTGGCCACCGGCATCGCCGTCGCCTTCGCCCGCAACCCCATGGACCTGGCCCACATCGGCCACGACCTCCAGGCCTTCTCCCAGGGCCGGTTCATCCTGGGCCTGGGCTCCCAGATCAAGCCCCACATCGAGAAGCGCTTCTCCATGCCCTTCTCCCAGCCGGCGGCCCGGATGCGGGAGCTCATCCTGGCCATGCGGGCCATCTGGGCGTGCTGGGAGGACGGTGCCCCGCTGCGCTTCGAAGGCGAGTTCTACCGGCACACCCTCATGACACCGTTCTTCAACCCGGGCCCGACCGGCTTCGGGCCGCCCCGGGTCTTCCTTGCCGCCGTGGGCGAGAAGATGACCGAGGTGGCGGGGGAGGTGGCCGACGGGATGTTCGTCCACGGGTTCACCACCGAGAAGTACCTGCGGGAGACGACCATCCCCGCCCTGGAGCGCGGCCTGGCCCGTTCCGGCCGGGACCGCTCGGCGCTCGAGCTCACCTTCCCCATGTTCATGATCACCGGCGACACCGAGGTCGAGATGGCCGAGGCTGATGCCGCCGTCCGCAAGCAGATCGCCTTCTACGGGTCCACCCCCAACTACCGGCCCGTGCTCGAGGCCCACGGGTGGGGCGACCTCCAGGACGAGCTCAACACCTTGTCCAAGCGGGGCGAGTGGGACGAGATGGGCCGGCGCATCACCGACGACGTCCTCGACGCCTTCGCCATCGCCGGCAAGCCGGGCGACCTGCCCGCGTTGCTCGACGCCCGGGTTGGTGACGTGGTGGAGCGGGTCTCCTTCTATGCCCCCTACCGCACCGATCCCGAGCGGTGGGCCGACGTGGTGGCCGCCTTCAAGGCCGCCGCCTGAGCTCGCCGGGTCAGCCGGCGAGGGAGACGAGCACCTGCTGGCGGGCCTCGTCCCGCCGGCCGTCGGCCAGGAGGGCGAGGAGGTGGTCGAGGTCGGCCAGCGCCGCCTGCCAGCGGCGGGCCCAGGTGGCGAAGTCGCGGGGCCGGTCGGCCAGCGCCTCGGTGCGGGCCTCGGCCAGCAGGTCGACCAGGGCCCCGTATTCGGACGGGACCTCCTCCTCCAGGCGGTGGCGGAGGCGCTTGGCCAGCGCCGGCGCCCGGCCGCCGGTGGACACGGCCACCGTCAGCTCGCCCCGGCGCAGCACCGAGGGCATGGCGAAGTGGCAGTGGGCGGGGTCGTCGACGGCGTGGCAGAGGACGCCATGGGCTTCCGCTTCGGCGAAGACGGCGGCGTTGTACCCGGAGTCGGTGGTGACGACCAGGAACGCTCCGGCCAGGTCGCCGGGGAGGTAGGACCGCCGGACCACGATCAGCTTGCCCCGCCGGTCGAGATCCAGCAGTCCCGCCACCGGCGCGGGGTCCAGGACCATCACGTCGGCGTCGCAGTCGAGCAGGGCGCGGGCCCGGTGCTCGGCCTCGGTGCCGCCACCCACCACGACGCATGGACGGCCGCCCACCTCCAGGGCGACGGGGAACCGAAAGGCCATGGGGCCAATATCAGGGGCCTCGGGGGCGACTCGGTCACCGCCCCGGGAAGGGTGTGGGTCCGCCATCTTTCGCCAACCTGTCCCGCTCCGGGCCCCGGTTCGCCCGGCTGGCTACCGATCAGTAACATCGGCCACCGGTGGGTATGGGTACCGGATAACGTGCCCGCCGGGCACCCCCCGAACGACGACAGGAGGGCCACCATGGCCGACATCGGCAGCCGCGAAGAGCTCGCCGCCATGATCCAGGGCAAGTCCGACGACGAGATCAACGCCGGCGTGGCCGATCTCGGGACCGAGAAGGTCCTCGGGCAGATCTTCGAGTTCATGACCACCACGTTCCAGCCCGACAAGGCCGCCGGCCAGAGCGCGGTCATCGGCTGGGACATCACCTCGCCCGAAGGCACCCACAGCTACCAGCTGAAGGTGGCCGACGGGACCTGCAGCGCGGCGCCCTCCTCCGGGGACGCGGCCCGGGTCACCCTGGGCATGGCCCTGCCCGACTTCCTCCGGTTCATCACCGGACAGCTCGACGGCATGCAGGCCTTCATGACCGGCAAGCTCAAGCTGTCGGGCGACATGATGTTCGCCCAGAGCATGCAAGCGTGGTTCAGGAGTTAGCGCTGTGGCTCTTGAGGCGTAGCCCGCTGAGGTGGCGTT
>JBIOUX010000072.1:0-5785 GCA_044867425.1 Acidimicrobiia bacterium | reverse complement strand
GAGGATGGTGCGGAGTGCGGTGTTGCCTTTCCGTGCTCGCCCGGAGCGCCGTTTGCCGGCCGACTCGTGGTTGCCGGGGCACAGGCCTGCCCAGGACGCGAGATGGTTGGCGGTCGGGAAGCGGCTCATGTCGACCCCGATCTCGGAGCTGACGCGGGATCTTACGGCGGAGGTTGGTGCGGGCCTTGTCCGCTAGCACCCGCGGGTCCCGCTCCGCGGCGATCAACGCCTCGAGCATCTCCCGGCACGACGTCCCCAGCCCGTCCGAGGCCACCGAATCGAGCTTGATGCCGGCGTCCTCCAGCACCTTCTGGATGCGCTGGGTCTCCCGCACCCGCTCCCCGACGATCTTGGTCCGATACCGGGTCAGGTCCCGGAGCCGGGCCACGTCCCGAGGCGGCACGAAGCTTCCCCGCAGCAGGCCACACTCCAGGAGCTGAGCAAGCCACATGGCGTCGGCCACCTCCGTCTTCCGCCCCGGCAGGTTCTTCGAATGCCGAGAGGACTAATCTCCCCCGGCGATCTCCACCCGGTCGCGGCCGGCAGCCCGGGCGGCGCCCAGGGCCTGCACCGACCGCCGCAGGAGGTCGTGGGCGTCGAGGGCGTGGGAGGGGTAGCAGGCGATCCCGGCCGAGAGCGTGAAGCTGCGGCCGGTGGGGGTCTGGGTGACGGCCCGCCGGACCCGCTCGGCGGCGCTGGCCGCCCCCGCCTCGGGGGTGTCCTCCAGCAGGGCGGCCACGGCGTGGTCGCCGTAGCGACAGGCCGTGTCGCACTCCCGCAAAGTGCGCCGCATGGCCGCCCCGAGGAGGCGCAGCGCCCGGTCGCGCCGGTCGGGGCGGGCCTTCTCGAACCCGTCGAGCTCGAAGAGCACGAGCGACAGGGGCTGGAGGTGCCGGCGGGCGGAGGCCACCCGCTGGCTGAGCGTGACCCGGAAGTAGGCCCGGTCGATGAGGCCGGTGACGGCATCGTTCGTGGTCAGCCGGGGCGCGGGGTTGCGCAGGTCGATGGTGATCTCGTCCTCCAGCTCCCGCTCCTTGCGCATGCCGAACCACTGGAGGACGGCCACGGCCACGGCCAGGATGGCAGCGCCCAGGGCGATGGCGGCCAGCGCCATGTGGTCGACGAGGAGGGCGACCCCGGCCGCGGCGAAGGCGCCGGCGCAGGTGATGAGCGACAGCTGCCAGCGGCGGGTGGTCATGATGCCGCTCCGGCACCATCAGCCCGCCCGGCCCGCCGGTCCAGGACCAGCTCGGCGAGCTCGGCGATCACCTGGGTGAGCCGGAAGTCCTTGGGTGTGTAAATCCGGGCCACACCCAGCTCGAGCAGTTTGGCCTGATCCTCGGGCGGGATGATCCCACCCACCACCACGGGGGCGTCAACCCCCGCCTGGCGCAGCAGCCGGATGGTCTCGGGCACCAGCTCCAGATGGGAACCCGAGAGGATCGACAGGCCGACCAGGTCCACGTCCTCGTCGGCGGCCGCCGCCGCGATCTGGGCCGGGGTGAGGCGGATCCCGGGGTACACGACTTCCATCCCCGCGTCCCGGGCGGCGACGGCCACCTGCTCGGCGCCGTTGGAGTGGCCGTCGAGGCCGGGCTTGCCCACCAGTATCTTGGGTGGGCCACCGAGGTTGGCGGCGGCCCGGACCTTCTCCCGCACCCCGGCCATGGCCTCGGCGTCGGGAGCCACCACCCCGCTCACGCCGGTGGGGGCGCGGAACTCACCGAACACGTCCCGCAGGGCGCCGGCCCAGTCGCCTACCGTCCCGCCGGCCTCGGCCAGGGCAATGGTCGCTTCCATGAGGTTGCCGGTCCCCGCCGCTCCTTCCCGCAGCCGGTCGAGAGCGGCCTCCACCCGGGGCTGGTCCCGCTCCTCCCGCCAGCGGACGACGGCGTCCGCCACCTCCCGCTCCGCCGCCGGATCCACAACCAGGATGTCGGCCGCTGTTTCCCCGGGGACACCCCGACCCCCGGAGCCGCCGCCGAGCCCCGAGGGCTCGGTGGTGGTAAAGGCGTTGACCCCCACCACGGTGATGTCGCCGCTCTCGATGCGGCGGGTGCGCTCGGCGTGGGACTGGACGAGGCGGCCCTTGAGGGCGTCGATCATGGCGAAGGCGCCACCGCCTTCGAGGACCCAGTCGAGCTCGGCGGCGGCCTCCTCCTCGAGCTCGGCCGTCCTGGCCTCCACCACCCGGGAGCCGTCGAACAGGTCGCCGTACTCCAACAGGTCGGTCTCGTAGGCCAGCACCTGCTGGATCCGGAGCGACCACTGCTGGTCCCACGGGCGGGGCAGGCCGAGGGCCTCGTTCCAGGTCGGGAGCTGCACGGCTCGGGCCCGGGCCGACTTGGACAGCGTGACCCCGAGCATCTCCAGGACGATGCGCTGCACGTTGTTCTCGGGCTGGGCCTCGGTGAGACCGAGGGAGTTGACCTGGACGCCGTAGCGGAACCGGCGCAGCTTCTCGTCGGGGACGCCGTAGCGGGAGGCGCAGATCCGGTCCCACATGCGGGCCATGGCCCGGAGCTTGCATACCTCCTCCACGAACCGGATGCCGGCGTTCACGAAGAACGAGATGCGCCCCACCACCGCCGGGAACCGGTCGGCCTCGACCTGCCCCGACTCCCGGACGGCGTCGAGCACGGCGCAGGCCGTGGCCAGGGCGTAGGCCATCTCCTGGACC
The DNA here is from genome assembly GCA_044867425.1 of Acidimicrobiia bacterium. Classification (GTDB taxonomy): domain Bacteria; phylum Actinomycetota; class Acidimicrobiia; order IMCC26256; family BP-133; genus CAWBJP01. The sequence goes on along the minus strand of JBIOUX010000072.1, from coordinate 3,105 downwards.
GGGGTGGCTCCCGCCTCCTGGAGGTGGTACGAGCAGACGTTGATCGGGTTCCAGCGGGGCACGTGGCGCACGGTGAAGGCGATGGTGTCGACGGTCAGCCGGGCCGACGGACCCGGGGGGAAGATGTAGGTCCCCCGGGACAGGTACTCCTTCACGATGTCGTTCTGGGTGGTGCCGGTCAGGCGGGCCGGGTCGGCGCCCTGCTCCCGAGCCAGGGCCACGTACATGCCGAGCACCCACATGCAGGTGGCGTTGATCGTCATGGACGTGTTCATCTCTTCGAGGGGCAGTCCCTCGAAGAGGGCGCGCATCTCACCCAGGTGGGGGACAGGCACGCCGACCTTGCCAACCTCGCCCCGGGACAGGATGTGGTCGGGGTCGTAACCCGTCTGGGTGGGCAGGTCGAAGGCCACCGACAGGCCGGTCTGGCCTTTGGCCAGGTTGGAGCGGTACAGCGCGTTGGACGCCCGGGCGGAGGAGTGCCCCGAGTACGTCCGCATCACCCAGGGCTTGTCCCTCTCCGGCACGCCGGCCATTCTCCCCGTCGTGGGCGGGGTTGCGCCACCTACCCCCGTGCCCCAGCCCCAGCCGCCGGCCGCCGCAAATGCCGCCCGCTACTTCTTCCCATATTCGTAGAAACCCCGCCCCGTCTTGCGACCCAGGCGGCCGGCCGAGACCATGCGCCGCAGGCTCTGCGCCGGCTGGAGGAACGGGTCGGGGTTCTCGCCATAGAGGGCATCGAGGATGGCCACGCTCACGTCGAGCCCGACCAGGTCGAGGAGGGCGAAGGGACCCATGGGCATGTTGGCCCCACCCTTCATGGCCGTGTCGATGTCCTCGGCGGAGGCGACGCCCTTCTCCAGAAGCCGCACGGCCGAGTTGAGGTACGGGAAGAGGATGGCGTTGACGATGAACCCGGCGGCGTCGGCCACCTCCACCGGCGTTTTCCCGCACGCCTCGGCGAACCCGCGCGCCGCGCTGATGGTGTCGTCATCGGCGGTGAGCGGGCGCACGATCTCGACCAGGGCCATGGCCGGCGCGGGGTTGAAGAAGTGGATCCCGCACACCTTCTCCGGCCGGGGGGTGGCCACGGCCATCTCCACCACCGGAAGGGTGGAGGTGTTGGTGGCCAGGATGGCGGTCTCGGCGCAGATGTCGCCGAGCTGGGAGAACAGCTCCCGCTTCACCTCCAGGTCCTCGAGCACCGATTCGAGCACCAGGTCGCACTCGGATAGCTCGTCCAGTTCGGTGGTGGTGCGCACCAGCGCCAGCGCCGCGTCCCGGTCCGACTCGGAGAGCTTGCCCTTGTCCACCTGGCGGGCCAGCGACTTCTCCAGGCCGGCCTGCATGCCGTCGCAGCCCGATTGGGAACGGCTGCGCAACACGACCTCGAACCCGGCTTTGGTCGCCACCTCGGCAATGCCCGAGCCCATGGTCCCCGATCCGATGATCCCGACTCGCTTGATGGTCATGACCCCGTCACCTCGAGTCTTTGGAGAAAGGAGAGCAGGGTCAGGCTACCGGGGGGTCGGGTGGTTCGCCCATCCGGCGGAGCGCCTCCCTCAGCCGGTCAACCTCCACGCGCAGGTAGGCGTTCTCCTCCCGCAGCGACCGGATGACCTCCTCCGGAGGCGCGGGGGCGGCGGTCCCCTCGGCGATCTTCTCCTCGGCAATACCTCCCACGATGGTGATGACCGTCCGCCGCACCACCGCCAGCTCGGCGCCCATCTGGACGAGCACCTGAGCGGCCACCCCCTCCCCCTCCCGAACCAGTCCCAACAGGATGTGCTCGGTGCCGATGTAGTTGTGACCGAGGATGAGCGCCTCCCGCAAGGCCATCTCCAGGACCTTCTTGGCCCGGGGGGTGAAGGGGACATGGCCGGCTTCTGACGGGCCGCCGCCCACACCGATGGCCTCCTCCACCCGGCTTCGCGCCGCGTCGGCCGAGATGCCCAGGGCCAGCAACGTCTTCGCCGCGACGCCTTCGTCCTCACGCAGAAGCCCCAGGAGCAGGTGCTCTGTCCCGATGTAGCTGTGGTTGAGAAGACGCGATTCCTCTTGGGCCAGGACGACAACCCGCCGGGCCCGGTCGGTGAAGCGCTCGAACATGGCCACCATTCTGCGCCCTGCTCATGGCTCTTCGCCTGGCGCCTCGGTTGGCGTGTGAGGCAGTCGGGATTCTCTGGGTAGGCTCCCCGAGCGATGACAACCGAAGAGACGGGCACGCTGGCCCTCGTGGGTGGAGCGGAATGGCGCGACGGCTGCCGCAAGTTCGACGCCGCCCTCCTGGAGGCGTCCGGCAGCGCCGACGTGCTCGTCCTGCCCACGGCCGCCGCCTATGAGCAACCACGACGGGCCGTCGAGCACGCCACCGCCTACTTCGAGGATCTGGGCGGGCGAGCCCGGGGCCTCATGGTGCTGGGCCGGACCGAGGCGGAGGACCCGGCCCATGCCGAGGCCGTCCGAACGGCCCGGTTCATCTACATCGGCGGCGGCTCGCCCATGCACCTGCGCTCGGTGCTCAAGGGATCCCGGCTGTGGGAGGCGCTGCTCGAGGCGTGGCGGGACGGGGCGGTGCTGGCGGCCTCGTCAGCGGGGGCGATGGTTCTCTGCGACCCGATGGTGGATCCCCGGGGCGGGGCCTACACGGTGGGCCTCGGGCTGGTGGCCAACCTGAGCGTGTTCCCTCACCACGACACCGCCCCCGCCCATCTGCGGGAGCGTTCCACCGAGCTGCGGCCCGAAGGCGCCATCCTGGCCGGCGTGGACGAGCAGACGGCCCTCATCCGGGAGCCCGACGGGGGTTGGCGGGTGGCGGGGCAGGGTTCGGTGACCCTCTACGGCCCGGAGCGGGGCGGGCCGCCCCACGTCCACAGCCCCGACTCCGTTCTGACCCTCAGCCTCTAACTTAACTTAACTACTTCGACCTGAAGAAGTCGATTGGAAAATAGGTCCTGACCAGCATCTTTACCTGTGGTGGGTGCTCGCGATCGGGTCTGAATGCTGGGACGATGGCCTCAACCCCTTGTGCGAGAAGGGATTGAGGCCATCGTGTTCGTTACCGTAAACGCGAAGCAGACCATGTGGGAAGGACTCTTGCCGGCG
>JBIOUX010000071.1:0-7144 GCA_044867425.1 Acidimicrobiia bacterium | reverse complement strand
TCACCTGGGCGAAGTAGGCCGTGTGCCCGGTGGTCTCGGCCAGGTGGCGGAGCACTTCGTGGACCTGGGGCGGCCGTTCCATGGAGGCCATCAGGTCCCGGAAGCGGTCGGCCACCTTCAGGCCCAGACCGTACTGGCCGCTGGGCCGCCGCACCGCGTAGCCCTCGTAGCACAGTGTGCGTAAGAGGTGATAGGCGGTGGGCAAGGCGAGGTTGCACTTCTGGGCGATCTGCTTGGCGTTCAACCCCGCGGGGTTGTCGCCCACCACCTCCAGGATCCGGAGCGCGCGGGACACGCTCTGGATCAGGTCTGTCGGCCTCCCCCCGAACATTCCTTCACCCACCCTTGGTGCGACGTTGGCTGCGAATCGTGGTGTGTGTACTGCCACGAATCGTGGTGTGTGTACTGCCACTCAGTATATGAAAAGTCCTTGATCCAGGGAAAACCGGACATAAGGATCAAAGTCAGCAAGCGGGGGGCCGACTCCCCGCGCTGTTGCCGTCGCACTTTGAACGTCGCACTTGCCATAGCTGCGCCGAGGAAGGGGAGGAATCTTCGATGCGCTGGAAGCAGCACTGGACGGACCCGCCCGAGGACGTCGCCATCGATGTCCTGCCTTGCTCCAACGGCGAATACGTCCCCAAGGACCCTTCGCCGAACCAGCTCAAGATCATGGCGCTCCAGAACGAGAAGATCGAAGAGACGCGCCGCAAGTTCAACATGACCCGGCGGGACTTCGTCCGTACCGCCGCCGCCTACAGCATCGGCGTGTGGGCCATCGACCAGGTGACGGGCGGCAAGTGGGGGCACTTCGCCTTCGCCGACGGCACCCGGACGCCGGCCATGTGCGACCTGGAGAACCCGGGGGCGCAGCTGGCCAACCTGCCCGGGGAGTTCATCCTCGAGACCCAGGGCCACACGCTCGACTCCGGCGGCCGGTGGCGGACGGAAAACCCCGGCTTCGAGTTCTTCCTGGCCCAGTGGACGACCCAGGCCATGGGCGACTACCCCGGCCTTCAGCCTGACGGGAAGCCGCGGGGCTTCGGGGCGGGCGAGGTCGACTGGGTGGAGAACCTCTCCCGGGTCCACTACTTCAAGGAGATGTTCCTCGATTCGTCGACCACGGTGAGCCTCCTCACCGCCCTGCCCAACCTGCCCGACGAGACCAACATCACCCCGACCAAGTTCGCCGCCGAGACGCGCGACCTGGCCAACTCGATGTCGAACTCGGAGCGCTGCTTCATCCACGCCTTCACCATGCCCAACCGGGGCTGGCAGGGGCAGGGCCAGACGCCCACCCACCAGGCCGAGGACTTCGCCTGGATGGAGTCGGTGGCCGGCCCGCTCGACATCCGGGGCTGGAAGCTGTACTGCGGCTGGGGCAACCCGTTCCCCAACATCAACGGCTGGTGGTTCGACGAGGACATGGGGATCGCCATCGTCGAGCACATCCGCAACATCCACCAGAAGCTGGCCCGCCCGGCGGTGATCTGCACCCACAAGGGCCTGGCCTTCAACGGGACGTTCGATTCGGCCAAGTTCTCGCCTCGGGACATGGGCGTGATCGGCCGCATGTTCCCCGACATCACCTTCTACACCTACCACTCGGGTTACGACGGCGAGCTGCAGCTCCCCTACGCCGGTGACGACAACGTCAACTCCTCCAACCGCGGAGTGGACGCCTTCATCAAGAGCGTTCGGGAGAACGGCATCGACGCCGGCCGCAACGTGCCTGCGGGCCTCCAGCACGGCAACACGCCGAACATGTTCGCCGAGCTGGGCACGGCCTGGTGGAACGTGATGAACGACGCCAGCCAGGCCACCCACCTGCTGGGCAAGCTCATCCAGCACATCGGGCCGCGCCGCCTCGTGCTCGGCACCGACTGCATCTGGTACGGCAACCCGCAGTCGCAGTACGTGATGCTGCGGGCCCTGCAGTTCAACGACGCCGCCAAGGAGCTCTACAACCTGCCCTACGGGCTCGACGGCGACCGCTTCGACCCGACCAAGAACGCCCTGGACGGCAACAGCTACCTGCTTGCCCACCCGGCGGTGGATGGTTGGCCGACGGACGGCCGTCCGCACCCGGAGCGCACCGTCCGCAACGGCATCTTCGGCCGCAACGCGGCGGACGCCTACGGGGTCGACCCCAACGCCATCCGCTACGCCATGAACTGCGATGACGTCCAGAAGATGCGCGACGCCTACCTGCTCAACGCGTCGACGCCCAAGGAGCAGGCGACCTACAAGACCAACCGGGTGCTGGGACCGCGCAACCGGCGTGAGTTCTGGAGCTTCATCCGGGAGCACCACCCGTGGAGCCAGGTTCCGTCACGGTAAGAGGGCCAGCCAGCTAGTCCCAGTCGAAGGGGGGATACGAAGATGAGAAGGATCCTGGTGGCACTCATGGCCTCCAGTGCGGTCATCGGGCTGGCCATCCCGGCCCAGGCCGGCGGCTATGGCCCTGGCAGCGGCTACGCCGCCGGTCCCCAGGGCGGCGACCAGTACACGTCCCACAGCGCCAGCCCCCAGACCGGGGTGGTGTCCATCTTCCAGCACAACGACCGGCAGGCCGCCGCCGTGCACTGCATCGGTGACGGCCCCCGGGCGACGCTGAAGGTGACCGAGCCGGTGGCGGGGGCGGTGTCCTCGGTCACGGTCGAGTACGCCGAGGCGTTCATGACCGAGCACCCCGTCATCGATGTCCTGGTGCGGGGGACGCAGTCCGGGTGGCAGGGCCACGGCAATGCTTTCGGCCCCAAGATGGGCGAGGCGGGCTCCATCAACGTCCCGCTCCAGGGCGACCCCCTGGTGCAGGGGGAGTCGCTCGAGGTCATCTTCGGCCTGCAGGTCCACGCCGGGTGCCTGCCGCACCCGACCATGCTGGGCCTGTTCGGGAGCCGTCTGGTGGAAGGCGGGAGGGTGGTCTTCCCGTCGGTGACGATCAGCTAGGGGGTGACCATGAGCAAGAAGATCAGCGGGGTCGTCCTGTCGGCGGTGCTGGTGGCGTTCCTGGTCGCCCTACCCGCCAACGCCGGGACGGGCCGCCAGGACGGGGGCTACCCCCATCCGGCGGACGTGTGGGCCTCGAGCGGGTGGAAGTACATGCCCGAGACAGTGACGATCCAGAGAGGCAGCAAGCTGAAGTTCGGCAACTACGACCTGACCGGTGGCATCCCGGCTCACAGCCTGGATGAGAAGGTCGAGAACTGCACCAGCCCGCCCTACGACGGGAACGACCCGGGTCACGGGACGTGCCGCTACCCGCGCTTCTCCAGTGGTCTGACCGACCACGGCCAGGTGCACTACGTGCACGGGGTGGAAAAGCTGGGGCCGGGGACCTATCCGTTCACCTGCCAGGCGCATTCCCAGATGTACGGGACACTCATCGTCAAGTAGGCGACGGAACACCGCGGCACCGATCGCCGCCGGCGCTCTTCGGGGAGGGAGGGCACCGGCGGCGATCCGCGTCCGCGGGTGCCGGCTCCAGGGGAGCGGCAGGAAGAAAAGGCGCAGTGAAGGTGGCGGGGGCGACGGCCCGGCGTGCTCCGGCACGCTGCCGCCAGCTTCACGGGCAAAGTGTACGTGGGACGTACAAATTGCCCGGGACGAAAACTTGAACCACACAACGGCGCTTGACCAACACGACGCCTCCTTCATTGCGTCCTTTGGTTTCTCAACCTTCCTAGGCGTAGTCCAGGCCGTCGTCTTCAGGGTTCTCGACGGGGCGGGCGCAGGTGGGGCAGTGCCAGCGGGTTTCCAGGGGGGTCCCGCAGGCGGCGTGGCGGGGGGCTTCGGCGCCGGTGCCGCCCCAGCTGGCGAGGAGGCGAAGGGCGCCGGCCAACTCGGCGCCGGCGGCGGTGAGCTCGTAGCTGAAGCGGGGCGGCCGTTCGGAATAGAGCCGGGCGATGACGACGGCCTCGGCCTCGAGGCGCTTGAGCCGTTGCGAGAGGACGTTGGTGGCCAGGCCCGGGATGGCGGCCAGGAGGTCGTTGAAGCGCCGTGGGCCGCCCAGCAGGGCCTCGACGACCAGGAGGGACCAGCGGTCGCCGACACGGGCCAGGGCGGCGTCGAGAGGGGAAGGAGGAGCGCTGCTGATCATTGTCAAATCCTAGCTACAGTGGTAACTTGCAATCTACAAGTTACTGGTATGAACAGCTGGCAGCCGGGAGGTCGGTATGGGAGCACTCGAAGACATCGGCCAGGCGGCCCGGGCGGTCGCCACCGGGGTGGGGCCGGCCGTGGTCGGCATTCGAGCCACCCGAGGGACCGGTTCGGGAGTGGTGGTGGCGCCCAACCGGGTGGTGACGAACGCCCACAACCTGCGGGGCCCGGGGGAGGTGGCGGTGACCTTCGCCGACGGCCGGACGGCCACCGGCCAGCCGCTGGGTGTCGACGTGGACGGGGACCTGGCCGTCCTCGAGGTCGACACCGCCGGCGCCCCGGCGGTGGAGTGGTCCTCGGCCGCCGTGGACGCCGGGGAGCCGGTCTTCGCCCTGGCCAACCCGGGTGGGCGGGGCCTGCGGGTGAGCTTCGGGCTCGTCTCCGCCGCCGGCTCGACCTTCCGGGGCCCGCGGGGCCGGCGGATCGCCGGCGGTCTGGAGCACACCGCCCCGCTGCCCCGGGGCTCGTCGGGCGGCCCGGTGGTCGACGGCGCGGGGCGCCTGGTGGGGATCAACACCCACCGCCTGGGCGACGGCGTCTACCTCGCCCTGCCCGCCGAGCCCGGCCTGGCCGAGCGGCTGGAGGGTCTCGGCCGGGGTGAGACGCCCACCCGCCGGACCCTCGGGGTCGGCCTGGTCGGGGCCCACGCCGCCCGGCGGCTGCGCCGGGCTGTCGGTCTGGAGGAGCGCGACGGGCTGCTGGTGCAAGAGGTGGAGGACGGCAGCGCGGGGGCCCGGGCCGGCCTGCGGGTGGGGGACCTCATCGTGGCCGCTGGCGGTCAAGCGGTGGCCCGGGCCGACGACCTCCACGCCGCCCTCGACTCGGGCGAGGACCCGCTGGTTCTGTCCGTGGTGCGGGGCTCCGAGGAGCTCGAGATCACCCTCACCTTCGGGGCCGGGTGATGGCGGACCCGGGGGCCCGGGGCGTCCCCGGCAGCATCGACGAGGACGTCCTCGACGCCTACTCGGCCACCGTCGTGGCGGTGGCCGAACGGGTGACCCCGTCGGTGGCCAGCCTGGTGGTGGTCGGCCGGGACGGGCGCCGCGTCGGGTCGGGCTCGGCCGTGGTGGTCACCCATGACGGATTCCTGGTGACCTCCGCCCACGTCGTAGGGCGCCACCCCGGTGGGGTGGCCGCCTTCGGCGACGGCGCCGAGGCCCGGGTCGAGGTGCTGGGCACCGACCCCTTGTCCGATCTGGCCGTCGTCCGGGCGGAAGCCCGCAGCCTGGACGCCGCCACCCTGGGTGACGCCGACCACCTCCGGGTGGGCCAGCTGGTGGTGGCCGTCGGCAACCCCCTGGGGTTCGCCGGATCGGTCAGTGCCGGCGTGGTCAGCGCCCAGGGCCGCTCGCTCGTCACCTCCCCGGGACGGGGCTGGCTGGTGGAGAACGTCATCCAGACCGACGCCGCTCTCCACCCCGGGAACTCCGGCGGGGCGCTGGCCGACGGCCGGGGCGAGGTGGTGGGGATCAACACGGCTGTCGTCAGCCCCGGCTTCGGTCAGGGGCTGGGCCTGGCCGTCCCCGTCAATGCCACCACCCGGGGCATCCTGGCTGCTCTCATGGCCGAGGGCCGGGTCCGGCGGGCCTGGCTGGGGATCGCCGGGGGGCCGAGGCCCCTGCCGCCGGTGGTGACCCGGCGCACCGGCCGGGAGCGGGGCGTTGAGGTCGTCTCGGTGGTTCCCGGTAGCCCGGCCGATGCCGCCGGCCTCCGCCCCGAAGACGTCGTGCTCTCCGTCGACGGTGATCCCACGCCCGACATGGGCGCCCTGCAGCGGCTGATGACCGGCGCCCGGGTCGGCCGGCCGGTGACCCTGGAGGTGGCCCGGGCGGGCGAGGTGCGCTCCGTCCGGGCGGTCCCTACCGAGCTGGACGTGAACCGAACCCGCTGATCAGGTGATCCGCACCACTGGCCAGCCGGCGGCGACGGCGGCCTTGCGCAGGCGGCGGTCGGGGTTCACGGCCACCGGCCGTCCGGCCGCCTCCAGGAGCGGGAGATCGGAGGCCGAGTCGGAGTAGGCGGTGGCTTCGGACAGATCGGCGGTCCCGAGCTCCACCCAGAGCCGGGCCAGCTTCCCCCGGCCGTGGCAGAAGGGGCCCTCCAGCTGCCCGGTGAAACACCCATCCGCCAGCTGGGTGCGCGTGCCGACCGCCCGGTGGGCTCCCAGGGCCCGGGCCGCGGCTTCGACCAGCTCCTGGGGGCTGGCCGAGGCCACCACGCAGAAGTCGCCCACGGCCAGGTGCATGTCCAGCAGCCACCGGGCCCCGGGTAGGGCGGCGCGGGCCAGCTCGTCCCCCAGGTTCCGGGCCACCGTGAGGTAGGGCGCCGCCTCCCGGCCCGCCACCGAGGCCAGCAGGACGGCGAGCAGGCGTGAGGCGGTGGATGCCCCTTCGCCCCGGCGGGCGAAGGCCGCCTCCCGGGCCATCCAGCCGGCCAGCTCCCGGCGTTCCACCAGGCCGGCGCGGTGCAGCGCCCGGGCCAGGATCATCAGACTGGACCCTGGCAGCAACGTCCGGTCGAGATCGAAGACCGCCAGGCGGGAGCCATGGAGGGGCGACGCCATGTCCGGTCCACGATTTCGACGGGCGAAGGCCCGGGTGCTCATGGGGTCCAGGGTGAAGGCGAGCGGTGTCGGCGTGGTGAACGCCGTCAGCGCTCGGCGGTGAACGCTGCGGGAAGTGTTAGACCTTGGCGTCGAGCTCCCGCAGCCGCCGGGCCATGCCCACCATGAGCTTGCGGGCCATGCCCGGCGCCTCGGCCAGGGCGGCGTCGAAGTCGGCCCGGGTGAGGACGATGGCCTCCATGTCGGAGATGGCGGTGACGGTGGCGTTGCGGGGGACCCGTTCCAGCAGTGCCAGCTCGCCGAAGAAGTCGCCGGCGCCGAGCTCGCCGACCTTGCGCCCGGCCCGGCTCACCTTGGCCCGCCCCTCGGTGATGACGAAGAACTCGTAGCCGAGCTGGCCCTCGGTGACGAGGACGG
>JBIOUX010000070.1:0-8133 GCA_044867425.1 Acidimicrobiia bacterium | reverse complement strand
GCAGGCACCTCGTTCGGAAGCCAAGCCGCGAGCGCGACCGGCAGACGGTTCGTGAGCCCTGCCGTCAAGGTCTCTCGACGGTACAAACGAGCCGCACCGCCGTGGTGGACACTCAATCAGACGGTTCGGCGCGGGGGTCGCCGGCTCATCGCTGCGAACAGCCGAAGTACGTCGGGGTGAGCCGCGTATGCAGATGGGCGTGTCAACGCTGGTCGGCCCGTAGCCCAAGGCCGATACCGGTCCCAAGCCGCGGCCAGCATGGCGACGACGACTCGCGAATGGCGCGGTGTGAGGGACATCGAGGGTGGCGGTGCATCGCCTGGTTGAATGCCGAACCAGGGATGCCCTTGCGGCTGCTCGTCATGGACTCTTCCTTCAAGATCATGGATTGCCGGCCTCGGGCAGCTGGTCGGTGTTCGCCGGGCTCGGCGAGTCGGCCAGCAAGTGGATTGTGGAGCGGGGCGTGGAGACCCTTCGGGGTGCACAGCCCACCCGGGCGGTGGCCCTGGTCGACTGGGACTGACCGTCCAGGGGGCGGCTGCCCCTATAGCAAAAGGGCGGCGGCGCGGCGCTCGACGCTGCCCAGCCCCAGTTCCCTGGCGGTGGCCTGCGCCTGGCCCAGGAGCGCTCGGGCCCGCTCGGCGTCTCCGGGCCAGCCGCGGGTGCCGAGCAGGCGGGCCCATTCCAGCCGGGTACGGGTCAGCCAGGCGGGGGCGCCTATCCGCTCGTGGATGGCGGCGGCGGCCGAGAAGTGGCCTTCAGCCTCGTCGAAGCGGCGGAGGGCGGTAGAGAGGAGGCCGAGATAGTGGGACACCGATGGGTACGCCACCGCAGCCGGGGTAGGGAAGCGACCCTCGTAGGGGGCGAGGACCTGGTAGAGAACAGCCGCTCGAGCGGTGTCGCCGAGGTGGGCGCACACGGCGGCGCAGGCGCTCGCCGCCAACAGCCAGGACCAGTCCCGGGGGAGACGAGAGAGGTCGTCGCCCACCAACTCGTCGAAGAGGACCTTGGCCTCCTCGGGTCGGTCGAGCTCGCAGTAGAGCAGGGCCAGCCTCGTTTGCGGAATCACGAACCAGGGGAGCCGATGCACGAGCTCGGTCAGGGCCGCCTCGACCTCGCCGAGGCGGCCCTGGTCGAAGCGGATCCAGTACTGCTGAGCAGCGAAGAACGCCATGGCGTCAGGCTGGCCGCTGGCCTGGCCGAGCTCGAAGGCGGCGTTGGCGAGGCGCTCGGCTTCTTCGAGGCGCCCGGCGAGCAGCGACATCGCCGCCCGCCAGAAGGTGGCGAACCAGCGGAGCGTCGGCTGGCCCAGCTCACCAGCGAGGCGCTGGCAGTCATCGAGGGCCCGATGCGCCTCCCCGACGTCCCCTCCCTCCACCGCGGCCCAGAGGCGAAGGAACAACGCCTGGGCGGTGAGGACAGGATCGCCCAGGTGCTCGGCTAGAGCCACGAGCTCGGCGGCGTTGGCCAACCGCTCGTCGCGGGTGTCCGGTCCCCCGATGGTGTAGTAGCGGTTGAGGAGCACGTCCGCCAAGGCGGCCGGGTCGCCGAGTCTGCGAGCCAGGGCCAGGGCCTGGTCGCTCAGCCGCAGGCGGCGCTCCGGGTCGCCACCGTAGACAAGTTCCAAACCGAGGGTGGCCAGCAGGCGGGCCCGGGTCGGGCTATCGGTGGTCCCGATCGCCTCGATGGCCGCCCCGAGGACCGCCACCCGCTCAGCGTCCCCCGTTCCCACTGCGCTGAAGATGAAGCCCCGCCGGTTGCCGAGAGCCGCCCGGGACAACTCGTCGGCGTCCCCACGGGCCTGAGCGAGGCGGGCGGCATGGAGCAAGGTCTCCCGATGGCCGGAGTCACCGGCCCGCCGCTGCGCCTCCCCCAGAGCGATGAGGAGGTCGAGGTGCCGGGCCTCGCCGTCGGGCAGGTCGGCCACCTCCAAGACCTCGAGGGCCTGGCTGTAGTAGCCCACCGCCTCGTCATAGGCCAGGTGGGCCAGGGCGCGTTCTCCGGCCCGGGTGGCGAAGACGACGGCCTTGGCCATGTCCCCCCCGGCGGCGAAGTGATGCGCGAGGGCCGGGAGATGGTCGTCGATGTCGTGGCCGTGGAGAGCCTCGATGGCTTCGCCCACACGCCGGTGGAGACCAACCCGCCGCCCAACGGCCACCTGGTCGTAGAGGATGGCTCGCACCAGTGCGTGGGCGAAGCGGTAACGGGGGGTCGGTCCGAGGACGTCGAACAGGAGGCGAGCGACCAGCCCTTCATCCAGGGCGCTGAGAAGGGCCTCCTCGTCGAGGCGGGCGACGGCTTCGAGCACCGCCAGTTCGAACTCGACACCGGCCACGGCGGCGATGCGGAGAGCCCGGTTGGCCGCCTCGGAGAGCCGGGAGAGGCGCCGCCCCAACACCTCCTTCACACCCTCGGGGATCCCCAGGTCCTCGAGCGCCATGGTCGACACCCAACGTCCGTCCTGCTTGGTCAAGGCGCCGGATTCGGCCAGGTAGCGCAGCATCTCGCCCACGAAGAAGGGGTTGCCGTCTGTCTCAGTCCAGATGGCCCGCGACAGGGCCCGATCCTGTCCCGAGACGGTGTAGCCAGCTGCCTCCAAGAAGGCCTGGACCTCCGGGGCGTCGAGTCCCGAGAGGGACAGGCGCTCCACCTCGGGGTCCCGGCGCAGGTCGGCCAGGAACTTGGGCAGCACCGCGCCCATCTCGGTGTCCCGGTAGGTGCCGAGCACGAGGAGACGCATGGGGAGGGGGAAGCGGACGATGTGACGCAAACCAGGAGGGTGGGCCGCGCCGCCCAGTGGAGGTCGTCGAGCACCAGCATCACGGGCTGATCGGAGGATGCCGCCGCAAACCAGGCGGCGAGGGCGTCGAAGAGCCGGTAGCGCTCGGTCTCGGGGTCGGAACGCAGCGGTTCGGGGAGCCGGGGCACCCGCTCGACCAGCTCGGGGACGAGGCGGGTGAGCTCACCGGCGTGGCGCCCAAGGCGCCGGGCGGGTTCGGGGTCTTCCGCCACGAAGTGGCGCAGCGCCTCCACGAAGGGCTGAAAGGGGACGCCCAGGTCTTCGTCGCAGCGCCCGGCGAGAACGAGCGCCCCCTCGGGATGGAGCCGCAGAGCAAGCTCTGCGGCGAGGCGGGTCTTGCCCACACCCACTTCGCCCCCTACCAGGATGACCCGTCGCTGTCCCCCCACCACCTCGTTCCAGGCCCGCTCGAGGCGCTCGAGCTCTTTCGCCCGGCCGACGAAGGAGAACTGACCCCCACGGGTGAGGAGCGCCGGGATGGGAACGGTCGGGCCGGGGAGGGAATCCCACGCCACCTGGCAGGCGGCCACCGGCTCCGGTAGGCCTTTCAGCTCCAGAGGCCCGACATCGGTGAAACCGGCCTTCGTGCGGCCTCCGGCCACGGCCCGGACCATGGAGGAGGCGAGGATCTGGCCGCCGCCGGCGGCTGAGGCCAGCCGCGCTGCTTCCACCACGGGCGTCCCGAAGACGTCCCCTTCCTCGAAGGACACGTCCCCGAGGGCGAGTCCGACCCGAATGGTGAGGGGGGCCGTGCTTCTCCGAGCCTGCTGGTCGACGCTCTGCTGCATGGCCACGGCACAGTCCACGGCGTCAGCGGCCGAGCCGAAGACAGCCAGGACCCCGTCACCCAGGGTCTTGATCTCCTCACCGCCGGTCCGCTCGATGGCCTCCCGCAGGGCGGTGAAATGCAGGCGCCGGATCCCCTCGAAGGCGGGTTCGCCGATGCTGAACAGCAGATCCGTGGATCCCACCAGATCGGTGAACAGAACCGTGGCCGTGCCGCTCGGCCGTCCCTGCCGCATGACACAAGGGTAGGACAGGGGCGATCACAGACAAAGGGCCCGTGGTGCGAGGCTTCAGTGGCCCGGCACCCTGGCGGGCGCAGCGCTCGCCAGTGTCGCGACTGTCATAGATCGACTGTCAGCGAGGCAGACGATGATCTGCGCTCACCCCCGTACCGTCGTTGTGGATGTCGGACATGGCGAGGAGGTTGCAATGGCCGTCGTCGGGGGACGGGTCGCGGTCGTGGGTGGCAGCATCGCCGGGTGCGCCGCCGCCTTGGCCTTGAGGCGGGCGGGCTGTGAGGTCCTCGTCTACGAGCGCACCGGGGGGATGCTGCGGGACCGGGGCGCCGGCATCGCCATCCCCGTCGGGCTGTTCCAGGAGTTGGTCTCCGCCGGATACCTGGATTCGGACATGCCATGGTGCCTCGTGTCAGAGCGCGTCTGGCTGGTGCGCGACGGTCAAGGTCCCGAGGGGCGGGTGCTGTGGCGCCAGCCCAGCCTGGCGGCGATGAACAATTGGGGCGTGCTGTGGCGCACGCTGCGCAGCCGGGTGCCCGACCAGGCCTACGGCCAAGCGGCGCCGGTCGTTGGTATCGAAGTCGACGCAGCAGAGGTAACTGTCGGGCTCGAAGGAGGCTGCCGGGAACGCTTTGACCTCGTGGTCGGCGCCGACGGCTACCGATCGATGGTCCGAAGCCTCGTCCAACCTGGCTCTGAGCCCGCCTACGCCGGGTACGTGGCCTTCCGGGGACAGCTGGAGGAGTGCTGCGTGCCGGACACCACTCTGCTGGAGACCCTGGAGGGCAGCTTGGTCACTGTCTGCTTCCCGGGAGGCCACGGCATCTTCTATCTGATCCCCGGCTCCGATGGCCGGATCGACCAGGGGCACCGGCGCCTGAACTGGGTGATCTACAGCCCCGCCCCGGTCAGCTTCAACGATCCCACCTCGGTGTCGGCGGGAGCGGTCAGTGCTGAGCTCGCCCAATTCCTCGGAGGGCGCGTCGGCGAGCACCTCCCACGCTCCTGGGCCGAGGTTGTCCACCGCACCGGCGGGGCGGCCCTGTCGGTCCAGCCGATCTACGACGAGGAGGTCGACACCTACGTGTCCGGCCGGGTGGCGCTCATCGGCGACGCCGCCACCGTCACCCGCCCACACACCGCCAGCGGGGCCACCAAGGCCCTCCAGGACGCACTCTCCCTCGAGCGCGCCATGCGTGCCCACCAGTCGTGGGAAGGATCACTCGCCGCCTATGACGCCGAGCGCTGCAGGGCCGGTCGGGAACTCGTGGAGCTGGGCCGGCGCATCGGGCGGGCCCAGGTCGAAGAAACACCCGACTGGGCCTCGATGACGCCCGAGGACTTCGACGCCTGGACCCGGGCCACCCTGGCAGGACAGCGCCTGTACTTCTACGGCAACGTCAATGACGGGGACCAGCCGAAGGTCGCCGCCTGAGCCCCACCGCCGACTGCCGGCAACGCTCCTCACGGGTCACCCAACTGATCCAGTCCGCCTCGCCGAGCAACCCGAGCGCGGGTGTGGCTTGCCGTCGGCCCGCGGAAAACAACGGCCTGCACCGCCAAACCGAGCTGGTAAGACGAACCGGCAGGATCAACTCCCCACCGGACAGAAGGGGGCTGCGCGGCTTCGGCGCCAGCGGCCCGCACCGATCGACGGACCGGCTCCCACGCTGGTCATCGGCACGACCGCCCATAACGACGGTGAAGTCAGCGCGCCCCGGTCAACCCGATGAGTGCTTACGTGCGGGTTCGCTCGGGTTCTAAAGCCAGGTGCTGGACCGGAAACTGTCGGTATCGCTCTGAGAAGATTGGCCCCCTCGACCAGGTCACCCTGGCGTCGTCGAATGGCGTCGTGCCGTCAGGGCCGGGAACGTTAGAGCCCCAGATCGATTCCGTGTCCCAGGTCCGGGTTTGGGGGCGGAGGCGCTGCGACTTCGGTGATGCGATTCAGCCATGCCGGCTCTCGCCCGAGATTGTGTCCCGAGAGGTAGTTGTTTCGGGCCGTCCCCTCGATGTGTCGGCCGCTCCGGCCGAGCTCCGCGATCTCCGCATCGACGGTGTGCAGACGGGATTCGGGCCAGCCGTGGTCGGCGTCCCACTGCGGGCGCTGATCGACCTGGCAGCGGAGTTCGTCGAGGTTTCGTTGGCAACCGACGATGGTGGCTTCGGCCTGTTGGACGTCGTCGGTGAAGCGGTCCATCCGGTCGAGGACCGAGGTTTTCTCGTTGCGGCCGTGGCGGCTGAGTTGGGAGAGCGGGCCGAGCTCGCCGAGCCGCTTCTCGGCGGCTTCGAGACGGTACTTGGCCCAGTACAGGTCCTTCTTTGCTGAGGCGAGGGCGAGTTCGGCTTGACGGAGGGCCGGTCGCTGGTCGGGTGGCCGATGGCGCAGCGTGTCCCGCAGTGCCGTCTGTTCGGCGCGGAGGCGCTCGATGTGGCTGGGGGCGTCGTGGACGGCGAAGCCGGTGTCGGGTTGGCGGCGGAGGGCGTCGAGGACTTCCTGTTCGGGGCTGCGCTGGTCGGCGAGGACGCCGCCGTGGTCGATCTCGGGGAGGTGGGTGACGTTCCAGGTGTCGTCGGCGTGGCGGCCGCGGCTCTGGCCGGTGTAGCCGGTGAACCGTTCCAGGGCGGCGGTGCCGAGGAGGTGGACCTGGGGCCAGGTCCCGCCCTGGATCCCGTCGACGGTGCGGGCCCAGGCGTGGGAGCAGTTGGGGCTCCCGTCGGTCCGGCGGCCTTGGACGAACTCACGCGGCAGTGTCACGCCAGCTCCGTGTTCGTTGACGGCGTTGAGCCCATCGTGGGCCACGGCGGTGACGGTGACGACGCTGCCGTTGTGGAGCCGCTGGGTGTGGGTGCGGAGGGTGCCGTGGACGAGGATGCGGTCGCCGGTGGCGTAGCGGCGCTCCCCGCACCCCCAGGCGGGTCCGGCCAGCTCGGGGCCGTGGACCTGGCCGGTCACCTGGAGCCCACTACGGATCCTGTCGGCGAGGTCTTCGCAGTCGGCGTGGGAGATCGCCAGGGTGACGACCCCGGCGGGTCCGTGGGTGGCGATGTCAGCAACGACGGTGGCGGCGAGGGCTTCGCGGGTGGCGTGGGGGGAGCCGAGATCGTGTTCCCACCCGTGTCTCCGGCGGATGGCCTGGCTGGTGGCCACGAGGCCGGCCCGGTAGCGGGCCAGGGCGTGGCGTTCGGCCGGATCGAGTTGGCGTCGGTTCTCGGTCAGCTGCGGGGCCGGGATCTCCCCGTCGGCGCCGAGGCGGGCGAGTTCGGCGCCGAGCCCACCGGCCGTACCGATTGGGCTTGGTGGGGATCACCCAGGCACCACAGGGATGCTCCCGGTGTGGCGGCCACGGCGGCGAGCACGGTTTCCGCGTCGGTGGTGGCGACCTGGGACACCTCGTCGCCTTATGAGGAAATCTCCATAACTCGATTTATGTGGACCTGCGGATTATGGGGATCCCGGCTGAAGAGGCCTTTTGGGAGTGGGGATCTGATCTGGGGGCGGTCCGCATAATTCTTCTGCGTTCTTGAAGCCTTCTGCTGCCTGGGTGGGGTGCCTGGGCGGAGGAGGTTGAGATGGGAAGGCGCGTGTTCGGCCCGCTGGTGGTGCTGGTCGATGAGTACAGGCTGGAGTTGGCGGCGCTGGGGTACCTGCCATCGGCGATGGAAGCTCCGATCGCGGCGATGAGGGACCTGAGCCGGTGGCTGGACCGGGAAGGGCTCGAGCCCGGTGAGCTGACCGGGGCGCGGCTCGAGGGGTATCTCCGGGCGCGGCGGGCGGCGGGCAGCCGCCGCTATCTGAGCGGGAGGTCACTGGGCCCGCTGCTGGGCTTCTTGCGGGATCGGGCCGTGATCCCACCGGCTCCGGCCGTGAGTGAGCCCGCAGGGTTGGGAGGGCTGCTGATCGATTACCACGACTGGTTGGTGACCGAGAGGGACCTCGCCGCCAAAACGGTGCTGCGCTATCACGGGCTGGCCCGCCGGTTCGTCGGGCAGTGGGCAGCGGCGCATGGCGGGGCTGGTGTCGGGACCCTCTCGGCGGCTGATGTCACGGCGTTCTTGGTGCGGGAGTGTTCGCGCTACAGCGTGGGCTCGGCAAAGGGCCGGGCGGCCGAGCTGCGTTCCCTGCTGCGCTTCTTGTACGTCAAGGGGCTGACCCCGGTTCCGCTGGCCGCCGCCGTCCCCGGGCCGGCGGCGTCGCCCAGGCGGCACCGCTGTCAACGACAATCACGGATGCGGTGACGAGGAGGCACCAGAGCAGTTGGCGGGGCTTTCCGATGCGCATCTGCGCCTCTCTTTCAGCGACATGGTCGG
>JBIOUX010000069.1:0-22611 GCA_044867425.1 Acidimicrobiia bacterium | reverse complement strand
TCCCTCGGGTTCTCGAGCCGGTCCTGCCTCTGAGCCACCCCGATCGCCATGACCCGAGTCTCAAGGACCCGCCCCCCCAAGTGGTGGATCCCCGGCAACTACTTCAGCAGCGTCCTAGCCAGGCGGGACCGTCAGCGATCCACCGAGCGGAACACCATGCCGGTGAGCGGCTTGGGCGAGAAGTAGGTGGTCTTCTCCGGCATCCGTTCCCCGGCGGCGGCCACGGCCTGGATCTGGGCCACGGAGACGGCCCGCAGGAGGACGCCGGCGTCGGCCGTGCCCTTCACCACCTCGGCCGCCACCGTTGCCGGGTCGGCGTGGAACTCGAGCATGTCGGGGACTCCCGCCACGCCCAGAGCGACCTCCAGGCGGGCGGAGTCCACGTCGCGCAGCGGCGCCGGCAGCCGGTCCAGCTCGGCGCCGAGCACGTCGAGGCGCAGATCGAGCACAGCCAGCCCGTCGCCGTCCACCAGACCCATGGCCCCATCGGCGTCCATGCGGGCGAGGAGCGCCCGCAGCCCCTCGGGGGTGGTGGCTCCCGTGGGCGTGAGCGTGGCCACCTCGGCCAGGCGATCCCGCAGATCGGGACCGGCGGCGATGAGCAGCCGGTGGATGGGTCGTACGGAGAGCTGCTCGGGAGCGAGCTCCACCACCAGGGCCATGATCAGGTTCGCGTCCGGCTCCTCCTCGGAGAAGGCCAGCGCCGTCTCGTAGCGGTGGTGGCCGTCGGCGATGACCACCGGTGCCGAACCCACCGTCTCGGTCACCCGGGCGGCGATTTCCTCCGGCAGCGGGAGGAGGCAGTGCTCCACACCGTCGGCGTCGATGCAGCTGGCGGACGCATGGACGTCGCCCTCGGCCAGGAGATCCGACAGGCCGGGTGCCATCGACAGCACCCACACGGGGTCGAGGTTGGCCCGGGTGGCGCGCAGGAGCTCGAGCCGGTCGCCGCGGGGCTTGGGCATGGTGCGCTCGTGGGGGAGCACGTCTCCCTGGCCGGGAGGCGACAGGGCGAGGGCGCCCACCACGCCAGTGGTCACCCGGGACCGCCCTCCGTCGTCGGTGAAGGCCATGCGGTAGAGGTACAGCCGGGGTGGGTCGGCGGCCAGCACACCGTGGCGCCGCCACTCCTCGAGCCGCTGGGCGGCCCGTTGGTAGCCATCCCCCGGCTCCTGGTCTCGTGGGAGAATGAGGTGCACGGCGTTCATCGGGTGCGCCGCTTCGAGGCGGGCCCGGGCCTCGGCGTCGATCACGTCGTAGGGCGGAGCGGTGAGATCCTCGAGGCGGGCGCGACAGGCGTCAGGCCGGTAACGGATTCCGGGAAAGGGGAAGAAGTCGGGCACCATGGCCGGTTTTAGCACAGCATCCGGCGACCACCGTGAGGGGGGTGGCGAGGCCTACAGCCGCTTCCAGGAGGGGAGCCGGTTGCTCGAGACCGGCAACGCCCACGCCGCCATCATCCCGCTGGAGCGGGCCCGGGAGCTGGAGCCGGAGAAGGGTTCGATCCGGGAGGCGCTGGCCCGGGCCTACTTCCGGAGCGGCCGGATCGACTCCGCCGAGCAGGAGTTCGAGAAGGTCGTGGAACTCGACCCGGTCAACGACTACGCCCACTTCGGCTTGGGCCTGTGCCTTCTGCGCCGGGGGGAGCGGGACGCCGCCCGGGGCCATCTGAAGCTGGCCACCATCATGCGGCCCGACTCCGAGGAGTATCAGGCCGCCCTGCGCCAGGCGAGCGTCTGAGCCACGTGTCCCCGGCCGTCCTCTGTGACCTTGACGGTGTCGTCTGGTTGGCCGGCGCCGGTCTGCCCGGAGCGGCGGAAGGGGTGGCCCGGTTGCGCGCCGCCGGCCTGGCGGTCGGCTTCCTGACCAACAACTCCAGCCTCACCGTCGACGAGTACCTGAACCGGCTGGACAAGATCGGGATCCGGGCCGCCCCCGAGGACCTGCTCACCAGCGCCATGGCCGCCGCTGACGTCCTGGCCGGGGGCCTGGCGCCGGGAGCCAAGGTGCTGGCCTGCGCCGGTCCGGGCGTGGTGGAAGCCCTGGAATCCCATGGTTTCGAAGTGGTGTCCGAAGGGCCGTGCGAGGCGGTGGTGGTCGGCTGGCATCAGGATTTCGACTTCGCCCGCCTGGCCCGGGCCTCGGCCGCCCTCCGGGCCGGCGCCCGCTTCATGGCCACCAACCTGGATCCCACCTACCCCGGGCCTGACGGCCTGCTCCCGGGCAACGGGTCTCTGGTGGCGGCTGTGGCCACCGCCTCGGGGCGGGTGCCCGAGGTCGCGGGCAAGCCGGAGCCGCCCATGGTGGCGCTGGTGCGCCACCGCTTCGGCGACGAGGGCGTGATGGTGGGCGACCGTCCGTCCATCGACGGGGCCCTCGCCGCCGCCCTGGGCTGGCCCTTCGCCCTTGTCATCTCCGACGCCACCGTGTCCTCCGACGAGCCCGCCGACCACGGCGCCGCCTGGGTGGCGGGGAGCCTGGCCGAGATTGCCGGCCCGCTGGCGCAGGCGCTCGGGCCGGGAGGCCCGCCTCAGCGGTAGGGGTTGGGAAAGTTGCCGAAGCCGGGTTCGGGCGGGGGCCGGCGCATCGGCCGGCTCAGGAAGGGCCGGAGCAGGAGGGCGATGCCCGCCCCCGCCACGAACCCGCCGATGTGAGCCATCACCGCCACCCCCGAGTCCACGTTGGTGAGGAACTGGAGTCCGAACCAGGCGATGAGCACGATGTAGGCGGGCAGGTAGACGAACTGGATGAAGATGAACAGCGGGATGATGGTGAGGATCCGGGCGTGGGGGAAGAACACCAGGTAGGCGCCCATGACCCCGGCGATGGCCCCCGAGGCGCCGACCACCGGGGCGACGGAGTCGGGCTGGGTGGCGATGTGGGCGGCGGCGGCGACGAACCCCGTCAACAGGTAGAAGGCGAGGTACCCGAACTTCCCCAGGCGATCCTCGATGTTGTTCCCGAAGATCCACAGGAAGAGCATGTTGCCGCCCAGGTGCAGGATCGACCCGTGGAAGAACATGGAGAACAGCACGGACAGATAGGGGTGCTTGTCGGGGAAGAGGGGTTGGTCGTCGAGCGGGCCGGCCAGCACCCGGTCGCTGGCGCATTCGGCCACCAGTTCCTCGGAGAGCGGCTCGCCGTGGCTCACTTCGCAGGGGATGGCGGCGTACTCGTAGAGGAACCGCTCGCTGCCATCCGGGTCCTGGGGCTGGAGGGCGAAGTAGATGACCACGCAGGCGATGATGAGACCCAGGGTCACCACGGGCCTCGTGTGGGTCGGGTTGTCGTCACGCAGAGGGATGACCATGTCCGTTCGACACTACCGCCGCTGGTAACCTCGCCCAGGAGGGGGCCGCACGCGGAGGGCTGAACATCGAGCAGGGTCGCGATGCGACGCCGGCTTGACACCGAGCTGGTACGTCGAGGGCTGGTGGAGAGCCGAGCCCGCGCTCAGCAGGCCATCGGCGCTGGACGGGTCCTCGTCTCCGGCACGCTGGCCGACCGTCCGTCGCGCCTGGTCGGCGCGGCCGAACCCATCCACCTGGCCGGACCCCCGCCGCGTTTCGTGTCCCGGGGCGGCGACAAGCTCGACGCCGCCCTCGAGCACTTCGGCATCGACGTGGCCGGCCGCCGGGCGCTGGATGCCGGCGCCTCCACCGGCGGCTTCACCGACTGCCTCCTGCAACGGGGGGCGGCCGGGGTCGTGGCCGTCGACGTCGGCCACGGCCAGCTGGCCTGGTCGCTGCGCACCGATCCCCGGGTGGTGGTCAAGGAGGGCAGCAACGTCCGGAACCTCACCGCCACCGACATCGGCGGTCCGGTCGACGTGGCCGTCGCCGACCTCTCCTTCATCTCGCTGCGGGTGGTGGCCCCCGCCCTCGCCGGCGTGCTGGCCGGCGCCACCGCCGAGGCCGTCTTCCTGGTCAAGCCCCAGTTCGAGGCCGGTCGGGGTGAGGTGGGACGGGGCGGCATCGTCTCCGACCCGGCCGTGCACCGCCGGGTCCTGGCCGAAGTGTCCGACGCACTGGCCGCCGAAGGGCTCATGATGGTCGGCGTGATGGCATCGCCGCTGCGAGGCGCCTCGGGCAACGTGGAGTTCCTGGCCCATTTCCGGCCGGCCGCCGGGCTGGCGCCGGACCAGCCGGGATACGCCGGGCCCGACGACATCGAAGCCGCCGTGACCCAGGGACAAAGCTTGTGACGGGCGACATCGTCGTCGGGCTCGTGCCCCACCACGCCCGGGCCAAGGCGGTGGCCGAGCGGGCCGCCGAGTGGCTGGAGCGAGCCGGGGTCAAGGTCCGGGTGCCGGCCGCCGACGCCGCCGTGACCGGACTCGAGCGCTTCGCCGCCCCCGGTCACTTCGCCCCCGGGCTCACCTTCGCAGTTTCCCTGGGGGGCGACGGCACCATGCTGCGGACGGTCGACCTGGTCGGGTCCGAGGGCGTTCCCGTCCTGGGGGTGAACATGGGCCACCTCGGCTTCCTGACCGAGATCGACCCCGAGCACCTGGAGTGGGGCCTCGAGCGGGTCCTGGCCGGGGACTACCTGGTGTCGGAGCGGATGGTGCTCTCGGTCACCGTCACCTCCGAGGGTCCAGCCGGCGGTACCTGGCTGGCTCTGAATGAAGCGGTTCTGGAAAAGGTGTCAAGCGGGCATCTCGTGCGATTGGCCGTGACCGTGAATGGGAAGTTCTTCACCACCTACGCCGCTGACGGGGTGATCGTGGCCACACCGACAGGTTCCACCGCCTACAACTTCTCCGCCCGCGGCCCCATCGTCTCCCCCGGACACCGTTGCCTCCTCCTCACCCCCGTCTCCCCCCACATGCTCTTTGACCATCCCCTGGTACTCGGCGCCGACGAGACGCTCGCCTTCGAGGTCACCGGGCCCGCCCCCGTCGGACTTGTGTTCGACGGCCGGGAAGTCGGGAACCTCTCGGCCGGCGATGTGGTCGAATGCAGCGAGGGGCCGATGCCCGCCCGCCTCATCACCTTCGTCCCCCGTGACTTCCACCAGCTCCTGAAGACCAAGTTCGGCCTGGCCGATCGCTGACCAAAAGGCAGGACGCATGCCCCTCCAGCGCACCACCATCGCCACCGGCCACGCCCGGGTGGACCGGCGCACCAAGGATCTGATCAAACGGGCCCGGCCCGGCGAGGTGGCCGTGATCGACCACGCCGACCTCGACCGGGTGGCGGCCGAGGGTCTCATCCGGGTCGGGGTGTCGGCGGTGGTCAACGCCTCCGCCTCCTTCACCGGCCGCTACCCCAACTCCGGTCCATCGCTCATCGTGGAGGCGGGCATCCCTCTCATCGATGGGTTGGGTTCGGGCCTCCTCGACACGGTGCTGGAAGGCGACGAGCTGCGCCTGGTGGGCGACGAGCTGTGGCGGGGCGACGAGCTGCTGGGCCGGGGCGAGCTCCAGGACGCCTCTGATCTGGAGGCCCGTCTGGTGCTGGCCCGGGCCGCCATCGGCGTGGAGCTGGAGGCGTTCGCCACCAACACCTTGGAGTACATCAAGAAGGAGGCGCAGTTCACCTTCGCTCCCCTCGACCTGCCCGCGCTGGCCTGCGACTTTCGTGGCCGTCACGTGCTGGTGGTGGTGCGGGGCCATGACTACCGGTCCGACCTGGACCATCTCCGGCCCTACATCCGCGAGTTCTCTCCAGTGCTGGTGGCCGTCGACGGCGGAGCCGATGCCCTCCTGGAGCGGGATCTCGTGCCCGACGTGATCGTGGGCGACTTCGACTCGGTTTCGGAGACGGCCCTGGCCTGCGGAGCCGAGCTCGTCCATCACGTCCACCCCGACGGGCGGGCCCCGGGCCGGGAGAACCTCCTCGAGTGGGGCGTCCCCTACGCCGAGTTCGTGGCCGAGGGCACCAGCGAGGACGTGGCCATGCTGCTGGCGGCCGAGGCCGGCGCCGCCCTCATCGTGGCCGTGGGCACGCACGCCAGCATGGTCGAGTTCCTCGACAAGGGCCGGGCCGGCATGGCGTCGACCTTCCTCACCCGTCTGCGCCTCGGCCCCCTCCTGGTCGACGCCAAGGGGGTGAGCCGCCTCTACCAATCCCACCTGCGCCGGAGGGACCTGGCCATGCTGGTGGCGGCGGCCCTGCTGGCCATGCTCGCCGTCACCGTGGTGTCCGAACCGCTCCACGTCTTCTGGCAGGGCGCCTGGGTGGTGATGCGCGACGCCTGGCTGTCTCTGGTAGACACTGTGGGCGGTTGATCAACTTCAGGTTCCATCTGGTCTCGCTGGTCGCGGTGTTCCTCGCCCTCGCCCTCGGGGTGATGATGGGCGCCACCGTCATCGACCGGGCCATCGTGAACGGGCTCGAGGCCCGCATCTCGACGGTGGGGGATCGGGCGGACAAGACCCGGGACGAGAACCTCGCCCTCAAGGCCCGGCTCGACCTCCTGGAGGGTTACGCCGAGCAGGCCCTCCCACTGCTCGTCGGTGAGCGGCTGAAGGGGGTACCGGTGGCGATGGTCGCCATCCGGGGGGTCGACGAAGCCGCCGTGCGCGGGACCGCCGACGTCCTGCGGGGCGGGGGTGCCGTCGTCCACGGGGTGGTGTGGCTGGAACCGGCCCTGGCCCTGCCGGACGTCAGCGCCGAGATCAAGCTGGGTGAGGTGCTGGGCGACCCGTTCCAGAAGGGTGCGGACCTGCGCCGGTCGGCCATCGAGGCCCTGGGCCGCCGGCTGGCGATCGGTCCCGAAGCGCCCAGGAACCAGCCGGGCTCGGGTGACCTGCTGCTCGGGATGGGCACCGCCGGTTTCGTCACCTTTGACGCCATGGGGGGTGAGTTCGAGCCCACCCGCTACCCCACCTCCGGCTCCCGGGTCCTCGTGATCGACGGCACCCGAGGAAGGTTGCGGCCCGACGTGGTCTCCCTGCCCCTCATCCGGTCCCTCCAGGTGGCCGGCGCCATGGTGGTCCTGGGCGAGGTGTTCAGCGAAGCCAAGTCGGCCCCAGCCCGGGGGGCAATCGTGGCCGGCGTGCGGGACGACCAGGCCCTCGTCACCCGGGTGGCCACGGTCGACGATGTCGAACAGCCCCAGGGCCGGGCCGCCCTGGCCCTGGCGCTCGATGAGCTGGGGAGGGGCCAGGCTGGCCACTACGGAGAGGGTCCCGGCGCCAGCCGGCAGCTGCCGGAGCCCGTTCCGCCGGGGCCCGGCGCATGAGGGTGGACAGGAGCGAGCGGGAGGGCAGCGAGAGCGAAGGGTCAGAGCGGCCCGTTACCCGGGCTGCGGCGGTGATGGGGGCGGCCACCGCCCTCTCCCGGGTGCTCGGCTTCGGACGGGTCCTGGTCATCGCCGCCGTCCTGGGCACCACCGACCTGGGCAATACCTTCTCCGCCTCGAACTCGGTGTCCAACGTCCTCTTCGACCTGCTGGCCGCCGGGGCCTTGTCGGCCGTGCTGGTGCCCGCCTTCGTGGAGCTGCTCGATGGCGGGGGGGCCGAGCCCGGACGGAGGGGGGCGGAAGGTCTGGGCGGGGCGCTGCTCGGCTGGGCGCTGGCGGTCCTCGTGCCGCTCTGTGCCGCCGGCGTCCTGGCCGCTCCCGCCCTGGCCCGGCTGCTCACTGCCGGGACCGCCGACGCGGTGGTGGCTGCCGATCAGCGGGCGCTGGCCACCTTCCTCCTCCGCCTCTTCATCCCCCAGGTGCTGCTCTACACCTACGGGGCGGTGGCCACCGCCGTCCTCCACGCCCAGCGCCACTTCACCGTGACGGCCGTGGCTCCCATCGGCAACACCGTGGTGATGGTGGCCGCCCTGGGCGCCTTCCGGGTCCTGCACGGTCCGGGCACCGACTTCGACCTCACCCTGGCCGAGAAGCTGCTGCTGGGGGCGGCCGGCACTCTGGGCGTGGCCGCCTTCGTCGGGATTCCCGCCGTCGCCCTGTGGCGCACCGGGTTCCGGCTCCGGCCCCGCCTCGGCCGCGACCATCCCGACCCCGGGGCTCGGGGTGTCCACGAGAGCTTCCGACGGGCCGTCCGCCTGTCGGGGTGGGCTGGGCTCCAGCACGCCGGCACCGGCATCCTGCTGGGCGCGGCGCTGCTCGTGGGGATGGGGGTGACGGGCGGGGTGGTGGCCTACCAGGTGGCCTTCGCCTGCTTCCTGGTGCCCTACGCCGTGCTCTCCCTCCCGCTCATCACCGCCGTGCTGCCGGAGCTGGCCGGCGAGGCCGGCGAGCTGGGTGCCTTCGGGCGCCGGCTGCGCTGGGCGCTGGGCCGGATGACGACCCTGGTGGTGCCGGTGAGCGTGGCCGGAGTCGTGCTCGCCCCGCCGCTGATGGAGGCGCTGGCGTTCGGGCAGACCTCCGCCGAGGGTGGGCGCCTCATCGGCTGGGCGCTGGCCGGGCTGGCCGCCGGACTGCTGCCCTATGGCGCCTTCCTGCTGTTCGTCCGGGCCCACTACGCGCTGGGAGAGGGCCGGTCCCCGGCGATGGTCGCCCTCGGCTCGGCCGCCCTGGGGGCGGGCGGTATGGGCATGGCCGGATTGTGGCTGTCCGGGGAGGCCCGGCTGGCCGGCATGGGCGCCGCCCACAGCCTCTCCTACCTGGTGGGAGCCTGCTGGCTCGGAGCCGGACTGGCCCGCCGCACGGGTGAGCGTCTCCGGCCCGCCACCATGGTCAGGAACCTGGTGCTCTCCGGGGTGCTGGGCGCCCTGGGGATGGCGGCCGTCGCCGCCTTGGATCTGACCGGCCGTTGATGGGCCGGGCCGGCGTGAAGTGGGGAGCGGCGGCGTTGACGGCTGTGGTCTTGCTCGCCGCTCTCCCCACCCCTCAGGCGGCGGCGAAGCGGCCCGCCGTCGAACGGGTGCTGGTGCTGTCGGTACCCCACCTGGCCTGGAGTGATCTCGGGAAGGGTGACACGCCCCGGCTCGATGCGCTCCTCGACAACGCCGTCATCGCCAACCTGGCCGTGCGGGGGGTTCGGCGCCGGACCACGCCGGGGGAGGGGTACGCCACCATCTCCGCCGGCACCCGGGCCGGTGCTCCCCGCGACGTCGACGGTCTCGCCCTGGCGCCCGACGAGGAGTACGAGGGGGGCACCGCCGGCGAGGCCTTCCGGCGCCGAACGGGGCGGCCGGCGGGAGGCGCCGCCGTCCACCTGTCCATCGCCGGTTACCACGCCGAGAACGACAGGCTCCTCTTCGGCGGTGAGGTGGGCGCCCTGGGGACGGCGCTGGACGGGGCGGGGGTCTCGACCGCCGTGGTGGCCAATGCCGACCGGGCCCCCGCCGGCCGGGACCCCACCCGGTACGGAAGGCAGGCGGTGGCGGCCCTCATGACACCGGGGGGGACACTGGCCGGCGGGCGCGTCGATCCCGGCCTGCTGCGCCAGGACCCCGACGCCCCCTGGGGCCACCGGCTTGACCTGGATGCGGTCACCTCGGCGTTCGACGCGGTCTGGCGGGACCGTTCGGTGGTGCTGGTGGAGGCATCCGACCTGGCCCGGGCCGACGCCTATGCCCAGCTGGCCGGGTCCCGCCGGCGCGCCGACCTGCTCCGCCACGCCCTGGCCTGGACCGACGAGCTCGCCGGCGCCCTCCTGTCCCGGGTCGACCCCCAGCGTCACGCCGTGGTGGTGGTGGGCCCCGCCTCCCCTCAGGCCCAGGCCCGGCTGACCGTCGCCGCCCTGTCGCTTCCGGGGCAGACGCCCGCCCTCCTGCGCTCGGCGTCCACCCGGCGCTCGGGGTTCGTGGTCCTGGCCGACGTGGCTCCCACCATCCTCGACCTCCTCGCCATCGAGCGACCCGCCTCCATGGAGGGTCGTCCCATGGAGAGCGGCGCCCGGGGTGGTGACGCGCCCTCCCGCCGGGGCTACCTGATCGACACCGAGGCCGAAGCCCGGTTCCGGGACCGGCTCGTCGCCCCCATGGGCCTGAGCTTCGTGTTCGCCCAGCTGGGACTGGCGCTGCTGGCGGTCGTCGTCCTGCGCCGGCAACCGGGCCGGTGGCGGGAAATCGTGGAGGTCGCCGCCCTGTGGCTTCTGTTCACGCTCCCCCTGAGCTACCTGGCCGGCCTGGTGCGTTTCTCGGAACTGGGGACGCCGGCCTACCTCGCCTTTGTCATCGGCGGGGCGATGGTTCTGGCCTTCGGCTCCCGGACCCTGCGACGGGCGAACGCCGGCGAGTCCTTCGAGGACCTCCTGCCCGTGGGCATCGCCCTGGTGGTCGTGGCGGCGGTCATCGCCGGTAGTGCCCTGACCGGATCGCGGCTCCAGCTCAACACCGTCTTCGGCGACTCGCCCATCGTCGCCGGGCGGTTCTCCGGGATCAACAACGTGACCTTCGCCCAACTGGTCACCGCCACGCTCCTGCTGTGTGCCTTCGGGGCCCGCTGGCTGGGCGGACGGCGCGGGGTCGTCTTCGCCGTGACCCTGATGGCCGGCGCCCTGGTGGTGGACGGCCTGCCCGCCTTCGGCGCCGATGTGGGCGGGGTGCTCGCCGCTGCTCCCGCTTTCGTGGTGGTGTCGGGGCTCCTCCTCGGTTCGCGGATCGGTGTCCGTACGGCGGTGCTGGGGGTGGCCGCCACGGTGCTGGCCCTCGGCGCCTTCTCGCTCTTCGACCTTTCCCGGCCGTCGGCCCAACGGAGCCATCTCGGGCGTCTCCTGGAGCAGATCGACGCCGAGGGGTGGAGTGCGTTCACCCAGGTGGTGGAGCGCAAAGCGGACGCCAACCTCTCGGTGTTGACCAAGTCCCCCTGGACCCTCATGGTTCCCGCCGCCCTGGCCTTCGTGGCCTACCTCGTCTACCGCTCGCCATCGGCTCTGAAGGAGATCCAACGGCGGGTTCCCCAACTACGAGCCGCGCTGGCCGGCCTCCTGGTCGCCGGACTCCTGGGCTTCGCCCTCAACGACTCCGGTATCGCCGTACCCGGCATGATGCTCGGCGTGCTCATCCCCGTCCTCGCCTACCTCTCCGCCCGGTGGACGTGAGATGAGTGTTCTCATCGGGGTGGCGACGGGGTTCCTGGCCGCCCGGCTGTTGTGGATGACGGCCGGCGGGCTCTTCGCCGGACCGGCCCTCGACCGCCAGAACTTCCGGGGCCGCACCGTCCCCACCGGGGTTGGCGTCCTGCTCGCCCTCGCCGTGCTGGTGGTCGAGGGCGGGCGCACCCTGGCGGCAGCCGCCGGCATCGGCCACGCCGGCCCGGGCCCGGCCCGGGTCGCCGTCCTGGTCGCTGTCGTCGGGTTCGCCGCCCTGGGCTTCATCGACGATGTGACCGGCGGGGAGGGGGAGCGGGGCTGGCGCGGCCACCTGCGGGCCCTGTCGGCGGGACGCCTCTCCGCCGGCGGACTCAAGCTGCTCGGTGGGGGCGCCCTGGCGCTCATGCTGGCCTCGGCCACCGGGTCGGGCACCAGCCTGGCCCGCCTCGCCGCCGACGGCGCCCTGGTGGCCCTGGCCGCCAACCTGGCCAACGGCTTCGACACCGCCCCGGGACGGGCGGTCAAGGCGGGGCTCCTCGCCTGGGTGCCGCTGGCCCTGGTGGCCGGGACCGGGCCCGTCGGGGTGGCGCTGGCGCCGGTGATCGGCGCCGCCGCCGGTCTCCTGCCCGAGGACCTGGGCGAGCGGCTGATGCTGGGCGATGCCGGCGCCAACGCCCTCGGCGCCGCCCTCGGCGTAGGCGCCCTGCTTCAGTTCGGCCCCGGCGCCCGTACGGCCGCGGTCTTCGTGCTCTCCATGCTCAACCTTGCCGCTGAGCTGGTGTCCTTCAGCGGGGTGATCGCGGCCACCCCGCTTCTCCGCCAGCTCGACCGCCTGGGCCGGCGCCACTGAAGGGAGTCGGGTCGAAGGTTTGACCACCCGCCCCGCCCCCTGAAGCCGTTGGTGGTGTGGAACATGGCCAAGTGGCCTTCAACCGGGCCTACTGGTGGACGGTGCCTCGGGGGCCGCTTCTGATGACCCGGTGCGAAAAGCCGACGAAAAAGGTACGATTTCTAAAGACCGGCGGGTTGTCGTCCACCGAGCTGGGCCCGCGCCGTGGAGCCGAGGAGGATGGAGACGCCGGGGCATTCCTCCGTTATCGTTGAGAGGCCGCCAGTTTCCGGGAGGTGCGACCCTTGGCCGTCGCCAACGTCGACCCAAAGCTCCGCCGGGAGCTGGACGAGCTGGTGTCGTCGATGTGCAAGGCCATGAACGACGCCAAGCGCCTTCTCGCCCTCTACGCCCTGCGGGACGGGCCCCACACCGTGAGCGAGCTGTGTGAGGTGTTGGAGGCTCCACAGTCGAACACCTCCCAGCATCTCGCCGTGCTCCGTGACCGGGGCCTGGTGGACACCCAGCGGCAGGGGAACAACGTCGTGTACTCGCTGCGCCACCCGAAGGTGATCGAGGCCATGGACATCCTGCGCTCGGTCATGGCCGACGAGCTCAACCGTCAGCAGGCCCTCCGGTCGTCGTGACGGATGAGGGAATGCCCAGCCCGGCGGACGTCCGCCAGGCGCTGACCGCCGTGATCGACCCGGAGCTGGGCGTCAACGTCGTCGACCTCGGGCTCATCTACGACGTCGAGGTCGACGACCGCACCATCGTCGTCCGCTACACGCTCACGACCATGGGCTGCGGGCTCGGGCCGGTCATCGCCGGGCAGATGACCGAGGTCCTCTCCGCCTTCCCCGCCGCCGACGTCCGGACCGAGCTCACCTTCCGCCCCCCATGGTCCCCCGACATGATCTCGGCCGAGGGCAAAGCCTTCCTCGGGATCTGAAGGGGCGGCGTCCGACCGATGGCCCGCCCGCCCCGCCCGGCCAGCCGGGCCCGCCGGTTGGACGGTCCCGTTCCGGAGACCAGCCTGTCGCCGCGGCTCGTGGCCGTGTGCGGGTCGGGGGAGCGCGCCGTCACCGTGATCGCCGGCCGGTCTCGCCCCCTCCGGGCGGCGTTGGGCAGCCCCGGGGACCCCGGGGCGTTCGTGGTGTGGCGTGCCGCCGGCGTGTACGTGTTTCTCGCCGGCGACATCCCCGAGGCCCTCGAACTGGACCTGGATGGCCAGGCCCGGGTGACGGGCTCCGCCCGTTACGGAGCCGCCACCCCCTAGCTCTCCGGTTCGAAGGTGCCTTCCAGGTGCCAGACGCCGGTGAAGTTGTTGAACGGGCCGCCCACGATCTGGCTCGACCAGTCCAGCTTGTACGCCTTGGTGGCCTCGTCGTAGGTGCCGGTGGGTCCGGCCGTGAACCCCGGCCGATCCCCGCCCGGCTTGGGGGCGCCCTGGTTGAAGTGCTGCTTGTTCCAGGCGGCGGCGTAGGCGCTCAGGTCGCCCGAGAGCTTCCCGTCCTCCACCATGATCTTGGGCATGGACGTCCCGCTGTCCGTCTGGGGGTCCTTCTCGTTGGTGGCGATGGCGAACGTCACCGCGAACCACACCGTCGGCTCGGTGACGGCCGAGCCCGTGCCGTTGCCCTTGTCGTCGAACGCCGGGTCCGGGTACGGCTGGTAGGCGCCGGTCTTGAGCCCGCCGTCACTTCCCGGCTTCATCGGCGCCCACGTCTTGTCCCCGCAAGGCGAGTCGCCGTTGGGAACGTAGGGGCCGTCGCCGGGCTTGCCGTCGGGTGTGATCATGCGGAAGTACGACCCCTTGGTCACCCCGGCGGCTTCGCACGACCCGGGGTCGATCTTGAACACCCCGACGAGCTCTTCAGCACCTTCGGCGGCGGTCTCGTTGCTGCCTCCGCCGTCGCCGCCGCACGCCGAGGCCACCAGCGTCACCACGAACACCAGGCTGACCGCGAGCCGACCTCGCATGGGAACTCCTCCTTCGTTTGTGATGGCCGAGCCGGGGGGCGGCTCGGCTATGTGCGGCGCAGGGCGGCGAGGCCCAGGCCGGCGACCATGAGTCCGGGCAGGATGAAGAAGAACGGGAAGAGGGAGAAGGGCGGCAGCGCCTTCACGGCGCTGTACTCCACCAGGTTGTCGTTCATGGCTCCCAGAAAGTCGGCGAACTCGGCCGAGATGGTGTTCCACTGGCCGGAGAGCTTGGTGATGGCGGGGTAGTCGCTCGCCGCCGACGGGCCGGCGAGCGGGACGAGGTCATTGCGCAGCTGGCCCTCGGCCAGCCCGATGACGGGGAAATAGCCCTGGATGTTGGTGATGTTCTCCGTCGTCATGATCGGCTTGAAGGCGTCGATCATCGACTTGCCTTCGAAGGCCCGGTTCTCCCCGCCCATCATCTGGAAGATGAAGGGGGCGGCTATGAGCCCCACTCCCATGACCACCAGCGCCTTGCCTGGCGTCCCGGGGCCATGCCCGGCCCGGGCCCGCTTGATGGCGGCCCGGGCGAGGAGAGCGATGATGATCCCCGGCATGATGAAGAAGAAGGGGAACAGGAAGAACTTCGGCAGACGGTTGACGGCGGCGTAGTTGTCCAGGTTGGCGGCGATGTCATTCACCATCCCGGACATGTCCTCGTTGATGCCGATGGCGTCACGCTCGCCCCGCCACTTGGCGCTCCAGTCCTCCACGGCGGCCACCGCCTGCCGTTGGGGCGCTTCCGTGGCCGCGGGTTCGACGGCCGGGAGGAACTTGGTCCGGGTCTCCTGCTCGGCGGCGTCGATGGTGCCGAGGAAGCCCTGGAACTGGGTGATGCGGGCCTCGGTCATGTAGGGCTTGAAGGCCTCCATCATGTCGGCGCCCTTGAGGGCCCGGTTCTCGCCGCCCAGCATCTGGAAGATGAAGGGCGCGGCGATGAGCCCGATGCCGATGAACAGTGCCACCCGCAAGGGAGTGACGGCGGCGGAGCGGGCGGTCGCCCGCTGCTTCACACGGGCGGCGGATTCGGCCAGGCGCTCGGCGGCGGTGAGGTCGGCGTCCCTGGTCGCCATGCTCAGCCCTCCTTTGGGTCGACGGGCGGCCGGCGCGTCAGCCGGCGCCCGGCCCAGGCCAGCCCGAGGAGCGCCGCCGGAAGCGTGGCCGGCCACGGCGGACCGGTGCGGGCGGTGGTGCCGGTGCCGGCCACCTGGGCGGCCGTCGTCTGGCCGGTCGCCGCCGTCGACGGCAGGGCCGACGTCCCCGAGCCGCTCGAGCCGGTGGTGGACCCGCCCGACGTGCCCGTGGTTGCCGTCACGGCCGGCTCGAACACGCCCTCGAGGTGCCACTTGCCGGTGAAGTTGTCGAAGGGCCCGCCCACGATCGTGCTCGTCCACTCCAGGGAGAACTTCCTGGTGCCGGAGTCATAGGTCCCGGTGAGCAGCGTGGTGGCCCCGGGAGTGGAGCCGTCGGGCTTGGGGGCACCCTGGTTGAAGTGCTGGCCCTGGTAGGCGGCGGCGAAAGCCCTCATGTCGCCACTCAGTTTGCCGGCGCCGTCGACCACGACCTTGGGCAGCACGGTGGGCAGGTTGGTCTGGGGGTCGGTCTGGTTGGTGGCGGTGGCGTACTTGGAGCCGAAGAACTCCTTGGGCATGGTGATCTTGTCGTTCGCCCCTTGCTGCGAGCCGCCCTCGCTGGTGAAGGGCGGCTCGGGCTGCGGCTGGAAGGCGACGGTGGACAGCCCGCCGTCCTTGCCAGGTTCCATGTCGGTGTAGGTCTGGTCCGTGCACTTGGAGGAGGTGTTCGACAGGTACGGCCCGTCGGCCGCTGTGCCTCCGGGCTGGATCATGCGGAAGTAGGTGCCCGACGGGTTACCGGCGGTGCAGGACGCCGCCGTCAGGCGGAACAGGCCCTTGAGCTCTCCCGCGGCCTGGCCGGCGACGAGCCGATCGGCCACGGGTGTGGCGGCGGCGGACGGCGGCGCTCCCGGCAGGGGCAACGGCAGGCCGAAGAGCCCGTCGCCCCCGCCATCGCCTTCGTCGGGGCTGGGCGTCTGGGCCGGAGCGCCGCCGGCCGGTTCGAAGGTCCCCTCGAAATGCCACTTGCCGGTGAAGTTGTTGAACGGGCCGCCCACGATGGTGCTGGACCACTCCAGGGCGAACCGCTTGGTGGCGGCGTCGTAAGTCCCCGTCGGACCCGACGTCAAACCGGGGCTCGACCCGTCGGGCTTCGGCGACCCCTGGTTGAAGTGCTGGCCGCCGTAGGCGGCGGCAAAGGCCGACATGTTCCCGCTCAGGTTGCCGGCGCCGTCATGGGTGACGGTGGGGACCGGTGCCGCCGCCGACGTCTGCGGGTCGGTGGGGTTGGTGGCGGTGGAGAAGTTCCGACCGAAGAATCCCTTGGGCAGGGTGATCCGGTCGTTCACGCCGTTGCCACTCGGATCGAAAGCGGGATCGGGATGGGGTTGGTGGGCGACGGTCGACAGCCCGCCGTCCTTCCCCGGTTGCAGGTCGGTGTAGGTCTTGTCGGCGCAGGCGGAGGAGTTGTTCTCGATGAAGGGCCCGTCCGGCCTGCCCCCCGGCTGGATCATGCGGAAGTAGGTGCCGGACGCCGCGCCGCTTTCGCAACTGGCGGCGTCGAGCCGGAACAGGCCCTTGAGGTCCTCGCCCCCGGCCGTCGGGACGACGGCGGCGGGGAGGTCGGGGACACCGAGGTCCTCGACCGCCTGTCGGACGGCGTCGGGTGGTGGCGGAAAGGCGAATCCGGCGGTGGACAGTATGGTGAGCGCGGCGAGTCCGGCGACGCGAACCCGGCCCGCTCCCCAGTGCGGGCGCGTGGTCATGGCATTCCCCCCAAAAGCGGCGGTGTTTCGGTACGTCGGTCAGGTGGGCGGGCCGGACCGCCGCTCGGCCGCCCCGCCCACCGTGGACTAGATGAACAGCGTGATGTCGGCGTCGGCGGCCATGTCGATGAAGCTGGCCGCCCCCAGCGGGGTCTCGAGCCCTTCGATGAAGTCTTCCTTGGGGTCGAGGCCGAAGAGCTCCATCGTCATCTGGCAGGGGTGGAGCCTGACCCCCAGGTCCTTTGCCATCTCCAGCAGCTCGGTGGGGCTGGCCACGTTGTACTGCCTGGCCAGCTTCTTGACCATGGTCGTGCCCATGCCGCCCATGTGCATCTTGCCGAGCTTGAGGTGGTCGGTGCCCCCCCGGTCCATGGAGGACTCCATCTTCTGCATCCAGTTCTCGCCCGTGATGTGGGTCTCGTTCTTCTGGAGGACCCGCAGGCCCCAGAACGTGAAGAAGACGTTCACGTTCAGGCCCGACGCCGCCCCGGTGGTGGCCAGGATCAGCACCGGCCACACCCGGTCGAGGTCCGAGCTCCAGCAGACGATGGCCATGCTCTTCTGGCCGTTGCTCCCGTTGCCCTCAGCCATGCCCTATCCCC
The DNA here is from genome assembly GCA_044867425.1 of Acidimicrobiia bacterium. GTDB lineage: Bacteria > Actinomycetota > Acidimicrobiia > IMCC26256 > BP-133 > CAWBJP01. The sequence goes on along the minus strand of JBIOUX010000069.1, from coordinate 5,416 downwards.
CGTTCCTTCGGATGCTTCGAATGTCGACAAGTCCGGCTACATGCGGATTTGCTGATACATGCAATTAAATCCCGTTCCGTCACTCTTCGCAACGGAAGCATCGGATGTCGTCTTCCTCGATGACGCGCCGGTAGTGCTCGAAGGCGGCGGCGCCGTCGGCCAGGTGCTTCCCTTCGTCCTCCGGGGCCCCGGGTCGCAGCCGCACCAGCCAGCCGGCGCCGTACGGGTCCCGGTTGGCGAGGGCGATGTCGGCGTCGAAGGCCTCCTCGTTGACGGCGGTGATCTCTCCCGAAAGAGGCGCCGGGAACGGCCCGACCCACTTGGCGCTCTCGATGATGGCCAGCGGGCGGCCCTGGCGGACGCGGGTGCCGGGCTTCTTCCAGGTGATGCTCACGAAGCGGCCGCACAGGGTCTGGGCCACGTCGGTCATGCCCAGCACCACCTCCTCACCCTCGAAGCGCAGCCACACGTTTCGTTCGAGGTCGTAAGTGAGCTCGGCGGGGACGTCGCACCCGAACCAGGTCTGTTGCTCGGCCACTAGCGGATCACTCGCCTCCTAACAGGAGATGCCTTCAGCGGTGAGGAAGGCCTGGTAGGCGGCGACCCCCTCGTCGCCCGTCACCAGGCCGGCGGTGGCGGGATCCCAGGTCTCCGCCCGCACCTTGGCGATCCAGCCCGCCCCGTACGGGTCCCGGTTCAAGATGCCGGGGTCGGTCTCCAACGCCTCGTTGACCTCGGCCAGCTCCCCCTCGACGGGGCTGGGCACCGGCCCCACCCACTTGGAGCTCTCCACCGTGGCCACGCTCCTGCCCTGCCCGATGCGCCGCCCGGGCGCCTTGGGGGTGACCGAGATGATGTTCTTGGCCAGGTTCTGGGCCACGTCGGTCAGGCCCACCACGACGAGATCGCCCTCCTGGCGGGCCCACACATGCTTCTCGACCATGTACCACAGGTCGTCGGGGATGTTGCAGTTCGCCACGGTGGCCAACGCTCGCTCCTTTACGCTTCCGGGCCGGCGCCGCCGCCCTCGGCCGCTTTGCGCCGGGCTTCCATCAACCACGCCGGCCCGCCGACAGCAGGCGACGGCTGGCTGGCCGGCTCGGCTTCCTCCGGGTCCGCTACAGACACCGCCTCCGGATCGTGTTCGACCAGTAGGTGGTTGACGAGCATGTCGAAGGCGACTAACCGGATCTGGGCGTTGAACTCTTCCACGAAGCCGGCGTCGCGGCCCCGGGGCTTGATCTCGTGGCGGTATCCGTCATCACAGTGCGGACAGGTGATGCCGTAGAAGGTGCGCCCGATCCGCTCCTCGAAGACGACCTGTTCGGGATGGGTCTCGCCCAGGTGGGCGTGGAGCTGCCGGGGGTGGCCCTCGAAATCGCACCAGGGGCAGTTCATGCTCCCGCCTCGGCGGCGGCGGCCGCCGTCGCCTCCTCCACCAGTGCCACCAGCGCCACCCCCGCGGGGGTGAGGCCGGCGGTGTCGGCCTCCAGCGAGCGCCCGGCGAGGCCGGCGGCCACCAGCGCGTTGAGACGTTCCCACACGGCCAGGCGGGGGAGCCCGGCGGCGGCACCGAGGTCGGCGAGGGTGGTGTCGCCGCCGGCCATGCGACGCATCAGGGCATAGGACACCGGGTCGGCCGCCGCCGCCAGGGCGCCCAGGACGAAGTCACGGGCGGCGGCTTCGGCGTCGGCGGCGTCGGGCTGGCCGTCGCCGCCCCGGGCCACCTCCCCGGGCCGGTAGGCGAAGGCGTCGTAGCGGGCCATGGCCGTCCTCACCTCGGCCAAGCGGCCGCCAAACGCCTTGCCCACCACCACCGGGTCGACCATCAGCCCTCCCGATCCGGCCGAGGGACAGCCGTCCCGGGCGGCTCCGGTGGACCGCCGGCCGGGCCCGGGGTCCGGGGTGTCCCCGCAGCAACCGGTTGCCGGTCGGCCAGCCGGTCCCGGTCCAGGGCGGCGTCGAGGAGCTGGACCACGTCGAGCACGGCCATCGTGTCCTCGTTGCCGGTCATCTTGGCCGCGTCGGAGTACATGGTCATGTCCTTGGGGCAGGCCACCACGAACGTGTCGACACCGATGCCGACCGCTTCCCGGATGCGGTTCTCACTGGGACGCTCGCTGAGGGCGGAGTCGTCCATCCAGATGCGCCCGCCGCCCGCCCCGCAACAGAAGGTGTTCTCCCGGTTGCGCGGCATCTCCACCACCGTGCAGCCGAGCGCCCCGAGCAGGCGGCGGGGGGCGTCGGTGACAGCGTTGTAGCGGGCCAGGTAACACGGGTCGTGATAGGTGACGGTGCGTCCCAGCGATCGGACGGGGATGGTGCCGTCCTCCACCAGGTCGGCCAGGACCTCGGTGTAGTGGCGCACCGGCTTGTCCAGGCCGAACTCGGGATACTCGTTGCGCAGCGTGTTGAGGGAATGCGGGTCGGTGGTCAGGATCTGCTCGAAGGAGGCTTTCCCGAAGGCGGCCAGGTTCTGCTCGACGAGCAGTTCGAACAGGCCCTCCTCGCCGACCCGGCGCACGTCGTTGCCGGAGTTGCGCTCGTCGTCGTAGAGGATCCCGAAGTCGACGCCGGCCTCGTTCAGGATGCCCGCCAGCGTGCGGGACAGGGCGGCGACCCGGTCGTCGAAGCTGGCGTAGTCGCCCACGAACCACAGGAAGCGGACGGGCTCCTTGCGGGCGTCCTTCACGCTGAAGTCCAGACCCTTGGTCCACCGGGCCCGCATCCGGGACGACTTGCCGAAGCTGTTGCCCTGGGTGGCGAGGTTCTGGAGGGCTTCCTGGAGCGTCGGCTCCATGTGGCCCTCGTCGACCAGTGAGCGGCGCATCTGCACGATGGTGGAGACGTGCTCGATGCCCACCGGGCAGGCCTCGACGCAGGCCATGCAGGTGGTGCACATCCACAGGGTCTGCTCCTTGATGACACCGCCCGCCACCCGGGTATCCCCGTTGCCAGCCAGCGGTCCGGTGGGTGCCGGCCGGTGCTCCCGGTCCAGGAGGGTGTGGATCCCGTTCTGGGCATCAGCCCACTGGCGCAGGTCGAGGATCAGGTCCCGGGGCGAGAGCGGCCCACCCGCCACCTGGGCGGGGCAGGCCACGTGGCAGCGGCCGCACTTGGTGCAGGCATCGAGATCGACGAGTTCCTTCCAGGTGAAGTCGACGAGCGTCCGGTAGCCGGGATAGGCGGCGCCCTCCGCCGGCTTGGGGAGGCGCTGGGCGGAGCGGGGGTTGTGGGCGGCGAGGTTGGCGGCGTCGACCACCATGTGCATCGCCTTGGAGGCGGGGATGTAGACCACGAAGGCCAGGGCCATGGCGGCGTGGACCCACCAGACCCCGAGGCGCAGATTCTCGGCGGTGGCAGCCCCGACGCCGGCGGCGTCGACACCCTTGGCCAGGGCCCATCCCACCGGCGACCACGTCTCGAAGCCGGGGAACCCGGTGGCGGCGATGCGGAACGCCTCATGGGCGAAGCCGGTGACGAGCACGGCCATGAGGAACCAGGCGAAGAGGGCGTCGCCTTTGCGCATGGCCGAACGCGAATAGCCCTCCTCGGGCTTCTCCGCCCGGGTGTAGTCGAGTTGCGGGGGGTGGGTGGCCCGCCGGGCGATGAGATAGGCCAGCCCGACGATCGCCCCGAGTCCCATCACGTCGAGGATCAGCGAGTACCCCAGGTAGAACGGTCCGTGGAAGAAGTGGATCGGATGGCCGGCCAGCACGTTGGTGGCCGGGGCGAGGATGTCCTCGTCGATGGTGAGGATGATCGTGCCGATGAAGAGGGTGATGAAACCCCAAAACACGAAGAAGTGGGCCACGCCCGTGGCCCGGTCCCGTTTGGCCACCGTCTGGTTGGAGGCGATGGCGGCCAGTGACGTCTGGAGCGGCCGGGACGCCACCACCGCCCGCGCGGTGCGGACGTGTCGATGGTTGCGGGTCTGCGACCACATCTCGCGCAGCCGGCCGGTGGCCCGTCCCCGGCGGTACTTGCGGACCCGCTTCCAGGCGTAGGCGGCGAAGGCGGCCGTGGCCGCCGCCGCCAGCAGATAGAAGGCGACCTTGGCCACACCGTGGACATCGGCGAAGACCTCGCGGGTCCGCTCCACCGCCAGCCAGGGAACGGGCAGCATCAGCTCACCCGGAGACCCGCTCCGTCAGGGCGGGGACGAGATCGAAGAGGTCGGCGGTGGTGCCGTAGTGGGCGACGTCGAAGATGGGGGCCGCCTCGTCGGTGTTGCAGGCGATGATGAGCTCGGCGTCGCGCATGCCCTCCAGGTGTTCGGGGGCCCCGGAGATCCCGAAGGTCAGGTAGGCCTTGGGCTTCACCTTGAGGCCCGACTTGCCCACCTGGCGGGTCTTGGGCAGCCAGCCCTGGTCGGTGATGGGCCGGGAGGAGGCCAGCGGCGCCCCCAGGGCGTCGGCCAGTTCCTGGACCAGCTCCAGGTTGTCCTGGGTGCCGATGCCCCGGCCCACCGACACGAGGAGGTCGGCGGCGGTGATGTCGACGTCGCCGGCGTCGGGGGTGATGAGGGCCAGGAAGCTGGTGCGGAGCTCTCCGGCCGGTGCCGCCACGCTCTCCACCGCCGGCGTGCCGGCGCCGCGCCCGGCGTCGGCCGGGAACGCTCCGGCGATGACGGCCACCACGCCCCGCTCCCCGGCCAGCTCGGCTTCGGCCAGCAGCTTCCCGCCGTAGACCTGGGCAGTGGCGACCACGGTGGAGCCTTCGATGCCGACGTCGGTGGCGTAGGCCACCAGGGGGGCGTCCCAGGTCACGGAGAGGGAGCCGGCCAGATCGAGGCCGACGGTGGTGTTGGCGATGAGGACGAGGCGGGGGGACACGTGCTCCACCACCGCGGCCAGGGCCCTCTCCCACCCCTCGGCCGTGTAGCTGGCCAGGGCGTCGTCGGTCACGGTCACGACCGCGTCGGCCGCGCCGAGCTGGTCGGCCAGGGACGCGTCGCCGAGGAGGGCGACGACGGCCCGCCCGCCGGCGGCCCCGGCCAGCTCCTTGGCCTTGCCCAGGAGCTCGAAGGTGGTGTCGGAGAGGGTCCCGCCGGCGTGCTCGGCCAGGACAAGAATGTCGTTCGGCATGTCGTTCCCTTTCAGCCCTTGAGCAGGCCCTTGGCCCGCACGAGCTCGACGATCCGCTCGGCCACTTCCTCGGGAGTCCCGGTGAGCATCTCGGCGTGGCCGGTCTTCTCCGGGACGTACAGGCGCCGCACGGTGATCCCGGCGCCGGCCGCCGGCGCCGCCACCTCCACCTCGTCCAGGCCGCCGGCCTGCTGCGCCTGGCGGATGCGGGTGATGGAGGCGTAGCGCGGAGTCTGGCGGGCGACCTGGATGCCGATGACCGCCGGGGTCCGCACCTCCAGCCGGGAGGAGATCCCGCCGGAGAACTCCTGGGAGACGTGGGCGGTGCC
>JBIOUX010000068.1:0-16270 GCA_044867425.1 Acidimicrobiia bacterium | reverse complement strand
GCAGCCGGCGGCTGCCGATCGAGTCACGGCCCCCGCTGTCCCCGGAACAACGTCCGCCGGCCGGACGACGGGCGGCGGAGCCCCGGCCTCTGCTCCAGGGGCCGCTGCGAACGGCCCCGCGGCTGGCGGCGGACGGCTCGAGGCGGGCTCCGCGTCAGGGAATGGGCAAGCCCCTGGAGGTGCCACCACCGCCGCTCCGCCCACGAGCGCCCCGCCGTCGCCCGCTGGGTCGGGAACCACGACGGGGGTGACCAAAGACACCATCACGGTCGGGCTCTTCTATCCGAAAACAGGTCCCTACACCGCCCTGTTGCGCAACGCCCCGAGGGTGCTGCAGGCCGCCTTCGAGGAGGCCGGGCCCATCCACGGGCGCAAGCTCGTCCTCAAGACCTACGACGACGGGACGGCCAATGCCAGCACGATCCAGGTGGAGGAGAAGCGGGCAAAGGACGAGACCTTCGCCCTGCTGTCGGTCGTGAGCGAGTCGAACGTGGTGCTGGCCCCACTCGCCGACCAGCACCGCGTGCCGGTGGTGATCGGCAACATCGACGACAAGGTCGCCTTGCCGCTCACCTACGCCTTCCCGGTCTTCGCCTACCTGGCCCGCCAGGCCAGGATCCTCCCCAGCTTCATCAGGAACGTCCTGGGCGCCGCCGATCAGCGGATCGGCATCGTCTACGAAGGCACCAGCACCATGAAGGCGGCCAAGGACGCCTTCAAGGCCGTGGCGGCGGACGCCGGTATGAGGGTCGTCCACGAACAGCCCATCGCTCTGAACCAGTCGACTTGCGCCAACGAGGTCTCCAACCTGCAGGCCCAGCGGGTCGAACTCGTCGTCATGATGAACGGTCCGCTCGGCGCCATCTGCATGCTCCGCGACTCCCGAGCCCTCGGCTACCGCCCGATGTGGACGGGGGTGGGCGCGAGCTGGAACGTCAACCTGGTGGCGACGGCGACTGGTGGCGCGGCCGACGGGATCCGGACGCTCGGCACCTTCACGACCCTCGAGACCCCGGCCGGGAGGCACTTCGTCGAGGTCATGCGGAAGTACGCCCCCAACTCGGGGACGGAGAACGACGACATCATGCTGGTCGTCTACGCCTTGGCCCAAACCTTCCTCGAGGCCCTGCGCCGCACCGGCCCCGACCTCACCCGCGAGGCGTACGTGCAGACCTTCGAAACGAAGATGAGCGGGTACGACTCGGGCTACCTGCCGCCTCCCACCTTCGGCCCCCGCAACCGGTCCGGGCCCCTGGGCGTCAATGTCACGGCCTGCTGCTCGGGCGGTCGGTGGACGACGGCTCATCCCGGCTGGCGAGCGGGCTTCTGAGGAACGCGCCAACCGGCCGAGGAGGAACGACGGTGACGACGGTGCATGACACGACCACCGGCCAACGGGCCGACGAGGTGCTCCACCGCCTCCTCGCCACTCCCGAGGGCCACGCCGACCCCTACCCCCTCTACCACGCCCTGCGGCAGCTGGCGCCGCTGCACCGCAGCGCGCTCGACGGGGTGTGGTACGCCTCGAGCTTCGCCGCCTGCCGGGAGATCCTCGGCCATCCCCACTGCGGCAAGGGCGCACGCATGACCGTGCGCCGGCACGGAATCGCCGAGAGCCGGATCCAGATGATCGAGCGCCGCCCGCGCCGGCCGTCCATGATCACGGCCAACCCCCCCGAGCACGCCCGCCTGCGGGGGGTGGCCAAGGGGGCGTTCATCCCGCCCCGCCTGGAGGATCTCCGCCGCCGCGTGGCCGGCCTGGTCGACGACCACCTCGAGCGCCTGGCCGCCGCGGGGGAGGCCGACCTCATGGCCGAGCTCGCCCACCCACTGCCCATCACGGTGATCGGCGAGCTGCTCGGTGTTCCCGAGGACGACCGGGGCCGGCTCCGACCGCTGGTGATGGCGGCGGCCACGTCCGACGAACCGGACCCGTCCCCCGAGCAAATCAGGCGTGCGGAGGCAGCCAGCAATGCGCTGGAGGCCTATTTCGCCGATCTCATCGCCAGTCGCCGGGCGCGGCCCACCACCGACCTGCTCTCGATCCTCGTCGCCCAGTGCGACGCCGGGAACCTCGACGGCGACGAGCTCTACTCGACGGTCGTTCTCCTCTTCAGTGCCGGCTTCCTCACCACGGCGAGCCTCGTGGGCAATGGCTTGCTGGCCCTGTTCCGCCATCCCCAGGAGATGGCCCGCCTCTGGCGCAACCCAGGTCTGGTGGCCCCTGCCGTCGAGGAGATGCTGCGCTACGACAGTCCCCTGCAGCTCGCCCACCGCCAGGTCATGGAAGACATGGAGGTGAGCGGGTCGCGGCTTCGCCAGGGCGAGACGGTCTTCACGCTCCTGGGGGCGGCCAATCGCGACCCAGCCCGTTTCCCGGAACCGGACCGTTTCGACGTCGGACGCGAGGGCAAGGACCACCTCGCCTTCGCCTGGGGGCTCCACTTCTGCCTCGGTGCTCGCCTCGCCCGCATGGAGGCACAGCTCATCTTCGCCGGCCTGCGGGAGCGCTTCTCGAGCCTCGAACTGTCCGGGGAACCGCCTCGGCGTCCGGGCCTCGCCTTCCGCTCGGTTGACGCGCTCCGAATCCGCTTCACCCCCCGGTAGGTCACGTCGCTACGGTGGATTCACGCACAGGGGCGGACGGCGCTTCCCCTGCCTCTCGCCGGGACCGCCGACTGCCTCCAAGCCCTCTGGGTCGGGAGGTGCCGTGTTCACCTCGATCGTGGTCGGGACGGACGGCTCCGCACCTGCTCGAGAGGCGGTCCGCGTCGCCACCGGGATGGCTCGGCTCTGCGCTGCCCGGCTGTACGTGGTGAGCGCCTATCACGTCTTCGAGGACATGCTGATGGTCGCGCCGGGACGGGATAGGGAAGAACCGGGCGAGACCGGAACGGAGGAACGGATCCGGGCCGACGTCGAGGCGATGCTGGGAAGACTGGCCCAGGAGCTCGAAGCGGAAGACGTAGTGGTGACAACGTACGCGTCTCCCGACAGCCCCGCCCAGGCCATCCTCGACGAGGCCGACCGTCGACGGGCCGACCTCATCGTGGTAGGCAACCGGGGCACTCGCAACCCCCGGGCCCTCGGGAGCGTCCCCAGCAACGTCGTGCGTCTCGCCCCGTGTTCGGTTCTCGTCGTCCACACGTGGCCCTTGAGGCGCACCGACTGACTTCCGCCTTTCAGCCGCCGACGCCGTCCTGCCCTTCGATCCCGAGATCCTCGCCACGGAGCCCGGCATCGACGCCGACGAAGACACCCCGAGGAGCAACCGGCCCCTCGGGGTGTCAGGAACTGGGATCTGCAGCGGTCATGCGCCGCCGCTTACGTCTATCGCCCCGAGAAGGCGTTCACGGTGGCGCTGGGGGTGATCGTGGCGTATAGCACGGGAGCCGCGATGGGCTGCAGGTTCGCGCTGGGCCGCAGGTCGACGACGTCGGCGTGAGCCGCCACAGGAAGGGCGAGGGTCATTGCCTGGGCGGCCATCAGGGCGAGCATGAGCTTCTTCATGATGTTCTCCTTGTCTGCTGGAGGGCTGGTGCATTTCACTCAGCTCCGTCATCAGCAGAGTGACGGACCGGGTTGGGAAAACGCTTGTGAAGCGCTGGAGTCCCGCTTGAGTTGAAGGGCCGTGCTCCTCAGCCCAGAGCTGCGACCGGTTCCGGATGGCGGCGGCCGATCGAGCGCGAACGGACCCCGCTGCTGGCGCGCGGGCGCACGGGGCGGGGAAGCGCTTCGACCCGGTGGTGCCTCCAGCTGGCGCCGCAGGCCTCGAAGAGGGTGGCGGCCTGCTCGAGCGCTTCTTCGGCCCGGACCGGGTCAACCCCGAGGAGCGACCGGCCGAGCACCTCGAAGGCCCGGCCAAGGAACGCCCGACAGCCAGTCCCCGAGAGGGAGTTGACCGCCTGGCCGGCCACCTGGGGCGCCCGGTCCGGCGCGGTCGAGACCAGCGATGACCAGGTCGCCCCGATCCCGGCTATCCCCCAGTAGAGGGGACGGTCGATCCGCTGGGCGACCTCCTCGAGACGACGAGCCGCCCATGACGCGAGGTCCGGCTCGTTGCCCGCCGCCGCCATCTCGGCCAAATCGAGCATGACCCAGGCTGCGTAGGGGAGAACCTCCATGGCCATGAGCCGCTCCGAGACGCGCCGTAGCGTGGCCAGCGACGCGACCGCCGGCTCGGCACGCCAGGCCACCAGGGCATCGACGTAACGGCCGTAGTCGGGGTAGAAGAACCACCCGCCATCGCCGTACGCCGCCTCCGCCCGCGCCAGGTAGCCCCGGGCGCGGTGGAGCTGACCGGTGTCGGCCGCCGACAGGGCGGCGAAGTGCATGGCGTGGGCGCTCCTTCTGCCCACAGGGCCGATTTCGTCGGCGTTGGCCACAACGGCAGGAAGATCGCCGGCCATCCAGGAGACCATGATCCCCAGCTCCAGGAAGGTGCTCTCCCGCCACCCGGGGTTCTCCGCCTTGGCTTCCTCGAGCAGCGGCAGCGCCTCTACCACCCGGCCCTCCCCGGCGAGACAGTAGGCGAGAAGCGTGAGGCCCCTGGTGCGGCGGTGCGGTTTGCGGTCCTGGCGGATGAAGGCGAGGTTCCGGCGGAGAGCGGCCTCCGCTTCCCGGAACCGCCCCCGGTGGGCGGCGACCGCGCCCAGCTGGCCCAGGGCTTGCACCAAGGGAAAGTACTCCCCGGCTGCCTCGGCCGCCTCGGTCACCGCCTGGCAGCCTGACTGCCAGGCGGCCAGGTCGCCCTGCAACCCCCGCATGGCGGCGAGCTCGTTGGCCGCCACCAGCCTCCGGGGCAGGTCACCCGCCGTTCGGTAGAGCTCGATGGCCTGGGTACACGCCCGCTCGGCCTCTTCCAGCTCTCCGGTGCCATAAGCCAGGAAGGTGGCCAGGCGAAAGCTGATGGTGGCTCGACAAGCCGGATCGGGCGAACGCTCGAGCACTGCCTGGATCTCGCGCAGAGCCCGGATGCTCATGGCGGCTACCTCGGAGGGGCGATAGACCCAGTCGGCCTGGCGGGACAGGACGCCGGCCACGTCGAGCCACCGGTCGTCACCCGAAGGCAAGATCTCCGCCAGGGCGCTCAGGATGGTCACCGCCTCCCGGTAGGCCTCTCGGCGCTCGGCCTCGCGCACGGCGTCGCGCAAGGCGGTGATGGCTTCGTCGTCGCCCATGTGCGCCGAGCAGGCGAAGTGCCCGGCGGCTTCCCCCAGGCGCCCGGCGGTCACCAGGGCCCGCCCGACCGCCCGATGGGCGGCCCGCCGCCGGGCCCCGGAGATCCCGGTGTAGATCGCTTCCTGGATGAGGGGATGGGTGATCTCGTAGGTGACATCCCGGTCCCATTCCTCCTCGACCACCAGCCGGGCACCGACCAGCCGGGCCACCGCCCGTTCCAGGCTGTCGAAGGGCTGCCCGCTCAGCGTCAGCAGGGTGGGGAGGTCGACCCGGCGCCCCAGCACGGCCAGCAGCTCGAGGACGGCCACCGTGGGCCGGTCGAGGCCCCGGAGCCGGCCCGTCACCCGCTCGGCGAGGCTCTCGGGCAGACGCTGGAGGACCGGAGCGGACAGGTCGCCACCTTCGTCCAGGAGGGCTCGGAGCAGGCCCAGGGCGAAGAGCGTGTTGCCCTTCGACCGCTCGGCCACCCAGTCCACCAGCGCCGGCGGTGCCGCCTGCCCGACCACCGCCTCGGCCAGCTCGCCCATCGATTCCCGCTCGAGGGCCTTCACCTCGAGGCGGGTGAGCAAGCCCTCCTGCTCCAGGCCCAGGACGACTTCAGCGGCCACCGTCTGCTCGGCGAGCTCAGCGGGGCGAGCCGCGGCCAGAACCAGCAGCCGGGCCCCGGGGACGTTGCGGATGAGGTACTGGAGCTCGTCCCAGGACGAGGCGTCGGCCAGGTGGACGTCGTCGAGGACGATCACCAGGGGGCGCTGCTCGGCCAGGTTGACCAACAGGAGGGCCAGTCCCTGCAAGAGCCGGAACCAAGGCGGCTCCCGCTCGGGAACCGAGCCTCGCAGGGCGGCCACGCTGCGGAGGAGGCTGGCGAGGTCGTCGAGGAAGCCACCGCAGAGCTCGATGACCTCCTGTTCCGGCAGTCGCCGCAGATGGCGCTCGAGCGCCTCCGCCCACACGCTGAAGGAGGCGGTCAGACCGAGGTGGTACCCCCGACCCGACAGGGCGACGACGTCGTCGGTGTGGCGACCCAGCAGCTCGGTGGCCAGCCGGGTCTTTCCGACGCCCGCCTCGCCGGTGACGAGGACACAGCGCGACTCACCGGCCATGACCCGGGCGAGCTCGGCCTCGAGAACCGCCAACTCCTGCGTCCGGCCGACGAACGTTGGGGCACCGGGCGCCGGGGCACATGGTTCTGTTGGAACCGCGGAGGGAAGTACGGCGGCCGTCTCGGGCTTGCGCTGAAGTGCGGCTGATGGGAGCTCGAGCCACTCCTCCTGCCGCAGAATTCCCCGCTCCAGGCGCTGCAGGGCCGGGCCGGGGTCGATGCCCAGGTCCTCGCCCAGGGCCTGGCGCACCCGCTGGTAGGCGTGCAGGGCCTCCGCCTGCCGGCCGCAGCGATAGAGGGCGGTCATCAGGTGGGCCCACAGGCCCTCCCGCAGCGGGTGGGCGGTGACCAGGGTTTCGAGCTCGCCCACCACGTCGGCGTGTCGGCCGAGAGCCAGGTCCGCTTCCACCCGATGCTCGCAGGCGCGCAGGCGGGCCTCCTCCAGCCGAGCCGCCTCGGCCTGGGCGAACGGCTCGTAGGTGAAGTCAGCCAGGGCGGACCCCCGCCACAACTCCAGAGCGCGGCGCGAGAAGCTGGCCGCCCGGGCCCAGTCGCATCTCACCAGGGCCTGGTGAGCCTCGGCGACGAGAGTCTCGAAGCGGGTGACGTCGAGCTGTTCGGGACCCAGCTGGATCAGATAGCCGGGCCGACGGGTGACGATCAGCTGGTGGTCCTCGGCCCTCCTCCCCGGCGCCAAGGCCCTCCGCAGGCTGGAGACGTAGCTCTGCAGCGTGGCCGTCGCACCGGGGGGTGGCTCGCCGCCCCACAGCTTGTCGGCCAGCCGGTCGGTGGGCACGACCTGGTTGACGTGGAGGAGCAGGATGGCGAGCAGCGCGCGATGCTTGGCGCCCCCCACGTCCAGAAGGGCGCCCCCCTCGGTCACTTCGAGGCTGCCCAGGAGCCGGAACTCCATCTCAGCCGCCACCCGGTGGGATCCTGACCTGCTGTCCGAGCATTTCCGCCTCCACGGGCTGCCATCATGTCGGCAAGAGACGGGAGCCGTCCCGCGCCGACGTGACCGTGGTTGTTTCGTGCCGGCGACACTCGATACGACGCAGGGCGGCGGACCCTCGTCCGGGGTCAGTAAGCCCTTCCGAACACAACCCGCTTGCCGTATTCGGACGGCTGGCCGCATCGGATGCACCTTCCCGACTCCGCCACACCCTCGAGGGGGATGCAACGGGGCGTGGCGGTGGTTTCGGCGTTGATGTCGTCTTCGCAAGCCGAGGAGCCGCAGTGAAAGGCCGATGCCCATCCGGTGGCCACCGCGCCGGCGAAGTCGGCCCACTCGTCGACCGTCCTGAGCCGGCTGTCCCGAAACTCGGTCGCCCGCGACAGCAAGTGATCCTGGAGGTCCACCAACACCGCCGGCAGGGCCTCGGCCACCGAGGCGAGGGGGACAGCTTCCTTCCCGGCGCCCAGCCGTCGCGCCATGACCACTGTGCCGGCCGCCAGGTCGCGCCGTCCGAGCTCGAGGCGAACCGGCACACCCTGCAGCTCCCACTGATTGAACTTGAACCCCGGCGAGAGCTGCGGTCGGTCGTCCAGATGCACACGCACACCCGCCCGGCGCAGCTCATCAGCCAGCCGGCGGGCGGCCGGCAGCACCTCGCCCGCCTCCTCGCCCCGCCCGATGGGAACGATCACGGCTTGGTAGGCAGCGAGGCGCGGCGGCAGTACCAGCCCCTTGTCGTCTCCGTGGGTCATGATCACACCGCCGATCATCCGGGTGCTCATGCCCCACGAGGTGGTGTGGCAGTGCTCGAGCTGTCCGGTCTCGGTCGAGTACCGGATTTCGAACGCGCGGGCGAAGTTGGTCCCCAGATAGTGGGAGGTGCCCGCCTGAAGGGCGCGGCCGTCACGCATCATCCCTTCGATGGTGTACGTCCGCACCGCGCCCGCGAACCGCTCGCCCGGCGTCTTCTCTCCGGCGATCACCGGCATGGCGGCGACCTCGCGGGCCACCTCTTCGTAGATATGGAGGGCGACCATCGTCTCCCGCATGGCGTCGGCCTCGTCGGCGTGAGCGGTGTGGCCCTCCTGCCACAGGAACTCGGTGGTGCGCAGGAACATGCGGGGGCGCAGCTCCCAGCGCACCACGTTCGCCCACTGGTTGAGCAGGAGCGGAAGGTCCCGGTGGGAGCTCACCCACTTCGCCATCATTTCGCCGATGATCGTCTCGGAGGTCGGGCGGACGACCAGCGGCTCTTCGAGCTCCTTGCCACCGGCGTGGGTGACGACGGCGAGCTCGGGTGAGAATCCCTCGACATGCTCGGACTCGCGCCGCAGGTAGCTCTCGGGGATCAGCAACGGGAAGTAGGCGTTGTCGTGTCCGGTGTCCTTGATCCGGCGGTCGAGTTCAGCCTGCAGCAGCTCCCAGATCCGGTACCCGTAGGGCCGAATCACCATGGTGCCCCTGACCGGGCCACGGTCGACAAGCTGCGCCCGGAAGACGACCTCGTTGTACCAGGCCGAGAAATCCTCGCTCTGCGGCGTCACGCCGCGGCGTTCTGACGACATGGGAGCGGACCTTACCGGTCCCTCCCCGGTCGCCATGTTGCACCTGCCTCAACAGGTGTTGACGATGAGCACCGCACAGGCGGCGTGATGGGTGACGCTGTTCGGAACGCTGCCCAGGAACCGGCGGGGCCCCTGCATGCCCCGGTTGCCCACCACGATGAGGTCGGCCTGCTGAGCCTCGGCCACGTCGAGGATGGCGGCGGCGGCACCCTGGGGACAGGCGTGCGTGGTCACCGCCACGCCGTCATCGGCGATCTCCTTGGCCAGTGACTCGAGCATGGCTTCGACACCCGCTCGGATCTCCTCATCGGTCCCGAACGGGATCATCGACGTGCCGCCGATCTCGGGCAGCCGATAGGCGCTGACCACGTGGAGCTCCGCTCGGCCGAGCCGGGCCAGCTCGGACGCCGTTCTCACCGCCTCCCGGGCCGTGGCCGATCCATCCGTTCCCACCACGATCGAGTTGAACAATGGTCCCTCCCTCTGTGCTCTCACGTTCGGCTCCCCTGTCTCGGGGCCGCCGACTCAAGGGGATGCGAAGATGCCCGGGCCCGGTGTGAGGATGGAGTCAGGGTCGAAGCGCCGCTTGCATTCCAGAAGCTGGGGCCACAGCGCCCCGTAGTGGCTGGTCCAGTCGGCCGGCACGAACTCGATGGCGCCGACCGGGTAGCGGGTGGCGCCGGCCTGGCGCGCCTTGTCAAAGAGCCGCCGGTTGCGCGCCAGCATCTCCGCGGCGAAGACGGGATCGGGGCCCGGCAGGGCTGAGGAGGTGAGGATGTGGAACATGTACACCCAGTCGCCGCCGTCCGCATCCGGAACCCGGAAGAAGGGGCGCGTGAGCCTCGAGCGCCGCTGGGGGACGAGCACGAGGAAGCCGGTGGGACCGACGTCCCGGGGGGTGATGGTCGGGAGCACCTCGGCGACGTACTGCTCCACGGTGCGCTCGGGCAGGCACACGTCGAACCACGGCTTGAGCAGGTCGTCCCACGCGGCCGTGGCTCGATATGTGTTCCAGACGCGGTCGAGGCCGTGCGCGTAGTCGAGGTAGCTCGAGTCGGCGACTGCGATGGCCGCGGGCGACACGCTGAGGCCCCGCATGAGGTGGGCGTCGTCCGGCGGGTTGGAGGTGTCGTAGAAGACGGCGGCCTGAAGCTGGTACACGACGCCGGTTGCGCCCGGGGGAAGCCAGAGATTGAAGACGTCGTTCAGCTCGCCCCGGTTGAGCAGGGTTCGCAGGTCACGGAAGAAGGTGGCGTTGTCCGTGTAGTGCAGGCTGTAGGTGCGCGCCATCTGCTTGACGGGAACCAGATCGAGCTTCGCTTTGGTGATGATGGCGCACTGCCCGAGGCCGGCGAGGACGACCTCGAAGAGGTCGCGGTTGTGGTCGGGTGAGCAGCGGAGGACGTCGCCGGCGCCGGTGACGACCTCGAGCTCCTGGACGCGGTCGACCTGGGCGCCCTGGGCGTTGGTCCGGGAGACGCCCCCGGCCGACAGGGTGCCCCCCACCGTCAACTCGGTGAAGGCCGTGAGGACGGGCGGAACCAGGCCCTGGTCGTGCGCGGCTTGGAGGAGCTCCTTCCAGAGCACGCCGGCGTCGACATGTGCGCCGTCGGGTCCGATGGAGTGGATCTTGTCCACGGCGCGCTGCTCGATGACGAGGCCGTCGGACAGGCTCTGGCCGTAGAGGCTGCGGCCCTGACCGCGGGCGGCGACCTCGATGTGGTAGCGACGGCAGTACTGGACCATCCGTCGGATGTCTTCCACCGAGCCTGGCCGCAGGACGGCGCAGGGGGTCCGGTGGGCGATGTTTCCGACGTCGGCGGGGTCGGCCTGACGGGACACCGCGTCGAAGACCAGGGTTCCATCGAGGCGGGGCGCCTCGGCGAAGCTCCCACAACCCGAAGCGGCCTCCGCCCGCCCGAGCCAGCGTCGCCCGATCGGGTCGTATCCGATCACGACGGCCGCGGCCGCCAGACCGGCGATGAACTGGCGCCGGTTCACGGGCGAGGTGCCCTGATCGCGTCGGGGGGTACCAGGTTGTCTGAGATCCGGCAGGGCGTGGAGCATCGGCTCGCGGTCCATGTCGCTCCCTTCCCCAGCACTGATGTGGTCCCCTCAGCGTCAGGTATCGGTGACGGGACGTCCTTCGCCCTACCGATGCCGCATCTGTCAGCCCCACGACACTCTCGGCGCCGGCCTCGGCCGCCTCGTCGCCGGGCTCTCGCCCGGCTCGCCGGGTACAATCCGCCCCCGCCATGAGCGTTCCGGCCTCCCCGGTCACGCTGCTGGACGTACTGCACGCCGCCCCCGGTGACCGGGTGGCTCTCGTGGAGCCCGACGGCGACGACGGCGTCCTCACCTACGACGCCCTGCGCCAGCGGGTCGTGGACCTGGCCGGCGCCCTGGCCGCTTCCGGGATCGGGGCGGGCGAACGAGTGGCGATCGCCCTGCCCAACGGGTTGCCGGCGGTGGTGGTCACCCTGGCCGCCTCGGTGGCGGGGACGGCCGCCCCCCTGAACCCGGCCTACCGCTACGAGGAGCTCTGCTTCTACCTGCAGGACACGGGAGCAAAGCTCGTCGTCCTCCCCGAAGCCGGCGCCGAGGACGCCCGGCGGGCGGCGGCCGACTGCGGGTTGCCGGTGACCACGGCCGAGGCCCTCGCCGCCGCCGGTCCCACGCCGCGGGCTCCGGCCCGGGCGCCGGCCCCGGAGGACGTCGCCCTCGTCCTCCACACCAGCGGCAGCACCGGCCGTCCCAAGCGGGTCCCGCTCCGCCACGGCAACCTGGCCGTCTCGGTGGCCAACGTGGTGGAGACCTACCAGCTGGCCCCCGAGGACGCCTCCCTGTGCGTGATGCCGCTGTTTCACGTCCACGGGCTGGTGGCCAGCGCCCTCGCCACCTTCGCCTCCGGCGGGACGGTGGTGGTGCCGCCTGCCTTCAGCCCCTTCTCCTTCTGGCGCCTGGTCCGGGCCCACGGTGTCACCTGGTACTCGGCCGTCCCCACCATCCATCAGCTTCTCCTGGCCCGCCTCGGGGCCGAGCGACCCGCCGGCGCCGGGCAACTCCGCTTCATCCGCTCCTGCAGCGCCGCCCTCCCACCCGAGGTGATGATCCAGCTCGAGTCACGCCTCGGCGTCCCCGTCCTCGAGGCCTACGGCATGACCGAGGCCGCCCACCAGATGGCCTCCAATCCCCTGCCGCCGGGGGAGCGCAAGCCGGGCACGGTGGGTCCGGGGACCGGGGTGCGCATCGGGATCCTTTCTCCGGAGGGGACCGAGTTGCCGGCCGGCCAGCCGGGCGAGGTGGTGATCGCCGGGCCCAACGTCATCGACGGCTACGAGGACAACCCGGCGGCCAACGCCGATTCCTTCACCGCCGGCTGGTTCCGCACCGGGGACCAGGGCGTGGTCGACGCCGACGGCTACCTGCGCCTCACCGGCCGGATCAAGGAGCTGATCAACCGGGGGGGCGAGAAGATCGCGCCCCGGGAGATCGACGACGTGCTGCTGGCCCACCCGGCGGTGGCCGAGGCCGTGGCCTTCGGCGTGCCCCACCCGGTGTGGGGGGAGGTGGTGGCGGCCGCCGTGGTGCTGGGCCAGCCGGTGGCCGAGGCCGAGCTTCTGGCCTGGTGCCGGGACCGGCTGGCCGGCTTCAAGTGCCCCGACCAGCTCCACGTGGTGGAGGCCATCCCCCGCACGGCCACGGGGAAGGTCCAGCGCCTGAGCTTGGCCTCCCGCTTCGCCACCGGCCGGGCGTGAGGCTCGTCGTCGCCGGAGCGGGGGCGGTGGGGGGCTACCTGGGGGCCCGCCTGGCCCGAGCCGGGGCCGACGTCACCCTGCTCGCCCGCGGCCCCCACCTGGCGGCCATGCGGGAGCGGGGTGTACGCGTCGAGAGCCCGGAGGGCGACTTCGAGGCCCGCCCGGCAGTGACCGGCGACCCGGAGTCGATCGGCCCGGCCGACGTGGTCGTGCTCGGGGTGAAGGCCCACGGCCTGCCCGACCTGGCCCCCCGACTCCGCCCCCTGCTCGGTCCCGACACGATGGTCATGAGCACCCAGAACGGGATCCCCTGGTGGTTCACCCCGCTGGAGCGGGTGGACCCGGGAGGGGTGATCGCCGCCGCCATCGAAGCCCGCCGGGTGCTGGGCTCGATCGTTTACTTCTCGGCCGAGGTGGCCGAGCCCGGCGTCATCCGCCACATCGAAGGCAGCCGCATCTCCCTGGGTGAGCCGGCTGGGGGACGCTCGGAGCGCTGCCAGGCCATCGCCGGGGCGCTCCGGGAGGCGGGGCTGCGCTGCTCGGTCACCGCCCATCTCCGAGAAGAGGTGTTCGTCAAGCTGATGGGCAACGCCGCCTTCAACCCGATCAGCGTCCTCACCGGGTCCACCCTGGCGGAGATGGCCCGCCATCCCGACGTCTCGGCTCTGGCCCGGAAGATCATGGCCGAGGTGGAAGCGGTCGCCGCCGGGCTCGGGATGCGCCTGCCGGTGTCGATCGAGCGGCGCATGGCGGGGGCCGAAGAGGTGGGCGAGCACAAGACTTCGATGCTCCAGGACCTGGAGGCCGGACGGTCGCTGGAGCTGGAGCCGGTGGTGGGGGCCCTGATCGAGCTGGGGGAACGACTGGGGATCGAGACGCCCCACACCCGGGCCGTCTACGCCTGCGCCAAGTTGCGGGCCCAGCGCCGGTAGGCGGCACTGGTTCGACAAATCGGTAGCGAAGGTGGAGTTGGCGGACGTAGGGTCCTCGCCGCCCGGAGCACAACGAGCTCGGAGGAGAGGCGCCGATGCGCTATCGCACCTTGGGCCCGGCCGGTCGGGGCATCTCCGTCATCGGCGTCGGGGCGATGAGCCTTTCGGGCGCGTACGGACCGGCCGAGGACCGCGAGTCCGAGGCGCTGCTCCGCGCCGCCCTCGACCGGGGCATGAACCACATCGACACCGCCGACATCTACGGCAGCGGCCGCAACGAGCTCCTCATCGCCAAGGTGCTCGCCGATCGGCGTGACGACGTCGTCGTCGCCACCAAGTTCGGCGGCGGGACCCCGGGCGGCGGCGGCCGGCCCGAGGCGGTGCGCCAATCGTTCGAGGACAGCGCCCGGCGTCTGGGAACCGACCACATCGATCTGTACTACCTGCACCGGGTCGACCCCGACACCCCCATCGAGGACACCGTCGGGGCCATGGCCGACCTGGTGGCCGCCGGACATGTCAGGCACCTCGGTCTCTCCGAGGTGAGCCCGGACACCCTGCGGCGAGCGCATGGCGTCCATCCCATCGCCGCCGTGCAGAGCGAGTATTCCCTCTTCTCCCGCGACCCCGAGGCCGGCATCCTGGCCGCGACCGGGGAACTCGGGGCCACCTTCGTGGCCTACAGCCCGCTCGGGCGTGGCCTCCTCACCGGCGGCCTGCGCCGCCCCGGCGACGTTCCCGCCCACGACTGGCGCCGGCTCCAACCCCGCTTCGCCGATGACAACTTCGAGGCCAACATCGACCTGACCGAGGGCCTGAGGCGCACGGCCGAGGTCCGCCATCTCACCGTGGCTCAACTGGCGCTGGCCTGGATCCTCCACCAGGGCGACCACATCGTGGCCATCCCGGGGACCCGCCGCATCGATCGCCTCGAGGAGAACGCCGCCGCTGCCGATGTCGAATTCGATCCCGAGATCCTCGCTGCCCTCGACCGGCTCGTCCCTCCCGGGTCTGCGGCCGGCGCCCGCGCCAACGACGACTACCTGTTCCGGGTGAACGGCTGAAGGGCAACCCGGCTCACGTCCTGCGTCCCCATGCGCCGACCGAAGACCAGGTGGCGAAGGTGTACGTCGGGTCGTCCCATGCGCTCAGGGCCTTGTCGTAGTCCTCGGCGCTGACAGCTCCGCCGGCGACAACCACGTCTCGCGTGACCTCCAGCCACCCACGGACCATCTGCGCCGTCGGAGTCCCGCCGCGCCCGAGACAGTAGAAGCCGTCGGCCGACAGCTCGGACAGCCCCGCCCGCGCCAGAAGCGACAGAAGGGAACCGGCAGTGGGCGAGATCGTAGGGGCCATCGTCGATCGGGTCGTGCAAGACATCGTGGTGGTGAACGTCAACCTGGGCCAGGTCCAGGCCGGTGAGGAACCGTGTGTCCACGTCGGTTGCGACGACCGCCCCCGACGGACCGACCTTCTCGGCCAGCGGCCGCGCCACCGAGCCGCGTCCCGCACCGACCTCGAGGCAGCGCCACCCGGTTGAGACACCCACGGCCTCCAGCCGGCGTGCCGTCGCGGGGTCCAAATGCGACTCGAAGATGGCGAGTCGCGCGCGCTCGGTGTCCGCTTCTGTCCCGGCGGCTGCATACCGTTGCTTCGGGACCGCCATCGCTGCTCCCTGGTCTCGTGGACCGCATCGGCTTCGCATGGTCACCGTACCCCCGTGGCCCGTGCATGCCCTGAGACCGGCGGAGAACGCCACGTCTCTCTGCTCAGTCACCGGCCTCGTTCGCGTTCAACCGATGGGATGCAGGTGCTCGCAATTGAAGTTGCGGTCCCCGCCGGGGCCGCCATCGCAGGTATCGATCTCCAACTCCTCACCGCCGCCATCGAGGATGTCGTCGCCGGCTTCTCCATAGAGGGCGTCGTTGCCCGCCCAGCCCTGGAGGATGTCGTCGCCGTATCCGCCTTGGATCTCGTCGTCGCCTGGACCGCCGTAGAGCCGGTCGTTTCCGTCGCCCCCTCGGAGGTTGTCGGCCCCGGCGTCTCCGTCAATGAGGTCGTTGCCCCTGCCGGGACACCGGTCAATGCCGTCGTAGCTGCGAAAGGCGTTGACGCTGTCGTCGCCAGGCCCAGCATGAATCTCGCTAGGGGCGCAGCCCCACTCGGCAATGTGGTCATCGCCCGGGCCCCCGTAGACGATCTGGGCGCCGTTGATCTCGTCGCGGTCGGCACCCCCGTCGACCTGGGCCGCCCCCCGGACGTAGTCGTGGCCCGGACCGGTGCACACGAGGTCGTTGTTGGCCGGCGGATCTTCCGGGGGAGGCCCGTTCGTTTCTGAGTGGTCGTCGGGGTTGTAGACGACATCGGCACCGCCCAACGTCACGACCACATCGCGCCCTGGCGTGAGCAGGATGGTGTCCCGGCGGCTGGTTCCGACCACGGTGGCCTTCTCGCCGAAGCAGGAGTACCTGCCGTCCCGCACGGCCACATGGTCACCCAGGTCGTTCGCCGGGCTGGCCGCTCGGACTGGCCCGGCGGCGAGGAGGCCGAGCAGGGACGCCGCGAACAGGACGGGACGGATGCGCATGGTTCCTCCAGAGGGGGCGGCTGAGGGTACGCCGCCCGGGCCGACCGAGGTCGACGAATTTCTGGCTCTCCTGACGCTTCCGTGGGTCCGCTGATGGGCTGAAAGGCAGTGCACGCCGTTCCCTGCCTACGTTTCCGGCTGCTCAAGGCTGGATTCGGAGGCGGAGGGAAACGGCGTGCGTTCGGGAAGG
>JBIOUX010000067.1:0-36495 GCA_044867425.1 Acidimicrobiia bacterium | reverse complement strand
GCGCTGCCCGGCGGGTGGCAGGCGAAGAGGGTCATGGTGGCGTCGGGCGTGGGGTTGACGATCCAGGTGTCCTTGGAGCCCACGATCTCCGTGCCCGTGACCTTGTAGTGGAACTCGCCGTCGGCGGTGACGAAGACCACCTCGTCGCCGGGCTGGAGCTCGTCGAAGCGACGGAAGGGATGGGAGTGGGTGACCCGGTGGCCGGCGAAGACGGTGTTGCCCAACTGGCCGGGCATGGCGCTCCCCGGCCAGTGGCCGGGGCCGTGGTCGACCACGGTGAGGCTGACGCCCTCGTAGATGGGATGCACCAGGCCGATCCTGGGGAGGCGGATCTCGCCCACCTTGACCAGGGGATCCGGGGCCCGCTCGGCCGGCGGGGCCTTGGGGGCGGTGTTGGGAGCGGGGGCGGGGTCAACTTCGAGGGTGGTGACGGTGGGCGGCACCGGGTCCTCCACGTAGGACGTGAACACCTTGTCGGGAGGGGCGGCAGGACCGACGTCGCCGCCGGCCCGCACCATGGCCATCGCCGAGCCGGCGGTGAGGGCCACCCCCAGGGCGATGGCGATCAGCGGGAGCGGCGACAGCCGGACGCGCTGGGGAGCAGCGTCCGCGGCATCGTCAGGACTCTGGTCCCCCAGGGGAAGGGAGGAGAACACGGCGGAAAGGTTCGGCTCGGCGGGGCTCCGACCCTGCCCCCGCAACGGAATCGTCACCCGGCGGCCCGGAGCCGGTCCTCCTCGAGCAACGTTCCTACCGTCGTGTGCTCAAACGCCCGAATCGAGCGCATGACCGTGTCGACGGCTCCCACGGGGTCGACGCCGATGGCGGTCTCGGCCGCCAGCACCAGCCCGTGGACCCCGTCGAGGAGGGTGTTGGCGATGTCGTTCATCTCGGCGATGGTCGGCTGGCGGTTCATCACCATGGACTCGAGCAGGTTGGTGGCCACGTACACGGGGCGGTTCCAGCGGTTGGCCTGACGGACGATCGCCTTCTGGTAGAAGGGCACGTACTCGACGGGCACTTCCCGGGACAGGTCGCCCCGGTCGATGAGCACGGCGTCGGAGGCGTCGATGATCTGGTCCCGGTTGCGCACCCCGGCCCGGCTCTCGATCTTGGAGATGATGGTGGACCCCTCGGGGACGAGGGCCCGGACCAGCTCCACGTCGGAGGCGGAGCTGGCGAAGGACAGGCAGTAGTGGCGCACCCCGGCGGCGGCGCCGATCTCGATGGCCCGCACGTCGGAGTCGGTCACCGGCGCCAGGGCCGGCTGGGGATCGATGTTGACCGCCTTGTTGGAGCGGACCTTGCCCGGCTCGAGCACGTTGGCCAGCGCCCAGCCGTCAGCGACCTCGGCCACCTGGAGGAGGGCGCCGTCGAAGTCGACCCGCACCTGGTCGCCCACCCGCATCCCGACGAACACCGAGGCGGGCCAGAGGGTGAAGCGCTCCCGGGTGCCGGAGATCGCCTCGGCCACCAGCTCGACCCGGTCGCCCCGCTCCAGGGCCACGCCGTCGGCCATGAGGCCGCAGCGCACCTGGGCGCCCTGGGTGTCGAGGGAGATCGGGATGTTGGAGTAGCGGCGCACCAGCTCGATGGTGGGCAGCACGCGCTCGGGCGGGGTGTGGGAGAGGTTGATGCGGAAGAGGTCGACCCCCCGCTCGTCCAGCCCCTTGATGACATCGGCCCGTAGCGAAGCCGGGCCCAGCGTGCACAGGATCTTGATCTTCATGCCCCAGCTTCCTTTGTGAACGATTGGTAAACCGGTTCGGCAACGGGAGGGTGAACTCCTGCCCGACCGACCCATTCCGGACCATCGGGAGGAGTCTGCCGGCGGCCGTCGAATCCCTCGTTCACCGAACGTTCACCAGATTCGTTCACCAACTGTTCACCTGCTGGGGGTGTCCACGATGTCGAACCAGGACCTCGGTTCCGTCCTGCTCGCCGTGCTGCTGCTCATGCTGGGGGCCAACCTGGCCGGCCAGCTGTTCTCCAGGCTGCGGCAGCCCAAGGTGGTGGGTGAGATCCTCGCCGGGGTGCTCCTCGGGCCCACCGTGCTCGGACGGCTCGCCCCAGGGTTCGCCGCCAGCGTGTTCGGGGCATCGAAGGACGACCCGAAGGCGCTCGTGCTGGGCTTCCTCTACCACCTCGGCCTGCTGCTGCTCATGTTCGTGTCCGGGGCGACCGTCAAACACGTCCTGGGGAAGGACAACCGGGCGCCCACCGCCTGGATCCTGGGGCTGGGCACGCCGCTGCCGTTCTTCGTCGCCCTCTTCGTCGCCCCCCTGCTGCCCCTCGACCACTTCACCGGCTCGGCGGGAAGCGAGCCGGCGGTCGTCCTTGTCTTCGCCGCTGCCGCCGCGGTGACCTCGATCCCGGTCATCACCAAGATCTTCTACGACCTGGGGATCCTCCACACCCGCTTCGCCAGCCTGCTGCTCGGCTCCGCCGTGCTCGAGGACATCATGCTCTGGGGCGTCCTGTCGGTGGCCACCGCCATCGCCGCCGCCACCGTGACCGCCGGCGGAGCGGCCCTCACCGGGACCATCACCGCCCACGTGGCCGTCAACGCCGCCTACGTGCTGGTGGCCCTGACCATGGCCCCCGTGGCCCTGCGCCGGCTGTCCCGGGCGCCGTCGAACCTGCTCGCCCGGCAGTCGCCGGCGGCCTGGATGCTGGCCGTCATGCTCGGCTACGTGGCCCTGGCCGCCGCGCTCGATGTGACCGTGGTGTTCGCCGCCTTCCTGGCCGGATTCGGGGTCATGGGCGGGATGCGCTCCACCGAGCACGGCCGGTTCCGCAACCCGCTGAACCAGCTCAACGCCAGCGCCGGCGCGCTGTTCATCCCCGTCTACTTCGCCATCGTCGGCTACCGCCTCGACGTCACCAGGTCGTTCGACCCGGTGATGCTGGCCGGCTTCCTGGTGGGCACCTCGGTCGTGGCCCTCCTCGCCGTCGGCCTGGGCGCCCACCTGGCCGGCATGAGGGGCCTCGACATCCTCAACATCGCCATCACCACCAATGCGAGGGGCGGGCCCGGCATCGTCATGGCCTCGGTGGCCTTCGACGCCGGCATCATCAACGGCGCCTTCTTCACCACCCTGGTGTGCACCGCGGTGCTCACCTCCCAGGCGGCCGGCTTCTGGCTCGACCACGTCCTGCGCCGGGGCTGGCCGCTGCTGTCAGGGGCCGACCTGCGCCGGCGGGGCATCCACTCCGAGGCCGACGAGGCGCTGGATCACTTCGCCCGGGTGAGCAGCTCCTCGTAGATCGACGGGTCGTGGGCGTCGATGACGGGGAAGCCGCCCGGCTTGGGCCCGACCCAGCGCATGGTGACGCCCGGGTTGTGGACGTCGGTGCCGTCAGGGAGGAAGAGGTGGGGGCTGCCCTGGATGCCGGCCCCGGGCACCGCCCGCCACTGGTCGATGACGGCCCGCCGGCCCCGACCGGCGTCCAGGGCGATCTCCAGGGCCAGGGTGTCGATCTCGGCCACCTTGGCGGCCACGTCGAGGACCACGTGGCGCATTCCCACATGGCGGCGATCGGCGAACATGGCCCGGCGCAGGGCCAGGTCGAGACGGTCGCTGGCCGCCAGGGACTGCTCCTTGACCGCCTGGACGGCCTCCAGGGCCAGGAGCACGGTCGACGGATAGGCGGCGGGATCGCGGGTCCACACCGAAAAGCCGAAGTCGCTGGCGATGGCGCCCACCACCGGCACCTCGGCGTCCACGATGGCCTTGGGCGTGGGGCGGCTGTTGAGGAGCTCGAGGGGAAAGGCCCGGTGGTCGAGGGTCACCGCCGCCTCCAGGCCCAGCCGGGCCCGGGCGGCGTGCAGATGGTGCACCGCCGCGGTCGCCCACGGGCAGGCGATGTCGGACCACACCACGATCGTTCCTGGTGCCACCGTCGTCATGGGCTTTTTCGCTCCTCGTCCGGGCCGCGTCGCCCCTATCTTTCATGGTCATGGACACCCCTACCCGCCTCGTTCTGATCCGCCACGGTGAGAGCCGCTCCACCGTCGACCAGGTCGTCGGCGGCCACGAGGGCTGCACCGGGCTGTCGGACCGGGGCCGGGTCCAGGCCGAGGCGCTGGCCGCCCGCCTCAACTACACGGGCGAGCTGTCCGACGCCAGCGTGCTGCTGACCAGCATCCTCCCCCGGGCCATCGAGACGGCCGAGATCATCGCCCCGGCCCTGGGCGGGCTGGTGGCCAAGCAGTACTGCGACCTGTGCGAGATCCACCCCGGCGAGGGCGACGGCCTGACCTGGGAGGAGTTCCGCGCCCGCTACATGCCCGCCGACGGAGCCCGCGACCCCTATCGGGCCTGGTCACCGGGCGGCGAGAGCTGGGCCACCTTCCTGGCCCGGGTGGGGACGACGCTGGGCGAAGTGGCCCAGCGCCACGAGGGCGAGACCGTGGTGGTGGTCTGCCACGGGGGGGTCATCGAAGGGTCCTTCTCCGCCTTCGGCAACCAGCCCCTGCGCCGCCCCTTCGACGTGGCCGTGGAGAACACGTCGATCACCGAGTGGTGCCGGACGGACGGCCCCCCCAGCCTCGGCGGCCAGGTCGGCGGTGTGCGCTGGAAGCTGGTCCGCTTCAACGACGCCGCCCACCTGGCCTGGGCCGTGTAGTGACTGTGCCCATGGCTCTTCGCCTGGCGGCTCATCGCGGCGTCGGCGGGGGCCCCTGCCCCGCCTCCCCCTTCTGAGGTGGCGCCGCCGGCGGTGGAACGGCGGCGGCGGGCGGCGGGGGTGCTCGGCGCCTTCCTGCTCCACAGCCTGGTGGCCGGTGCCGTCCTGGGCCTGGCCTACTCGCTGGTGCTCATCTTCGTGGCCTCCTTCGGCGAGAACGACCCGGCCCTGCGCTTCTTCCTCGACGCCCCGGTCTACGCCACGGCCGGCGCGGCCGCCGGTCACCAGATGCTGCCTCAGGGTTCGAACCAGGGGAGCCGGTAGGCTCCAGCCCGTCCTCGAGCCCTTGGCCAGGAGCTGCCCGTGCCTCTTGCCGCCGCCGAACGTGCGCTCCTCGACGAGCACCGCCACCTCACCCGCGACGAGGCGATGGCCATCGCCCGCATCCCCCTCGACGACCTCCCCGCCGTCATCGCCCTGGCCCACCGGGTGCGCCTGTCCTGGTGCGGGCCGGAGGTGGAGCTGGAGAGCCTGATCAACGCCAAGTCGGGGGCCTGCGCCGAGGACTGCGCCTTCTGCTCCCAGTCAGCCCACTTCGACACCGGCGTCGACGTGTATCCCTTCCTCGACCTCGACGAGGTCCTGGCCGCCGCCCGGGACACGGCGGCGGCGGGCGCCACCCAGTTCTGCATCGTGGTGGCGGTGCGGGGCCCCTCCGAGCGGTTGCTGGGCAGGGTCCTCGAAGCCACCGAGGCGGTACGGGCGCAGACCGGTCTGGAGGTCGCCGTCTCTCTCGGGCTGCTCGAGCCCGGCCAGGCCGAGCGCCTGGCCGCCGCCGGGGTGCGCCGCTACAACCACAACCTGGAGACCTGCCGGGAGGTCTTCGGTTCCATCTGCACCACCCACAGCTACGACGACCGGGTGACCACCGCCCGGCGGGCGGCCGCCGCCGGCCTGGAACTGTGCTGCGGGGGCATCCTGGGGATGGGCGAGACCCTCACCCAGCGGGTCGACTTCGCCTTCGAGCTGGCCGCCCTCGATCCCGTCGAGGTGCCGGTCAACTTCCTCGACCCCCGGCCCGGCACGCCCCTGGGCGACCGCCCGCTGCTGTCCTCCCGGGAGGCCCTCCAGGCCGTGGCCCTGTTCCGCCTGATCCTGCCCGGGGCCTGGCTCCGCCTGGCCGGCGGCCGGGAGAAGGTCCTGGGCGAGCTGCAGGCCATGGGCCTCTATGCCGGGGCCAACGCCCTCATCGTGGGCAACTACCTGACCACCCTGGGCCGGGCACCGGCCGACGACGTGGCCCTGCTCGAATCGCTGGGCATGCCGGTGGCCAGCGGGCCCGGCGAGGGCCGCTTCGTGGTCGCCGCCGACGGCACCCACGCCCTGCCGGCCCGCCGGCGCATCCCCGTCGAGCTGTCCCGGGGCCGGGGGCGTCCCCCAGAGCAATGAAGACCACGGCGCTCGACCCGCTGGCGTTCTGCCGCCGGGAGCTCGACGGCCTGCGGGAGGCGGGCCTGGAACGGGTGGTGCGGTCCCTGGCCCACTCGTCGGGCCCCGAAGTCGTCCTGCCCGACGGTCGGGCGGCGGTGTGCCTGGCCTCCAACAACTACCTCGGCCTGGCCGCCCACCCCGAGGTGACGGCGGCGGCGGCCGACGCCGCCCTCCGCCTCGGAGCCGGCGCCGGCTCGGCCCGCCTGGTCACCGGCGGCCTCGCCCTCCACGACGAGCTGGAGGCGCGCCTGGCCGCCTTCAAGGGCACCGAGGCGGCGCTGCTGTTCTCCTCCGGCTACCTGGCCAACCTGGGGACGCTGGCCGCTCTGGTGGGGCCGGGGGACGCCGTGTTCTCCGACGCCCTCAACCACGCCTCCATCATCGACGGGGCCCGGCTGTCCAGGGCCGCCGTGCACGTCTACCGCCACGGCGACGCCGGCCACCTCGACGAGCTGCTCGGCGCCAGGGACGGAGCCGGGACAGGAGAGCGGGGTGGCGGACAGCCCGGGAGGGCCCTGGTCGTCACCGACTCGGTGTTCTCCATGGACGGGGACCTCGCCCCCCTGCCCGAGCTGGTCGAGGTGTGCGAACACCATGGCGCCATCCTCATGGTCGACGAGGCCCACGCCACCGGGGTCACCGGCCCCGGCGGTCGGGGGGCGGTGGCCCACTTCGGCCTGGAGGGCCGGGTGCCGGTGGTGATGGGGACCCTGTCCAAGGCGCTGGGGGCGGCGGGAGGGTTCATCGCCGGTTCCGAATCGCTGTGCGCCTTCCTGCGCCACCGGGCCCGCAGCTTCGTGTTCGACACCGCCCTGCCCCCGCCGACGGCCGCAGCCGCCCTGGCCGCCCTGGGAGTCCTGGAACGGGAGCCGGCCCGGGCCGAGCGGGTGTGCTGGCTGGCCCGGTGCATGGCCGAGGGGCTGGCCGAAGCCGGTTACCCGGTGGCCGCGCCCGAGGCGGCGGTCATCCCGGTGGTGGTCGGCGAGCCGGCGGCGGCCCTGCAGCTGGCCGGCGGGCTCCTCGACCACGGCGTGCTGGCCGTCGCCATCCGCCCGCCGTCGGTGCCCGAGGGGACGTCCCGGCTGCGGGTGACGGTCATGGCCACCCACACCGACGCCCACCTGGATCTCGCCCTGGAGGCCTTCCGGGCCTTGCGATGACCCGATGACCATGGCTCTTCGCCTGGCGGCTCATCGCGGTGCGCCTGGGGACCCCAACCCCAGGCGCCGGGTCCTGCTGGCGCAGGTCCCATGATCCGGTTCGTCACCGGCACCGACACCGGGGTGGGCAAGACGGTGGTCGCCGCCGCCCTGGCCCGGGCCGAGCGGGAGGCGGGACGGGCCGTGGCCTACTGCAAGCCGGTACAGACCGGGCTGCGCCCGGGCGAACCCGGTGACGCCGACTTCGTTGGCGGCGCCGCCGGCGTGCCCGTCGCCGAGGGGCTGCGGCTGGAGGAGGCGCTGGCGCCGGCGGTGGCGGCGGAGCGGGCCGGCGTCAAGGTCGACGTCGACGCCCTGGTGTCGTGGTGCCGCCACCAGGCGAGCGCCGTAGACGTGCTCCTGGTGGAGGGGGCCGGCGGCCTGCTCGTGCCCCTGTCCGGAGACGTGACCATGGCCGACCTGGCCGGCCGCCTCGGCGCCGAGGTGGTGATCGCCACCCGGCCCGGGCTCGGCACCCTCAACCACACCGCCCTCACCGTCGAGGCCGCCCGGGCCCGGGGCCTGCCCGTCGCCGGCCTGGTGGTGTGCGCCTGGCCGGCGGAGCCGGGCGTGACCGAGGCGACCAACCTGGAGCGCCTGGCGGCCATGGCCCCCGTCCTCGGGGTCGTCCCCTTCGTCGCCGGCCTCGACACGGCCGCTCCGGCCGCCACGGGAGCGCTGCCGGACCTCGTCCCCGGCCCCCCGACCCCCTGACTTTCGGCGTTCCTGCGTAACGACACCTGTGGCGGAGGAACGCCGGAGTTGGCTCGGAAATGGTGCAGCGCCGGGCGGGGCGAGCCCCACCCGGCGCCGCGGATGCGCAAGTCGCTTCCCGGTCAGGAACCAAGCAGTCGGTGCACCCGGCTGACCAGGCGGCCACCGCCGAGGTAGAGGCCACCGAGGGCGGCGAGAGCGGCGATGACGGCGCCGGTGCGGGCCAGGGCGCTCGGCCCGCGGGGTGCCCTCTCGCTGATCCCGATCACCTGGGCGTCCGGAGCGGTCGCGGCCATCGTGGTGGCGTCCGTCGGGGCCACCTCGGTGGCACCGAGGACGGTCGCGCCGGCCGCGGCGCTGACCCCGGCCTCCACCTTGGTGCCGGTCGAGGTCACGGTGCCGGCGGCGGCGGCGGTCGTGTCGGGGCACGTGTCGTCGTCGGCCTCATCGGCGGCCTCGACCCGGCACTTCTCCTCCTGGTCGGCCTCCGCCTCCGCCGCAGCCTCCTGGTGCCGGCCGCACCAGCCGTTGTTGTCGTCCTCGCCGTCGTCGTCGTTGCCGCAGCCGTTGTTGCCGTCGCGGTCGGCGCTCGTCCCGCCCAGGAAACCGGGTTTGTCCCAGCCGCCGTTGCTGTCGCCGTCGGGGTCGCTCAGGGACTTGCCCTGCGGCCAGTCGCTGGTGTCGACGCTGGCCCGATCACCCCCGTCCCGGTGGCCGTCCCCATGGCGGCCGTCGGCATGGGCGGCGGGGGCGCCACCCAAGAGCAGGCCGGCGGCCAGAGCGGCGCCCGGGAGCAGGCTGGCGATCCTGGCGGTTGCCTTCATGACGTGACCTCCGTGTCGTCTTTGAGCACGCGTGTCGTCTTTGAGCACGGGGCCTGTTCTTCCCGGCGACCTGAAGGGTGTCTAAGCGGCGGATGAAAGTTTCTTCATGTTGGTCCTGAAGGAATCCTCACCTCCGGCTCACGGGCGGTTCAGGCGCTCGGGCAGAAACCTCGGCGTCAACCGAAAACGATCCGGAACGGAGACACGGTCCGGAACGAAGGAGGAAACATGATGGGTACCGGAGTCAGCATCTTCCTCATCGCTGCCGGCGCCATCCTCACCTTTGCCGTCGAGACCAGAGCTCAGGGAGTGGACCTGGACGCCGTCGGCGTCATCCTCATGGTCGTGGGCATCCTGGGCCTGCTCTTCACCCTGGTCCTGTGGGAGGACTGGCGCCCGATGAGCAGGCGCCGGGTCTACGCCGATGACGACGTCATCGTCCGGGACGATCCGCTCGTCATTGAGGAGGGCCCGATGGTCCGGCGCAGCGTCAGCCGCCGCGTCTACCACTAGTGCCCGAGCGGACCGTACCGCCGGCGCCTGTCCGAGGCGCCGGCGGTGCCGCGTCCGGGGTCGGGACCGAAGGCAGGCACAGGGTGAAGGCCGTGCCTCCTCCCGGTGCGGAGCGGACGGCCACCCGCCCGCCCATGGCCTCCACCAGCGAGGCGACGATGGCCAGGCCCAGTCCGGCGCCGCCGGGGGCGTCGGTTGCGGGCTCGGGCGGGTCGCCGTGGGAGCGGGCGGCCGCTCCCCGGTAGAACCGGTCGAACACGTGGGGGAGGTCGCGGGCCGCGATCCCCGGTCCGGTGTCCGCCACCTCGATGACCACCTCCCCGGCCGCCGCCCGAGCGGAGAGGGTCACCGCCACCCCGGGCCCGCCGTGGCGCAGGGCGTTGCCCACCAGGTTGCTCACCACCTGGAGCAGCCGGTCGGGGTCAGCCAGGACACAGAGGCCTTCGGCCGGCTCGGCTTCCACCGTCCCCCCGCCCAGCACCAGCCCCCGCATGGCCGCCTCCTGGAGCACCAGGTCGACCTCCACCGGTTCCCGCCGCAGCGGCAGCCCCTCGTCCAGGCGGGCCAGCAGCAGCAGCTCTTCGACGATGGCCCGGATCCGGTCGAGCTCCTCCACGGCCAGGCCGACGGACCGGCGAGCCTCGGGGTCGTCGAGCGCTCCGATGAGCTCCAACTGGCCGCGGGCCACGGTGAGCGGGGTGCGCAGCTCGTGGGAGGCGTCGGAGACGAACCGGCGCTGGGTGGCGAAGGCGTCGTCGACCCGGGCCAGCAGCCGGTCGAAGGCGTCCGCCACCCGGCCCACCTCGTCGGTCCGGGTGTCCACCGCCACCGTGGCGGGCAGCTCACCGGTGGGACGGATGGCGTCGATCTCGGCCACCATCCGCTGCAGCGGCCGTAGCGTCCGGCGCACGGCCACGAAGGCCAGGCCCACGGCGAAGGCGATCCCGGCGGCGCTGGCCCAGGCGATGGCGGACAGCAGGTGGCCGACGGTCTCGTCCAGGCCCCGGCGGGAGGCGGCGACGAGCAGCGTGCCCGCCTCCCGGCCGTCGAGAACCAGAGGAACGGTGAGGGCCCGGACTCCGTGGTCGCCGCCGCCCACGTTCCACCAGCG
Organism: Acidimicrobiia bacterium; assembly: GCA_044867425.1. GTDB lineage: Bacteria > Actinomycetota > Acidimicrobiia > IMCC26256 > BP-133 > CAWBJP01. The sequence goes on along the minus strand of JBIOUX010000067.1, from coordinate 26,014 downwards.
GGCCTGGTCCGTCTCCAGCAGGTCGCGGGCTCGCTCCACCCCGGACAGGTCGAGGCCCCCGCTGGTGGCCAGCACCTCGCCGGTGGCGGTGCGGACGGCCACCACCTCGTCCCGGGCGTGGGGCTGGACGGCCAGCCAGCTGCGGGCGGCGCCGGCCAGGGCCGCCGGGTCGACGACCTGGCCGGCGGGGCCCTCGCGGAACGACGAGGCGGCGGCGGCCAGGCGCCGGTCGAGCGCCTCGGTCAGGTGCTGGCGGGTGAGGCGGGCGGTGACCCCCGCCACCACCAGGACGGTGGCGGCCACCAGCAGGGCGGAGATGGCCGTCAGGCGGGTGGACAGGCTGAGGGCCCGGGGACGCTCAGTGCTTCCCGTCGCCGCCCCCCTTCTCGTCCTTGGGCGGCTCGCCGACCTTCTTGGCCTGCCCCGGCGGGCAGGCGCTGCCGTTTCCGGCGGTGCCCACGTCGAAGCAGTCCACCTGGCCGCCGACCTCCTCCACGCCGCCGGAGCCGCCGCCCCCCGGCGGCTCCTCCCCGGCCGGCGGCACGGAGGGCGTCGACGACCCCGGGGTGGTCCCGGCGGGAGCCGAGGGATCACCGGTGGCCGGCGGCGGCGTTGCTCCGGAAGGCGGAGCCTGACTGCCCGCGCCGGTCGGCAAGGCCGGCTGCTCGCCGAGCGGGATGGCCGCCGGCGGCGGTACCCGATCCCCGTCGCCGGCGGCGGTGAGCACCCCCAGGAAGAACAGCACCGCGCCGGCCAGCGCCGCCGCCGCCCCTCTCATCGCACCACCTCGGAGCCGGCGGCGTTCCCGGTGGCGGCGGCCGGGTCGTCGGCGGGCACGGCGAAGCGGTAGCCGAGGCCCCGGACGGTCCCGATCCACTCCGGTCCGAGCTTGCGCCGGAGGGCGGCGACGTAGACCTCGACCACGTTGGAGCCGGGGTCGAAGTCGAGGTCCCACACCAGGCTGAGGAGCTGGGAGCGGGACAGCACCTGGCCGTGGTGGCGGACGAAGGCGGCCAGGAGGGCGAGCTCCCGGGCTGACAGCGGCACCTCCCGCCCGGCCAGCACGGCCCGGTGGGCCACCGGGTCGACGGTGAGGGGTCCGGCCTTGAGGGCCCCGGCATCGGCCTCCGTGCTCCGCAGGCGGGCCCGGATGCGGGCGGCCAGCTCGTCCAGGGAGAACGGCTTGGTGAGGTAGTCGTCGGCGCCGGCATCCAGCCCGGCCACCTTGGAGCGGGTGTCGTCGAGAGCGGTCAGGGCCACCACCGGGAGGCGGGGCTTGGCCAGGCGGATCTCCTCCAGCACCTCCAGGCCCGGCATCCCCGGGAGCATGAGGTCGAGGAGGACGAGGTCGACCTCCAGCTTGCGGGCCAGGTCCAGGCCGGCGGGTCCGTCGGGCGCGGAGGTGACCACGAAGCCGCGGGCGCCGAGGCCACGTTCGACGATCTCCCGGATGCGGGCGTCGTCTTCGATGAGGAGCACGTGGGACATGGGCGGCCACCCGACGGGCGCGGTGGAACTGGATCGGTTTGCCAATCCGTACCCAGGGCGCCGCCCGGCCAACCCGACCGCCCCGGCCGCCCGGCCTTCCGCCACCGGGCGGCTCGACCCCCGGACGCGCCGGCGCCGGGTGGAGAGAGGGCGGCTCCACCCGGCGCTTGATGGCGGTCTGGTGTGTTCCCGGCGTCAGCCCATCAGGCGGCGGCGGGCCCGGGCGCCGACCAGCCGGCCGCCGCCCAGCAGGGCACCGGCGGCGACCAGCAGGCCGGCGGCGACCAGGCCACCTTGGCGGGCCAGGTCGTGGTGGGCGGCGAGGCTCATGTCGGGAGCGTCGGTGCCGGAGTCAGCGGCCGTGGGCGCCGGGTCGGAGCTGGGGTACTCCTCGTCGGGGTCGGGGTCGCCCGAGGTGTCCTGGTCGGGGTCGGCCCACACGATCGGCTCCTCGACCTCTTCCTCGGCCGGCTCCTCGATGGCCGGGGCCGGCTTCTCGACAGCCGGCTCCTCAACGACGGGCTCCGGGTCGTCATCGACGGCGGCCGGGGCGGAAGCAGGCTCCTCCGCCGGCTCGTCCTCGGGGGCACCGAAGGGGACCACGGCCCCATCGTCGGCACGGTCCTTCTTGCCCTTGCCGCAGTTGCCGTTGTTGTCATCCTCGAAGTCGGCGTCGTTGCCACAGCCGTTGTTGCCGTCCTGATCGCTCTGGTCGACGCCGCCCCCGCAGCCGGGCTTGTCGGCCCCGCTGTTCTCATCTCCATCGGGGTCGCTGTTGGAGCGGCCCTGGGTGCCCGAGTCGCCCGACTCGGTCTCGCCCTTGCCCTCCGTGCCCGGGTGGGCTCGAGGCTCGGACGTGTCGGCCGCGGCCGCCGTCGCCGTGTCCGAGTCTCCGGCGCAGTCGAACACGAACGGCTCGTCGCTGTGGGGGGTGGCGCCGGCCGTCGGGGCGCTCACGAACAGGCCGAGCGCCAGCAGGGCACCGGCGCACAGGCCGCCGATGCGGGCGGTTGCAGTCATGGGGGTTGGTCCTTCCGTAGTGGTGAGTGGTTATCCGGGAGAGTGGGACTAGTCACGGCAAGGACGCGTGAGGTCTACGTCAAATCTCCGTTATGTCCGGACCGGCTCCCTCAGCCCGTTGGCGTCCGGGCCTGGCGGTAGCGGCGGATCAGGGTGGCCGTGGAGCTGTCGTGGTCGGGGGGCCCGTCGTCCCCCTGATCCAGCTCGGCGGCGATCCGTCCGGCCAGGACCTTGCCCAGCTCGACTCCCCACTGGTCGAAGGAGTTGATCCCCCAGATGACGCCCTGGGTGAAGACCTTGTGCTCGTAGCAGGCGATCAGCTGGCCCAGCACCGACGGCGACAGCTGCGGCGCCAGGATGGTGTTGGTGGGCCGGTTGCCGGGGAAGGTCCGGTGCGGCACCAGCTCCGGAGGGACGCCCTCGGCCGCCACCTCCTCGGGGGTCTTCCCGAAGGCCAGGGCCTCGGTCTGGGCGAAGAAGTTGGCCATGAGCAGGTCGTGATGGGCGGCCATGTCGGGGACACCCCGAACCCCGGGTAGCTCGCGGCCCGGAGCCGGCCGGGCGAAGCCGATGAAGTCGGCGGGGACCAGGCGGGTGCCCTGATGGAGGAGCTGGAAGAAGGCGTGCTGGCCGTTGGTTCCCGGCTCGCCCCACACCACCGGGCCGGTGTCGTAGGCGACGGGACGGCCGTCTTCGGTGACGGACTTCCCGTTCGACTCCATGTCCAGTTGCTGGAGGTAGGCGGGGAAGCGGCGCAGGTCCTGGGCATAGGGCAGCACGGCGTGGGTCTCGGCGGCGAAGAAGTTGATGTACCAGCAGCCGATGAGACCGAGGAGGGCGGGCAGGTTCCCGGCCAGGGGCGCGCTGCGGAAGTGCTCGTCGATGGCCCGGAAGCCCTCCAGGAACTCGAAGAAGTGCTCGGGGCCGATAGCCACCATGAGGGCCAGGCCCACGGCCGAGTCGACCGAGTAGCGGCCCCCCACCCAGTCCCAGAACCCGAACATGTTGGCCGGATCGATGCCGAACTCGGCCACCTTGGCCGCGTTGGTGGACACGGCCACGAAGTGGGCGCCCACGGCCGCCTCCCCCAGGTGCCCGACCAGCCAGGCCCGGGCGCTGCGGGCGTTGGTCAGCGTCTCGAGCGTGGTGAAGGTCTTGGAGCAGACGATGAACAGGGTGCGGGCCGGATCGAGGTCGGCCACGGCCTCGGCCAGGTCGGCGCCGTCGACGTTGGAGACGAAGCGGACGGCCAGCGACCGGTCGGCGTACGGCCGGAGGGCCTCGGTGGCCATGGCCGGGCCGAGGTCGGAGCCGCCGATGCCGATGTTGACCACGGCGGTGATGGTCTCGCCGGTGGCGCCCCGCCACTCGCCCGAGCGCACCCGGCGGCAGAAGGCGGCCATGCGCCGCAGCACGGCGTGCACCTCCGGGACCACGTCGACCCCGTCGACCACGATCGACGTTCCCTCGGGGGCTCGCAGGGCCACGTGGAGAACGGGCCGGTCCTCGGTGGTGTTGATGTGCTCACCCCTGAACATCGCCTCGATCCGGCCGGGCAGGCCGGCGCGCTCGGCCAGCGCCACCAGCAGACCGACGGTCTGGTCCGCGAGGTGGTTCTTGGAGTAGTCGAGGTACAGGTCGCCGGCCGAGACCACCATGGTCTCGCCCCGCTCGGGGTCGGCGGCGAAGAGCTCGCGCAGGTGCCCGGGGCGGATCCCGGCGTGGTGGGCGGCCAGGGCCCGCCACTCGGCCGTCTCGTTGATGGGCATGGCAGTGCCTCCGGCGTGGTGTCAGTGGGCGGCGGGGTCGGCGAGGTGGGCGGTCTCGTTGAAGCTGACCAGCACCGGCCCCCGGGCGCGCCGGGCGATGCGGGTCACCGAAGCCAGGGCGACGAACATCCGGAAGGCGGCGTCGTCCGGCGCCCCCAGGGCCAGGGCCACCGCCGCCTTGATCGGCGAGACGTGGGTCACCGCCACCACCAGCCCGGGGCGATCCCAGGCGTCGGCGCAGAAGTCCCCGACCCGGGCGCCCAGGGCGGCCAGGCTCTCGCCTTCGGGGGCGGTGCCGGCGTCGGCCTCGAGCTGGGCGGTCTCCGCCGGGGCGATGCCGCCGACGGGCCGGCCCTCCCAGGCACCCCAGTCCATCTCCACCAGCCGTTCGTCGACCTCGGCCTCGAGGCCACAGGCACCGGCGATGGCCGCCGCTGTCTCCTGCGCCCGCACCAGCGGGCTGGTGAGTACCGCCACCGGCTCCTCCCTGGCCAGGAGTTCGGCCAGGCGGGCGGCCTGGCGCCGGCCCTCCTCGGTGAGCTCGGGGTCGGCGGCCCGGCCCAGGATGAGGCCCTCCCGGTTGGGGGCGGTCTCCCCGTGGCGGGCGAAGACGATCACCGGGCCCAGGCCTGCAGGCGGCCCGATCGGAGGAAGGCCCGGCGGGGGGCGGGGTCGGTGAGCCGGAAGCGGCGCACGAACCACCACAGCGCCGCCGCCCCGGCCAGCTCCTCGGCCACGGCCAGGGCCAGCGGCGGCCACAGGCGCCCGTCGGGGAAGGTCGTGCCCAGGAACGGCCACCACAGCACCTTGGCCCGGGTCCAGGTCCCGTCCAGCACGAGGTGGAGGAACATCCCGATGGGCAGGGCCAGGAGGCGCCGGCGGGCCACCCGCCGGCCCCGGGTGGCGGCCATGACCACGATGAGGACGGCCACCGGGGCGACCAGCGCATGGGCGTAGGCGGGATGGCCGGCGGCCACGTCGACGATGTCGGGCAGGAGGGCGCCGGCCACCACCAGGCGGTGGTCGACGGCCGGGTCCCGGAACACGTTCCAGACGATGGCCAGAGCCATCCCGGCGTACCAGAGCAACACGTCAGGTCTCCGCTAGCGCACGAGGATGGCGCCGCAGTGCTCGCAGCGGGCGATGGCGTCGGGCGCCATGTGGCGGATCCGGTCCACCTCGGTGGCAGGCAGGGCCAGGTGGCAGGCCTGGCAGTTGCCGCCCACCAGGCGGGCGGCCCCCATCCCCCGGTTGGCCGCCCGGATCTGCTCGTAGAGGGACAGGACGCTGGCCGGGATCCCGGGCACGAGGGCCGACCGGGCGTCCTGCTCGACGCTCAGCTCGGCTTCGATCTCCGCTTCGGCCTCGGCCAGGGCGGCCGAGATGCGCTCCATGTCGGCCACCACCGCGGCCATGGCCGCCTCCACCCCGGCCACCTCGGTGTCGTGGGCCTCACGGCGCTCGAGCACCTCCAGCTCCTCGTCCTCCAGCTCCCGGGCCCGCTTGCGCAGATGGGCCACGTCGGCCGACATGGCCTGGAGCTCCCGGGGCGAGCTGATGGTCCCCGAGTACATCTTCGTCTCCTCCGCCTTGGCCCGGTCCTCCAGGGTCCGGACCTCGTCATCGAGCTTGCGCTCCTCCCGGACCACCTCGTCGCGCCGGGCCCGGGCGTCGGCCAGCTCCTCGTCCAGCTTGGCCCGGCTGGCGTCGGCCTCGGCCAGGGCGGCCCGCTCGGGCAGGGCGTCCCGGCGGTGGCGGAGGCGGTCGGCGGCGGTGTCGTGTTCCTGGAGCGTGAGGAGATCATCGAAAGCCGCCATCTCCGGCGAGCCTACCGTGGCCCCGGCCGGCCAACCTCCGCGTGACTCGGGTTCAGCCCCCGGCGCGCTTGGTGATCCACACGAGGGTGATCGCCTTGGGATCGGTGGGGTCGGGGGCGGCCGAGTCATGGAAGGTGACCAGCCCGAGGTAGACGCCGTCGGCGGGCAGGCCGGACCACACCAGCTCCAGCGCCACCTCCTGGCCGAAGACGACCGGACGGGGATCGCCCCGCACCTCCAGACCCGGCGCCGACGACGGGGTGCTCGGATCGTCGGGCGAGGGGTCGGCGCCCACCCAGGAGGTGAAGTCGTAGGTGGAGACGGGGTCCCTGGTCTTGAACCCCACCACCGAGAAGCGGTACGCCCCCGGCGCCGGGCGGGGGATGGCGATCGACTCGGCGGCGTCGGCGTCGGCCGACTTGGCCAGCTCGTCGGTGGGGTCGAAGCCGTTGCCCTCGTCGTCGTAGAACAGGTACAGGTCGAGGTCGGTGTCCTTGGCTCCGCCGTCGGCGTTGGCCACGTCGGCGGCCAGGACCTGGGCGCCGGCGGGCACGGTCACGTCGAAGACGTCCACCCCGGCCGAGGGGGTGAAGTTGGGGGCGCCACCGAAAGTGGCCGCCGTCTCGCCGGGCAGCACCCGGGGGGGCGCCAGCCCCCAACCCAGCGCCGACAGATCACCCTGGAAGCCGGAGCGGGCCCGCACGGGGGCGCTCCCCGAGGCGGCGTCGGTGGGGATGGCCGCCTTGGCCGGGGCGGCGATGCGCACCGGGCGCACCGACAGCGGCAGGCGCACCGTCCGCCCGTCGGCCGGGTTGGTGAGCACCAGCGCCCCGAACGTGTAGGCGTCCAGCGGGGCGGTGGTCAGGGTGAGGGTGAGGCCGACGGGCTGGCTCTGGTCGGGGGCGACCTCGAAGGCGGGCGGGTTCACGGCCACGTCGAGACCACCCATCCCGGTGACGGTGACGTTCCAGGTGGCGGGGGCGTCGTCCACGCTGGTGAAGGTCCGGGTGGTGGTGGCCGTGCCCGTGAACGAACCGAAGGACACCGCCGGCAGGTTGAGGTCGCTGGCGGCCAGCGGGGCGAGGTCGCCGTCCACCACGGTGGGATCCTGGCCTTCCAGGTAACGGGCGTAGTCGTTCAGCCCGACCTCGAGGACAAGGCCCGGCTCACCGGCCCGGTTGGGGTCGATCCGGCCCGAACCGGCATCGAAGACGTCGGCCGGGGTCTTGCCGTCCTCCCGGAGCACCACGGGGTCGGCGGTGGTCATGAGCGCCGACTTGAGGGCGGCGGGCGAGCGGCCCGGGTCCCGCTGGAGGAGGAGGGCGGCGGCCCCGGCCACATGGGGCGAGGCCATCGACGTGCCGCTGATGGACTGGAACAGCTCACCCTTGCGGGCCACGTCCCCCGCCGGGGTGGGGGTGTTGGCGGCCAGGATGTTCACCCCGGGGGCGGACACGTCGGGCTTGGGGATGTCGGGCACCGGCGCCTGGGGGCCCCGGGCGGAGAAGGCGGCCAGGACGTCGGGCGGAGCGGCCACCGCCTTGGCTCCGCCGATCTCGGCCTCCACCCCGGGCCCGGCGGCCAGGAGCGCCTTGATGGCCTGCCCGTCGGCCAGGGTCACCTGCACGGCGGGCAGGTAGTGGAAGTCGGCCACCACCTCCTGGGCGGCGTCGGAGTTGTAGAGGATCATCCCCACCCCACCGGCCTCCGCCACCACCTTGCCCTTCTCCACCCGCGGGTTGTTGCCCCGCTTGCACAGCACGACGCGGTCCTTCACCGCCGCCGGGTCCAGCGACCCGGGAAGGCACAGCTCGGCCTGGTCGGCGGCCACGCCGGCCAGGGGGACGGTGACCGAGTCGACCAGGGGGGCGGGGCCCACGCCGCCCGAGAGGGTGGCGCCGGTGGTGGACACCGGTTCGCCCTGGCCCCGCTCCGGCGTGACCTCGAGCGTGGATTCGAACTTGCGGGCCAGGCTGGATGCCGCCACCGCCGTCACCCAGGGGACGGCGGCGGGCGACCCCACGGAGGACGGCTTGGGCCCGCTGTTCCCCGTGGAGTTGGCCACGAACACGCCGGCGTCGGAGGCGAAGAGGAACGCCCGCTCCACCGGGCCGATGAGGGCGGCGGTGTCGGTGCCCACCGAGTAGTTGATGACGTCGACCCCGTCGGCCACGGCGGCGTCGACGGCGGCCACCGTGTCGGAGTCGTTGCAGCTGCCCTGACCGGGCTGGCCGGGGGTGGGCGCGGGCTCCTCCTTGCGGGTCCAGCACACCTTGTAGGCGGCCAGCCAGGCCCGGGGGGCGATCCCGGAGATGTAGGGGACCCCGAGGTCGTAGCCGCCGATCTGGGGGTCGACGCCGTAGTTGCCCGCCGCCGTGGCCGCCGTGTGGCTGCCGTGCCCGTCGGCGTCCCGGGGGGAGAGGTACTCGTCGGGATGCAGGTTCTCCCGCCCGAAGCCGTCGACGAAGTAGCGGGCGCCGATCAGCTTGTTGTTGCAGGCGGTGACGGGGAACTCCTCGCCCGCCTGGCAGGCGCCCCGCCACACCGGCGGGGGCTCGTAGGCCGGGCCCTGGTAGAGCCGCTTCCCGGCGTCGTCCCTGGGCTGGGCGGCGAAGCTGGGATGCTCGGGGTAGATGCCGGTGTCGAGCACGCCGATGACGATGCCCGCCCCGGCCTGGCTGGGCCCGCCGGCGTCCTTCCACAGCCCGTCGGGCAGGCCCAGGAAGGCGGCTCCGTCCCGCCCCAGGGTGTTGTCGACCTGGCCTCCGTCGCCGGCCTGGCCGTCGTCGCCGGCCTGGTGGGGAGCGGCGGTGGGGTGGGAGATGCCGTCGGGGCTGACGGTCCGCACCGCCGGGTCGGCGGCCAGGCGGGCGGCTTCCGCCTCGGTGAGGCGGGCGGCGAAGCCGGGGAAGGCGATCCGGTAGTCGTAGGTGACGGGGGCGGCGCCAGCCGCCGCCTGGCGCAGCACCTGGTGCTGGCGGCCGGCGATGAAGGCCTGGTAGCTGCGGGCCGCGTCGGGGAGGGAGGAGAGGGTGGCCACCCCCTCGCCGTAGGCGGCCAGGGGCGGGACGGCCAGCTCCACGATGAAGCTCGATCGGCGGCCGGAGGCGGCCCCGGTGGGGGTGGCCGGCACGACCGACAGCGCCAGGATGGCGGCGCCCACCGCCCACAGCACCTTCATCGTCCGCATCGGCGTCTCCTCGCGCTGGCCCGCTTCAACTTCGGCTGGTGAGCCCGTGAGGTGAGCTGCGCTTCGAACGAAAGGCACGGTCGTATGTGTCCCCAGGCGTCCACTTCGACGGTACCCCACACTCCGGCGGGCGGCCAATGCGTTTAGGTTTAACTGGGTGGCCGTGGGCACCATCATCGACATCACGCTCCCGATCCGCACCGGCCAGTTCTCCTGGCCGGGCGACCCGCCGGTGGCCATCACCCCCTGGTTCCGCATGGCGGGCGGGGATCCCGCCGACGTGTCCGAGGTCCGCCTCAGCTCGCACACCGGCACCCACGTCGACCCGCCCTCCCACTTCCTGGCCGGGGGCGACACCGTCGACCAGCTGCCCCTCGACATCCTCGTCGGCCCGGCGGCCGTGGTCGACCTGACCGGCCGGCCCGGCCCCATCGGCTCCGCCGACCTCGAGGCCCTGGATCTGCCGGCGGGCACCGAGCGGGTGCTCATGAAGACCGACAACTCGGCCCGCTGGCCCGAACGCGGGCACGCCTTTCCCGGCGACTACGTGGCCCTGTCCCCGGCCGGGGCGGCGTGGATGGTGGAGCGGGGGGTGCGGCTGGTGGGCGCCGACTTCCTCTCCGTCGAGGTGCCCGACGCCCCCGGCCACCCCACCCACGTGACCCTACTGGCCGGCGGAGTGGTGATCCTGGAGGGCCTCGACCTCTCCGCCGTGACCCCGGGCACCTACCAGCTGGTGTGCCTGCCGCTCCCGCTGGCCGGGTGCGACGGTTCTCCAGCCCGGGTGATACTCATCGCGCCGTGAATGAGATGGTCGTGGGTCCGGCCCGGGCGGCACTGATAGAGGCATGACCGAGGTCGTCGTCCTGGCCGACACCCACATCCGGCCCGGCGGGCGCCGCCGGCTGCCCGACGCCGTCTACGCCGCCCTGGAGGAGGCCGATCTGATCCTCCACGCCGGCGACGTGGTGTGCCGGGAGCTGCTGGACGAGCTCGCCGGCTTCGCCTCCACCCTGGCCGTGCTGGGCAACAACGACGCCGACCTGCTCGGGGCGGTGCCCGAGGAGCGGCTCCTCACCGTGGAGGGCCTGCGCATCGCCATGGTCCACGACTCCGGGGATCGCAAAGGGCGGGAGGGCCGGATGCGCCGGCGGTTCCCCACCGCGGACGTGGTCGTGTTCGGCCACAGCCACATCCCCGTCGACGTCAAAGGCGTCGACGGCCAGCGGCTGTTCAACCCGGGGTCGGCCACCGAGCGCCGCCGCCAGCCCGTCCACACCTACGGGCGGCTGCGGGTCGATGACGGCCGCCTGGTGGAGCACACCATCGTCCCCCTCGACTGAGATGGGGCGTCCCGGGGCTCGGACCGTCCTACGAGGCCGAAGCGGCCGCCGACCGGAGGGCGGCATGATCTCCGAACCGGGAACTTGTGAGCTTTGTGCCAGCAATCGCTGGCAAAACCCTCACAGAAAGGCCGGCGGAGGCTCGGTGACGAAGTCGATCAGGCGCTCGACGGCCTCGACGAAGGCGGGCTCGAGGTCGCGCCAGCCACCGACGGCGCCCAGCAGGCGGCGCCAGAAGGCGGCCGGGTCGTCCACACCGAGCGCCGAGCACACCCCGTCCTTCCACGGCGTCCCCTTGGGGACCACCGGCCAGGCCGCGATCCCGGCCGCCGCCGGGCGGACGGCCGACCACACGTCGACAGAAGGCGTCCCCGTCACCAGCACGTGGGGGTGGCGGACGCCCGCCGCCAGGCGCGCCTCCTTGGACCCGGGCACCAGATGGTCGACGAGGACACCCAGGCGCCGTCCAGGCCCGGGGCCAAACTCGTCCACCGCCGCTTCGAGCTGGTCGATGCCGTCGAGGCGCTCCACCACCACGCCCTCGATGCGCAGGTCGTCGCCCCACACCTTCTCCACCAGCTCGGCGTCGTGGACCCCTTCCACCAGGATGCGGCTGGCCCGGGCCACGCGGGCCCGGGCGCCGATCACCGCCCGGCTGCCCGAAGCGGTGCGCTGCGTGGCCGACACCCGGGCCGAGGCCAGGTGGGCGGGCACGGCCGGCCCGGCGGGCTCGGCCGGAGGAGCCACCAGGTGCACCGTCTCACCGGCGACGGCGAAGCTGCCCGGGTCGTTGCGGAAGCGCCGCTCCAGCCCGGTGCGCCCCCGGATGACCACCCACCCGCCCTCCATCACCACCAAGGCTCCCATGAACCCGGACGAGCGGTGCACCACGGTCAGCCCCGGCCGGGCCGGGCAGGAAGGGAACCGGGCCGCCAGCCGCCCGGCGCCGTCCACCGGCCCGCCCATGATGCCGCCCCGGGAACCAGTCGCCATGGCCCGAGCAGGGTAGAGCCCGGCGCGGCCCCGCCGGTGGACCCTCAGTGGGACTCGGGTCGCTCCTCGCCGCCGGGCAGCGGTGGGCCGGGGCGGCCGGCCAGCTCCCGCACCGGGCGGATCGACACGGGCAGGCGGACGGTGCGCCCGTCAGCCTCCTGGGTCAGGACCACCGCCCCGAAGGTGTAGGTGTCGAAGGGAGCGCCGGCGTGGACGAAGACCAGCTGGACCTCGCCGGTCTGGGCCGGGGCCAGGTTGAGCACCGGGGGCAGGGCGGTGACCACCATCCCCGGCAGGCCCTCCACCGTCACCCGCCAGTTGGCCGGCGCCTCGTCCACGCTGGTGAAGCTGCGCCGGGTGAAGGCGGCGCCGATCAGGTGGGCGTAGGACACGGCGGGCAGGTTGAGGTCGGAGGGGGCGATGGGCTGCGCCTGGCCGGGCACGGCCCCGGGCTGGATGCCTTCGAGGAAACGGGCGTAGTCCGCCTGCGCCACCTCCAGCACCACGCCGGGGTCGGCCGCCCGGTTGGGGTCGATCCGGCCCGAGCCGGTCTCAAAGGGTCCCGCCGCCTCCCCGCCGGGCTGACTGACACCGGCCCAGGCGGTGGTCATGAGGGCGGACTTGCGGGCCGACGGCGACCAGTCGGGATGGAGCTGGGTCAGGAGGGCGGCGGTGCCGGCCACGTGGCCGGCGGCCATGGACGTGCCGCTCTTCACGGCGAAGACCCGGCCCCGTGGGCCCTGGGGCGTGGTGGCCGAGAGAACCGTCACCCCCGGGGCGCCCAGGTCGGGTTTGGGGATGTCGGGCACGGTCTCCTGGGGACCCCGGGAGGAGAACGCCGCCAGCCGGTCGGCCGGGGCGGGGGCAGCCCGGCCCGCCTCCAGGGTCACCTCGGCCCCGCCCGTCCCCAGGCGACCGGCGACGGCCGCCCCGTCGGCCCGGTTCAGGTGCACGGTGGGAAGGGGGTGGTGGTCGGCGGAGGTGTCCTCGTCGTCGGCGGCGTTGGCCAGGATCATGCCCGCCCCGCCGGCGGCGGCCACGGCTGCGCTCTTCTCCAGCCGGGCGTTGTCTCCCCGGCGGCAGAACACGGCCCGGCCCGCCACCGCCCCGGGATCGAGGGAACCGGCCAGGCACAGGCCGGACTGGGCCGGCGCCACCCCGGCGGCCGGGACCGCCGCCCCGTCCACCAATGGAGTCCGGGGCAGGGCGCCGGTGACCGAAGCGCCGGTCACCGCCAGGGGTTGCTGGCCCGGTGTGCTCACCGTGGCCGTGGCCACGAACGTCCGGGGCAGGGACGTGGCCGCCACCGACGTGACCCAGGGAGCGTCGCCGGGGGCGCCCACCGTGCCGGCGCCCGGGCCCCGGTTCCCCGCCGAGGTGGAGACGAACACCCCGGCGCCCACGGCGTTGAGGAGGGCCGAGTCGAGCGGCCCGTAGGCGGAGGACTCGGTCGACAGGGACAGGTTGAGGACGTTGACGCCGTCGGCCACGGCGGCGTCGACCGCGGCCAGGGAGTCGCTGTCGGCACAGCCGGAGGGGACGGGCGGGGCCAGGTCGTCCCGGCCCGCCCAGCACACCTTGTAGACGGCCAGCTGCGCCCGGGGGGCGACCCCCGAGGTGGCGCCCACGCCCAGGTCACCACCGTCGACGTCGGGGACGACCCCGGCATCGCCCACCGCGGTGGCGGCCACGTGGCTGCCGTGGCCGGCCGAGTCCCGGGCGGAGAGGAAGTCCTCCTCCGCCACCCGCCCGCGCCCGAAGCCGTCGGCGAACCACCGGGCCCCCACCAGCTTCCCGTTGCAGGCCGACACCGGGAACGCCTCGCCCTCCTGGCACGTTCCCGCCCAGCCGGCCGACGGGGCCAGGCCGGGGTTGGCGAAACTCGGGTGCTCCGGGTGCACGCCGGTGTCGAGGAAGCCGACCACCACACCTTCGCCGGCGTGGTCGGGGCCGCCCAGGCGGGCCCACAGCCCGTCCCGCAGGCCGAGGAAGGACACGCCGTCCACGGCCGAAGGCCCGCCGGCGCCCGGGGCGGCGTCGGTGGGACGGATGCGGTCGGGGGTCACCCCCACCACGCCGGGCTCGGCCCGCAGGCGGGCGGCCTCGGTGGCGGTGAGGCGGGCGGCGAACCCGTTGAGGGCCACCCGGTAGCGGTAGAGCACGGGGGCGGCCTCCACCCCGGCCCGCCGGCGGACGTCGTCCTCGGCGGCGTCGAGACGGGCCCGCCGGCCGGCCCGGTCAGCAGCGCCGGCATGGGCGTCGCCGGCGACGGCCAGGGGCGCACCGACCAGTTCGACGATGTAGACGGACCGCTCGCCGGCGCCGGGGGCGGGGGCGGGCACGGCGACCACCACGGCCAGGATCAGGAGGGCGGTCCCCAGGCGGGCCCACCCCGGGAGACCCTCGGTGGACGCCAAACATCGCTCCTCGGCGGGATCCGGACGGGACTCGGCCGGCGGCTCCCCTCGACCGTGGCCACCATCGACGGTAGACGCGCCCCCCACCAGGGGCAATACAGCCGGATCTCGGGCGGCGCGGCCGTCAGCAACAGGGTGGGCGCTGACACCGGCCGGTAACCCCCCGGTTATCCACCTCCTACGCGGCGGTGACGCTTCCTGCAAGTGGCCGGCCAGATACTTCCCTCATCGAGATCGAGCACAACGAAAGGAGACCGAGATGGACAAGGACACGACCTCCCAGCTCCGCATCTGGCACCGCACTGGCTTCGGCCAGCGCGTGCTCAGCCCCGAGCCCCCCTATTCGGTGATTTCACCGCCTCACCGCGAGGACCGCGATGCCGTCCGTCGCCAAGCCCTCGCCGACCTGGCGGGCTTCTAGTTCCATGCCCCCCCTGACGACGAGGAACTGGGAGCCCGGTTCGCCGGGCTCCCGTCGCGCCGCGCCGGCCCGGGGAGCCGGCTCATGCCTCCAGCATCGTGAACACCTCGAGCTGGATGTTGTCGGGGTCGCGGAACGCGATGAGGGCGTAGCGCATGCCGGGGGCGGGTTCGGCCTCGGCGATCGGACCGTGCTCGACGCCGAGCGCGTCGAGGTGACGCTGCCACGCCTCCAGCTCGTCACGCCCGGAGACGGCGAAGCTGAGGTGGTCGAGCCCGGTCCGGAACTCCGAGAAGGCCTCACCGGTGTTGGCGTCGTGTCGGCAGAGAGGGATCAGGGCACCGCTGTCCGGGTGGGCGAGGACGCTACGGACCCGGCCGCCCTCGTCCACCTCCAGGAGCTTCTGGAAGCCGAGCACGTCCCGGTACCACGCTTCACTCTTGCCGAGATCGTTGACCGTCAAGCTGACATGGGACACGCCGGTGATTGCGGGCATGATCGTCCCTCCTTGGTTCAGGCGCTGGTTTCTCTCCTGGGCGCTGCTACGGCGCCTCCTGCCATTCGATGGACATCACTCGACCGAAAACGTCCTGACCACTACGCCCCGAGCAGCCCGGCCGTCCGGCCGGCGTCGGCGAGGGCGCCGACCCGTTCGAAGGCGCGCAGCGCGGCCCGCCGCTCGAAGGTGGCGGCGGAGTCGTCACCTTGAGCCTCGAGACTGGCCGCCAGGAGGACGCGGGCCCGGGCCGCCTCGTATGGGGCGTCGACCTCCTGCCACAACTGGACGCCGCGCCGCAGGCTCTCCATCGCCGCGTCAGGCTCGCCCTCCGCAAGCTGAAGGGCCCCCCGAGCGCACTGGGCACTGGCCAGGAGCGCGGGGCTGGCGTAGGCGTCGCAGATCGAGGCCAGCTCCTCGGTCGCCACCCGAGCCGTCTGCAGGTCGCCGGCGGCGAGGGCGATCTCGACCTGGGCCGGCAGCAACATGGCCCGACCCAGCCGGTAGGTCTGCCCGCTCAGGACCCGTCGGATCGAGGCGGCCGCCCCCTTGACGTCTCCCCGGGCCAGGCGAAGCAAGGAGAGCCCGGGCTCGGGATTCCAGTGGAGCTCGTGCGCCTGGCGGAACGCCTCCTCGGCCGTCCCCAGATCGCCGATCCGGAGCCGGATCTCCCCGAGCTGATAGAAGGCCGCGGCCGCCTTCTTGGGCACGAAGCGCGTCAGCTCCTTACAGGCGCGGCGCACCTCCTGCTCGGCCTCTCCCCACGCGCCCCGCAGCCGCATCACCTCGGCGTGATAGACGCGACAGATGCCGGGGAACCCGGAGATGGCCTGCTGCTCACACCACCGTCTGGCCATCGCCGTCCACTCCCCCGCCCGCCGGTAGTCGGCCAGGTCCCGGCAGACGCTGATCGTGGTGCAGTAGACGTTGGCGGTCGCCATCGGCCCGAGCTCGCCACCGACGGCGGCCGCGTTCGCCTCGTCGAGGAGCGCCAACCCGGAGGCGACCTGACCCGTGGCCACGAGGACCTTGCCCTGGTACATCAGCCCCTCGGCCTGCAAGTCACGGTTCCCGAAGCGGGCCCCGATGTCGACGGCCCGCTTGGCCTCGGCGAGGGCGGCCTCGAGCTCTCCCTCCTCGAGGCTGACACGAGCGTGGACGAGCGCCAGATGGCCGTGTTCGGGAGATTCCTCCTCGCCCTCGAGCAGCCGTTCGATCCGTCGCTGCCAGCCTGCGGCGATGGAGGGGTCGAGCTTGTCCTCATAGTCCCGGGCCAGCTTGAGCGCCACGAAGGCCGCCGGATGGACGCGACCCGCACCGATGTAGGCGGCGTAGGCGCGCTCGTTCGCCGTGATGCAGTCGTCGAGCCGGCCGCACCACCAGCTGGCTTCGGCCAGCGCCTCCAGATCCTCCGGTCCGAGGCCGCCCCCCAGGTCGGCCTCGCGCAGGCGATCGTACGTCTCTCGCCAGGCGCTCGGCGCCGCCTCGTAGCGGACCTCGCAGGCGCCCACCGGTTCGGCTACCCCCTTCAGCTCGACCTTCCCGAGGTCGACGAAGGAGAACCCGGCCCGGCCGGCCAGGAGCTCCCGCACGACCGGGGTGCAGAGGATCTGGCCGGCTTCGGCCCGCTCGCAGAGGCGGCGGGCGACGATCACCGGGGTGCCGAAGTAGTCGGTCGCCTCCCGGAACGCCTCCCCGGCGGAGAGCCCGATCCGGATCGCCAGGCGCTGGCCTCGGAGGGGTCGGCGGGAGGCCTGCTGAATGGCGATGGCGCAGCGCACGGCGTCGGCCGCAGAGGGGAAGGCCACCATCAGGCCGTCACCCAGCCACTTGACCTCGTGGCCCCCGTGGGCGGCCACCGTCTCGTTGAGGAGGGAGTGATGGGCGGCCAGAACCCGCTGCGCCTCCTCGTCGCCCGTCTGGACAACGAGCTCGGTCGACTCGACGACGTCGGTGAAGA
Organism: Acidimicrobiia bacterium; assembly: GCA_044867425.1. GTDB lineage: Bacteria > Actinomycetota > Acidimicrobiia > IMCC26256 > BP-133 > CAWBJP01. The sequence goes on along the minus strand of JBIOUX010000067.1, from coordinate 9,100 downwards.
GGATGATGACGAGGCCGCCGGGGGCCGGCGCCGGCGGGGCCGGCTCCGGGCCGGCCGGGGTGACCGGCTCCCGGGCCGGGGGCCGCCAGTCGAGCTCGTCCTCGTGGCGCAGGATGGCGCCCTCCAGGCGCCGGAGCGGGGCGCTCGGCTCGATGCCCAGCTCCTCGCCCAGGAGGAGGCGCAGGTCCTGGTAGGCGCGCAGCGCCTCGGCCTGGCGCCCGGAGCGATAGAGGGCGAGCATGCGCTGGGCCCACAGACGCTCCCGCAGGGGATGGGCCCGGGTGAGGGCGTCGAGTTCGGCCGTGAGCTCGGTGTGGCGCCCGCAGGCCAGGTCGGCCTCGACACGCCCTTCGGTGGCGGCCAGGCGAGCCTCCTCCAGGCGCGCCGCCTCGGCCCGGGCGAAGGGGGCGTCGGCCAGATCGGCCAGGACCGGGCCCCGCCACAGCGCCAGGGCCTCACCGAGGGTGATCGCCGCCTCCTGGGGCTGGCCGGCCGCCGCCTGGTCCCGACCCTTGGCCAGGAGGGCCTCGAAGCGGGCGGCGTCGAGGGCCTCGGGCTCAACCCGGAGGAGGTAGCCCGGGGCCTGGGTGACGAGCACGCCGTCGGCTCCGGCCTCCCGCAGCGCCTTGCGCAAGCGGGAGACGCCCACCCGCAGGGCCTGGGCGGCGCCCTCGGGCGGGTGTTCGCCCCAGAGGTCCTCGGCCAGACGCTCCCCCGACACCACCCGGTTGGCCGAGAGGAGCAGGAGGGCGAGAAGGGCCCGCTCCTGGCTGCCCCCCAGGACCATGCTGCGCCCTGCGTCGACGACTTCGAGCGGACCGAGGATGCGGAACTCCATCAACGTGCACCCACCCGCCGGCCCGCTGCGGCCGCCCGCCGGTCGCAACAGCCATGGCCTATAGGCGTGACCCATAGCACCATGCCTCGCCCCCTGATCGGCCCAAGTAGAACACGTCTGGGGCGGACGCGCCCTCCGTACCGGTACGGATATGCGCAGGTGACGTCGTGGGCGCTGACGGGCTCGAACCGCCGACCTCTGCCTTGTAAGGGCAGCGCTCTCCCAACTGAGCTAAGCGCCCGTCCCTCCATCCTGCCATCCGTCCCGGGCACAAAGCGGACGAACCACTCAACAGTGACAGATGGCGGTGTCCCTCCGGTGCCCGCCGGGTACCCCACCCCTAAGACGCCGAACCGGAGGAGGTACCGACATGGGCATCGGCGTGAGCGTTTTTCTCCTCGCGGCCGGGGCCATCCTCGCCTTCGCCGTGAACATGCCCAGCAACGGCCTCGACCTGGGGGTCGTCGGGGTGATCCTCATGCTCCTGGGCGGGGTAGGCCTGCTGGCCGCCATGGTGCTGTGGAACGACTGGCATCCCGGCCGGCGCCGGGAGATCGATCTCTACGACGGTCTCGACGGGCCCGACGTGGTCATCGACCATCGAAGCCGGGTCGTCCGCGACGAACCCGTCATCCACGACGACTACGACGAGGCGGCGCCCTACCGGGACCCGTTCGTCCGGCGGCGGGTCACCTCCCGCCGGAGCATCACCTACGACGGCTGACCGGCGGCGTCGTCCGCCACCCAGTCCTCGTCGGAGCACACCTCGATCCCGGCGGCCCGCAGCGCCGCCGCGGTGACCCCCTGGCCGTCCACCAGGCGGCGGGAGAAGGTGCCGTCGTAGACGCGGGAGGAACCACAGGACGGGGACCGGGCCTTGAGGACCGCCCGGGTGGCACCGGTGGCCCGGGCCAGCGCCACCGCCTCTTCGGCACCCCGCCGGTAGGCGGCGGTCACGTCCTGCCCGTCGATGTTCACGACCACGGCCTCGCCGGCCAGCACGGCCGCCCCGTCAGCAGAAGAAAGCTCGGCGGCCGGCCGGGGGGTGGTCAGGCCGCCGAGCACCTCGGGGCACACCGGGATCAGCCGGTAGCGACGCCCGAGCTCCTCGACCACCGCTCGGGGTGACCCGCGACCCTCGTGGTTGCAGGCCACCCCGAGCAGGCAGGCCGAGATCAACAGCACCGGCTTGTCCTCCACGCCGGCAAGAACTATCACGCGCCGGCCCGGTTCATGCGCTGAGCATCGCCGGGGCCGGCGCCTCGACCGGAGGACGCACCTTGGGCGGACGGCCCCGCTTGCGCTTGTGAGCCAGGACCTTCCCCTGGAAGAACAGCTCCCCGCCCCACACTCCCCACGGCTCCTGCCGGGCGAGCGCCCCCTCGAGGCAGGCCAGCCGCACCGGGCACTCGAGGCACAGGGCCTTGGCGGCGGCGATGTCGTCGAGGGATTCGGAGAAGAAGAGGTCGACCAGGGAGCCGTTGCCGTCGCGGCACAGCGCGTCGCCCGGGGACAGGGAGGTCCCCAGGGACTGCGGCCACTCCTGGGACTGCGACTCAAGGATGAACACCGTTGTCCTTTCCTCGGCTCGGACTCGGATCTCGGTCCCCGGACACCAAAAAGGCCGCCGGGGTTGCCCGGCGGCCTGGTGGGTCTTCTCGTCGAGATGCCTCTAGGGCGAAGACTCCAAGGCCATCCGGGCCCCGAACAGCGGAAGCGTGACCCGCTTGAAGCACACGCCTCCCACTGCCGGGATGCCGGTATCGATGGTGGAACCGGCATGGGCGCGCGCCGCGGCGGAGACGTTCTCCCACCGGGACTGCATCGTGCGCTTGCGCATCGGCTCCAACCTCAGGACAGAGGCACCCTTGCGGACGCCCTACAGACGGTTGGCTGATGGAACCACGCCGCGCCAGGGCCCGTCAACCGAATAAAGCGTAAAAACCGCGTTCTGGCTCCAATATGAACGTCAGCCGGCCGTTACGCTGAACGATTTACCACCGTGGCGGTCGGTGATTCGGACAGAATGTCCACTGCCACCCGCCCGAGACGGGTCCACCCCTAGAGTCTGGGGCGTGCCCGACACCCCTGACCTTTCCTTCATCGTCGAGATGGTCGAGCGCCAGCGGGCCGACGGGTTCCATCCCGGCGCCCAGCTCTACGTCTCCCGCCACGGAGTGCCGCTGCTCGACGTGGCCGTGGGCGAATCCCGCCCCGGCCGGGCACTCCAGCCCGACGACGTCATGATGTGGTACTCGTCGGGGAAGCCGGTGACCACGGTGGCCGTCCTCCAGCTGTGGGAGCGGGGCCTCCTCGACCTCGACGACCTGGTGGGTCGCTACCTCCCGGGCTTCGCCGCCGGCAAGGAGCGGGCCACCATCCGCCACGTCCTCACCCACACCGCCGGCTTCTCCATGGCCGGCCCCGGTGAACCCTTCGACCAGGACCTGACCTACGCCGAGGTGATCGCCCGCATCAGCGCCCATCCGGCTGAGTGGGAGCCGGGCACCAAGGCCGGCTACCACCCCTCCACCGCCTGGAAGGTGCTGGGGGCCATCGTCGAGGTGGTCGACGGCCGGCCCATCGACCGCTACCTGGCCGAGGAGGTCCTCCCGGTGGCGGGCATGACCGCCAGCCACCTGGGGATCGACCCCGACACCCAGGCCGCCCTCGGGGAGCGGCTGGTGCCGGTCCACTGGACCGGCCATGCCCTGGCCATCCCCACGCCCGACGGCGGCATCCGGATGTGGGAGTACCACATCGAGAACGTGCACAACGAGGCCTGGCACGTGGCCAAGGTGGAGCCCGGCGGCGGGATGCGGGGCCCGGCCCGGGACCTGGGCCGCTTCTACGAGTCGCTCCTGGGCTACGGCGCCACGCCCGTGGCGCCGGGAGGTGGGGCGGGCGCCCCCAGCGACGCCGCGATGAGCCGCCAGGCGAAGAGCCATGAGTATCGCGGACGGCTCCTCGACCCGAGGACCGTCGAGGTGATGATCGCCGTCCACCGCTACGGCATACCCGACGTCACCTTCGGCGGGATGAAGATCCCCTGGGGCCTCGGCGTCCAGGTGGCCGGGGGCCTCACCGGCGGGGTGGGCCGGCGGTCCTTCGGCCACAACGGCATGGCCTCCTCCCGGGGCATGGCCGACCCCGACGCCGGCCTGGTGCTGGTCTTCGTCACCAACGGCCTCACCGATCCGCTGCGCAACGAGCAGCGCATGTTCGAGGTGGTGGACGGCGTCTACTCGGCGCTGGGCGACGACGTCGCCCATCTGCGGCTGCCGGCCCGGACGGTCCTCGAGAACCTTCGCCTCGGCGCCCGCTAGCCGCCGGCGCCGGTGGCCAGATCCAGCAGCATCCGGTGGACGGGCGCCGGCCCGGCCAGGATGTCGCCGCTGCGGAACCAGGAGTCGGGCTCGCCGGCCCAGTCGGTGACCACTCCGCCCGCCTCCAGGATGAGGAGGGCACCGGCGGCCACGTCCCAGGGGCCGAGGCCGAGCTCGAAGAAGCCGTCGAAGACGCCGGCCGCGGTCCAGGCCAGGTCGAGGCTGGCCGCCCCCGGCCGGCGCAGGTCCTCGCCGGCCAGGAACGCCCCTTCGAAGACCCGCCGGTACTCGGGCAGCCGGTGCTTGATCTTGAACGGGAACCCGGTGGCGCAGATGGCCTGGGCCACGCCCCGGTCCGAGACCGACAGGCGCCGGCCGTCCCGCCACGCCCCCTCCCCGGCCACCGCCGTGTAGGTCTCGCCGAGGAGGGGGGCGTGGACCACCCCCGCCACCGGACGGCCTACCTCCACCAGGGCGACGGAGACCCCCACGATGGGGAAGCCATGCAGGAAGTTGGCCGTGCCGTCGAGCGGGTCGACCACCCACCCGAGGCCGGCGCTCCGGTCGCCGCCGCCCTCCTCGCCGAAGAAGGCGACGTCGGGCGCTTCCTTGGCCAGCGCCGCTTTGATGGTGGCCTCGCTCTCCAGGTCGACCTCGCTCACGTAGTCGCCCGGCGCCTTGGTGGCCACCCCCGACGCCAGCCGGCCGAAGTGCTCGGCGACCACGGTGCCGCCGGCCCGGGCGGCCGCCTCGGCCGCGGCCAGCAGCCGCCGCCGCTCGTCGCTCACCGCAGCCTCTCACCGGGCGCCGGTGATCTCATGCCCCTCCCGCCGCCGGGCGCAGCTGGGCCAGGAGCGTCGGGTTGGCCGCGGCCAGAACCTGGCGACGGACGTCGAAGTCCAGCTCGACCAGGGGCAGCCCGGCGGCGTCGACCACCACCGCCCCGGCCTCGGTGCAGGCCAGCAGGCCCCCGAGGTAGTCCCAGGGGGCGTGGTTGGGGCCGGAGTCGACGAAGCCCTCGATCACGCCGGCGGCCACATCGCAGAGGGTCAGGGCGGCGGATCCCAGGGCCCGGAACTGCCGCCAGGGGAGCCAGCAGGCCGGCGGGCCGGACAGCCCCACCACCGCCTCCTCCAGCCGTTCCACCTTCGACGGCGCCGCGGGCTGGCCATCGCGCCACGCCCCCTGGCCCCGCACGGCCGTGGTGGCCAGGCCGGTGGCCTGGTTGACCACCAGGGCGGCGAAGGGCCCGTCGCCGTCCACCGCACACAGGGAGGTGGACCAGTAGGGGACCCCCCGGGAGCAGTTGGTGGAGCCGTCCACCGGATCGAGCACGACCGTCACCGGGGCGCCGGCCTGTCCGCCCCAGCCCGACTCCTCCGACAGCACCGCCACCGGGGCTCGGCCGAGGACCTCCAGGGCGGCGGCGTCGGCCACCGTGTCCAGGTGGTACTGACCGGGACGGTCGGTGCGGGCCCGGCGCTCCTCGCCGGCCAGGGGCCGCAGGGCGCGTGACACGGCCCGGACGACCTCGGCAAAAAGGTCGAGCAGTTCCTCAGCGGACACGTGTCGAAAGGGTGAAGGTCACGGGTCGGAACGGTAATCGCAAGTATTCCGCGGGCCGGGACCGTCATATCCGCCGGGTTTGCACGTTGTCGTTTTAGGCTTTGACCGTTTTGGAGGTTTTGTCGGTCTTTCCGGAGTGACTAGTCACCGTGCACACTGCGACTAGTCGCCGCCACCCCCCTGTTGGCTCGATCCCCGAAAACGGACGGCACATGCGCAGAGTTTTGATGTACGCCATCCCCATCGTCTTGGCCGTGGGCGTTCTGGCCGCGGTGGCGAACAGCCCCGAGGACGGCAAGAACCTCGCCGCGCCCGACCTCGAGCAAGGCGGTGAGGTCACGGGCACCACGCTGCCGGCGGTGATCGAATCCCCGCCGGTGACGGTGCCGGTGACGGCGCCCCCGGCTCCTGCTCCGGTGGAGACGACCACCACGACGATGGCCCCGGCGCCCACGCCGACGACGATGGCCCGGCCCAAGCCCGCCGCCTCCCCCCGCCCGGCGTACACCCCCCCGGCCACGGCCGCGTCGCCGGCCCCCGAGCCCGTGGTGGTGCAGCCCGAGGCCGTCGACTGCGGCACGGGTTCGGCCAGCGCCCGGGCCCGCCTGATCAACGAGGCCGGCACCTACAAGCTGGTGGCCACGGTGATCAACGAGTCGACCAAGGAGATCCAGCTCGACAGCCTGGTCGTCACCGCCACCTACGCCGGCACCGAGAAGATGTTCACGGTCAACGTCGGCGGCCGGGTGGTCGAGGCCCGTCCCGGCCAGGCCGAGATGACCTTCGACATCCCCGAGAGCGCCGGTCCCGGCGCCCCCTCGACCTTCCAGATCTCGGAGTTCCGGTTCCACACCGCCGGCCTCCCGCAGTGCTCGTCCCAGTAACGGGCTTCCCAGACCTTCCCCAGACTTCCCTCCAGCCCACGACCCTTGAGTTCAGGGTCGTGGGCCTGGCGCGTCCATCCTGGGGGCATGCACCGCGCGATCGCTCCTGGCGTCATCCAGATCGACACCCGCCCCAGCGGCATGGAGGAGGTGACGGCCGGCTATCTGGTCACCGGCCCCGCTCCCGTCCTGGTGGAGACGGGCAGCCAGTCGTCGGCCGCCACCGTCATGGCTGCCCTGGAATCGCTGGGCCTCGGCGCCCGTGACCTGGCCGGGCTGGCCGTCACCCACATCCACCTGGATCACGCCGGCGGGGTGGGCGACCTGGCCCGGGCCTTCCCCAACGCCACCGTCTACGTCCACGAGAAGGGCGCCCGGCACCTGGCCGACCCGACCCGCCTGATCGCCTCCGCGGCCCAGGTCTACGGCGACCTGCTGGACAACTTCTACGGCCGCCTCGACCCCACCCCGGCCGATCGCATCCACGTTCTGGCCGACGGCGAGGAGATCGACGTGGGTGACGGCCGGTCGCTCACCACCGTCGACTCGCCCGGCCACGCCAAGCACCACCTGGCCCTGCACGACTCCGACACCGGCATCCTCTTCGCCGGCGACGCCGTCGGCATCAAGCTGCCCGGGGTCGACGCCCCCATGCGGCCCTCCACCCCGCCGGCCGACTTCGACTTCGACTTAGCCCTCAACTCCCTGCACCGCTTCGCCGGCCGCCGCCCGACCCAGGTGGCGCTGGCCCACTACGGGATCGTGGGCGCACCCGACGAGGTGCTGGCCGAAGGCGAGGAGTGCCTGCGGCGCTGGGCCGAGGAGGCGGAGAAGGCGTGGCAGGACGGCGCCGACATCGCCGAGGCCCTCGGGGCCCGGTTCGCTCCCGACCCGGCCAAGGTCACCCCTGAGGCGGCCCACAAGGTCGAGGTGTTCAGCGGCATCCACTCCAACGCCGCCGGCCTCAAGCTCTGGCTCGACCGCCGCGCCGCCGCCACTGCCTCCGCCGCCGGCGCCGCCGAGGCCCCCCAAAACCCCATCCCGCGTTAACGAAACCCGGCTCCCACCCGGGTTTGGCTAACGCGCGATGAGGGGTGGAGGGGGTTAGACGTTGCGGCGGTAGCGGCCGCCGACCTCGAAGAGGGCGGTGGTGATCTCCCCCAGCGAGCAGCAGCGCACGGCGTCCATGAGGACGGCGAAGACGTTGCCGCCCTCCAGGGCCGTCTCCCGCAGGCGGGCCAGCATCTCCGGGCGCTCGGCGGCATGGCGGGACTGGAAGTCGCGCAGCCGGGTGAGCTGGGACTGCTTCTCCTCCTCCGAGGCCCGGGCCAGGGCCAGGTCCTCGGGCACGTCGGCGCCCTTGGGGTTGCGGAAGGTGTTGACCCCGATGATGGGCAGCGACCCGTCGTGCTTGCGGCTCTCGTAGAGCATCGACTCGTCCTGGATCTTGCCCCGCTGGTAGCCCAGCTCCATGGCGCCGAGCACGCCCCCCCGGTCGGAGAGCCGGTCGAACTCGGTGAGGACCGCCTCCTCCACCAGGTCGGTGAGCTCGTCGATGATGAACGAGCCCTGGAGCGGGTTCTCGTTCAGGGCCAGGCCCCACTCCCGGTTGATGATGAGCTGGATGGCCATGGCCCGGCGCACCGACTCCTCCGACGGGGTGGTGACGGCCTCGTCGTAGGCGTTGGTGTGCAGGGAATTGCAGTTGTCGTAGATGGCGATCAGGGCCTGGAGGGTGGTGCGGATGTCGTTGAAGTCCATCTCCTGGGCGTGCAGCGACCGGCCCGACGTCTGCACGTGGTACTTGAGCTTCTGGGACCGGGGGTTGGCGCCGTAGCGCTCCCGCATGGCCACGGCCCAGATGCGCCGGGCCACCCGGCCGATGACCGAGTACTCGGGGTCCATGCCGTTGGAGAAGAAGAAGGAGAGGTTGGGGGCGAACTCGTCGATGTCCATGCCCCGGGCCAGGTAGGACTCCACGTAGGTGAAGCCGTTGGCCAGGGTGAAGGCCAATTGCGAGATGGGGTTCGCGCCCGCCTCGGCGATGTGGTAGCCCGAGATCGACACCGAGTAGAAGTTCCGCACCTGTTTCTCGATGAAGTACTCCTGGATGTCGCCCATCATCTTGAGGGAGAACTCGGTCGAGAAGATGCAGGTGTTCTGGCCCTGGTCCTCCTTGAGGATGTCGGCCTGCACCGTGCCCCGCACCTGGCGCAGGACCTCGGCCCGGATGGCGTCCTCTTCCTCCTCGTTGAGGGGCTCCCCGCCCTTGCCCTCGATGGTCTTCTCCCGCTGCTGGTCGATGGCGGTGTTGAGGAACATGGCCAGGATGGTGGGCGCCGGCCCGTTGATGGTCATGGACACCGACGTGGTCGGGTCGCACAGGTCGAAGCCGGAGTAGAGGACCTCCATGTCGTCGAGGGTGGCGATGGACACACCGGAGTTGCCCACCTTGCCGTAGATGTCGGGCCGCTCGTCGGGGTCGA
>JBIOUX010000066.1:0-13412 GCA_044867425.1 Acidimicrobiia bacterium | reverse complement strand
GGCCCCTGCCCCGACCACCGGCCGGCTCCGCCGGCCAACTCCACGCCTCCACGGAGACCACCTCGGGCCCGAGGAAGCGGGCGCCGAGGCGGGCGAAGGTAACCGGGTCGCCGCTGGTGAGGAAGGTCCGCCGGGCCCCATCGCCGCCCGGGAGGCGCCGGGAGCCGATGGCGTCGAGCACGATCCGCACCTCGAAGGCGGTCTCCTCCCCGGAGGAGACGAGCACCACGTCGCGGCCCATGACCTCGGAGATGGTGCGGGCCAGCAGCGGGTAGTGAGTGCAGCCCAGTACCAGGGTGTCGACGCCGGCCGTTCGCACCGGGGCCAGGAGGCGTTCGGCCAGCACGTAGACCTGGTCGGAGTCGACGTCGCCGGCCTCGACGAACTCCACGAAGCCGGGGCAGGCGGCACAGGTCAGGATCAGGCCGGGGGAAATGGCGGCGGCGGCCCGCTGGTAGGCACCCGAGGCGATGGTGCCCACCGTCCCGATCACCCCCACCCGCCCGGTCCGGGTGGCCCGGGCGGCGGCCCGCAGGCCGGGCTCGATTACCCCGGAAAGGGGCACGTCGTAGGTGGCTCGCAGCTCGGGGAGGGCGGCGGCGGCCGCCGAGTTGCAGCCCACCACCACCAGCTTGACGTCCTGGGCCACCAGCAGGCTGGTGATCTCGTGGGCGTACTTGATGAGCTCGTCGCGCGGCTTGGGTCCGTACGGGAAGCGGCCGGTGTCCCCGAAGTAGATCAGGTGCTCGTCGGGGAGCAGGTCGAGGAGCGCCCGGACGACGGTGAGGCCCCCCAGGCCGCTGTCGAACACGCCGATCGGGCGGCCGTCCATGGCGCCACGCTAGTGGTCTGTCCCCGATTTGGCCGACGCTTGCTCGAGGGCGACGCGGCCTCGTTTGACCTTGTCGATGATCTCGTCAGCGGTCTTGGTCCACACGAATTGCTCTTGCTGTTGCCGCTTGTCTTCGCCGATTTCGATCGTGCCATCGTCCCTCCGCCGCAGGGTGGGCCCGTGTCAGCCGGTGGCGCCTCCCGGGCCCCGGGTCGAACTTCGTCACTGTAGGTGGGGACTCCACTCGCCCCCTTCGTACAAATCGGCAGAAATGCCTTGAGCCTGAAGAAGCAACGCCCGTGATCGCATTGGTCGGCTGTCGCCCCACGGGTCAGCCCGTGGCGTCCTCGCTTAGGTGCCACTCCAGCCGCTTGCCGAGGGCGTCGGCGAAGCGTTCGACGGTGGAGAGTCTGGGGTCAACCTCGCCGGCTTCGAGGCGGGCGACCGCTGCCTCGGACGTGCCCATCCGGGCGGCAACGGCGGTCCGGGGAAGGCCCCGGGCCCGCCGTTCGTCGGCCAGGGCGCGGAGGAGTTCGCGGCGGCGGAGGGCGGCGTCGATCCGGGCGGGGAGCTCGGGGTCGTCCGCGGTCCGCTGGGCGATGTAGGCCTCCAGGTCGTCTCGGGCCCGTGCCATTGCCGTCACCTCGTCTTCGGCATATCAGTGATGAGTACCCAAGAATGATACCTACCGCTGGCGTCGGCCGCGTTCCCGCCAGTCGGTGAGGCGCCGTTCGGCCAGGTCGATGAGGGCGGGTGGAGTCTTCCGGGTCTTCTTCGAGAAGCCCTCCAGGGCAAGGAGGATCTGTCCGCTGCCGCCCTCGGCGGCGAAGAGGATGCGGAAGGTCTGCCGGTCGCCATCTTCTCGGACCTCGTAGATGTCGCCTCGGACGTGGCGGGAGGCCACCAGACCGTTGCGGGCGACGTCCCGCATGGCGGCGAGGACTGCGGCCAGGTCCTCACCCGAGAGACCGTCGAGGAAGTCCCGTACCGGCCGCCGCCCGGCGGCGGTCTCGTAGAAGCGCCACCGGCGCTTGACCTCCCGGATTCCGGGCATCTATCCGGGGGATCGCTCGCTGTCGTCGTCGCCTTCGTCGGCGTCGTCTGGCTCGTCCGGTGGTCTCTGCCCGGTGACGACGTGCGCGCCGGCTTGGCCGTAGCCCTCGATCGGATACCCGAGCGTGGTGACCACGTCGGCGACGGCGCAGTTCATCTCCTCTTGGATGTCCCGGTAGCGGCTGTATCCGAGGACCGCCTCGGCGGCGTCGTGCTGGGTCCAGGTGACGATCACGCCCCTCCTGTCGGAGGCGGGTGTGAGGCACACTCCGGCTCCGGGGGCTTTCCCGGCGCAGTCGTGGATGGTGAAGCCGGCGGCGATCAGGTCCGGGGCGAGGGCCCGGGTCAGGTCGGCCAGGGGATCCGCCCCGGGTGGGGCGAGCGGGAGGCCGTAGCCGTCGGCTAGGGCGGCGTCGGCGTCGAGGCGTTTGACCGCCCTGGCCTCGTGTTGTTCGACGTCGCGCCACAGCCAGTCATCGGCGTCTTGGGGGTTGGCGTCGTCGCTCATGGCGTCCTCCTCCTCGGCATCGTACGCAGGGGGTGCGACCCTCTCGCCGGGCAGGGCGGCGTCATGCCGCCTCCCGCTGCTCGGCGGGCTCGAGGAGCCCGGCCCGGTCGAGGATCTCTCGGGCGCAGCTCACCACCCGCTCGGCCGTCTCCCGAATCACCTTGGTCTCACCCCCGGACCAGCCCGCCACGTACCCGAAGCTGTAGCCCGCCGTCGACAGCCCGGCTGCCTGGCAAACGACGAACGCCACACTCTCGGCTTCCACCTCGGCCCGGCCCCGGCAGCCCATGGCGTACTCGGCGCCGGTATGCAAGCGGGCATGGGCCAGTTCGTGGCAGACCGTCTTCGCCGCGGCCGCCGGGGACAGGCCGGCGTCCACGGTGACCACCCACGCCGCGAAGTCGGTGGTGCCGTTGGCGCTCCCCGGGATCGGGGCTCGCTCCAGGGTGAACCCCGCGGTTCGCACCTGGGCGGCGAGGGCGTCCCACAGCCCAGCGGGGGCCTCCCCCTCCAGCAGCGCTGCCCGGGGCAACTCGGGGCGGTCCCCGTCGCACTGCGAGACGTCAAAAACGTGCGCGATCCGGAACCCCCGCAGCACCCGGCCCGGCTCGGCCTCGTCGTCGTCCTCCTGCGGCTTGGCCCGGTAGGTGCAGGGGGCGAGGATCTTGATCGAACGCTCCCCGGCCCGCACCTGGAGACCCATCGTTTGCAGCTTCTTGTATCCCGCCACCAGCGTGGCCGTAGGGAACTGCAGGCGGATGAGGAGCGCATTGCGGGCGCTGTATCTCGGGAACCGGGCGATCACCTCCAAGTAGCCACGCCAGTCCTCTCCCTCGACGAGCTCGGCCACACCCTGCTCAATGTCGGCTTGGCGCTGCTCCACCTTGTCGTTCTTCTCGCTCACGGTCCCAGCGCCTCCTGTGGTCTTGAGTCGGCCTGTGCGTTGCCCTACCGGGGAGCGACACCGCGGTGGCGCTCCCTGAGAGCGCCGGCGCGCCGGGACGGAACGGGGTCAAGGGACAGCCGCAGGCTGAGCGAGAACCGGAGCGGAGCGGAGGCTCGCAGCGGCCCTTGACGCCGTGGAGGCCCGGTGCCACCTCAGGCTTCCCATGAAAGGTTCGGGAAGTTCAGGACCCGGGAAGGGTTCTTGGGGTTCCCTCAGTAACGGCCAGACGACCCCTCCGCCACCCCAGAGCTCCTCGCTAGCCGGAGGCGGCGGCCAGGACGAAGGCGGTGAACCCGGTGACCAGGGGAACGCGGGACTCCACGACAAGGCCGCTGTGGAGAAACAGCTGGTCGAACTGGCTCGCGGTCCTTTCTCGCCCGGCGGCCAGGACACACATCAAGAGATCGGACGCCTGGACGAAGTCGTCCCTGGGCCGATCGGGGAGGACGTTCTCGACCACCACGGCCCGGGCGGTGGGACCGAGCGCGTCCCTCACCCGGGTGAGGAGGGCGACGGCCTCCATGTCATCCCAGTCGTGCACGATGGCCAGCAGGAGGTAACGGTCGGCCCCCGCCGGGACCCGTTCGAAGAAGCTGCCCGACTCCAGGCGGCATCGCTCGCCCAGCGGGCCGCGGGTGAGCGCGGGGCGGGCGGTGGCCATCACCTCGGGCAGGTCGAACAAGACGCCGTGGAGGACGGGTTGGCGGCGAAGCAGATACTCGAGCGCGGCGCCGGTCCCACCGCCGACGTCACAGACGGTGCCGACCCCCGACCAGTCCAGCCCCTCGGACAGGGCGAGCGCCTGCACCGTGGCGCCGGCCGCCATCGCCTGGTTGAACACCTCACCGGCCTCGGGCCGAACCCGGTTCACGAAGTCGAAAAAGGCATGGCCGGTGGCAGCTTCGAGCCCGCTCCGCTCGCCGCGCACGGCGGCGTCGGCGTGGCGCCAGGCGTCCCAGAACCAGTCGCTGGCGGCGAACTGCACCCATCCGCGCCAGCTGTTCACATGGTCTCGCCGCAGCACCGCGGTGACATCGTTCGCCCGCCAGCGGCCCCGTCGGTCGCACTCGAGGAACCCGCGGCCCGCGGCGTAGCGCAGGAGCCGCTCAAGGCCCTCGGCGGACGTACCGGTCTTGACGGCGAGTTCCCCGGTCGTCCGGGGCCGGTCCAGGAGCTCGGGCACGTCGAGCTCGACCAGAAGACCGAGGACCCGGTTGTCGAACAGGCCGAACAGGCTCTCCAGCACCCGCAGCGAAGCCGGCGCCGCGGCCCGATGCGCCCGGCCCAGCGCCCGTCGGGCGGCCACCGCCGCCCTCGTCAGCGGTGCGGGTGGCACAAAGGGGAACCCGAGGATGTCACGTACGTCGGAGCGATCAGCCACGATGTGGAGTTCACACCCCGACCGCGGCCACAGGCGACTCCGAGACTCGCGGCGCGTCGCCCAGGGGGTCTCCTGGGTAACTGCGCCAAAGTGGCCACCAATGCATCCACTAACCTGTGTTAGACGTAGGAGAGGTCGGTGTTGAGGACTCTGCCGACCGTTCGGCACAGGGCGCCGATCGCGTTACTCACCCGCCCGAACGAGCAAGGGCGGCCCAAACTGCCGACGATGGTCCCGTCAGCGCTCGCTTCGTAATGGGCTGCAGATCGCCGAATCGGGCGCGGACGCGTCCACCGTCTCAAGAGACGCTTCTCGATCCAGCGGGGGCGTCATGCTCCGTCGTTCAAGACGACTGCCGCGAGGCCGCCGCAGCGATCAACTCCGGCCAAGGCGTGGCTACGCGTGGTGTTGTTCAGCTAGTGAATCGGTTGCCTGATAGCCGCGCGGTGGCGTCGGCGACGATCCGCTCGATGAGGACTGCGGCGGGTTCGATGGTGTCGATCAGTCCTGCGGTTTGGCCGGTGTACAGGAACGCGTTGGCGGTGTCGCCGGACTCGAATGCCCGCCATGCGGATGCGGCCGCCTCGGCGTGGCGGTAGCGCAGCTCGCCTTCCCGCCCGGCCCAGGTCTCGTAGAAGCGGTTGCGTTCGATGCGGGCGTAGGCACCGGGCCACACGGTGGCGTTGGCGACATCGGGCAGCTCGGTCACCACCGTGTTGTGGCCGTCGCTGTCGACGAGCACCTGCTTGTACGCGTCGGGGATGGACGCTTCGGTCGTCGCGAGAAACCGGGTCCCGAACAGCCCGCCCTGGGCGCCGAGCATCAGCGCCGCGGCAAGCCCGGCGCCGTCAGCCAAGCCGCCGGCAGCGATCACGGGGACGGGCGCGACGGCGCGGGCCACCATCGGCACCAGCACCATCGTGCCCATCAGCCCGACGTGGCCGCCGCCCTCGGTGCCTTGCGCGACGATTGCGTCGGCTCCGGCTTCAGCTGCCCGTGCAGCCTCAGACACGGTGGAGACCATGTGCAGCACCTTTGCCTCCGCCTCGTGCGCCCGGGCGAACCACTCCCCGAGCGGCTGATCGGCCTTCGCCCAAGCGGTCGAGACGACCGGCGGATGGGCGGCCAACGTCGCGGCCCATTCGGCTTCACCGGCCCGGAACAGCAGCAGGTTGAGGCCGAAGGGCCGGTCTGTCCTGGTTCGAATGGCGGCGGCCAGCTCGGTGATCTCTTCAGGTGGGCGACCGCCGCAACCCTGGATACCGAGCCCACCGGCGTTGGAGACGGCGGCGACCAGATCAGGGTTGGTCCCCAGACGCATCCCGCCGAGCACGACCGGATGGGTGATCCCGAACAGCTCGCAGACGGGAGTTCTCACCATGTCGACGCAGTGACCTCCTCGCCTGAGCACCGGGTGCTGCCCGGATCGTAGACGGCTCCGCACGGCGACGAGCCGGCCGGCCAAGCGGTTGGGTAGGTCACCGTCGGGCCTCAGGTGATGGCTGCATCGGCGTTCGCTGTGCAGGCGATGCCGTCCAACAGGCCGGCGAACTGGTCAGGTACCGACATGAACGGGGAATGATCCGTGTCGAGCGTGACGACGTCACCCGCCCGGCTTGACATCCACCTCTGAAAGTCCGGGTGGACGGCGCGATCCCGCTCGCACAGGACGTAGGTCGATGGGACCGAGGTCCATGGCTCGGCGCCGGTCGGCACGCCCAGGCAGGCAGCAGCCGTGGGCCGGAGGCGACGCGCCGCTGCCGCGGCCTCATCCCTGTCGCACTCGTTGTAGAAGCACTCGACGGCCGTCTCGGGGCGGACGACGAAGTAACCGTCAGCGGTGAGCTCGACCTCAGAGTTGATGGCGGCGGCCGGGAACTCGCTCATGCGTTCCAGGTAGACATCACCGCTGTCCACCATCATGGCGGCGACATACACGAGGTGTTGCACATCATGGCGCCCGGCGGCGGCTCTTGAGATCACCAGCCCGGCGTAGGAGTGACCCACGAGCACGGCATCCTCGCCGCAGTCGTCCAGCGCCCCCCGCACCGCGGCAGTATCGTCATCGAGTCCGGTCAAAGGAAGATCAACCGCGAAGACGTCATGGCCGCGATCGACAAGATCCGCCTCAGTCCGACTCCAGCACTAGGACCCATGGCCGAGGCCGTGGACCAGCATCAACGCCCCCATCCGGGCTCCTCGCTTGCCCGACTCGCCAACAGTCGAAACGGTAGCCATCACTGCCTTGGCCGTCCCGTGCTTCGTTCGCACCGAGCGTCGACATCGGGACTGTCCTTCGGGGATGCCGTTGCGTCACCACGTGTCGTCACGTCGGCGAGGCGACCGGAACGACGGTTCTCGGAAGCCCTCCCCAGCGGCCTCGCGGGCGTGCTCGACGCCGGCGCCCACTCCGAAGCTGTCGATCTGTGGCCAGCGGTGGTACGCGCTCAGATCGGCACCCCAACTGCTGCCACTAAATACTTAGTGGAAGCATATTGCCGGTAGGCTTCCACTAAGGCCCTCTCCTACGGAAGCTGCTGTGAGCCGCCAGTGAGAGCCCAGTAGTCGGTTGAGGCCTGCTAGTTGTATGTCCGCGTTTTGAACGCGCGGTTGGGGTAGTGTTCATGTATGGCGCATCCTCCGGCCGAGGCGTTGGTGCTGCTCCTGGAGGAGCGGCGGGCGTTGGAAGAGGTGGCGGGGAGCACGTCGAGACCGCATGGGATGGTCCGTCAGGCGAAGGGTTTGCTGATGGCGGCTGACGGGCTGGCGAACACGGTGATCGCGGAGCGGCTGGGCGTGTCCCGCTCGACGGTGCTGGGTTGGCGGGAGCGCTTCGCCGAGGACGGCGTGAAGGGGATTGGGATGGTCCGGCCGGGGCGGGGCCGCAAGCCGGTCATCCCGGTGGAGAAGGTTGAGGCGATCGTGCGGGCAACGCAGGAGACGACCCCGGAGCACGCCACGCACTGGTCGGTGCGGACGATGGCCGAGCAGCAAGGAGTCGGGAAGTCCTTTGTCCACAAGGTGTGGCAGGCCCGGGGCCTCAAGCCCCATCTGGTCGAGACGTTCAAGCTGTCCAACGACCCGGCCTTTGAGGACAAGCTCGTCGATGTCGGAGATCCACCTCATCGTGGACAACTACGGCACCCACCAGCACCCCGACGTCGTGCAGTGGCTGGGGGCCCACCCTCGGTTCCACCTGCACTTCACCCCGACTTCGTCGTCCTGGCTGAACCTCGTCGAGCGGTTCTTCCGGGAGTTGACCACCAAGCGGCTCAAGCGAGGAAGCTTCGCCAGCGTCCCCGAGCTGGTCGCCGCCATCGAGGCCTACATCGCCGGCCACAACGAAGACCCCAAGCCGTTCGTGTGGACCAAGACCGCTGACGAGATCATCGACAAGGTCAAACGAGGCCGCGTCGCCCTCGAGCAAGCGTCGGCCAAATCGGGGACAGACCACTAGTGGCGCCGGGAGGCGGGGCTGGGGCCCCCGCCGACGTCGCGATGAGCCGCCAGGCGAAGAGCCATCAGCACGGTGGTTCTAGCTGGTACCGGCAGCCGCCGCCCGCCGGAGCCGGTCGACCACCGCCGTCCCCATCCCGGTGTCGGGCGGCGGGACGGCCAGGAGCACCTCCACCCCCCGGCGGTCCGCTTCCCGGAGGCGTTGGTAGAGGCACTGGGCGTAGGCAACGGCGCTGCCCGCCGGGGGGAGGGCCTCGATGCCGGCGGGCATTCCGATCATCCGCGCCGGGGCCAGGATCCCGACCCGCAGGCCCCGCTCCACCAGTTCCGCCGCCCGGGGGGCGACCGCCTCCGGCGCCAGCACCTCGACGCGGGCGCTCGGGGCGTAGTGGGACACCAGCGTCCCCGGGGCGCGCACAGCCCCGTCCTTTCTCACATCGGGGTTGTACCCCAGAACCGCCGCCAATGATTCCACCGGCACCCCGCCCGGCCGCAGCACCTGGGGCTCGATGCCGGAACAGTCGACGATGGTGGACTCGACACCGACCGGGCAGGGTCCCCCGTCGAGGATGACGTCGACGGCTGACCCCAGGTCGGCCCGGACGTGCTCCGCCCGGGTCGGGCTCACCCGCCCGAAGCGGTTGGCCGACGGCGCCGCCACCCCGCCCCCGAAGGCGGACAGCAGCTCCAGGGCGATGGGCTGGGCCGGGACCCGCAGACCGACGGTGGCCAGCCCGCCGGTGACGGCGTCGGGGACGATGTCGGAGCGGGGCAGCACCAGGGTGAGGGGTCCGGGCCAGAAGGCGTCCGCCAGGGCGGCGGCGAAATCGGGCACCTCGGCCGCCCACTCCTTGGCCGCCGCCAGCTCGGCCAGGTGCACGATGACGGGGTGGGAACGGGGACGGCCCTTGGCGGCGAAGATCCGGTCCACGGCCTCGGGGTTGGCGGCGTCGGCGCCGAGTCCGTAGACCGTCTCGGTGGGGAAGGCGACGAGCCCACCCGCCCGCAGGACGTCAACCGCAGTCGAGATGTCGCCGGCGGGAAGCATCAGGGAATTCTAGAAGTAGATGAGATGGCGGGCCCGTTCGACCACGACGTCGAGGTCTTCGGTCCACGCCCCGGTGGAGAGGTACTTCCAGCCTCCGTCGGGCAGCATCACCACGATGGTGCCCGACTCCATGGTCTCAGCCGTCTTGATCGCCCCGGCCAGCACCGCACCCGACGACAAGCCGGCGAAGATGCCGCACTCCTCGACCAGGCGCCGGGCCCAGATGATCGACTCCCGGGCCCGGATGATGAGCCGCCGGTCGAGCACGTCGGGGTCGAAGATGGGCGGGATGTAGCCCTCCTCCATGGAGCGCAGGCCCTGGAACAGCTCGCCCGCCGGGGGCTCGACGGCCACGATCCTCACGGCCGGGTTGCGTTCCTTCAGGTAGCGGCCCACGCCCATCAGGGTGCCGGTGGTGCCGAGCCCGGCCACGAACACGTCCACCTCGGGGCAGTCGGCCCAGATCTCGGGCCCGGTCCCGTGATAGTGGGCGTCGGGGTTGGCCGGGTTGCCGTACTGGTAGAGGAGGACGACACCGCCCTCCTTGTCCAGCTCCTGGGCCACCCGGATGGCGCCGTTGGACCCTTCCTCGGCCGGCGAGGAGATCACCTCGGCGCCGAAGATCTCGACCAGCTGGCGCCGCTCGGGGGAGACGTTCTCGGGCAGGACGACCTTCAGGCGGTAGCCCTTGACCCGGCACACCAGGGCCAGGCCGATGCCGGTGTTCCCCGAGGAGGGCTCCAGGACGGTGTCGCCGGGCCGCAGCCGCCCCTCCCGCTCGGCGGCTTCCACCATGGCCAGGGCGATGCGGTCCTTGACCGACCCGCCCGGGTTCTGGCCCTCCAGCTTGGCCAGCAGGCGCACGCCGGGACGGGGCGACAGCGGCTGGATGCCGACCAGGGGGGTGTTGCCGATGAGGTCGAGGACGGTGTCGACGCGCATGCGCCGGCCGGCTCTTTAGCCGCCGGCGACGGCGGGGATGATGGAGACGACGTCGCTCTCGTTGAGGGGGGTCTGCATGCGCTCCAGGTACCGGATGTCGTCGTCGTTGCGGTAGACGTTGACGAAGCGGTGCAGGTCGCCCGCCTCGCTCATCAGATGGTCCTTGAGAGACGGGTACTGCTGCACGAGCCCATCGAAGATCTCGCCCACGGTGGTGCCGGTCGCCTTCACCGAGGCGACTCCGCCCACATGGGGACGCAGGATCGTCGGCATTCGCACTTCCACGGTCATCTCAGGTACCTCCGGGCGCAGGGCCAGCCGCGTAATTCTGACACAGTTGGTCAACTTTCGAGAACGGCGGCGACCTCGGAGATGTTCCCGTCCTGGATACGAAATCCCCGAAGCACCGGATCTCCGTCCTTCAGGCTGACGATCACGTACAGCCACGACGGGTCGACGGCCTCGCGCACGTCGGTGGGCGAGGGCCAGGCCTCGGTGTGGGTGTGGGAGTGGTACACCCCCACGATCTCGAGTCCCCTGGCCTCGGCGTCCCGCATGGCGGCCAGCAGGTCCTTGGGGGCCACGGTGTAGGTGCGGGCCGAGGCGTCAGCGTTGCGGCAGGGGTAGACGGCCTCCACCCGGCCCTCGGGGATGGTGGTGCCGGCCACCAGGCGCCCGCCCAGCATCCCGCAGGCCTCGTCGGGCAGACCGTCGTAGCAGTGGCCGAGGATGGTCAGGTAGTCGGCCTCGCTCAGGCGCAGGGTCGGTTCGGCGAACATCGGCGGCGCCCGCCCGTCAGCTGGCCTGGGCGGCCTGGATGGCCCGCCAGACCTTCTCCGGCGTGGCCGGCATGTCGATGTGGCGCACCCCGAGGTGGGCGAGGGCGTCGACCACCGCGCTCTGGACCGCGGGGGTGGAGCCGATCGTCCCCGATTCGCCGATCCCTTTGGCCCCGAGGGGATTGAGGGGGGTGGGAGTCTCGGTGTGGGCCGTCTCGTAGCTCGGCAGCTCGGCCGCCGAGGGCAGGAGGTAGTCGGCCAGCGTGGAGGTGAGCGGCGTCCCGTCGGCGTCGTGGACGTACTCCTCGAACAGGGCCTGGGCGATGCCCTGGGCCAGACCCCCGTGGACCTGGCCGGTGACGAGGAGGGGGTTGAGGATCCGCCCGCAGTCGTCCACCGCCACGATGCGCCGCAGGGAGACAGAACCGGTGTCGGTGTCGACGTCGACCACGGCCACGTGGGCTCCGAAGGGATAGGTGTTGGCCTGCTGGCGCCACTTCTCAGCCGCCGCCAGAGGCTCGTCGCCGGCGGAGGTCAGCTCGGCCCAGGACAGGGCCTGGGCCGGGGAACCGGCCACCCCCACCCGCCCGTCCTCGGTGAGGACGATGTCCCCGGGGGCCGCCTCCAAGAGCTCGGCCGCCCGGGCCTTGGCCTGCTCCAGCACCACCTCGGCCGAGCGCAGGATCGAGCTGCCCCCGTACTGAAGAGAGCGCGAGCCGAAAGTCCCGACGCTCTCGGGCACGACGGCGGTGTCCGAGTGGACGACCCTGACCGCCTCCATGGGCACACCCAGGGTGGCCGAGACGATCTGGGCGAAAGCCGTCTCGTGGCCCTGCCCGTTGGGGACGGTGCCGGTCACGGCGGTGACGGTGCCGTCGCGCTCCACCTGCACCGAGGCGTACTCCGGGATGGGGACGGAGCCGGTGACCTCCACGTAGACGCTGACTCCGATACCCATGGCCACGGGGTCGCCGGCCGCCCGCCGCTTGGCCTGCTCGGCCCGCAGCTCCTCGTATCCGGCCAGGCCAAGGACCGTGTCCAGGGCGGCGGCGTAGTCGCCGGAGTCGTAGGTAGCGCCCGTGGCGGTGGTGTGGGGGAAGGCATCGGACGGGATCAGGTTGCGCCGGCGGACCTCCACCGGGTCGAGCCCCAATTCCCCGGCCACCAGGTCCATGGCCCGCTCGACGAGAGCGGTGGCCTCGGGGCGGCCCGCCCCCCGGTAGGGCGCTACCGGCGTCGTGTTGGTGGTGAAGGTGGTGGACTTGAAGTCGACCTTGGGGAACCGGTAGACCCCCGACGCCATGTTGTAGCTGAACATGGGCAGGATGGCGCCGACGCCGGGATAGGCGCCGCAGTCGGCGGTGATCTCCACCCGCAGGCCCACCAGGGTGCCGTCCGACCGGGCCCCGACCTCGACGTCCTGGACCTGACCCCGGCCGTGCGTCATCGACATCATCGACTCCGACCGCGTCTCCACCCAGCGCACGGTCCGGCCCAGGCGCCGGGCCAGCGCGCCGAGGACGACGTGCTCGGGAATGAGGCCGATCTTGGCGCCGAAGCCCCCTCCCACCGCCGGGCAGACCACCCGCACCCGTTCGACGGAGAGGCCGAGGGCGCTGGCCATGGGCTCCCGCATGGAAGCGGGATTCTGGTTGGAGCACCACAGGGTCAGCCCGGGCGCGCCCCCGTCGTCGTCGGGCACGGCGGCGGCGCCGTGCATCTCGAGGGGGACCGGGGCCAGGCGCTGGTTGAGGAAACGGCCGCCGACCACGATGTCGGCGCCGTCGAAGATGCCGGGGTGGCGCCCGAAGTCGAAGACCACGGCCACGTTGCTGCCGTGGTCGGGGAAGAGCACGGGGCTGTCGTCGGCGCCGGCCCGGGTGGGGTTGACCACCACCGGCAGGGGGTCGTAGTCGACGATCAGCTCCCCGGCGGCGTCGACCGCCGCGCTGCGGGTCTCGGCCACCACCACGGCCACGGCTTCGCCAACGAACCGCACGACGTCCCGGGCCAGCGGGGGACGGGCCATGGCCTCGGGGATCATGGGCATGGGCACGATGGGTTCGAGGTCGAGGTCGGCGCCGGTGAACACCCCGACCACGCCGGGCATGGCGGCGGCCACCGCCGTGTCGATCCCCTCCAGGCGGCCGTGGGCCAGGGTGGAGCGCACGAAAGTCGCGTGGAGGGCGCCGGGAAGGTCGAGGTCGTCGACGTAGCGGTCCTCGCCCCTCAGGATCCGCGGATCCTCGGTGCGAAAGACAGGGTGGCCGAGAATCGAGCCGGGCATAGCGGGGGAGGTTAGTGCTGCCGTTAGCGTGAGGACTGTGCCCATGGCTCTTCGCCTGGCGGCTCATCCCAGCGTCGGTGGGGGCCCCTGCCCCACCTCCCGGCGCCACTTCAGTGGTGCCATCCTCCACCCCCATGGGGTACGCGTCGCGCTCGGCGGGGTCGGCCCGCTGCTCGAGCT
>JBIOUX010000065.1:0-2282 GCA_044867425.1 Acidimicrobiia bacterium | reverse complement strand
GCGGTGGGGGCCCACACGATCGTCGTCCGCGAGGTCGTCCCGGGGGCGATCCTGGACGAGATCGCCCGGGAGCGGGTCACCCACGCCTTCTTCGTGCCCGCCGTCTACGGCTTCTTCACCCAGCTTCCCGGGGTGGCCGAGCGGGACTACTCCAGCCTGCGCTGCCTCGGCTACGGCGGCGCCCCCATGCCGCCTCCGCTCATGCGCCGGTGCCTGGAGATCTTCCCCGTCGACTTCTACCAGGTCTACGGCATGACGGAGATGTCCGGCGTGTTCTCCGTGCTCGGCCCCGCCGACCACCGTGACGCCGCCCACCGGGAGCGCCTCCTCTCCGCCGGGCGGCCGGTGACCGGCGCCGAGGTGCGGGTGGTCGACCCGGCGACGGGCAAGGACCTCGGCCCCGGGGAGGTGGGCGAGTTCTGGGTGCGCTCGGACCAGCACATGGCCGGCTACTGGGGCAAGCCGGAGGCGACGGCCGAGACCCTGCTGCCCGACGGGTGGCTGCGGACCGGCGACGCCGGCTACCGGGACGAGGCCGGGTACCTGTACATCTCCGACCGGGTCAAGGACATGATCATCTCCGGCGGCGAGAACGTCTATCCCGCCGAAGTCGAACGGGTCGTCTCCGAGTACCCCGGGGTGGCCGAGGTGGCCGTGATCGGTGTCCCTGACGAGAAGTGGGGCGAGGCGGTGAAGGCCGTGGTGGTGGCCGCCCCCGGCGCCGCCCTCGACGAGGCCGCCGTCATCGCCCACTGCCGGGCCGCGCTGGCCGGCTACAAGTGCCCCAAGTCGGTCGACGTCGTCGAAGCCCTGCCCCGCAACCCGACCGGCAAGATCCTGCGCCGGGAACTGCGCGCCCCCTACTGGGCGGGGCGGGAACGCCAGGTCTGATGGCCGAGTCCGAACCGTGCCTCCAGAGCGAGCGGGCCGCACCCGAACGCCACGGCCGGCCGGCCGGACTCGACCCGAGGGCCCGGGCCTTCCTCGCCTGGCTCGACGTGATCGGCTGGCCGTCCATCGCCGAGCGCTCACCGGCCCAGGCCCGACGCGACGTACGCATCCTGGCCGCCGCCACCAGCCGAGTCGAATCGGTCGCCAAGGTGGCGGACCGCACCATTCCCGGTCCTGGCGGACCGCTTCCGCTGCGGATGTACACCCCGCGGCGGGGTCGCCTGCCCCGGCCGGTGCTGGTGTGGTTCCACGGCGGCGGGTTCGTGGTGGGGGACCTGTTCAGCGCCGACGCCACCTGCCGGGCGCTGGCCAACCGCTCCGGGGCGGTGGTGGTGTCGGTCGATTACCGCCTCGCCCCCGAGCACCCGCCGCCGGCCGCTGTCGAGGACTGTGTGGCCGCCACTCGATGGGTCGCCACCCACGCCGGCGACCTCGGCGGCGACCCGGGCCGCGTGGCCGTGGGGGGCGACTCGGCCGGGGGTGCCCTTGCGGCCCTGGTGGCCCTCGCCGCCCGGAAGGCAGGGCCGCTCATCGTCTTCCAGCTGCTCATTTACCCGGCCACCGACCTCGCCCTCGCCCACCCCTCGGTAGCCGACTACAGCGGGCCCGGCAGCTTCCTCGACCAGGACACCCTGGCCTGGTTCGCCCGCCATTACCTGGACGGACGCGACCCGGCCGACCCGGCACTGTCCCCCTTCTACGCCGCCGACCTCGCCGGCCTCCCGCCCGCCCTGGTCATCACCGCCGAATGCGACCCGGTGCGCGACGACGGCGAGGCCTACGCCGCCCGCCTCCGGGCCGCCGGCGGGGCGGCCGACGTGGCGCGCTATCCCGGTCAGCTCCACGGGTTCTTCGCCATGGACCTCCTCTTCCCGGCCGCCCGCCGGGCGCAGCGCCGGGCAGGGGAGGCACTGGCCGACGCCTTCGGGGAAACGACCGGTGGCGGCTCGGTGCCGTGGCCGGCTCCCGAAGGCGTCGTGCGGATCGGCGGCGCGATGGTGGCCGTGGCGGGCACGGTGGTCGGGCACCACACCAAGCGTCTCGCCCGCGCCGCCTCGGCGCTGTTCGGGATCGGCACCGGCGACAGAGCGGGAACGTCATGACCATGCAACCATCGACCAGGAGGGGCCCCATGACGAAAGCATTCGCCCACCTTCGACTCGGTGACCCCGCCACCTACGCCGAGGCGATGCCCTACGACACCTTCGCCCGCCTGCGCCGGGAGGCGCCCGTGGCCTGGATCGACGAGCCGGCCCGACCCGAACACAACGTGGAGGCCGGCCCGGGATTCTGGGCCGTCACCCGCCACACCGACGTCGACGCCGTCTCCC
>JBIOUX010000064.1:0-12417 GCA_044867425.1 Acidimicrobiia bacterium | reverse complement strand
TGCGGGAGTTGGGCACGCTGAACGACCCAGACGGCACCTGGGCCGTCCACAACCAAGCCGAAGTGTTCTACCGGGGGGTCAGGGTGCCCGCCGACAGCCTGCTCGGCCGGGAAGGGGAGGCGTTCGTCCTGGCGCAGAAGCGGCTCGGCCCGGGGCGGATCCACCACTGCATGCGGTGGTTGGGAGTCTCCCGCCGGGCGTTCGACATGCTGTGCGAGCGGGCGGTGAGCATCAGCCTCGACGGCGGTCCGCTGGCTGGGAAGCAGACCATCCAGAACTGGGTGGCCGACGCGGCCGCGGAGATGGAGGCGGCCCGCCTCATGACGCTTCAGGCGGCCTGGAAGATCGACCGGCTCGGGACCCGGGAGGCCCGGGTCGACATCGCCATGATCAAGTACTTCGGGGCCCGGATCCTCCACGACGTCATCGACCGGGCCATCCAGATCCACGGCTCGCTCGGGTTCTCCACCGACCTGCCGCTCGAGCACATGTACCGGTGGGCACGGGCGGCTCGCATCTACGACGGCCCCGACGAGGTGCACCGCCTCTCGGTGGCCCGGGCCATCCTGAAGCGATACAAGCCCGTGACCATCCCCACCGAGCACATCCCGACCCGCCGGGAGGCGGCCCGCCGCCGCTTCGCCGGGGTCCTCGACGAGGTGAGCGCCAACCTCTGACCGCCACGCGTTGCGGAAGGCCGGACCGGCGAGGCCGCCGACCGGCCGGAAAGGAGAACCATGGCCGACGCCGTATACCGGAAGACCGAGATCGTGGGCAGCTCCAGCGACGGGCTGCAACAGGCGATCCAGGCCGGCATCGTCCGGGCCCGGAAGACGCTGCGGCATCTCGACTGGTTCGAAGTCACCGAGATCCGCGGCTATCTGGGTGGGGACGAGCGTCAGGACGGGTCCCCCGAATACTGGCAAGTGACGATGAAGGTCGGCTTCCGGCTCGACGAGTGAACCGGGATTGCGCCGGCCGGCGGAGGGCCGGACCATGACCGACCGTTCCCAGGATGCGACCGAGCCGCTGGCCGCCGTCCCGGTGAGCGAGCTCCGCAAGCTGGCCGAAGTGCTCTCGGGCATGGACATCGAGCTGGCCGACGACTACGTGGCCGGTCTGGCCAACCGGCTGCTGCGCGACCTGGCCCGGCGCTGGGCCGACACCGTGCGTGTCTGGGCCGTGGAAGCGGAGCTTTGGGGCGGGGACCGGGACCCGCCTGAGCCCGCCGGTGTCGGCGGGGCAGCCGGCGCGCTCCCGCCCGACGAGCTGGCGCTGTTCCTGCGCGAGGCTGTCTCGCGAGCGGCGTCGGCCACCGGACGCTCCCCACTCGACGTCGTGGCCGAGCTCGCCGCGCACTTCACCGCGGACGAGACGGGCGGCACCCCCTCGGGCGGATCAGCGGCCGGCGGCCCTTGACGGAACCTACAACCGGCCTCGCCCCGGTGAGTTGTGGCCGCGGGCGGTGCCGTGGTTCTTTACCTGCCACCAGGAGGTGCTCCTGTCCCTTTTCGCATTGGAGGTGACGTGGTCCTGACCAGGATGGCGGGCGGAATCGGCGGCGCCTTGGACGCGGTCCGGGGCGGGCGTCCGGTTGTGGTGGTGGACGACGGTGACGCCGACGGCCACGCCGTCCTCGTGGTGGCCGCGGAACGGGCGACGCCCGAGAACATCGCGTTCACCGTCCGCCACACGAGCGGGGTGGTGTGTGTGGCCATGGACGGCGAGCGGTTGGACCAGCTGGATCTGCCCTCCATGACCCCGCGTCCGGGAGCGGTGCGTGACTTCGCCGTCTCGGTGGATGCGCGGCACGGGACCACCACGGGGATTTCGGCCGCCGAGCGGGCGGTCACACTGCGGGCACTGGTCGATCCGCAGTTCGGCCCCGACGGCTTCGTCCGGCCCGGCCACGTCTTCCCCCTACGGGCGCATCCCGGCGGACTCTTCGCCCGGGCGGGGCACACCGAGGCGGCCCTGGACCTGACCGCCCTGGCTGGCCTCTCCCGCGGCGGCGCTCTGGCCGACCTCGTGGACGAGGGCGGCGAACTGGCGCTGTGGCCATGGGCGGCCGCCTTCGCCGACCGCTTCCAACTACCGGTGGTGACCATCGGGGAGCTGCTGGCGTACCGGGCCGGCGAGGAGGCGGTGGTCACTCCGATCGGCTGTTCGGCGGTGGCCTCGCCGCACGGCGACCTCGTCGTGCATGTTTTCCGCAGCGCGATCGGCGGGATCATGCCACTGGCACTCGTGCGGGGCGAAGTAGGGGGCCGGCATGACGTCTTCGTGCGCATCCAGACGGAATGCCTGCTCGGCGACGTCTTCGGACCGGCCGGCTGCGGGTGCGGCGACGACCTGCGATCGGCTCTGGGCGCGGTCAGCGCCAGCGGGGCCGGGGTGATGGTCTACCTCCGAACGCCGCACGCCGGCCTCGCCTGCCTGGACGCGGGCGCCGACGCGGTCCACGACTCGGACCCGTCCGCCGGCCCGAGCCTGGACGGCCAGGCGTACATGGTGGCGGCATCGGTGTTGCGGGCGCTCGGAATCGAGGGCGTCCGGCTGCTCATCGACGACGCCCGGGCGGCCGCCTACCTCACCCGCCACGGCATCCGTGTGGACAGGACCGTCCCCCTGCATCTGGCCCCGGCGCTGCCGCTGGTCGCTGCCCGCCCCGCGTGAACGTGACCGTCGCCGGTATCGACGCCTCCGGGGTGTCGGACTGGTTCGAGCACCATGTCCCCCGCGCCCGCCCGCCGCTGTGCTTCGAGTTGATGTCCGGCGGGCGGTCGAACCTGACGTACCTGGTGACCGACGCCACGAACCGGCGGTGGGTGCTGCGTCGACCACCGATGTCCGGACTCCTCCCCTCCGCCCATGACATGGCCCGGGAGTACCGCATCATCGCCGCCCTGCAGTCCACTCCGGTCCCCGTCCCCCCGCCAGTGGGGCTGTGCGAGGATGTTTCGGTCAACGGCGCTCCGTTCTTCGTCATGGAACACGTCGACGGCCATGTGCTCCGGAACGAAGCAGCCGTCGAGCGGGCCCTTCCTCCCGGCGAACGAGGGGCGCTCAGCCGGTCCATGGTCGACACGCTCGTGGCGCTTCACGACGTTGACCCCGACGCCGTGGGTCTCGGCACCTTGGGCCGCAAGGAGAGCTACGTGGAGCGCCAGCTGCGGCGCTGGCGGATGCAGTGGGAGCAAAGCCAGACCAGGGATCCGGTGCTGGTCGACGAGGTCCACGAACGCTTGGCGTCCCGCATTCCCGTGCAAGGCCCGGCCCGGATCGTGCACGGCGACTACCGGCTGGACAATCTCATGGTGTCAGGAGCTCAGGTGAAGGCCGTGCTCGACTGGGAGCTGTGCACCCTCGGAGACCCGCTGGCTGACCTCGGCCTGCTTCTCGTGTATTGGGCCGAGCCCGGCGACGCCTTCGCGGCGCTGGGGGCGGCGCCCACCGCCCTGCCTGGATTCGCCCGGCGGAGCGACGTGATCGAGCACTACGCCGCCGGATCGCGCCGAGATCTCACCGAGATCGACTACTTCGTAGCGCTCGGCTACTGGAAGCTCGCCATCATCGCCGAAGGGGTGTGGTCCCGGTACCGCGCCGGCGCCTATGGCGAAGGCGACGAGGGGTTCGACCTGTTCGGGGCGATCGTGGAGCCGCTCCTCGAAGCGGCGCGGGAAGCCACGTGCCGGGCCGGCCGATGACTCTGA
Source organism: Acidimicrobiia bacterium (assembly GCA_044867425.1). GTDB lineage: Bacteria > Actinomycetota > Acidimicrobiia > IMCC26256 > BP-133 > CAWBJP01. The sequence continues at coordinate 8,704 of JBIOUX010000064.1, read as the reverse complement.
GTTGGGTGGTATCGCCGAAGCGCACTCGCCGGCCAGCACTGGCTTCATTGGACGACAGACCAGTATGTGGTCGTGGAGGTGAGTCATGCCCGTTGAGAAACTGAGCTTCGTGCTTCCGGTTGACGATCTCAGTGCCGCGGTGGCCTTCTGGAGGGTCCTGCTCGGAGTCGACCCGACGTTCGTGGACGGTGACCGCTGGGCGCAGTTCGATCATGCCGGCGCCCGCCTGGCGCTGGCCGGCAAGGATCGAGCCGCTGACTCGCCCGGCGTCATGCTGAAGGTGTCCGGGTTGGAGGCCGTCTGCGATGCCCTTCGCGCTTCGGGGAGCTCCGTCTCCGAGATCACCACCGGCGCTCACGAGCGCCGCTCCGTTGCGACGGAGCCGGGCGGTTCTCCCCTTGTGCTCTACGAGCCACTGCCCACGTGACCCGCCACTTCACGCCGGCCGGCGAGACCCTGTCACGGTGCTTCGCACTCTTCAGCGGGCCTTTTTGTCATCGGTCGGCTCTTCTCATCGGGTGATCGAACCTTTCAATACGCGCCTGAGGCGCGCGCGTCTGCTTTGGTAAGCGATACCGGAAGCCCGTCCCAGGTCACCCGTGGCGTCAGCCGCCCCAGACCCACGCCAGCCCATGGGTCGGGACATCCCTCCCTGCGAGCCCAAGGATCAGAACGGCTCGGCATCCGCGCCACGGCGAGGCTCGCCGAGCTCGTCCTCCTCGAGGGCCCCGAACGGGAATCCTCCGGAGGTGAGGCCCACAACGAACATCCGTGATCCGCCGAAGTCCCACCATCCGGGCACTTCGAAGCCGTCGTCGTCGGCAGGCGACGGAAGCGCACGGGGCCGGCGGGCCATGCCACGCCGGGGGCGCCGGGGCCTCGCTTGCGGAACGCCTACTGGCTGGGAGACCGTCACGGCGCCAGTATCGTTCGCCGATTGTCAAGGCGAGGTGATACATCCGGTGGCCGCCCAACGCGTTGAAAGGTGGCGGGGGGTGGTCGCCCCATCCTGGCGGGGTGCCCCGTAGCATCGTCTCGTGCTGGCCGTCCATGCGCTCTGGTCCTCCTCGCCGGGTGGCACTGGCGGCGTCCGCCTCTGGGCCGAGGACGGGTCGCTGGTCGGCGGCGGGCCGGGCACCGCGCCGGACGGGTCCTCACCGGGGACGTGGCCAGCCCACCCCTTCGCCGCCCGGGCCGGCCGCCTGGGCGCCGGGGTTGAGTCACTCGGGCTCACGGCCTCGAGCGCCGCCGAGGTGGCGCTGCTGCTCCCCGGGAGCCGGTCGAGGCCCCGCCCGTCCCCCACGGTCGCCCGCCTCGCCTCGCCCCGCTACCCGAGGGGCCGGCCCACCCTGCGGCCGTGGATGGTGCCGGCGGTCACGATCGACGCGGCTGGGGTTCTCGATCTCGCGGTGCATCTCGGCGACGGCTCCCCGCCTGGGCCGCCAACGGGTGTGGTCGCCGGCCCGTCCCTCACCTGGTTGGCGGCGGTGGGGCGTCTGGCCCTCGATCTCGTGGCTCGGGGCCGGGTGCTGCCCACGATCGTGACCGGGGGGTCGGCGCGGCCGGAGGCCCGCTGGTCGCCCGTCCCCACTCCGGAGGACATCGCCCGCCTCCGGAGCCTGGCCACGGCCCTGCCGCCGTCGGTTCGGGCCGAGGTGCTCCCCGACGGCTCGGGGCGGGCTCTGGATGCGGCCGTCGTGGTCGACGCCGCCCTGGCGGCGCTGGTCGACTCGGCCGCCCGCTCGGCCCTGGACGGGCAGCGTCTGCTTCCCCGTCGCCGGGGCCGGGCGCCGGCCACGGGGCCCGCCGGCGAGGCGTTCGTCGAGGCCCTGGTGTCGTCGGACCCGGCCCTTGTCGCCGCGGCCGGCGAGGTCGAGAAGCTCCAGCGGGCCCTGGCCGACTGGCTCCGCAGCGGGCACCCGGCCGCCGGTCCGCTGCGCACCTGTTTCCGCCTCCTGCCGCCGGCCGACGCCGACGACGCCGGCGCCGGCTCCGGGAAGGGGCCCACCGCCGGCGAGGCGCCCTGGCAGGTGGAGTTCCTCCTGCAGTCGACCGAGGACCCGACGCTCCTCGTTCCGGCTGATGAGGTGTGGCGGGCCGGGCCGGGACTGCGGTCGTTGCGCCACGCCACCGAGCATCCCGCCCAGCACCTCCTGGGGGACCTGGGTCGGGCCGCCCGCCTCTACCCGGAGCTCGACGCCGCCCTCGACGTGACCCGGCCCGCCGCCTTGGCCCTCGACACCGCCGGCGCCCACCGCTTCCTGGCCGAGATCGCCCCCTTGCTCGAGCAGACCGGCTTCGGTGTGCTGGTGCCGCCCTGGTGGCGCTCCCCCGCCGGCCGCCTCGGGCTGCGGCTCCGGGCCCAGCCCCGGCCGGCGCCCGATCTGGACTCGTCGGTCGGCCTCCTCGGGCTGGAGGGCCTGTGCGACTACCGCTACGACGTCGCCCTCGGCGCCGAGGTGCTCTCCAAGGCCGAGCTCGCCGACCTGGCCCGCTGCAAGGCGTCGCTGGTTCGGGTGCGGGGCCAATGGGTCGAGCTCCGCCCCGGCGACGCGGCCGCCGCCCTGGCCCTGTTGCGGCGCACCGAGAAGGCCCCCGGGCAGATGACCGCGGCGGAGGTCCTGCGCGTCGGCCTCGGGCTCGACCCGCCCCCCGACGCCCCTCTCCCGGTGATCGACGTCGAAGCCGGCGGCTGGCTCGGGGCGCTCCTCTCCCCGGACGGCGACCGCCGCCTCGAGCCCGTCCCCACCCCCGCCGGGTTCGCCGGTGAGTTGCGCCCCTACCAGCAGCGGGGTCTCGCCTGGCTCCGGTTCCTCGACCGGCTCGGTCTCGGGGCCTGCCTGGCCGACGATATGGGCCTCGGGAAGACCGCCCAGCTCCTCGCCCTCCTCGCCGCCGAACGCGACGGCCTCCCCGCCCGGTCCACCCCGCAAGGAGCGAGAAGCCACCGGCGGAACGCCCGACCCCGGCCCACCCTGCTCGTGTGCCCCATGTCAGTGGTGGGGAACTGGCAGCGGGAAGCGGCCCGCTTCACGCCGGGCCTGTCCGTCCATGTCCACCACGGCGCCGCCCGGGAGAGCGGCGCCGCCTTCACCCGGGCGGCACGGCGGGCCGACCTTGTCGTCACCACCTACTCGCTGCTGGCCCGGGACCGGGAACTGCTGGCCAAGGTGCGCTGGGGACGGGTCGCCCTCGACGAGGCCCAGAACGTGAAGAACCCGGCCTCCCAGGCGTCCCGGGCCGTCCGGCTCCTCCCCACCAGCTCCAGGGTGGCGCTCACCGGCACGCCGGTCGAGAACCGCCTGTTGGAGCTGTGGTCGCTGATGGACTTCCTCAATCCCGGCCTGCTCGGCACCGAATCCGCCTTCCGGCGCCGCTTCGCCGTCCCCATCGAACGGTTCCGGGACAACGACGCCGCCCGCACCCTCAAGCGGCTCACCGGCCCCTTCGCCCTGCGCCGCCTGAAGACGGACAAGGCGATCATCGCCGACCTGCCCGACAAGGTGGAGATGAAGGTCCTCACCAACCTGACCCGGGAGCAGGCCAGCCTCTACCAGGCGGTCGTCGACGACATGCTGGCCCGGATCGAGACCGCCGAGACCGGGATCGCGCGGATGGGGATCATCTCGGCGGCCATGATCAAGCTCAAGCAGGTCTGCAACCACCCGGCCCACCTGCTGGGGGACGGCTCCCGTCTCCCCGGCCGATCGGGCAAACTCGCCCGCCTCGAGGAGATCCTCGAGGAGATCACCGCCGGCGGCGAGCGGGCCTTGTGCTTCACCCAGTTCGCCGAGATGGGCCGCCTCCTCCAGGGCCACCTGGCTCAGCGCCTCGAACGGGAGGTTCCCTTCCTCCACGGCGGCGTCCCCAAACGGGCCCGGGACGAGATGGTGGCCCGCTTCTCCGACCCCGCCGGGCCGCCCCTCCTGCTCCTGTCCCTCAAGGCCGGCGGGGTCGGGCTCAACCTCACCGCGGCCAACCACGTGATCCATTTCGACCGCTGGTGGAACCCGGCGGTGGAGGACCAGGCCACCGACCGGGCCTTCCGCATCGGCCAGCGCAAGGACGTCCAAGTCCGCAAGTTCGTCTGCGTCGGCACCCTCGAGGAACGCATCGACACCATGATCGAGGACAAGCGCGACCTCGCCGCCCGCATCGTCGGCACCGGCGAGGCCTGGCTCCACGACCTGTCTCTGGGCCAACTCCGCGACCTCGTGGCCCTCTCCGACGACGCCGTGGCCGAGGACTGACCATGCCCCGCCGCTCCCCTCCCGGACGCTGGTACCCGCCGCCGTCGCGACCCCGACCGGCCGACGGCATCAAGGCCAGGAGTCGGACGGGCGCCATCGGCGCCACCTGGTGGTCGCAGCGCTTCATCGCGGTGCTCGAGAGCTTCGACATGGGCGCCCGCCTGACCCGGGGCCGGCGCTACGCCCGCGCCGGGCAGGTCCTCGACCTCACAGTCGCCCCCGGCGAGGTCCTCGCCCGCGTCCAGGGCTCCCGAGCAACCCCCTACCAAGTGACGATCCGAGTGCTCTGCCTCTCCGACAAGGACTGGGCCCGCGTCGAGGACACCCTCGCCTCCCGAGCGGTGTTCCTGGCCAAGCTCCTCGCCGGCGACATGCCCACCGACATCGAGGACGCCTTCACCGACTGCCGCCTCCACCTCTTCCCCGCCTCCGCCGCCGACCTCACCACCGACTGCACCTGCCCCGACTGGGCCAACCCCTGCAAGCACATCGCCGCCACCTACTACCTCCTCGCCGAAGCCTTCGACGACGACCCCTTCCTCATCCTCACCTGGCGGGGCCGCACCAAAGCCGAGCTCCTCGCCAGGCTCGAAACCCACCGCGACGGCGCCCTGGCCAGCCCTGGCGAGACGGGACGGTGGACTCCACCCGGAATCTCGGGGCCGGCGCTCGACGACTGCCTGGACCGGTTCTTCGACGCCGGCCACCTCCCCACCGCCACCAGTCGACCCGGCACCGTCTTCCCCCACGCAGTGCTCCTCGGGCTCGACGACCCGCCGATCGAGATCCGGGGCCACGGGCTCGCCGACGTGCTCACACCCGCCTACACCGCCATGGTCCAAGCCGCCCGCAACCGACTCCTCGCCGAGCCCTCGTCACCCCCGAGCGTCGGTTGACTGCGAACACGTGGTCACCGTGAACGTGGAGGAGGTCAGCCGAGACGACCTCCGGCGTTCGGGCGCCCGGTCGGCGACGGGACCGCTCCGAATACGGCTCAGCAAGGCGATTGGCGGTGGCATGATGGAGATGTGCCTCGTTACTTCGGCCTCGAGGAGTACCCCGGAAAATGGGTAGCGATTGACCTCGCCACCGATGCGGTGGTGCTGACCGCGGATACCCCCGAGCAGCTCCACGAGCGCATCCGAGCCCAACGCCTGCAGAATGTCGCAATCATGCGGGCACCTACCGAGGACGAGCCCCTCTTCGTCGGGCCAGGCTGAAGCGGGAAGTGCCGGAACCATTCCCCTGGCTGTACCCGTACGTCGCCGAACGCGTCCAGCGGCGCGGGCGCGAGGTCCTTCGTCCTGTCGTTCCGATCAGCCTGCCGGGCGCCTTCCCTGGGCTGCGTCGAGGATGTCGGCGATGCGGTGCTCGTCGCCTCTCGTCACAAGGGACGAGACGCCTGAGCAGCTCGTCGTCGGGCACGACCCGGTTCACGAGCCGCCACGCCGTTCGGATTGTCTGGTCGCCTGACGGTGGCCCGGCGTCCATGGCACTGCGCCCATTCCTGTGCCAATGAGGTCGCGAACATCCGAACGGCTGCGGCGCTGGCCTGCTCCAAATCGCACCGGAGATGGCTAGAGAACGCCGGGCGCCAGGGCACCTCCGTCCCCGACGTTTGGCGGCGAGGTGCCCGCCCCTAGTCGCATACCGATTCGAATCCCAAATCGGTACACTGAAGGCATGGCTACCGAACAGATCGCAGTCAGGCTGCCCGGGGGCCTCCTCGCCGAACTCGACGATCTCGTCAGACGCGGCGTCTACGAAAGCCGAGCAGCAGCCGTCCGTGCTGGAATTGAGACGGTCATGGAGCTCGATCGACGGCGGCAGACCGACCGGGCGGTCATCGATGGCTACCGGAGAACACCGCCCACCAGGGCCGAGCACCAAGCGGCCATCGCTTCACTCCGGGACGCGATCGCGGAGGAGCCCTGGTGAGTGTTCCCCGTCGGGGCGAGGTGTGGTGGGGTGAGATCGAGGAAGTCGGTCGCCGACCCTTCCTCGTCATGACCCGGTCGGCGGCGATCCCGGTACTGAACAACCTTCTCGCGGCACCGGTGACTCGAACGGTCAGAAATCTTCCCACTGAACTCCTACTCGGTCCCGAGGACGGCATGCCCACCGAGTGCGCCGCCAGTTTCGACAACCTGCGAGTCGTCCCCAAGTCGTACCTCGTCGAGCGGGTCTGCACGCTCGAACCGATACGGGTCATCGAAGCTTGCAGCGCTCTCAGGGCGGCCGTCGACTGCTGAAATCCTGAGCCGGAGGGAGCGAGACAGGGAGAGGCTCGCCCACGATCGCTTTCTCCGGCGATGTCCTAAGGTGGCCGGTCGACGACCGGACACGGGAGGACAGCCATGCCTGTACGCACGGCAACGGCCCGCTGGGAAGGCGGCCTCAAGGACGGCAAGGGTTCGATACGGTTGGGGGGCGGTGCCTTCGAGGGTCAGTACTCGTTCTCGTCACGGTTCGAGGACGGAGTAGGTGGGTTCGCCTCAACCCCCACGCCCAGTCAGCTAGCTCTTGTCCGCGAAGGAATGATGCTCATGGGCGACAATCCAGCGGCCATCCTGCTTGCGACGCCCCACCGTCAGTCGCAAGTGGTTCTCGGGTCCTGCCGAAGCTCATGAGGGCTCGGCGGGTGCTTCGGCTCCGACCATCCAGGGCGTCCCGAACCGATCGACGCACATGCCGAACATGGGCGACCAGAAGGTCTCGGCGATGGGCAGCGTGACCTCTCCGCCGTCCGCCAGCGCCTCGAACACCCGCTTGGCCTCGTCGACGTCGGCGACTGCGTAGTTGACCTGCATCCCCTGCACCGGGCCGAAGCTGTCGGTCGTCGGGTCGTCGGAACCCATCAGGAGGCTGTCGTCGAACCTCAAGGCCGCATGCATGATCAGATCGGCCTGGGCGGCCGGCACCGGCTCGTCCGACGGCATGTCCTTCATCGGCAGCAGGATGAGCTCGCCACCGAAGACCTCCTGGTATCGGGTGAAGGCTTCGCGGCAGTTGCCACCGAAGAACATGTACGGGTGAAAGGCCATGGGTTCCTCCCAGGGAGCAGGTGAGTTTGAGTCTCTCTCCCGTTTGACGATGCGGGCGACCCGGACTCATCGCGCAGCACGGGACGTGACTGTCCCCAAGGTGCGGTCGGGGACATGCGACGGACTACCTCATGTCGCTCAGCGGCGGGTTCGACGACGCCGCCCACACGGACCCTGCGCCGACCGGTCAGCTTGCAGACGCTGACGTCCCAGCCGCCAGGCGAAGACGGCGACCTCTTCCGGAAGGTGGCCGCCGTCCACCACGGCCGTCCGCACGCGATCCCGGGCGTGGTCGGCGAGGACCGCCTCCATCAGAAGCCGCACCAGCCCCACGTCGGGTGCGGGCGTCCCCTCGGCGCGGTCGGCCACGAGGACCACACTCGCCTCGGGCGCGAGCTGCGGAGCGAGGTGGGAGACGGCGTCGAAGCGGGCCACCAGCGCCTGGGGATCGAGGGCATGGGTCCCCTGAAGGGCAGTCCCGTCGGGCGAGGGCGTTTCGGGGGGCAGCTGGACATAGCAGTCAATCGGCCCATCAGGAACGTCGCTCGGGCTCGTCTCGGCGGCCAGGACATCGAACCTGGCAGACTTGAGGGCGACGGCCATGTCGGAGAGTCGCTCGAGCGCACCTGTGATCACGGCGTTCGGCACGATCGGTACCTCCTAGACGAACCCCGTCCAGCAGAACCGGCTTCCCTTCTGACGCTGGCGTGACCCCTCATGTTCCACCACGCGATCGGCGGGCCGCTGAGGACTCGGCAACGTCTCGGTTACGGCGCGGCGATACCTCCGTGTCGCACCGCGCCCAAGCGGCTCATGCTTGCGTCGCCTGCCAGGCGCCCGGAGATCACCGTGATGACGGGATCCGTCTTGATGCAGGCGAACTTCCGAAGCTCCGTACCGGTCCGGTCTCGACCGAGTGCGAACTGGCCGTTGTCCCCGCCGATGACCTGTCGTTGGCTGGCCTCGTAGGGGGGCGTCGGCCCGCCCCGGTCGCCGCTGCGGCGGACGCCGGAAGCGGCAGGACCCAAGGAGGTACACGTGACCACAGCAATGCAACCCCAGGACGTCCCGGGTGCCCTCTTCAGCCTCCTCGCCGGGGCCGCCTTCTTCATCGTCCCCGGGGTGGGCCCGGTGCTCGCCGCCGGGGCGCTCGTCCCTCCGCTCCTCGGCGTGATGGAGGGGGCGGTGGGGGGCGCCGCCGTGGGCGGGTTGGTCGGGGCGGCCATGGGCCACTTCGTCGGGCAGCGCCACATCCCCAAGCTCGAGCAGCAGCTGCAGGCCGGGAAGTACCTCGTTCTGGTCAACGGCAACGCCGACCTGGTGAACCGGGGCCGCCGGGTGCTGAGCGGGACGGCGGCCGTGGACGTCTTCACTCACGACGCGGCCGCCTGAGTCGCCCTCGGGAGGACC
>JBIOUX010000063.1:0-4534 GCA_044867425.1 Acidimicrobiia bacterium | reverse complement strand
GGCGGGATGACGGCCGCGGATCGGCCTCATGCTTCCGAACCACTGCTGCCAGGTGGCGAGGGTGGCGGGTAGCCCGGGGTGCTCAGCTTCTGCGACCATCGCCTCGCTCCTGTCCGCCGCGCTGCGGTGCGCCCGCACGTGCTCCTCCTGGGAGCGAACGCTAACGAGGGAGGCCCGTCTCCTCGTCGCCACCGGTCACACCGCCAATGTCACAGACGGGACACAGTGGGATCGACCGGCGAAGCCGAGCGGCGGGCCCACGACAAACACGAGCTCGGCCAGAGCTCAGGGCGGCGCGTTGTGATCTCCTCAGCTGAGAACCGGCGGGCGCCCGCGCCGGAGGAGGTCGTGGAGGCGCGAACTAGTGGTCCATGTCGCCAGATGGGCCCAGAAGTGCCTGGCGCGTGCCGGCGACATAGGTGCTCGGGTCGTCGATGCGCCCAAGCATCACGTTCTCACTCGGATAGTTGCTGCCCACCACGGTCACCACCCGATCGCCAACCGCGGCTTGGATGACCCAGCTGCGTCCGGACTCCAAGCCGCTGGCTGGCACTGTTTCCCCGTCGACCAACAGATCTCGCGTGAACCGGCGAACGGGACCGTGCGTGTCGACCAGGGCTGCGACGAGCTGTCGACGGGTTCCCTCCGGGGGACTCGCGACGCCGGCTTCGAAGGCCAGGGCCAAGACGATGTCAGGCTCGCTTCCGGACGCCGCGGTGATCACCTCGACCCTGGGCTGGTCGTCGTCTCGCAGACTGCCGTGAACCAATCCGAGGTACTCGACGCGTTCCCTACCTTCCTCCTCGACCACCGCGCTTTCTCCGAGCGCACGATCCCCGTCGTAAGCAGACAAGCCGTAGAGCGGGAAGGGCGCAGAGCGGAACAGCCGCTCTCGATTGGCGAGGTGGGCCTGGACCCGATCGGAATGCCCGGCACTCTCCATCCGGCACCCCCTAGAAGATGTACTCCCGATCGCGAGGGCCGCCCGAGTAACACACACCGCCGTCGTATGCCACCGCGTAGCTCTCAGGAGGGACGACGGTGGCTTCGTGGTCGCCCTCCGACCTGATGTCGCCTCTCCGGCTTCCCCTCCAGTCCCGGCGGAAGCGCAATGGGCCACTCCACGTGTGGCTCCGATTGAGCCTCGGTCCTACGACATTGACCTTCCAGTGGTACTCCACGGCCCGTCGGTCGACATGGAAGCCTGTCCGGACCCTGTACCAACCCACCGCGTCCAGTTCAATTTCGAGGAAGGAGAGCCCACAGTCGCCTTCGACGATCTCCAGTGGCGCCGGCCACTCCGACGGGATGGTCGTTCGCATCCCGCGACGATACCAATCGAGGAGAATCACACGGCTGGCCTCGGGGCCGACCCGTCGAGTCCACTCGGCCGCCTCGTCGAATCCCTGAGGCCGATCCGCGGCCACCCGGCGGGTCAGGTCGCCGTCGCCACCGGTCACACCGCCAATTGTCACAGACGGGACACAGTGGGATCGACCGGCGAAGCCGAGCGGCCGGCCCACGACAACGACGAGCTCGGCCAGAGCTCAGGACGGCGCGAGGCGGACGTCATCTTCATCATCGAGGAGTACCTGCTCGCCTACGAGCGGGGACGGCTCCAAGAGCTGAAAGTCGCGGCCCGTCAGCCGCCTCGTCGCTCGGCGAGCACCCGGGTGAGCACCGACGGGCAGTCGGTCATGATGCCGTCGACGCCGAGGTCGAGCAGCTCGTGCATCTCCGCTTCCTCGTCGATGGTCCAGGCGTGGACGGCGAGGCCGGCCCGGTGGGCGGCACGGACCACCCGGCCGGTGATGAACCTCACCGACCAGCGGTCGGGGACCACCAACCCGAGGCGGCCGGGCAGGATCTCCTGCCACGGGTACCGGTGCGGCACCTGCAACGCCACGTACGGGCCCCGCTTCGGGACCGGCAGGTGGAGGCGGGCCCGGATGACGAACCAGACCGTCCACCGCCGACCGGGTGCGAGCGGCAGGTGCCGGGGATGGCGGCGGAGCCGGCCGACGACCTCGTCGCTGAACGAGGTGACGATCAGCCTGTCGTTGGGCACCCCATGGTCTGTCAGCTCGTCGACGAGGCGCTCGACGGCGCCCGGGTCTTTGACTTCGATGGTCATGGCAAGGTCGCCGTGGCGGGCGAGCAGGTCGTCGAGGGTCGGGACGCCCAGGTCGGGGTTCTTCTCGACCTCACCCCGCAGCTTGTACTCCGCCTCGGGGGTGGTCGCCTCGTGGTTGTCGACCTGGCCGGGGACCCACCAGTAGGCGGCGTCGAACCCGGCCAGCTCCCCGGTGGAATGCTGCCTGACCCATCCGGAGCGGTTGGTGGTGCGGTGCAGGGTGTGGTCGTGGATGACCACGATCCGGTTGTCCCGGCTGCGGTGGACGTCCAACTCGAGGCCGTGCGCCCCGGCCTCCCGGGCGTGCTGCATGGCGTGGAGCGTGTTGGACGGCGCCTCCTTCGCCCCGCCCTGGTGGGCCCAGTGGAACGGCCGGCGCTCGAGCCATGGATTGGACGCCGCCGCCCTGCCCATCTTGACCTCCCCCGCTCCTCGGCCGCCCCGTCAGACGGCGGCGGTCCCGACCATCCCCGCCCGGGTGACGAGCCCGGCCAGCTGCTCCTCGCTCCAGCCCTCGGTGCCTGCCGGCCGGCGGGGAAGCACCAGGAAGCGGGTCTCGGCGCTGGCGTCCCACACGCAGATGTCGACGGAGTCGGGGGGCGTGAGACCGAAGTCGGCGAGGACCCCCCGGGGGTCCCGCACCGCCCGGGCCCGGTAGGCGGTGCTCTTGTACCAGGACGGCGACGGGCCGAGCAGGGAGAGCGGGTAGCACGAGCACAGCGTGCAGACCACCAGGTTGTGGACGGACTCGGTGTTCTCCACCACCCGCAGGAGCTGGGGCCGGGGGCCGGAGGACATGGAGAAGCCCAGCTCCTCGATGGCGGCGTTGGCGTCGGCCAGCAGGCGCGCCCGGAAGGCATCGTCGACCCAGGCCCGGGCGATGATCCGGGCGCCGTTGGCCGGAGAGGCGGAGGAGAGGACCCGGTCCAAGATGGCGTCGAGCTCCTCGCCGCTTACCACCCCGCGCTCTTCGAGGAGCACCTCCAGCCGCCGCACCCGGGCGGCGACACTCCCGTCGGCATGCCCGTTGCCGGCGCTCATGGCCCCTCCTCGTCGGGGCGGTCGAGGTAGGGCTCCCACAGGTCGACGATCACGCTGTGGTCGCCCTCGCCCCACAGGTCGGCGGCCTGGAAGCGCACGGCGTAGACCGCGGTCACGGCGGGCGGGTCGGCCCCCCGCAGCACGTCGTCGGGGAGACGGTGCTGGCCATGCACCGCCACCACCTGTCCGGTGCGTCCCCGGACGTAGCGGGGAGCGCGGGTGTGCACGGGCGGATCGTCGAGCCGGACCCGCACCCGGGAGCCGGGGGGATAGCGCTCAGCCATGAGCGGGGTCATGCGCGTGCTCCGGCGCGGCGTCGAGATCGGCGGCCGAGATCAGGCCTTTTTCGACCAGGAGGGTTTCGCTCGCCTCCAGCCAACGCTCGTAGGCGGAGGCGGCCAGGTAGCGGGCGGGTGGAAGGCGCTCGATGGCGTCGCGGTGCTCGTCGAGGCCGTAGACGCCTCGCCGCAGCAGGGCGAGGTGCACGGCGTAGATCCGGGCCTCCCAATCGGCCTCGAAGGGCTGCCCGTCATCCGCCGGATCGACCGGCCCGAACCCCTCCATCCCCCCGAGGTCGTTGATCCGGCTCATCGGCCCAAACGTTAGCCCTGGCGCGCAGCTGCCAGAAGGGTGGCGGCCGACAGTACGTTACGGGAGATGCCGCGACCCCTCCACACCCTCACCGTCACGGAGGCGGCGGCGCGCATCCGGGACGGGCAGCTGTCGGCGGTGCAGTTGGTGGAGGCGCTCCTGGGTCGGATCGATGCCGTCGACCCCGAGGTCCAGGCCTGGGTGATCGTCGACCGGGACGGGGCGCTGGCCACGGCCCGCCAACGCGACGCCGACGGGCGGGCGTCCCGGTTCCGAGGCCCGCTGCATGGCGTCCCCGTGGCGCTCAAGGACATCTTCCATGTGGCCGGGATGGTCACGACCGCCGGGGCTGGATCCTTCGCTCACGAACGGGCCACCGAAGACGCCGCCGCCGTCGCCAGGCTTCGCCAGGCGGGGGCAATCATCCTCGGCAAGGTCACCACCGCCGAATTCGCCTTCTTCGACCCGCCCGACACGCGCAATCCGTGGAATCTCGAGCACACCCCCGGAGGCTCCTCCAGTGGGCCGGCGGCCGCCGTGGCCGCCGGGCTGGTGCCACTGGCGCTCGGTTCGCAGACCGCGGGGTCAACGCTGCGGCCGGCCGCGTACTGCGGTGTCGTCGGCCTCAAACCCGCTCACGGCCGGATTAGCTGCCGGGGCATGGTCCCCCTCACCTGGCAGTTCGACCATGTCGGCATCTTCTGCCGTTCCGTGGCCGACGCCGCCCTCGCCCTCGACGTCCTCGCCGGCTACGACCCCGCCGACCCC
>JBIOUX010000062.1:0-3415 GCA_044867425.1 Acidimicrobiia bacterium | reverse complement strand
AGGAAAACCTTGGGAAAACCTGTGGATTTCAGGATCTTTTGTCCCCAGCCCCTAGCGGTGGGCGATGTAGGCGTCCCGGAGCACGTTGGTCTCCAGCTCGAGCTCCTCCAGGCGGCTCTTGACCACGTCTCCGATGCTGACGATCCCTGCCAGCCGGGCCTCGTCCACCACCGGCAGGTGCCGGTGCCTCGTCCGGGTCATCTCGGCCATGACCTGCTTCACGGTGTCGCCGGGGCCACACACCGGAGCGGCCCGGGACATGACCTCGGCCACCGACATGCTCAGGACGTTGCCGCCGAAGCGGGCCAGCCCCCGCACCACGTCCCGTTCTGAGAGCACCCCAGCCACGCGATCACCTTCCGAGGTGACGACGAGGGCCCCGATGCCCTTCGACGCGAACAGGTCGATGGCCATCCTCACGCTGGCCTCGGCCTGGATGGTCTCCACCTCCCGGCCCTTCGCCCGAAGGATCATCTCCACCGTCATGGCTGCGCCTCCTTGCCTCAGTGCCCAGCCCTCATCGTCCGCCTCGGCGACGCGGGGCGCAACACCATCCTCGGGGAGGTACAAGGGGGAGTGACCCGCCCCCCGTTAGGCTGCAACCGGGGCCTGTAGCTCAGTCGGTCAGAGCAGCGGACTCATAATCCGTCGGTCGCAGGTTCGATCCCTGCCGGGCCCACGCCGTCATCTCAGGCCAGAGGCGCTTTTCACTGGCCCGAGCCTGCGGAGAACTCCTCGTCGGGGGACTCAGGCCGCAATGAGGCGAGCTTGCCGTGTGTGCGAGTTCGGTTCATGGTGGACACCGTGGTTCCGGTAGGTGGGCGACACTTCGTGGACGCGGTTCCGGTTCCTGGGCGACAGTCGTCCGGTTCCTAGGCGACGCGGCCTGACCGCCTCCGGGGGTGGTTGATCCCGGTGTCGTGGCCTCTTTGGCTTCGGGTTGTCGCGCCCGGAGACGGAGGGGGTCATGGCTGTGCTCGTGGAGTTGGGGCTGGTGGAACAGCGTCACAAGGCGGTACTCGAGGTGCTCGAGGGCGGGTTGCCGGTGGTGGAGGTGGCGCGGCGGTTCGGGGTGGTGCGCCAGACCGTGCATGGCTGGCTGAGGGCCTATGGGCGGGACGGGATCATGGGCTTGGCGGATCGGTCCTCGAAGCCGGCGTCGTGTCCGCATCAGATGCCGCCGGTGGTGGAGGCCCGGGTGGTGTCGATGCGGCGTGAGCATGGCGATTGGGGGCCGCAGACGATCCTGTATGAGCTGGGCCGGGAAGGGGTGGTGCCGTTGCCGAGCCGGTCGTCGGTGTATCGGTGCCTGGTCCGTCATGGGCTGATCGACCCGAAGGCCCGGCGGCGGCGCCGGTCGGACTACAAGCGGTGGGAACGGTCCCGGCCGATGGAGTTGTGGCAGAAGGACATCACCGGCGGGGTCCATCTGGTGGACGGGTCGGAGGCGTCGGTGGTCACCGGCCTGGATGACAACTCCCGGTTCTGTGTGTGTGCCGAGGTGGTCCGGCGGGCGACGGCCAAACCGGTGTGCGACGCCTTCTCTGGGGCCATGCGCCGCTATGGGGTTCCGGACGGGGTGTTGACCGACAACGGGAAGGTGTTCACCGGCAAGTACGGGCCCGGCAACGGGGAGGTGCTCTTCGACCGGATCTGTCGGGAGAACGGGATCCGCCATCTGTTGACCGCGCCGCGGTCGCCGACCACGACTGGGAAGGTGGAGCGGTTCCACAAGACGCTCAAGGCCGGATGTCTAACCGGGCGGGTGTTCGCCACCGTCGAAGAGGCCCAGGCGGTGGTGGACGAGTGGGTCGAGTACTACAACACCCGCCGGCCGCATCAGAGCATCGGGATGGTCCCGCCCATCGAGCGGTTCGCCCTCGCCCGCCCCGACCTCACCGTGATCGAACCCGACGACCCGCCGGCGAAGTCCCGGGGCGGCGACGCATTGGTGGCCGTGAGCGGGTTGCGGGGCGTGACCCGCTGGGTCGACCAGGCGGGTCGGATCGGCCTGGGCGGGTTCCGCTATCACGTGGGCCGGTTCTTCGCCGGTGAGCTCGTCGAGGCGATCTGCCGCAACGGGCTGGTCGAGATCAGCCACCGGGGCGTGCTGGTGGCCTCCCATGCCCAGCGCCGCCCGCCCGGCACGCCGCCACCCAAGCGGTCACCCCAGGGGCCGGTGCGGCGGCGCCGGGTGGCCACGGTGGGGGCTCCGGTGATCCGCCAGGCCGACGCCAGCGGGAACGTCAGCTTCGCCGGGACGCCGTACCGGGTCGGCAACGCCTACCGGGGCCGGCCGGTCGAGGTGGCCATCGTGGCCGGCTCGGTGCAGCTCTCCGTGGACGGCAAAGCGATACGGATGCATCCCATCCGCCACGACCGTTCCAAGGAGCACGGTGCCTTCGCCACCCCGAACGGCAGGCCCCGTAAACCTAAGACTGTCGCCCAGGTACCGGAACTGACTGTCGCGGAGGTACCGGAACCGAAGTGTCGCCCGGGTACCGGAACTTGACAGTCCGACCTGCAGTTGTCCGACCCGCAGTCCGACCCGCAAGACCGAGGCGGCGGGTCGCGGCCATCCTGCGGCAGCTGCATCAAGACCTACGACGACGTCGTCTATCGGGCCCACCCATCGGCGGCGACGGTGGTCCAGCGGCGGCCGCCGCGCTGCCCGGGGGAGCGGCCAGGGTGCACGTGCGGCCGTATCCGCCGCCGACGCTCGCCGAGGTGGCGTGAGATCGCGGGCCCGTAGCCGCGGGTGGGTGGTCCGATCGATCGGGTATCTGGCTTAGCTGGCCACGGTGAAGAGGCGCCACTCGCCTTCGAGGCCCTTGAGAGCGTGGGTGCCCCGGTCGGTGAAGTGGACCCCGGAACCGGCCACGAGGTCCCGCACGGTGTTCGACACGACGATCTCGGCGGGGCCGCCCACGGCGGCGACACGGGCGGCGATGTGGACGGCCAGACCTTCGACGTCGTCGGGGGTCACCTCGCATTCGCCAGTGTGGAGCCCGGCTCGGATATCGATGCCCAGCGTCCGCATGCCGTCGCGGATGGCGCAGGCGCAGGCGATGGCCCGGCTCGGGCCGGTGAACAGGGCCAGGAACCCGTCGCCGGTCCGTTTGATCTCCTGGCCGCCGAAGCGGTCCAGTTCGCGGCGGACCAGGGCGTCATGGTCGGCCAGCAGGTTCCGCCAGTGGTGGTCGCTGAGCTCGGCGGCGCGCGCCGTCGAGTCCACGATGTCGGTGAACACGATGGTGGCCAGCACCCGATCGAAGCTGCGGTGGTGGCGCACACCGGTGAGGAACTGCTCGATCTCATCGACGACCGGAACCCAGTCGCCCATGGTGAACGCATGGTCGATACCGGGCAGCTCCACCAGCCGGGCGCCGGGGATCTGCTCGGCCATGAACCGGGC
>JBIOUX010000061.1:0-25734 GCA_044867425.1 Acidimicrobiia bacterium | reverse complement strand
ATGGCCCGGGACCGTTCCCACCGCTTGTAGTCCGAGCGGCGCCGCCGCCGCTGCTTCGGGTCGATCAGCCCGTGGCGGATCAGCGCCCGATAGACCGACGTCCGCCCCGGCAGCGGATCCACCCCCTTCCAGGCGGTGGACAGCACGAATGACTGCTCCGTTGCTCTCAGTTCGTGACCTGACGATCGAGTTCTCTTCCCGCGAAGGCGTCCTGCGGGCACTCGACGGCATCTCGTTCGACGTACACGCAGGTGAAACGCTTGGAGTCGTCGGTGAATCTGGCTGCGGCAAGACCGTCACCGCGCTCACGGTGTTGGGTCTCGTTCCCGGCGCCGGGCGCGTTGTATCCGGCGAAGTGCTCTTCGAGGGCCGCGACCTCTTGACCCTGTCACCGAGGCAGATGTGTGAGCTTCGCGGCCAGGACCTGGCGATGATCTTCCAGGAGCCCGCGTCGTCGCTCAACCCCGTGATGCGCATCGGAGACCAGATCGCCGAGGTCCTCCGCCTCCATAACCATTCGATAGATCGGAAGGCTGCCTGGGGGCGAAGCATCGAACTGCTCCGCTCCGTCGGCGTGGCGGACGCCAATGCCCGCGCCCGCGAATATCCACACCAGTGGTCCGGGGGTATGTGCCAGCGGGCAATGATCGCGATGGCCGTCGCCAACGGGCCCAAACTGCTCTTCGCCGATGAACCGACGACGGCGCTCGATGTGACGATCCAGGCTCAAGTGCTCGACGTGCTCCGGGCCGCCCAGCGAGACGCTGGCGCGGCAACCGTCCTCATCACCCACGATCTGGGCCTGATCGCCGAGATGGCTGACCGCACCGTCGTGATGTATGCCGGACAAGTGGTGGAGACGGGACGTGTCGACGACCTCTTCCGAGCGCCTCGGCATCCGTACACCGTCGGGCTGATGACCAGCCGCCCCGAACTGGAGACTGGTCTCCGCCGCCTAGTCCCAATTAGCGGACACCCGCCGAATCTGGCGATCCTTCCACCCGGCTGTTCCTTCCACCCGCGCTGCCTGCTCTCGTCGGGCCGGCGAGCCTGCGTCGAGGCGAGGCCCGAACTGCAGGACGTTGGAATGGGGGGGCAGCAGGCCGCTTGCCACTTCTCCGAGGAGACCGGCAGCCTCGCCGCCGCCTTGAAGGCACAGCTACTGACCGGCGTCGCAGGAGGCGACCGGTGAAGACGCCAGTGAGTCTGCGCCACCGTCCGGTGGCCACGCGCAGCGTGCCGCCGCCTCCCCCCAGAGTGGACATGCTCCGGGTCGAAGACCTGCGGGTTCACTTTCCTGTCGGTTCGGGTCCGTTACGCCGACCCCGAGCCGTGATGCGAGCCGTCGACGGCGTGACGTTCTCGCTCCGCGCTGGCGAGACGTTGGGACTCGTTGGCGAATCAGGCTGCGGCAAGTCAACGACAGCGCGGGCGCTCATGCGCCTGATCGAGCCGACGTCCGGCCGTATCCTGTTCCAGGGCAAAGACGTCTCGACGCTGCGCCGGGCTGAGCTCCTCGTGTTGCGGCGAGAGATGCAGATTGTCTTCCAGGACCCGTTCGGGTCGCTTGACCCCCGGATGACAGTGCGGTCGCTGGTGGCCGAACCGCTGCGGATTCACCGGACGGTGCACCGTCGTGAGCTTCGGGGACGCGTGGCCGAGTTGCTGCAACTTGTCGGCCTCGCGCCCGAGCACGCCGACCGGTATCCCCACGAGTTCTCCGGTGGACAGCGCCAGCGGATCGGAATCGCCCGCGCTCTGGCGCTCGAACCATGGTTGCTCATCCTCGACGAGCCGGTCTCCGCGCTCGACGTTTCCATCCAGGCCCAGGTCATCAACCTGCTTCAAGACCTTCAGGACACGCTCGGCGTCGCCTACCTCGTCATCGCCCATGACCTCTCGGTCGTCCGCCACACTTCCCACCGCGTCGCCGTCATGTATCTGGGCAAGATCGTCGAGATCGGGGATCAGCAGGCCGTGTACCAGCGGCCGCGCCACCCGTACACGCAGGCGCTCCTCTCGGCGGTGCCGATCTCCGATCCGTCGCGGCGTGATCGCCGTCACCGCATCATCCTCGCCGGTGATCTCCCGAGCGCGGCCCATCCTCCATCGGGCTGCCGGTTCCGCACCCGCTGCTGGATGGCACAGCCGCGTTGTGCTGAGGAGGAGCCCCTGCTCCTTGATCATGGCGCGGATCACTCTGTCGCCTGCCATTACGCCGAGGCGTAACGCCCTGTCGCGCTGGGTCAGCGCTCCAACCGGGCCAAGGTTCCGGGGAAGAGGACCATCCGCGCCCAGCCGGCCAACCTGCGCTTCATGGTCGGGACCGCCCGACGTACCGTCAGATCACACGCAAATGTCTGGGTCGGACCATGAAGCAGCGCTATGAGATCAAGGTCGACCGGCGGAGTGTCGTCGGGGCCACCGGCGAAGTCGTCATGCGCGGCACCGACGAGCCGTCCGCCGTGGAGAACCCTGAGCGGCGATCCAAAGCGTCCCTGATGTCGATCAAGATGCGGTCGAAGCGCTCAGCATCGCGGCAAGGGCGACCCAGCCGTGGACACGGCCCGCATCACGGCGGCAGGAGGGAGGACGGTGGCGGCCGCAAACCCACCGGCGGCCGGGTCCACGAACCGACGACCGCCCGGAACGGCGACGAGGGGTTACGTGCTCTGCGCCACCCGGCCCCGCCGGTAGGCGTCGATGGCCTGAAGGCTGAAACACGGGAGATTGTTGCAGCGGGCGGCGAGCTCGATGCGCCCGGCGGCCATTTCGTCGGCGAGGTTCCCGGTGATGTCGGGCGGAAGACCCCGGCGGACGATCGACGTGCGTGAGCGGGGTCAGCGGCGCCGGCGGCCAAGGTTGAAGCACCGGGCGGCAACCTGCCGGGCCCGTACGGAGTACTCCCCGGTGAAGGTCCCGATCCTGTCCCGGCACGTGGCTTCGTCGACGAGGCTGGCCGCCGCGAGCGCCGCGCAGAACTCGTAGTCCTTTTCCCGGCCGGCTGCCGCTTTCGACGCCCACAGGTCGTGGACGTCCAGGCACCATCCCACGGCGAGGTGCCTGCCCGTGGCGTCGTCGTCGCACACGACCGGCACGAGCCGGCCGCGCCACCCCGGCGGCAGGACGGCGGTGGTGACCTCGACGCCCTGGGCGTAGTAGCCGAAGGTGGCGTCGAACTGGGAGTGCTCCCCCAGGAGGGCGTCGATCTGGTCCGCCAGAGCGGACGGCTCCGCCGTGAGTTCAACGCCGGCGGTCTCGGTGTCGACGGCGAGGTCTGCCTCGCGCGACCTGGTCGCCTCGATCGGGAGGGCGACGGCGTCCCGGAAGGTGCCGAGGACGGCCTGGCTGCCGATGACCACGATGTCGCGCACGCCGGTCACCCGGGCTGCGGCACGAACCACATGCTGGAGCTGGGCAAGATTCACGGCCCCGTCCGCTCCGCTGGGCCGTCGTGGAAGAGGCCCTCGGCCGCGGCAAGGGCGGCGAGGCGCTCCCCGTCGGAGATCAGGCCGGCCAGGGGGCTCGCCTGGCGCATGTCATGGCCGTAATCGGTCCGGTCGAGCAGGATGGACCGAACCCGCTGCGGGCCGGCATCGAGTGCCGTGGCCCAGTCGTCCAACCAGCGGCGAGCGCTCGAGCTGGCGCCGACCGTCGACGCCGCCCGGGCCAGGCCGGCTCGGCCAACCCGCTGTGCCGCCCCGAAGTCCCGCTCGGCGGCCGCGGCCACGGCGGCGGCGACGGCCAGGCTGCGGAGTTCGCGGCGCCTGCGCTGGCGAGCGCCCTCACCGGCGGGCACCAGCCGGACTTCCAGCGCCCGGCCGGTCCGCGCTGCCACCCGCACGAGTGTCGACAGGCGCGGCTCCTTCGAACCCGACTCGTAGGCGGCGATCGTCGGTCCGGATGTCCCCGACAACGCCGCCAGTTCCCGCTGACTCAACCGGCTGGCCCGCCGTATCGCCCGCATCAGCTCCGCGGTCAACTGGTAGCGCATCATTAATCTCTCCGGATGCTATCTCTTCAGATAGCATAGCCTGGACGAGAGATCCTGGTGGCGCGGGTGACGTTGCGACTCGGACCTGAGGAGGCGCTCCCCGTCCTCGTTTGTCCCTCCGGCCTTTGGTCTGTCTGTCGCGCCGGGGCCGCGCCCCGGTTCGTCAGGCGAGCGGGAGCACCCGGCGTGCGGCGGCCCAGTCCTGCATCTTGATGATATGATGTTAAGATGTGCTGATGCGAACGACCATCGATCTGCCCGACGATCTGCACCGGGTGGCCACGGCCATCGCCCGGGATCAGGGGACGTCGCTCAGCGAGACCGTGGCCATGCTGATCCGCCGGGCGATCGGCATCCCGGGCAACGCCGAGGTCGTCACCAGCGAGCGCACCGGGCTGGACGTAATCCGCCTCGGCCGGGCGATCACCAGCGAGGACGTGCGCTCCCTCGACGACGAATCGTGACGGCCGTCCTGCTGGATGCCAACGTGCTCATCGCCGTGGCGGTCTCGGACCACCTCCACCACGACGCCGCCGAGGAGTGGTTCGCCCGCCGGCGGGGGGCCTTCGCCACCTGCCCGATCACCCAGGGCGCCCTCGTCCGCCTGGTGATCCGTCATGGCGCCAGCACCGCCCAGGCCACCGCCCTCCTCGGTAGCCTGACGGCGCACAAGGCACACCAGTTCTGGCCCGACGACCTCGACTTCGGGAAGGTGGCGATGACCGGAGTGATCGGCCATCGCCAGGTCACCGATGCCTACCTCGCGGCCCTGGCCCGCCGTCACCGCGGCCGGCTGGCGACCTTCGACCGGGGTCTGGCCACGCTCCACCCCGACGTCGCCCTGATCGTGGCGGCACCCGGCCCGTCCTAGAGCGGACGCCCCCCGGCGCCCCGACGCCGGTTCCCGGGAGGGCGGCACACTCCCAAGAAGCGGCGTTCCTCACCGGCGAGGGGTGCCCGTGAGGAACGCAGGGTGCGACCGGTGGTCGCCCGGGTTGGCGCCGGCGACGGGGACCCCGGGCTACTGGCTCCGGGCGTAGGCGCCGGCGCCCGTCGTGGGCACCGAGCGGATGACGTCGAGGATCTCGTCGCCGATCAGCTCGTTGCGCTCCAGGAGGGCGTCCCGCAGGGCCTCCGCCACGGGGCGGTGCTCCTCCAGCATGGCCCGCACCTCGGCCAGCGCGGTGTCGAGGACGCTCTCGATCCTGGCCTTGCCGTCGTCGGTGGAGGCGACCCGGGCCACGATGTTGGCGCCCGGGGCCTCCACGGCGTTGTAGGAGAAGAGGCTGCCGTCCATGCCCAGGGCACCGACCATCTGGGCGGCCCAGGTGGTGGCCTTGTGGAGGTCGCCGGCGGGGCCGGAGGTGATCTCGCCGAAAAAGACCTCCTCGGCGGCGATGCCGCCGAGGGCGATCTGGATGAGGCCGTGCATCTCGGACTTGGACTTGAGGAAGCGCTCCTCGACGTCGGAGTGGGCCAGGAGGCCGAGGGCGTCCTTGCGCTTGATGATGGAGAGCACCTCCAGCTTGCGGCTCCTGCCCACCAGCCAGGCCACGGTGGCGTGGCCCGACTCGTGGGTGGCGATGGTGCGGCGTTCCGCCTCGGTGTACTCCATGGGATGCCCGAGGCCGATCTCCTCGGTCATCTTGGCCTGCTGGAGGTCGGCCCAGTTGAGACGGTCGCCGCCGCGGCGCAGGGCCCACACCAACGCCTCGTCCAGGAGGTGCTCGATCATGACCGGGGTGTAGCCGGCGGTCATGGCGGCCATGGAGTCCCGGCGGGCGGGATCGTCGAGCACGGCGTCGTGGGCCTTCGTGGCGAGGTAGTAGTCGATGATGTCCCGCCGCCCGGCGCGGCTGGGGAGGTCGAAGTACACGGAGCGGTCGAAGCGGCCGGGGCGCAGCAGCGCCGGGTCGAGGTCGGCGGCCCGGTTGGTGGCCCCGATGACCAGGATGTTGGCCGGCGCCACCGTCTGCTTGCGGATGACCCGGTGCGGGGGCAGGAAGCTGTTGACCCGCTCGATGAACCAGTTCCGGCACCGGACGCCCCGCGGCGGGGTGTCGAACGACTGGAGCTGGATGAGCAGCTCGTTGACCACCCCGGAGATGCCTTCCCGGGGGGTGGAGGCGCCCATGCCCGTCCGCGCGGCGCCGATGGCGTCGATCTCCTCGATGAAGCCGATGGCACCGCCTTCCCGGCGGGCGAACTCCCGCAGTGTCTTGAAGTAGCTGCGGATCTTGCGGTTCGTCTGGCCGTAGTACATCGACTGGAACGCCGACGACGACACGAACAGGAAGGGCACGCCCGCTTCGTGGGCCATGGCCTTGGCCATGTACGTCTTGCCCGTGCCGGGCGGCCCCTCGAAGAGGATCGCCCGCCGGGGCGTGCCCCCCATCCGGTCCTTGAACGTCTTGTGGGCCAGGAAGAGGTTGAGCGTCTTGGTGACCTCCTCCACCACCACCGGAGCGCCCTTGACGTCGTCGAGGGAGACGTCGATCTCGCTCGAGCGGAACAGCACATGCGGCGAACGGCCCGCCGTCAGCAGCGGCAGCAGCGTGGCCGAGCCGAGGATCACCACCAGCAGCAGCAGCGGCGCCACCCGGGCGATGTCCGGGGGCAGGCCGGGCAGCGAGACGAAGGGCTGACCGTGGAGGAGGCGCATCCACATCCAGGCGCAGGCGGGCGTGACCACCAGGGCGAGTCGGACGAGGCGCCGCTGCCGCGACCGCTCCCGCCAGCGCCCCACGTCGGCGTGTGCGCCGGCCACGACGGCGTTCTGGCTCAGCGACTGAAGTTCCATGTTCGGCCTCCCGCGTTTTCCGCTGACGCCAGTGCTTCGGAAGGTCCCCCCGGCGGGGTGAGCACCGGCGTGAGCTTCAGGGCGATTCGCCGTCAGTAGAGCGTTCATGCCCCGCTGACCGGAACGAGGGAAACGGCCCCGGAACCCGGCAGGTCCCCCTGTCGGCGGGCCGTCCCCCGCCCGGGCCGCCATCCTGACGAGGGCTCGTGGTGCACCTCGGAGTTCCGGAATCATGGGGCCCTCCTCAGCCTGCCTTCAGGCCGGGGGGGGACGCTCGGCGGGAGCACCACGCCCCGCTCACGTCGGAGGTCGGCATGTTTCCGCCCAGCAGGGCCACGGGGAGGCCACGGACACGCGGCTCGGCGGCCCGGCGCTTGCGGCCGGCCGCCGTGCTGGCCGCCTTGGTCCTGGCCGCGCCGGCCGGCGTGGCCCGGTCGGCGGGGGGGGTCCCCTCCGGCTTCACGGTGGTCGACCAGCGGCAGATCGCCAGCGGGGTGGAATACCTCAAGGTGGCACGCCCGGACGTTCCGGTAGAAGCATTCGTCGCCCGCATCGCCGCCGGTGCCCCGGTCGAATTCAAGACGGTGAGCAGCCACGACAAGATCTCGTACTCGAGCAGCGATCTCGAGTTGCCGAGCGAGATGTGCCGGCGGGTCCAGTGCCTGGTGGGCGTCAACGGGGACTTCCAGGCCCCGGGGACGGACCAGCCCGCCGGCGGGGTCGTGTCCGGCGGCCGGCTGATGCGTTCGCCGGTGACGTCCCACGAGCAGCTGTCGCGGACATCCGACGGCCGGTTCCTGGCCGGCCTGCTCGACTGGTCGGCCGTGGTCACCGCCAGCGACGGGGCCCAGACCCGGATCGCCTCCGTGAACCGGGTCAGGAGCGGTGACGCCCTCGTGCTCTACACACCGGCCTGGGGGCCGGCGACGCGCGCCACCGGGGGCGTCGAGCTCGTGCTCCGGGCCGCCGAGCCGGTGGGCGCGGTCGGTCGCACGATGCCGGTCGACCTGGTGCAGTTGCGGGCCGGCCCCGGGCCGATCCCGGCCGACGGCGCCGTCCTGTCCGGGGCGGGCGCGGCGCAGGCCGCCTTGCAGGCCCTCTGGGCCCGGGCCAGCGGCGGCCAGGTGAGCCGGACGGCGCAGCTCGGCGTCTCGTCGCCCCTCAAGGTGCTCGAGGGCCTCGGCGGGCACCCCGTCCTCCTGCGGGGCGGCCAGCGGGCGTTCGTGGAGACCGGCGAAGACCTCGTCCGCTCCCGCCATCCCCGGACGTTCGTCGGGTGGAACGCCGCCGGCCAGGTCTTCCTGGTCACGGCCGACGGGCGCCGGGATGGGTCCAGGGGCATGACCCTGGCCGAGGCGGCCGACCTGCTGCGCGGCCTGGGCGCCACCGAGGGCATCAACTTCGACGGCGGGGGAGGGGCCACGTTCGTGGTCCGGGGATCGGTCATGAACTCTCCCAGCGACGACGGATCGGGCGGGTTCGCCGAACGCCCGGCGGTGAACTCGCTGGTGGTGGTGGCGAAGCCGGCTTCGTCACCGTCGGCGGTGTCGCCCCCCACCACCCGGCCGGCGACCCGGCCCACGACCCGGACCACCTCGACGACACGGCCCAGGACGCCGTCGCTCGGGGTGAGGCCCACGACCACCACCCGGGTCACCGCCCCGAAGTCCGCTTCGACGCGCGCATCCCGCGTCGCCTCCCCGCCCGTCACGGGGGCCAAGGTCCTGTCCCACCCGCTGCTGTCCGCCACCAGGATCGTCGGTCCTTTCGCCCCGGTCGCGTCGACGACGACGGCGCCTGCCGTCGCCCGATCCGGGGCTGGCCCAGGGTCCGCTCCCACCGATGCGGGGGCCGCCCCGCCGGGCCCGACGGCCGGCGTCCCGGCCACGGGCCAGGCACTGGCCGCCCCCGGGGGCCAGTCCACGGCGATCCTTCCCGGTCCGGGGAACGGGGCCCGGCGGGTGGTCACGGCCGTGCTCGGCGGCCTGTCGCTGGCGGTCCTGGTCTTCGGCGTGAAGGTGACGTCGGGCCGCCGGCGATGGGTCTCGTACCGCGACCTGCCACGACCGTAGGAACCTGCAACGGGAGCGAAGCCATGATGCGACGTGTGGTCGAACCCGAATCCGGAGGCCGCGCCTGACGGGGTCCGCCGTTGCGGTTCCGCCGCCGATAAACCCCTTGACCTTGGAGCCGCACGACCCCTTTACGCTCCCCCGGTGAGTAGGCGCCCATGGCCGTTGCGCTCCCGCATCCACGTGCACCCCGAGGACGACCGGTTCCGGGGCGAGTGCCAGGAGTGCGGCTGGCGTTCACCCTGGGTGAGCCGCAGGACGAAGGCCGAACGGCTCCTCGCCCAGCATCAGGCCGCAGCCCATGACGCCGCTGACCCGGACGACGCCGGCCCGGACGCCGCCAGCGCCGGCGGGGACCCGCCCGCCGACCCTGAGCCCGACGAGTGACGCCTGCGGTCCGCCTCACCCGACGGTCAGGTCCACCGTCCACACCGTGGCTTGGAGGTCCGACAGGGAGATGGGCGGCCACGCCTTCCAGTTCACCCGGAACACGTAGGTGGGCGCTTCGGGCAGCTCCGGGACCTCGAAGTCGAAGAGGGGCTTCGCCCGCTCGAAAGCGGCGTCACCGGGGCATTCCGCACAGCCCTGACCTTCCATCCAGCGGCACCCGCCCAGCGTTCCCGTAGCCAGGACCTGGCCCGTGCCGTCGGTGACCGCGACCTCGGCGCCGGTCTGGAAGCCGGAAAACTCGCCCTTCCCGCCGCAGGCCGGCACCAGGCTCAGGTCCACGTAGGAGTCGACGAAGAGCGTGCCGGCCAGGTCGTGGCGGGCCACGGGGGGCGTTGTGGTCGCCGGGTCCGTCCCGGTGACGGCGAGGGTGCCCGGTCCGGCGGGGGTTCCCGCCGGTGGGATCACCGGTACGGCCGGTGGGGGGCTCACGAAGGCGACCAGCGGAGGAGTCGTCGGGGTCGTGCGGGGTGCGGTCGTGGTCGCCCCGGCCACCTTCGCGAGTGGTGTCGTGTCCGTGGTCGTGGGAAGCGCCACTTGGTGCAGCGCGCCAACGGCGAGCGGGGTGGCGGTGTCGATGATGCCGTCGGCACCGTCATCGGCGAAGAACATACCGAGGGCCAGCAAGGCGGCGGTCACGCCCGCGGCCACCAGCACCGACTTCCGCGGCCATCTCGACCATCCCACGGAGCCGGCGCCCTGGCGCGAGCAACCGGCGACGCCGCATCCGCCGTGCCGGCGCCAGCACCGGGTGTGGTGCACGGCCCGGCAGGCCCGGCAGACCGTGATGTTCCCGGCGTACGGGAGGTGGCAGTGGGGGCAGGTGCCGGTGCGGGACGGGACGGAATGGCCGGCCGGACCGCTCCCAGGCACGTCGTTCATCTCGTCCTCCTCAAGAATATGAATTTGGCTTAGAAGGCTTTTGTTTCGCTGAGGCGCAGCTGAACCGTTCCTGAAGCGCCACATGGATTTTGCATATCAGGTGAGCCGGAATTAGGATGAGAGACATGGGAGGAATCGAGGTTTCATTATGAGACGGTTTGCCGTCATAGGGTTGGCGGCCCTGAGCCTGATTCCCTGGATCGTGGCCGCGCAGGCCTGCCTCCGCGGTGGAGCAGGAGACGTACGCCGATCCGACCGGTGACGCGGCGGCACCAACCGCCGACATCACCGATCACGGCCGGACGGGATCAGCGGCCGCCAGTTGGCGCAACAAATTGCCCGGAAGATTCAGCGAAACCGAGCGATCCTGAAAGGCGTCTGTCTTGATGCCGATCTTCGGCTGAGATGAAGCTGAAAACTCCGCCGCCTTTCCTGAACGGCGACCGTTGGTCTTTGACTCCACTTCCCAACCATTCACACTGAACCGAAGTCGCGGTGCGGCGCCGGCTGGGCGGCGCTCGAGCGCCGCGTGCACGCTGAGCACCCAATAATCCGGCGGATACGCGCCTGGGGCGCGTATCTCGTCATTCCGATACACCTCGGGGGCCCCTTGTTGGTGGTCGAAGCGGACGTGTCGATGGGGGTCCGTGCGGGTGGCTTCGTGCGATCCCGCCGCTGATCGACCGGGGTGGCTCGCCAGGTGTGCCGGCACTTCGGGGCGCCTCGCCTCGGCCGCTTTCGATGCGGGGAGCGCCTCACTCTCCCCACGGCTCGGAGGACGAGACATGGAAGATGGTTGCCTCAGGTTGGGTGGTCAGCGACTCCTCTAGGACGCCGAGTGCCTTCGCGACCTCCGGAAGCGCCTCCTGGCGGTTGAGTGCGTCCCGGTCCTCGAACACCTCGGTGGCGATGAACGAGTTTGGGTCGGCAACGTCCCGACCGATGTCGAAGCCGATGACGCCGTCCAGTTTCCGGCTCGGGCCAACGACTTCCCTCAGGGCAGCCATCACGTCCTCGCTCTTGTCGGGTTGGCACTGCACCTTGAAGCGGACAACGATCATCGCTCCTCCCTTCGAGCGCCTGGCGAGGTCGAACTCGCCTGAGATGAGACCGTCACGCGCAAGCTTGCGCAGCGTATGACCTGAGCGTGGAACAAACGGGGCAGAACGCTTCCCACGCGGGAACGGTTCGGGGTCGAGCCGATCGCCGGACGCTCACAGGCGCCGGCGTCAAGATCGCCCCGTCCACCGCCGTCGGCCCGGCCTGAAGGGAACGGCTAGCTGGCAGCAGGGGGGGTGGCCGGCGCTGTCTCGATGATGTGGCAGAACTCGGCGTCGTCCCGGGGCGGGAGCTGCCGGGCCCGCTGGGCCAGCTCGACGAGCTCTCCGCGCATCCGCTCGAGTGACGCGATGCGTTCTGCCAACTCGCTGGCGCGCTGGTCCAGGAGCGCGATGACGTGAGGGCAGGGAGCCTCACCCTGCTGGCGAAGGGCCAGTACCTCTCGTATCTCTCCGAGGCTGAGCCCGATGCTCTGTGCTGCCCGGATGAACGACAGTCGGGCCACGGCGGTGTCCGTGTAGTCCCGGTAGCCCGAGGCGGTGCGCTCCGGTTCGGGGAGCAGCCCGACGTCTTCGTAGTACCGAATGGTGGTCGGGTTCACCCCCGAGCGGCCGGCGACTTCACCGATGCGCACGTTGCTCCTCTCGACGCTCCTCTGGAGGGAAAGAACGGACCCCGGTCCCGGGAACCGAGGGCCGCTCGAGCTGCTAGGACGACAGGCGCTGGCCGATACCCGCAGCTTGCAGTTGCCGGCGGTCGACACCGCCGTCCTGGCAGCACGCTGCGATCGTTCCGTCCACCACAACCGTGGGGACGCGTGTGATCCCGTATTCCCTTGCCTTCTCGACCCCTGACTCCCTGAGGTCGTGCACCGTGACTTTGCAGTCGGGGCATGCCAGTTCCTGCACGAGCTGGACGGCCGGGTCGCAGACGGGGCATCCAGCGGTGAAGACCTCAACTTGACGCTTCGTCATCTCGTCACCTCCTCTCTCAGGGGAAGGTACAGCTTCAAGTCAGCTCGAATGTCAAGAGGCGTGGGCAAATAAATATCGGGACCCTCGTTGACCAGTCGAAGCCTGAGGCTTCATCGGGTCGCGGGCCGCGGTTTATGAGTCAACCGCGGTTTGGGGGAACGGTGTCGTCGAACGTCTGCGCGGAGTGGTCCGAGCCGGTCGCTGGGGAAGTCCGATCAGATTCCGGCCAGGGGGGCAAGGTTCCGGCCAGGGACGGCAAGATAGATGGCCAAACCGCGACTGCTACCCCCAAGGCGATGAGTGTTGATCCGGCGACCCGCGTGAGTGCGACGCCGTAGCGCCAGTTCTTCTCCGCCAAGAAGATGAGAGAAAGCAGCGCCATCCACACCAGGTTCATGAGGCCAACGACGATGAGCACGCTCATCAGCGCCCAGCAGCACCCAAGGCAGAATCCGCCGTGCGAGACCCCGGCGCGCAACGCGCTCCGTGCGCCACCGCCCCAGTCGTGTGCGAGCACGAACGTCATCGGCGAACGACAGGCGCGCAGACACACCGTCTTCCAACGGGTGAACTGGTAGCCGCCGGCCACCACCAGGAGTCCGCCGGCCAGCACGGGCAGCCATCGTGGCGATGCAGCCTGCATGGACAGGTCGCGGAAACCGAGCACCGCCGCCAGCGGCACCGTGCCAGCGGCCGTCCACACGATCAGGTACCCGGCGACGAAGGCCACCGTCGGGCGCGCACCCTCGCCGCGCCGTTGGACCACAGCCCGATGTGAAAGGACGATGGGCGCGACCGTCGGGAACATCATGGCCACCATCATCGCCACCCACATGACCATGAACGCCGGCGCCGTCATGTCGGTGGGCATGCGTTCGCCGACCTGTCCCAGACCGGTGACCATCTCTCGCATCGATCCGGCGCTTCGAACGGTACCGAGCCACGCCGCGAGCGATGCCACAAGCAGAACGAGGACGACCGCAACGGTGACCCGGCGCGACAAGAGCGCGAAGGCGTCGCGCGGTTCGTGGGCGCGCCGGCGCTCGATTTCGACGGTCACGCCAGCCGTGTCAGCCGGCGTACTCGAACGACTCGGCGACCTCTCCATAGCGCGAGTCGTACGACAGTCCCATCGCCTCCACGTGACCGGATCCTTCTCCGATCAGGTAGGGGTCGGCAAAGGGAACCATCACGTTGGAGATCTGGGTGGGCTTGCCCTCGGCGTTGCGCATCAGCTCGACGCTGATCGAGGACGCGCCGACCGCCGCGCTCGGCTTCTCGCCATCCGAATATGTCACCGGGGCGCGCTCGGTCGGAAGGAACTCGCCGATCAGCGGGACGAACTCGCCGAACACGCCTCCCGCCTTCCCCGAGTAGATCGTCGTGAGCGCATCGGCCTGTTCCTGCGACGCCGACTCGTCGACGACGATGCCTACCTTGAGGTTGCCGTCCAGCACCTTGCCGGGCGAGTAGTACATCATCGCCACGTTGAGCCCGGAGAGATCGACCGACTCGAACGAGCCCTCGGTGATGTGGAACACCAGCATGCCGGTGCATGTGTTGTTGCGGCCGGTCGGCTGGGCGTTCATCGCGCAGCCGCAGACGAGCTGACACTCGCAGGTGCCAACGTACTGACCCGTGATCCGGTAGGCCATCAGAAACCCTCCTCGCTCGGTCCGCGCCACGAACGGTAACCCCCTCGATGGCCGGCGATCCAAACCCCCGCCGAGCTACCCACTGAATCCCCGACCGGGGCAAACAAAAGACCCCGCCTGAGCAGGGCTTTCTCCCGTCGTACGCCCTGTCGTACGCCCGGACTCGAACCCTGGTGAACCCGCGGATTAAGAGGCCGCTACCGATCGTCCAGCCCGTCGCTCCAGTGTCCTGAGGTGCGTGTTCTTCTTCCGCCAAGAGCGCTGAGAGCAGCGAGAGCACCCAGTGGTCCTGCGGATCAGCGACCAGGTCGCTTATCGGCGCGATGCACCGGGCTCTCGCAGGGGCTCCTGCCGGGCTCCGCGTCGACCTCGACACGCTCGCCAGGCGGCGTCAGTCCTCGTTGGTCCAGTCGAACTCGTAGAGGATCCAGTTGCGGTTCTCGAAGCTCAGGTGGAGGCCTTCTGCTTCGACGTCGAAGCTTCCTTGTCCACAGTCACCGCGCTTCCAGATGAACCCATGTTCGAGGACGATGGCGGCGAAGTGGTCCTCGCCGGTCACGGGGTTCTTCAAGGTCGTCCCCCGCGCCTCGCCGACACCGGGAATGCTGAACCCGCTGTTGATGCCGTCGTCGCTGATCTCGACATCGGCGCGCACCACCCCCGCCACCGCGAACGTCGAGCCGAGGATCGACCACGGCAACCCACCGAGCTGGCCGGTGAAGATCTGGGCCAGGCACCCGAGCTGCTCGTCGGTCACCGCCGGCGGGACCACGAAGACGGCCTTGCCGTTGCCGTCGTGGATCGCCTTCGGCCAGTCGATGATGGCCACGGCTTTGATGTCGTTCAGGGCGACCTCGCCGCAATAGCCTTCGACGATGTGGGTCCCGACGGCCGCCTTGCAGCTCCCGTCCGGCGAGGTCGGGAACCCCGAGAAGTTGCACGTGCAGCCGGGCTGGCAGTTGCAGGCGACAGCACCTCGTGGCCGCTCATGGTCTCCATGCGCGCCCTGCCGCCCCCGGAACCACTCATGTCGCCGGCCATGCGCACCGACCACCACCAGCCGAGAGTCGCCGGTGCGAGGAGGACCGCGGGAACTCCGAGCCGAAGCGCGAGACCAGCCGATCGTCTCGGACTCCTGCTTTCGGCCGCCGCCGCCTGCATCCCGCTCACCCCCATCCGTCTCAGGGTGTCGCACAATACGCCCCCGGAGCGAGCACAGGATTGCAAGGGTCACGGTGGTTACGCCAGCACTGGGACGCGACCCCGGCGGTCTATCGGGCTTCGATACGTTCGAGCTCGATGCTCCGTCCTTAGGGGGAGCGCGGTCGAGACGTGTTCCTACACACTGTACGATGTCGGTGGCAGGAGACGAACGCGATGCACGCCCCTGACAACGGCACCCTCACTTCGGCGCCCGCAGCCGGGGACGACGCCGGCCCCGGCTCCCAGCCGGGATCGGCGGTTGTCCGGCGGCCGCGTCGCCGTTTCCGGGCCCTCCGCTGGGGGGTCGTCGGCGTGGGGATCACCGTCCTCGTGCCCTTCCTCTTCCTCGTCGGGACCAGGCTCGGAAGCGACCCGCGGCTGGTCCGCTCGCCCCTCCTCGGCCGGCCCGCTCCCGAGTTCTCGCTCGGGCGGTTCGACCAGCCCGGGACCATCTCGTCGGCCGACCTCGCCGGGCGCGTCTACGTCGTCAACTTCTGGGCGTCGTGGTGTGTGCCCTGCCGGGAGGAGACGCCGGCCCTGGAGTCGTTCTACCAGCGTTGGCGCTCGCAGCGCGTCGAGCTGGTCGGGATCCTCTACAACGACACGCTCGGCGCCGCCGGCGAGTTCCGCCGCCAGTTCGGGGGGAGCTGGCCGTTGGTCGATGACCCGAGCGGGCGTGCCGCCATCGACTACGGCGTCTTTGGCGTGCCCGAGACCTTCGTGGTCGACGAGCGGGGCGTGATCATGGCCAAGCTGGTTGGCGCTGTCGGGCCGACCACCCTCGACGAAGTACTGGCCGGCATCCAGGCCGGCGCCGATCTCCTCTACAGCGAGAACGACCGCTACCGCCGCGGGCCCTGACCTGAGATCAGGAGTGAACCCCCTCGCCGAGGAGGGGGTTCACTCGTGACAAGGGGGGGTTTACCCGCCTGTCATCCTTCAGGGAGCCAGTCCGCGCTCACGATCGGCCTTCTCTGCCTTGAGCTGGTCGACCTCGGCTCGCAGCCGGGCGATCTCGGCCTCGGTGGTGAGCTTGGGCGACGAGGCATCCGCCGCATCTCCCTGGCGCTCCGCCCCGGCGCCGCTCCCCGTGGTGCGGCACCGACCTCCGGCCATCCCCCTCATCATGAGGAGCATCCCGAGCGGGCAGGCGGCCACCGCCAACAGGGGCAGGACCGCGGAAAAGGCCGAGGGGACGAAGAGGAAGACGGCGAGCGCGGTGAGGGCCAGCCCGCCGAGGACCTTGGGGTTGAAGCACTTCACGTCGCTGCCTGCCTTCCTGGTCGTGCCCGTGGTCCGGGCTCCCGACGTGACGTGTTACGGGTCGGCCATCCGGGATGCCGCCAGCTACACGATGTCGTAGAACGATACCAGAAGCAAGTCGGACGGGCGTACCGCCGGCGAGGGCTCAGATCGGAGGCCAGCCGAAGCGGGCGAAATAACGCTGCAGGGGGAGGAAGAACGACCGCCAGGCGCCGGAGACGAAGAGGACCCCGACGCCGACGAGGAGTGCGCCGCCCAGGATCTCGATCCGCCGGCCGTGCCGCTTCAGCCACTCGAGAGACCCCCGGGCCCGCTGGAACCCGAGGGCGAGGGCCACGAAGGGGATGCCGAGCCCAAGGGAGTAGAACACCAGCAGCACCCCGCCCCAGGCCGCTGTCTGGGTGGCGGCGGCGCTGGCCAGGATCGTGGCGAGCACCGGCCCGATGCAGGGAGCCCACCCGAAGGCAAAGGCCATGCCGAGCAGGAACGCCGCTCTGGGTCCACTCGGGATCCGGCCCAGGTCGACCCGCCGCTCCCGGTAGAGGAAGGGAAGCCGGAGGAGGCCCATCATGGCGAGGCCCATGAGGATGATGATCACTCCTGCCACCTTGACGATGACCGGGACGTTGCGCAGCAGCGCGCTGCCCACCAACGCGAAGGAGACCCCCAGGGCCGTGAACACCAGGGTGAATCCCGCCACGAACAGCAGCGCCGCCCGCAAGATCAGCGCCCGGGCCTCCCGCTGGCCCAGTTCGGAGATGGGCAGGCCCGAAATGTACGAGAGATAGCCGGGGATCAAGGGCAGGCAGCAGGGCGACGTGAACGAGATCGCTCCTGCCAGCAGCGCCAAGGGAGGAAGCAGAAGGGGCATCAACCATCACCGGGGTTCGAACTCGTATTTACCAAGGACTCCTGCGGCTCGACCCTCGGTTACGTGTCCCCGTGCCCGGACCTTCTCAGGACGGACACGGTCTCCCAGTGAACGAAGACCGCCACCAGGAGGAGACCGAGAAGCGCGAGAAGGCTCGCCTGGAGGGCGACGCCTCCGCCGTTGATCTCACCGGCGAGGGGCAAGGCAGGGATGGGAATGGGTCCCAAGCCATACCCGAGGAGGGGAATGAGAGTTGCCATGGCGCTTCCTCTCAGGGCCGACGATCTCGTGCCGAGCTCGTCGTCACCTGCCGAGCATAGTGGACATCTCCCGTACAGCGGGTAGTAGGTCCTAGCGAACGCTCGGGGCTGGGTCGGCAAGCGCGAGCGTCCCGGCTCTCGCCGATGGTCACGTCCCCCCGAAGAGGCGGTCGATGCTGGCCTCGAGCTGAGCACGGCTGATCTCTCCGGTTTTGCGCTCGAGGAGCTGCCCGTCAGCGGAGATGAAGACGGTGGTTGGCATCCCGTAGAGGCCGTAGGCGAGCGCCACCTCCCCCGTCGGGTCGAATCCAGAGGAGTAGCGGACCCCGGTTTCAGCCAGGAGCCGCAGGGCGGGGCCCCGCTGGTCCTGGTTGTTCACTCCGAGAAAGGTCACGCGGTCCTTCGTCGCCTGGTGGACGGCTTGGAAGGCCGGCATCTCCCGCCGGCACGGCACGCACCATGAGGCCCAGAAGTTCAACACCACGGGCTTTCCCCGGGCCGCGGCCAGGGAGACCGGGGCGTCGTCTGGACGAACATTGTCGAGTTCGAAGGCGGGAGCCGAGCCCCCACCTGTCACTGCCGGCGCGGACGGTAAGCCTCCTCTGGAGGCGGCGACGACGGCGGCGACGGCGGCGACCCCGACGATGAGCGCCCCCACGACCAGGCGCCGATGCCGCCGAGATGGCGTTCGGGCTTGCACCTCTGCCACCCCGGCGTCCACCTGCGCCTCGGGTTCCGTTCCCCCTCCGACCGACGAGAACACCGAACTGTCACCCCTTCCTGGAAGCGAGCGCCGGTGTGGCTGCGGCGCCGGTCGCATTCCAGCCACAGCTTTACACTACGTCGTGTAGGACGGTAAGTGGTCCTCGGGGCGCTTGGCCGAGCCCTCGGCGAAGCGCCCGGAATGGCGCCTGCACGAGGCAGCACCTGACCTCGCCGGGGAAGAAGACCATGAAAAGGTGAGTTCCGGACGTGTGACTGGGGGTAGTAGGTCCGTTGCCCTGGGAACGCCCCCCGAAGCAGTGAGGTGATCGACATGGCCACAGCCATCCTCGACGACCGGGTCAAGTCCTGCAGCGATGCATGCGCCGAGTGCATGGAGGCTTGCGAGGCATGCGCCCGGCACTGCCTCGAGATGGCCCAAGCCGAGATGGTGCAGTGCGTCAAGCTCTGCCTCGACTGTGCCACCGTCTGTGCTGCCTGCCTGCCTCTGCTGGCCCGCAACTCGCCGTTCACGGCGCGGATGTGCGGGTTGTGCGCCGAGATCTGCGAGGCGTGCGCTTCGGAGTGCGAGAAGTTCGACGACGACGTGATGCGCCAATGCGCTGAGGCGTGCCGGCGGGCCGCCGATGAGTGCCGGCGGTTGGCCGCCTGATCCCGGACGAAGGCGCGACCGGTCCGTGGAAGGCAGACAGGGGCGGGTCGCCGAGCGGGGACTTGAGGGGACCGACCCGGCGTCTTCTCTGAGGACGTCCCGGTGAGACCCTGGCGGTTGCTCCTCGGGCTCCTCACGACCGAGCTTGTCGTGGTCGGCGGCCTGCTCATCCACGGCCCCTCGCCCGCCCACGCCAGCCACGACCGAGCCCCCTCCGTCTCGTTCTTGGCCCTCCTGAGCTCGGCCGAGGCGCGGCAAACACAGCCCAGTGGAGACGACGTCGAGGCCGGCCGAAAGGTGTTCGAGTCGCACTGTGCCATGTGCCACGGCGCGGAGGCGACCGGGATGATGGGGATGCACCCCTCACTGCGGGGCGCCGTCGAACGTCTCACCCTCGAGGGCGTGGAGGTGACGATCCGCAAGGGGCGTCGAACCACGCCCCCCATGCCGGCGTTTGAGGGCCGCCTCTCCGACGAGGAGATCACCGACGTCGTCGCCTATATCGCCTCCCTTCCCCCCGGCCCCCGCAACTTCGGTCCTGAGGCTGGGGGAGGAGGCGGCATGGGCGACATGATGGACGGCCTCAGCGACCGGGACGGGGATGACTCCGGGTCCTTCGGGCTGGCCGTTGTCGCTGCGGCCGCCCTCGTCCTCGGCGCCGGAGCGGTGCTCGTGCTTGCTGTCCGACACCGTCGCCGTGACATGTCCGGGGTGGAGAACGCCCGCGCCGTTCTCGACCGGCGCTACGCCGCCGGCGAGCTCACCCGAGAGGAGTATCTCGAGCGTCGACGAGACCTCGAGACGTAAGACCAGGAGCGGGGCGTCGGGGCGAGACGACAGCGGAGGGGTCATCGAGACCAGCTGAGGGCGGCGCAGGCTCGACCCCTGGGTCGAGGCTCGGGCATGGCCACGGGGCGCCCCCGGTCACCCTGCCAATACGCGACCCGGCCCACGTCATCGGCGTCGCACCACCGCCCGGGAGACACGTGCGGGTCGCCGGGCGGCTGCGGGCGTCCCCGCTCGGGGCTCCCGGCGCCGGGCCCGGGCGCCGATCAGCTCGACCACGCCGACCACGGCGACCCCGAGGGCGACGCCGAGGAGGGCGGGATAGGGGATGCCCTGGTCCCGGAGGACCACGTCGAGGCCGCCGGCGAGGAGGCCGGCGGCGACTGAGGGGCGGAGGCGCCCGGCGCTGACGTCGGGGTCGGCCAGGACGACGGTGGCCACCAGGAACAAGCCGAGGGACGCACCCGGGACCTCGACCGCCTCGAAGCTGGTGCGCCCGGCCAGGAGCCGGAGGGCCTGGAAGGCAAGGTGGGCGGCGAGGAAGGCGACGGCGGCGGGAAGGCCCCCGGTGGGTCGGACGGCCAGGACGAGACCGACAGCCAGGACGACGGCGACGAGAGCGACCCAGGGTTCGCCCGGGTGGGAGACGTGGAGGATCTCGAGGCGGCCGTCCGTCCCGGGGAGGGCGAGGACGGTGAGGACGGCGACGGCCAATGGGGCGAGGACGGGGACGGGCAGGCGCCGCCCGACGTGGCGGGCGAGGACGGCCACCGCTCCCCCCAGGAGGAAGGGCGCCCACCCGCCGGCCCGCAGGAGGAGACTCACGAGGGAGGCGTCGGCGACGGCCCGGACCAGGGTCGCTCGGGAGACGCCGAGCAGGGTGGCCGTGACCAGCGCACCGGCGAGAGCGGCGGCCAGCGACAGGGGCCGGGGGCCAAGGTCGAAGACGGGACGGGCGAGGACTGCGGCCGCCAGCGTGATGCCGGCCACGGCGTCCGCCCCGTCCACGCCGAGGCGGCGGGGACGTCCGGTCACGGCGGCGACGGCCAGCGCCGCACCCACCACCTCGAGGAGTTTGGTGAGCAGGCCGACGCCGTCCACCGGCTCCCGCTCCAGACCGGGCAGGGAGAACGCCCGAGACGCGGCGTAGAGGACGAGGAGCCCGCCGGAGACGAGGAGGAGCCCGATGAGGGCCCGTCGGCCGCCCCGGCGGCCGGCGACGAGTCCGGCCAGCGCCAACTGGGCCAGGCCGGCGACCACGAAGAAGGTGCCGCCGGCAGCGCTCTCCTTGAAGTGTTCCGGGGCGAGGGCGAGGTGGATGGCACCGGCCGCGCCGAGGGCCAAGGCGGCGGCCATGGCGACCGATGCCCTCCCCACGGCGCGCCGGGCCCGGGCCAGCCCCGCCCAGGCGGCGACCAGGGCCAGGGGCAGCAGCGGCCCGAGCCGCACGAGCACGGCGAGGGACTCCCCATGGGTGGGCTCGACGTGGGCCAGGATCATCGGCGCTCCGCTGCCGCCAGGCCCGCCGCTCGACGTGGGTTCGGCGCGGTCGGACAGTCTGTCGTTCTCACGGTAGTGGCAGCCAGCGCTGGTGCGACGCCCCTCACCACCCGCGCCCAGTTACGATGACACCATGTCGTCGCCCTCCTCGAAGCGCGGCAACTCCCCGGACGGCACGAGGCGGGTGGTTTTTGCCGTGGGCGCGGTCGCCCTGCTCGCCCTCGGGGTGGCCCTCGGGTCGCGCGGTGGGGGGTCGGGCAGTGGGAGGTCGGAACAGAGGCCGGGTGGACTGGCCGAAGGCACACCGGCGCCGGAGGTGCGGCTTCCTTCCACCACCGGCGACACCGTCGATCTCGGCGACTTCCGGGGCAAACGCAACGTCCTGCTCTACTTCTACGAACACGCCGGCTGAGGGCCGTGCGAGGCCCAGCTGGTCGAGCTGGCGAAGCAGAAGAAACGGTTCCAAGCCCAAGGGACGGAGGTGTTCGCCGCCTCCGTGCAGGACCTCTCCACGTCGGCGGCGATGGCCGAGCGCCTCGACGTGGACGTCCCCATCCTGGCCGACACCTCCCACCGGGTGGCGGACGCCTTCGGCATCTACAACCTGCCCGGGAGCATGGGGCCCTTCTCCACCCACTCCTTCTGGCTCATCGACCGGGACGGCAAGGTCCGCTTCTCCGAGGTCTCCTTGGAGATGCACGTCTCCTTCGACAAGGTCGAGCAGGCGGTCGCCTCCCTGGCCCTCGGCCCCGCGCCCCCAGCACCGGCATCTCGCACCTGACGCCGTTTCGCTCCCGCCCCGGAATGCGGTCGTCGACGTCAGGTAGGGCAGCGCCCGGACATGGCAAGGAGCGCCTGCAGGTTGCCCGCCCACACGCCCAGGGCGACGAGCACGGCGGCGGAGACCGCCAGTGCGGGGAGATACACGGCGACGCGCCGCAGCGCCGAGGGCTGACCGGCGTCGCCATCGAGGGCGTCGAGGCGCTCGATCACCGTCTCGGCGGCCGCGAAAGCGGCCACGGCCGGGTTGACGATGGCCATCGTCACGCCGAGGAGCGCGCTGCGCAGGACCGCCCGGGAGGCGCATTCCCCGCCGGCGGCCGCCTCGTCGGCCCAGCGCTCCAAGGCAGCCCGCAGCGCCCGGGTACTCCGTCTCACGAACGGCACGACGGCGAAGCCGTGCTCCAAGGCGCCGGCGAGGAGGAGGAACCGCTGGTGGCGGTGCTCGAGATGAGCCGCCTCGTGGCGCAGCACGGCGGCGAGCTCGCTCGGCGAGAGGGCGGCGACGAGCCCTCTGGACACGACGATCTGCGACGGGCAGCCGTCGACGGAGAGCGCCAGCAACTCATCGGTGGGGAGGGTGACAATGTCATGGCCCCCGAACCGCTCGTGCTCGCCGAGCCAGGGCTCGATGTGGCAGTGGCGCTGCTCCCGCCGACCCCGGACCAAACCGACGGTGCTGAGGACCGGGAGGGCGGCGACGGCGGCGAGGGCCGACCAGCCTACGGCGGGGCCGCCCGGGGTGAGGGGTCCGAGCATCCGCTCGCACGCCTCGGCGAGATGGGGGACGCCCAACGCCCGCAGGACCGTGGGGGCGGCGAAGAGGACGGCCGAGACCCACACGACCGCCGCCCCTCCGAGGAGCAGACCCGCCGACAGCCGGGCCCACTCGGCGGGGAGGAGCTGACGTCCGAGGCGCCGGGCCGCGCCGGGAAGAGCGAGGAGCCCGAGACCGCCGAGGAGAAGGACCAGGGCCACGGGCCGGCTAGTCCGCCCGCGGGCTGCGGAGCATGCGCCGCAGCTGGTCCCGGTCGGCGGCGGAGAGAGACTCGAGGAAGTGGGCCAGGGCCGAGGGCCGGTCACCGACGCCGACGAGCAGCTCGCCCATGCGGGTGGCGGCGTGTTCCTCCCGGGTTTGCCGCGGCCGGTAGGCGTAGGCACGACCGTCGCGCTCCCGCTCCAGGCGACCCTTCTGCCACAAGCGCACGAGGATGGTCATGACCGTGGTGTAGGCCAGCGCTCGCTCGGCGGCGAGCTCCTGGTGCACCTCCCCGGGCGTCGACCAGCCTCCCCGGTTCCAGAGCACGTCCATCACCGCGGCCTCCAGGGCTCCCATCTGAAGCCGGGCCCGTTCCACGACCATGCCCTCCTTGTCGGATCGAACTCCCAAACAGTGTAGTAGCTGGCCCCATCTCGACCGCCCCGAAGCCCGGCACAAACCCGCGTCCTGGGTGGCGGGCATGCCCGCCTCCACCCGTCGAGGCTGATCAGCGGTCCACGGCCCGCGGGTCGGCGTCATCGGCCCACAAACCGGTGAGGAGCGTCGAGGTGGCCGCCTTCGCCACCGCATGGTTCGTCGCCGCCGAACTCGTGGCGAAGTGGGTGTCGCCGCCGTAGACGGCGCTCAGGGCGTGGTCCCCAGCCGGAAGCGAAGACGTCGACAGGCGAGCCTCGGCCGCCGGGTCGAGGGGGACGACGGCCAGCGCCCGGTCCCCGTCGAAGAAGGTGACGGTACCCGTGATCTCTCCCGGGGATGCCGAACGGACGGCGGCGGTAAGGACCACCGTGTCGCCGAAGCTGGAGCGGGTGGGCGTGGCCGACAGGCTGGTTGCGGTGTTGGCCACGGTGACCTGGGTCATGGTGGCGAGGCTGGGGGCGAAGGTGGGGTCACCGGCGTAGATGGCGGAGATGGCGTGGCTGCCCCAGCCGGAGCCACCCCGGTGGGTCCAGCGGCCCCGGCTGCCGGCCGGCGGCGGCGGAAGCGGGCCAGGCGCAGGCTGTTGGAGACGACCGACACCGACGAGAAGCCCATGGCCGCCCCGGCGATGATCGGGTTGAGCAGGCCGACCACGGCCAGGGGAATGGCGGCGGTGTTGTAACCGAAGGCCCAGCCCAGGTTCTGGAGGATGGTGCGGAAGGTCCGCCGGGACAGGCGGATGGCCGTCGCCACCCCGTCGAGATCGGCCGAGAGCAGGGTGATGTCCGAGCTCTCGATGGCCACGTCCGTGCCCGTGCCGATGGCGATACCGAGGTCGGCCTGGACGAGGGCGGGGGCGTCGTTCACACCATCACCCACCATGGCCACCACCCGGCCCTCCTGCTGGAGGCGGCGCACCTCGGAGACCTTGTCGGCGGGCAGCACCTCGGCCAGGACCCGGTCGATGCCCACCTGGGCGGCGATGGCGGCGGCGGTGGCCCGGTTGTCGCCGGTGATCATGACGACCTCGATGCCCATGGAGGCCAGGTCGGCCACGGCGGCGGGGGCGTCGTCCTTGAGGGTGTCGGCGACGGCCAGCACGCCCCGGGCCTGGTCTCCCCAGCCAGCGAAGATGGCGGTCTTGCCCTCCCCCTCCAGGTGCCGGGCCCGCTCCTCGAGGACGGGGGGGATCACCAGCCCGGCCTCGGTCATGAGCTTGCGCCGCCCCACGTGGACATCGGCGCCCTCCACCGTGGCCCGCACGCCGTGGCCGGCCACCGCCCGGAACCCCGACGCGGGGGCGAGGGCGAAGCCCCGGTCGCGGGCGCCTTCCACCACCGCCCGCCCCACCGGATGCTCGGAGGCGTCTTCCACGGCCGCGGCCCGGCGCAGCAGCTCGTCGTCGTCGACGCCGGCGGCGGCGACCACATCGGTGAGGGCCATCTGGCCCTTGGTGAGGGTGCCGGTCTTGTCGAAGACGACGGTGTCGATGCGCTTGGAGCGCTCCAGCACCTCGCCGCCCTTGATCAGGATGCCCATGGCCGCGCCCCGGCCCGTCCCCACCATGATGGCCGTGGGGGTGGCCAGGCCGAGAGAGCAGGGGCAGGCGATGATGAGGACGGCCACCGCCGCCACCAGACCGGTGGTGGCGTCGCCGGCCACGATCCACCAGCCCAGGAACGTGCCCAGGGCGATGAGGGCGACGACGGGGACGAAGATCCCCGAGATGCGGTCGGCCAGGCGCTGGACGGGGGCCTTGGAACCCTGCGCCTCTTCCACCAGGCGCACGATCTGGGCCAGGGCGGTGTCGGCCCCCACGGCCGTGGCCCGGATGGTCAGGACGCCCTCGGCGTTGATGGTGGCGCCGGCCACTTTGTCGCCGGGCTTCTTGTCGACGGGCACCGACTCGCCCGTGAGCATCGACTCGTTGACCGCCGAGGCACCGTCGGTGACCTCGCCGTCGACGGGGATCTTCTCGCCGGGACGGACCCGGAGCAGGTCGCCGACCCGGACCCGCTCCACGGGCACCATGCGCTCGATGACTTCGGCCCCGCCCTCCCCCCGGCCGTCGA
This sequence comes from Acidimicrobiia bacterium, assembly GCA_044867425.1. Taxonomy (GTDB): domain Bacteria; phylum Actinomycetota; class Acidimicrobiia; order IMCC26256; family BP-133; genus CAWBJP01. The sequence goes on along the minus strand of JBIOUX010000061.1, from coordinate 324 downwards.
CGAGGAGGCGGGCCTCCTTGGCGCCGAGTTCCAGGAGCGCCTTGATGGCCAGTGACGCCCGTCCCTTGGCCCGGGCCTCGAAATACCGGCCCAGGAGGAGGAAGGCGATGATGAGGGCGCTGGTGTCGAGGTAGTGCTCGGTGTGCGGGGGTCCGAAGGCGATCTGGGCGGCCGAAAAGAAGAAGGCGGCCAGGGTCCCCATGGCGATGAGGGTGTCCATGTTGGCGGTGAAGCTGCGGGCCCGCACCGCCGCCTGGTGGATGAACGACCAGCCGGCCCAGAACTGGACGGGCACGGTGAGGGTGAGCGCGGTCCAGCGGGCCC
>JBIOUX010000060.1:0-26202 GCA_044867425.1 Acidimicrobiia bacterium | reverse complement strand
AACCACATCGCGATGAGCCGCCGGGGCGGCGGGGGTGGGGTCCCCGCCGGCCAGCGATGAGCCGCCAGGCGAAGAGCAATGAGCACAGCGAAGAGCCATCAACACAGTCGGGTGATTCTAGGCGGAGCCCTGGTTTCCTCCGGCGCTTTCCGGGTCGGTTCGTCCCGTCCTGTCGGGGACGCCCCGGGCCCCGGGCCCGATCGACCGGGAAAGACTCTCCAGGGCGGCGGAGCGGGCGACGGCGGCCGGGCGGGGGGCGGTGAGGTCCCGGTGCTCGGCTGGCAGCACCTTCCAGTCGGCCTCGAAGCGCTCCCGGGCGGCGGCCACGGCGATGGCCGGGTCGGCGGCCGGTTCGGGCTCCACCACGGTGAGGAGCGGCTCGGCGCCGGGCTCGGGCGGTGGCTCGGAGGCGAGGCCCAGGATGTCGCCGGCGAAGGCAGGCCGGCGCCACACCTGTTTGGCCCCGGGGAGGGTCGCCTTGCCGGTGGAGGTCTTGGCCACCGGGCGCCCGTCGATCTCGACCAGCTTGTAGACCGACTCCAGGGTGGGGGCGTCCTCGGAGACACCGAAGGCGGTGCCCACCCCGAAGCCGTCGACCGGGGCGCCGGCGTCCAGCAGCTGCTCGATGGCGTACTCGTCGAGGCCGCCGCTGGCGAAGATCCTCACGTCGGAGAGACCGGCGGCGTCGAGTCGTTCCCGGGCCAACCGGGCCAGGACGCCGAGGTCGCCCGAATCGAGGCGGATGGCGGCCAGGCGCCGGCCCTCGGCGGCCAGCTCCCTGGCCACCACGATGGCGTGGTCCACGCCGATGGCGGTGTCGTAGGTGTCGACGAGGAGGACGGGGTCGGCCCGGTGATGGCGGGCGAAGGCCCGGAAGGCCTCCAGCTCGGAGTCGAAGGCGGTGACGAAGGAATGGGCCATGGTGCCGCTGGCCGGGATGCCGTAGCAGGCGGCGGCGGCCACGTTGGAGGTGGCGGCGAAGCCCACCAGGGCCGCGCACCGGGCGGCCTTCATGCCGGCGTCGGTCCCGTGGGTGCGGCGCAGGGCGAAATCCACCAGCAGGCGACCCCGGGCGGCGTGGCGGCACCGGGCGGCCTTGGTGGCCAGCACGGTCTGCACCGTGACCTGGTTGAGGAGGTACGTCTCCAGCAGCTGGGCCACGGCGAAGGGCGCCTCGATCTCGAGCAGCGGCTCGCCGGCGAAGACGATCCGGCCCTCGGGGATGGCCCGCACCCGGCCGTCGAATCGCACCCCCGCCAGCCAGTCGAGGAAGGCCCGCTCGAAGGGGAAGAGCCGCTCCAGGGCGGCGAGGTCCTCACTCGTGAAGTGCAGGTCGGTGAGGAACCGGAGGACGTCATCCAGGCCGGCGGCGACGAGGAAGCCCCGCGACGGCGGCAGGCGGCGGATGAAGAGGCTGAAGGCGCTTCGAAGATCCGCCTTCCCCTCGGCTACCAGAGCGGCGGCCATGGTGAACTCGTAGAGATCGGTCAGCAGAGCAGGGGAGAAGCCGCCCATCCCGGCGGACGCTAGCTTCGGGTCGTGGAGTGGTGGTGGCTGCGAGCGGGTGTTGTTGTCCTCATCCGCCCGGTTCTGTGGCCGGTGGCAGTGGGCCAGGCCCTGCGGCTGGCCCGGCCCGGGTGGTGGCGGCAGAGACCGTTCCTGCCGCTCCCTGATCCCGACTACCTCCGCTTCCGGCTCCAGACGGCCTACGGGACAGGCGGGCGGCCCACCGCCGGCGACGTGGTCGCCTACCTGCGCTGGTGCCGCGACTTCCCGGGCCACCGCTCGGGGTGATCCGCGCCGAACGCCCCGAACGCCCCGAACGCCCCGAACGCAACCCTCGCGCCCTTTGGGGCTCTGCACAGGATCGGCCCCCAGCGCGCCGAACGCCTGGTTCATGTCCCTGAGAACCCTCCGTCCTGGTTGGGCCGTGGCCATGGCGGTCCTCGCCGCCACGTCGCTGCTCGCCGCCGTGCCCGCCTCGGGGGCCGAGCCCCCCATCCAGCCGGTCACCGCCCAGGCGGAGACGACCCCCATGCCCGGGAGCGGTGACGCGGCCGACGATCCCGCCATCTGGGTCCACCCCACCGACCGCTCGCGCTCCCTCGTCTTCGGCAGCGACAAGAACGGCGGGCTCGAGAGCTACAACCTCGACGGCACCCGGGTCCAGCGGATCTCCGAAGGGTTCTTCGGCAACGTCGACGTCCGCTACGGCTTCCCGCTCGGGAACACCTTCGTCGACATCGTCGTCGTGAGCCGGTCCGGGGTGCGGGTCTATGCCATCAATCCGGCCACCCGGCTGCTCACCAACATCACCGACGGCGGCAGCATCTCGTCATCGGGCGAAGGGCTCTGCCTCTTCCACAGCCGCCTGACCGGTCGCTTCTACGCCTTCCACATCGCCCGCTCCGGCGGCGTCACCCAGTGGGAGCTGCGAGACACCGACGGGAACGGCCGCGTCAACGGCCTGCGGGTCCGTTCGTGGAGCATCGGGTCCGAATCCGAGGGCTGCGTGGCCGACGACGAGGCCGGTTTCTTCTTCGTGAGCGAGGAGGACGTCGCCGTCTGGCGCTACGGCGCCGAACCGGGCGACCCCACCGGGACGGCGAGCCGCACGGCGGTCGACACGGTCGGCGCCCCCGGCCACCTCATCGCCGACGCCGAGGGCCTGGCCGTCGTCCCCCAGGCCGGCGGAGGCGGGTATCTGCTGGCGTCAGCGCAAGGGTCTTCCAACAACGACGGCGTGAGCTTCGTCACCGTCTACCGGCGCCAACCGCCCCACGACTTCGTCAAGCGGTTCCAGGTGGTAGCCGGAATGACCACCGACGGCTGCGGGCGCACCGACGGGATCGACGCCACCCCTGCCAACCTCGGTCCGCTGTTCCCCTCCGGCCTCTTCGTGTGCCAGGACAACTCCAACACCCTTCCCGGGTCGTCGGGGAACCAGAACTTCAAGCTGGTCCGCCTGGAGCAGGCCCTCGACCTCGGGCCGGTCCCGCCCCCGGCCCCAGTCATCTCCGGCTTCGCCTCGCACCCAACGCTCGTCCCCGCCGGGGACGGGTACTGGATGGCGGCCACCGACGGCCGGGTCTTCGCCTTCGGCGCCGCCGAGCACCATGGCCAGGCCGCCAGCCCGCCGACGTTCCCCGTGGTCGGCATGGCCGCTACTCCCGACGGCGGCGGCTACTGGCTGGTGACGGCCCGGGGCACCGTGCTGCGCTTTGGGAACGCCGGCTCCCACGGGGACCTCTCGGCTATTCCGATCAACAAGCCGGTGGTGGGCATCGCCGCCACCCGGACCGGAGGGGGTTACTGGCTGGTGGCCGCCGATGGCGGCGTGTTCGCCTTCGGTGATGCCCCATTCCTCGGCTCCATGGGTGGCACTCAGCTGAACAAGCCGGTGGTGGGCATGTCCGGTAGCCCGACCGGAGCGGGCTACTGGCTCGTGGCCTCCGACGGTGGCATCTTCGCCTTCAACGTCCCCTTCCGGGGCTCGACCGGGTCCATCGTCCTCAACCAGCCCATCACCGGGATGGCGCCCACGCCCAGCGGGCAGGGCTACTGGCTGGTCGCCGCCGACGGGGGAGTGTTCTCCTTCAATGCTCCGTTCCACGGCTCCACCGGGTCCATGCCGCCGTCAGCTCCGGCCGTGGCTATGGCGGCCACCCCGAGCGGTGAGGGGTACTGGTTGGTGAGCCAGAGCGGCTCCGTCTTCGATTTCGGCAACGCCGACGACTTCGGATCGCCTTGACCACGACGGGGCAAAGTGCCGCTGAACTGGCAAGGGATTGGCCAGAGGTCCAGATAGACTGGAGATAGGCAAAGGGATTGGAGGGAGGTGGGTCGGGCCTTGGGGAGAGCGCTCGTCCTCAACGCCAGCTACGAGCCGCTCTGTGTCGTGCCCGTCCGGCGCGCCGTCGTCCTCGTGCTCAAGGAGAAGGCCGAGGTCGTCCATCACCGTGACGAGCTCATGCACTCCGAGCGCCTGGCCCTTCCCGTCCCCTCGGTGATCCGCCTCACCCACTTCGTCCGGGTCCCGTTCCGGGCCCGGGCGCCGCTGTCTCGCCGCTCGGTGTTCGTGCGTGACGATCACCGCTGCCAGTACTGCGGCGCCAACGCCGAGAACATCGACCACGTCGTCCCCCGCTCCCGGGGTGGCGCGCACGTGTGGGAGAACGTCGTGGCCTCCTGCCGGCCGTGCAACGCCAAGAAGGAGGACCGTCTCCTCTCCGAGACGCACCTCGTCCTGCGCCGGAAGCCCTTCGCCCCCCGCGAGACGATCTGGATCGTGGTGGCCGTGGGCACCATCGACCCGGCCTGGCAGCCCTACCTCGGCATGGCCGCCGAGGCCCTTCCCGCCTAAATCTCCCGGCGCGCGGCCCGAAATCCCCTTCTGACGGCACCAACGCGCCTATCGTCATGCCTTGGTGGTGGAAAGTGGTACTGAATGGTGTTGACGGGCGGAAAGTGGAGGAATATGGTCTCGCAGTGGCCTCAGGCCGGACGGCGGCGGCGATGAGGGCCGAGGGAGTGGACCGTGTTCGTCGGGAAGTTTCAGCACGCTCTCGACGCGAAGGGGCGGGTCATCCTCCCGGCCAAGTTCCGACCCCAACTGGAAACCGGCGCCTACATGGCCCGGGGCCTCGACGGTTGCCTGTGCGTGTATCCGGCTGACGAGTGGGAGCGGGTGGCGAGCAACATGCGGGAAGTGGCGACCAGGGGACCGGCCCAGCGGCAGGCGGCGAGAACGTTCTTCGCCGGCGCCGCCCCCGCCGATCCGGACCGCCAGGGGCGGGTGCAGGTACCCGCCCACCTGCGGGAGTTCGCCGGCCTCAGCCCCGACCGCGAGGTCGTGGTGGCGGGCGTCGCCTCCCGGGTGGAGATCTGGGACGCCGAACGCTGGCGGGCCAGTGAGATCGAAGGGGAGCAGGTCATCACTGCTGCCCAGGACATTCCCGACTTCGGCATCTAGCTGTGTGACCTTGACATCGCGGGCGTGCGTCGCACGGCCTGCGCCCAGCCCCCCCGACGGTGCGGTGGAAGGCCCTACTCCGCCCGCTTCCATCCGTGTGTCGGTCCGCGAACCCTCGCGCCGGCCCGTTCGGGGGGCTGGGCCCAAGCCGTGCGGCGACCCGCCGGGGCCCCGGGTCCGGGGTGTCCCCGAAGAGGGCAGATGACCGGGGAGTTTGCCCATGCCCCGGTCATGTCCCGGGAAGTGGTCTCCGTGTTCGCCTCCGTCCCCGCCGGTCTCCTGGTCGACGGGACGGTGGGGGGCGCCGGCCACGCCCGGGCCCTCCTCGATGCCCGGCCCGACTGCCGCCTCCTCGGCCTCGACCGTGATGCCGAGGCGGTGGCGGCGGCGACCGCCGCCCTCGCCTCCTACGGGGACCGGGCGACGGTGGTCCACTCCGGCTTCGAGGACCTGGCTCTGGTGCTGCCAGGGCAAGGTGCCGGCAGCGTCGGTGGGGTGCTCTTCGACCTCGGCGTGAGCAGCCCGCAGCTGGACCGCCCCGAGCGGGGTTTCTCCTACCGGGCCGACGCCCCGCTCGACATGCGAATGGACCGCTCCCAGGCCCTGTCAGCCCGGGAGGTGGTGAACGAGTACGAGGAGGCAGAGCTGGCCAGGGTCATCGCCCGATGGGGAGAGGAGCGCTTCGCCCGGGCCATCGCCCGTCGCATCGCCGCCCGCCGTCCCCTCGAGACCACGGCCCAGCTGGCCGAGGTGGTGCGCGACGCCATCCCCGCCGCCGCCCGGCGCCGCGGCCCGCATCCGGCCCGGCGCACCTTCCAGGCCATCCGCATGGAGGTGAACGCCGAGCTCGACCATCTCGCCGCCGGCCTGGATGCCGCCTTCTCCGCCCTCGCGCCCGGCGGCCGCCTGGCCGTCCTCTCCTACCACTCGCTCGAGGACCGCATGGTCAAGCACCGCTTCACCGACTGGTCCTCTCCTCCCCAGCTGCCCCGCGGCCTGCCCGTTCCACCCGACCAGCCCGCGCCCCCCGGCGTGCTGGTCACCCGCCGGGCCCTGCGCCCGTCGGGCGCCGAGGTCGATGCCAACCCCCGGGCCGAGAGCGCCCGCCTCCGGGTGGTGGAACGGGCGGCGCCGGGGTCCGGGGTGTCCCCGAGGGAGCAGTCATGAGGATTCTGCGCCGGCGCCGGAGGAAGTCGGCGGTCTCGAAGAGGCGCGGGGGCCCGGGCGAGGTCCGGCGCCGGCACCAGAAGGCGCTGCGCCGGACCCGCCCTGAGCTGCGCCGCCGGCCCAAGCCGACGCCCCGGCGCCGGCGCCAGGGACCGGCCCCCGACCGGCAGCTGCGCCTGGCCCTGCTCACCACCGCGGTGCTCACGGTGGGCACCATCTTCGGTGCGGCCGCCTTCCACGTCCTCCTGGTCCAGAGCCAGTTCCGGCTCGACCGGCTGAAGGACGCCGCCGCCACGGAGCAGCAGCGCTACGAGCACCTCCGCCTGGAGGTGGCCCGACTCTCCGCCCCCGAGCGGATCGTGGCCACCGCCGCCGAGCGCCTCGGGATGGTGGCCCCGCCGGAGGTGGCCTACCTGCCGGCACCGGCGCCCTCCGCCACCGACACGTCGTCCGCCTCCTCCCTGGCCGGGAACTGGTCCGAGGTCAAGCCCTACCTTGCCGCCCGACCGTAAGCCCCCCATCCGCCCCGCGTCCGCCTCCCGGGACCGCCAGGGCCGGCGCCGGGGTCGGCGGGTGGTTGGGTCAGGGGCCCCCAACCCCACCGCCACGAACCGCCAGGCGAAGAGCCGTAGACACAGAAGGACCGAGCCCGGGGCGGCGTTCGCCGCCAACCGCCTGACCCGGCGGCGCACCGTGGCCCTGCTCGTGGTCATGGCGGTGGGGTTCACCGCCGTCGTCGCCCGCCTGACCCAGGTGCAGGCCGTTTCCGCGGCCACCTACGCCGAGAAAGGCACCAACCAGCGCGTGCGCCGGATCGCCCTGGCCGCCGAGCGGGGTGCCGTCTTCGACCGCCGGGGGATCGACCTCGCCCTGTCGGTCTCCCAGCTCACCGTGTGGGCCAATCCCCGGGTGGTCCCCAACGCCAAGGTCAAGGAGTACGCCGCCAAGCTGGCCCCCGCCCTCGGGGTGGAGGAGAAGTTCCTGGTCGAGCGGCTCTCCAAGGACAAGGCCGCCTTCGTGTACCTGGCCCGCAAGGTCGACGAGGGCACCGCCGAGGCCGTGCGCAAGCTCGAGCTCCCGGGGGTCGACTTCCTGCCCGAGTCCAAGCGGTTCTATCCCTCGGGTCCCCTGGCCGGGCCCGTCCTCGGCTCCGTCGGCCTCGACAACCAGGGCCTGTCCGGCCTGGAGGTGGCCTACGAGAAGACCCTGACCGGGCGTCCGGGCGAGATCGTGGTGGAGCAGGACCCCCAGGGCCGGGAGATCCCCCAGGGCCGGGAGTCCTTCCAGCCCTCCCTGCGGGGCCACGACCTGGTGCTCACCCTCGACCAGTCCCTCCAGTACGAGGTGGAGCAGGCGCTGGTGGGCGAGGTGGCGGCGGCCACCGCCAAGGGTGGGACGGCCATCGTGACCGACACCCGCACCGGCGCCATCCTGGCCATGGCCAACGTCACCGGAGACGGGGGCGGGGCGGCCCGGCCGGCGGCCAACACCGAGCACAACCGGGCGGTGACCGACGTCTACGAGCCCGGGTCGACCAACAAGGTCATCACCATGGCCGGGGCTCTGGAGGAGAACCTGGTCACCCCGGACACCCGGTTCAAGGTCCCCGACAAGTACCAGGTGGGGAACCACCTCTTCTCCGACCACGACGCCCACCCGCCCACCGACTGGTCGGTGACCGACATCCTCACCCACTCCTCCAACGTGGGGACGATCATGGTGGCCCAGAAGCTGGGCAAGGACCGTCTCGACCACTACCTCCGGGGCTTCGGCTTCGGGAAGCGCACCGGGTTGCGCTTCCCCGGCGAGGCCACCGGGTTGCTCCTCGATCCTGACCACTGGTGGGTGACCTCCATGGGGACGGTGCCCATCGGCAACGGCCTGGCCGTCTCCGCCCTGCAGATGCTCCAGGTCTACATGGCCGTCGCCAACGGCGGTGTGTGGCGCCCGCCCATGCTGGTGGCGGCCACCCTCGACGAGGCCGGAGGGCGCCACGACGTCCCCCCCGGCGAGCCCCGGCGGGTGGTATCTCCCCGCACCGCCGCCATGCTCAACCAGATGCTGCGCAACGTGGTCCGGGAGGGCACGGGCATGAACGCCGCCATCCCCGGCTACACCGTGGCGGGGAAGACGGGCACGGCCCGCAAGCCCCTGGAGGGCGCCCGGGGGTACTCGGGCAACTACGTCGCCTCCTTCGTGGGCTTCGTCCCGGCCGAGGATCCCCGCCTGGCGGCGGTGGTCATCCTGGATGAGCCGACCCCCATCTACGGGGCCCAGGTGGCCGCTCCCGTCTTCTCGAGGATCATGCAGTACGCGCTGCGCCTCGAGCGGATCCCGCCGCCGCCGCCCACCCCGTCACCATTGTCGGCTCCGCCACCAGGGGACACCCCTCAGCCCCGGACCGGCGATAGCCTTTCGAGAACAGGGGATGGCCGGCCCAACCGGGCGCCGGCTCCGAGCAGATAGGGACTCCTCGGGCGTGCTGCTCCATCAGCTGCTCGACGCCGTCGACGTGCTCGAGCTGCGGGGGGACCCGCGCACCGAGGTGGCGTCCGTGACCTTCGACAGCCGCCGGGTCGCACCGGGGGCGCTGTTCTGCTGCGTGCCCGGCGCCCGGGCCGACGGCCACGACCACGCCCCGGCGGCGGCGGCCGCCGGCGCCTCCGCCCTGCTCGTCGAACGGCCGCTGGACCTGCCCGTCCCCCAGGCCCGGGTGGCGTCGGTGCGGGCGGCCATGGCCCCCGTGGCGGCCGCCTTCTTCGGACAGCCCTCCCGGCGGATGCGGGTTCTCGGAGTCACCGGTACCAACGGCAAGACCACCACCACCTACCTGCTGGAGGCGATCGCCGGCGCCGCCGGGCTGACCGCCGGGGTCGTGGGCACGGTGGAGACGCGCATCGCCGGCTCCGTCCTGGCCGGCGAGCGGACCACGCCCGAGGCCCCCGACCTCCAGGCCCTGTTCGCCCGGATGGTGGACGCCGGGGTGGAGGTGGCCGCGGTGGAGGTCTCGTCCCATGCCCTGGCCCTCCACCGGGTCGACGCCACGTGGTTCGCCGCCGCCTGCTTCACCAACCTTTCCCACGACCACCTCGACTTTCACGAAGACCTCGAGGACTACTTCGAGGCCAAAGCGCTGCTCTTCGACCCGGCCCGGACGGCGGCGGCGGCAATCAACCTGGACGACACCCACGGCGCCCTCCTGGCCCGCCGCTGCGCCGAGCGGGGCATCGCGCTCACCACCTTCGGCCGGTCCCGCCCGGAGGCGGACGTGCGGGCCGAGTCGGTCGAGGTCGGCGCCCGGGGCAACCGGTTCCTGCTGGCCACCCCGGCGGGGACCGTGCCCGTGCGCTCGCCCCTGGCCGGGGACTTCAACGTGGCCAACGCCCTGGCGGCGGCGGCCACCGCCCTGGCTGCCGGCCTGCCGCTGGACGCGGTGGGAGCCGGACTTTCCGCCCCTCTGATCGTGCCCGGGCGCATGGAACGCATCGACGCGGGGCAACCCTTCCCGGTGCTGGTCGACTACGCCCACAGTCCCGACGGCCTGGAGCAGGTGCTGCGGGCCGCCCGAGGCCTGGTCGAGCCCGGGGCCGGGGGTGTCCCAGGAGGCGCAGGGCGCCTGGTCGTCGTCTTCGGGGCCGGCGGCGACCGCGACCGGGCCAAGCGGCCGGCCATGGGGAAGGTGGCGGCCATGCTGGCCGACTCCATCTGGGTCACGTCCGACAACCCCCGCTCCGAGGACCCGCTGGCCATCGCCCAGGAGGTGGCCCGGGGCGTCCACGACGTGGGTGGTCATCTCGGGTTGGTGCTCGACCGCCGTGGTGCCATCCGGGCCGCCATGCACGACCTGCGCGCCGGCGACGTGCTGGTGATCGCCGGGAAGGGCCACGAGACGGGCCAGACGGCGATGGGGGTCACCACCCCCTTCGACGACCGGGAGGTGGCCCGGGAGGAGCTGGCGCGCCTGGGCTGGAGCCCCGGGTCCGGGGCGTCCCCGACATGATCAGAGCCCGAGGCGTCCCCGGCATGAGAGGCCCCGGATGCGCCTGACCTTGGGCGAGATCGCGCAGGCCGCCGGCGGAGAGCTGATCGCCGGCGATCCCGGTCTGGCGGTGGCGTCGGTGTCGGTGGACAGCCGGCGGCTGGAGCCCGGAGGCCTCTTCGTCGCCCTGAGAGCCGAGCGGGACGGGCACGACTTCGCCTCCGGGGCGGTGGCCGCCGGCGCCGCCGCCGTCCTGGTGGAGCGGATGCCGCCCGGCCTGCCCGATGGTGCCGGGGTGGTGCGGGTGGCCGACACCGGCGTCGCCCTCAGCGCCCTCGGCGCCCACGCCCGCCGTCTCCTCGGTGACCTGCCGGTGGTGGGCATCACCGGCTCCACCGGCAAGACGTCCACCAAGGACCTGACCGCCGCCGCCCTGGGCTCGCGCCTGGCGGTGGCGGCCAGCCCGGCCTCGTGGAACAACGAGATCGGCGTTCCCTTGACCCTGCTCGCCACCGACAAGACCGAGGTGGTGGTCCTGGAGATGGGCTCCCGGGGGGTCGGCCACATCGCCGCCCTGTGCGCGGTCGCCCACCCCACGGTGGGCGTGATCACCAACATCGGCGTGGCTCACGTGGAGTTCTTCGGTTCGCGGGCCGAGGTGGCCCGGGCCAAGGGCGAGCTGATCGAGGCGTTGCCCGCCGGCGGAACGGCCATCCTGTGCGCCGACGACGACACCACGCCGGAACTGGCCGCCCGGACCTCCGCCCGAGTGCTCACCTTCGGGTATGGGGCCGAAGCCGACGTGGTGGTCTCCGGCGTCCGGCTCGACGATGAGCTCCGGCCGTCGTTCGACCTGCTCACCCCCTGGGGCGTCGGGGAGTTCGGGCCGCTGCCGGTGCGGGGCGCCCACCAGGCCATGAACGCCGCCGTGGCCGTGGCCGTGGCCGGCGTCCTGGGGCTGACCGTGGCGGAGGCGGCCGAGGGGTTGGCGGCCACCGTGGGATCCGCCTGGCGGATGGAGCTCACCCACACGCCCGCCGGTCTCGTCGTCCTGAACGACGCCTACAACGCCAACCCGGCCTCGATGCGGGCGGCGCTGTACGCCCTGGCCGCGCTGCCCAGCCGCCGGCGCTTCGCCGTGCTCGGCCACATGGCCGAGCTGGGAGAGGAATCGGAGGAGCTCCACCGCCTGATCGGCCGACAGGCTGCCGCCGGCCTGCCCGAGGCGCTGGTCGTCGTCGGCCCGGAGGCGGCCGGGATCGTGCAAGGGGCGGCCGCCGCCGGACTGGAACGCATCATCGCCGTCGACACGGCCGAGGCCGCTCTCGAGGTGCTGGCCGGGCGGCTCCAGGCTGGAGACGCCGTGCTGGTCAAGGCCAGCCGCGTCGTGGGCCTGGAAGCGCTGGCCACGGCGCTCTGCGAGTTGTCTTTCGGGGACACCCCGAACCCCGGGCGGGAGCCGCCCCGGTGATCTCCCTCCTGCTCGCCGCCGCCACCAGCCTCGTCATCGCCCTGGTGGGAACCCCCTTCCTCATCCGCCTGCTCCGGGCCCGGGGCATCGGTCAGCTCATCCGGGAGGACGGCCCTTCCGGGCATCAGACCAAGGCCGGCACCCCCACCATGGGCGGCATCGCCATCCTGGGCGGGACGGTGGGCGGGTATCTCGTGGGCAGCCTCCGCCCCGGAGGCGACGGGCTGTCCCGGCCCGGCTTGTGCCTCATGGTCCTGGTGCTCGGCCTCGGCACCGTGGGGTTCATCGACGACTACCTGGGCATCCGCTTCCAGCGCAACCTGGGGCTCAACAAGCGGGCCAAGTCGGCGGGCCAGCTGGTGGTGGCGCTGGTCTTCGCCCTCCTGGCCGTGCAGTGGATCGGCGTGTCCACCAAGGTGTCCTTCACCCGCGACCTCGGTCTCGACCTGGGCGACTGGGGCTTCCTCCTCTGGGCCGTGGTCATCATCATCGCCACCGCCAACGCCGTGAACCTGACCGACGGGCTCGACGGCCTGGCCTCGGGCTCCTCCGCCTTCGTGGCCGCCGCCTTCGTCATCATCGCCTTCTGGCAGGTACGCCACGGCGCGCTCTACCACGTGAACCCGCCCGACGCCCTGGGCCTGGCGGTGGTGGCCGCCGCCGTGCTGGGCGGGTGCGCCGGCTTCCTGTGGTGGAACGCGGCGCCGGCCCGGATCTTCATGGGCGACACCGGTTCCCTGGCCCTGGGCGGGGCGCTGGCCGGCCTCGCCCTGCTCACCCGCACCCACCTCCTGCTGCCCATCATGGGCGGCCTGTTCGTGCTCGAGACGGTGTCGGTCGTCATCCAGGTGGTGTCGTTCCGGGGCTTCGGGCGCCGGGTCTTCCGCATGGCCCCCATCCACCATCACTTCGAGCTGGCCGGCTGGCCCGAGTTCACGGTCATCGTGCGCTTCTGGCTCATCACCGGCCTGTTCGTGGCCTTCGGCCTCGGTCTCTTCTACGCCGACTTCATCGCCTCGGGAGCTCTGGATTGAGCCCCGCTCACCAAGGTGGTTGCGCTTGACCCCCTCACAGGGGGTGGATCGCGACCACCTCACCCTTGTGATCGGTTTGGGGGTGACGGGTGACGCCGTCGCCCGCCGGACACTGTGCGACGGTGCCGTCACGGTGGTGGAGGACCGGCCCGACGGGACCGGGGTGGCGGAGCGGGCCGCCCGGCTGGAGGCCCTGGGCGTTCCCCTGGTCGGTGCCCCGAGCCGGGACGAGCTGGCCCGGCTGGTAGCGGCGGCGGACGTCGTGGTGCCCAGCCCAGGCGTGCCGGAGGCCCATCCCGTCTACCGGCTGGCCGAAGCGGCCGGCGTCCCGATCCTGTCGGAGATCGAACTGGCCGCCAACGCGGCCCGGGATCTCGACCGGACCCTCGTCGCCGTCACCGGCACCAACGGGAAGACGACGGTCACCACCCTCATCGCCGAGATGCTCACTGCATCGGGCATGAAAGCCCTCGCCGCCGGCAACATCGGACGCCCTCTCATCGACGCCGTCCACGACCCCGTCGACGTCGTCGTGGCCGAGGTGTCGTCCTTCCAGCTTCGCTTCACCCGGGAGTTCCGGCCCCGGGTGGCCGTCTTCCTCAACGCCGCCCACGACCACCTCGACTGGCACCCCAGCTTCGAGGCCTACGTGGAGGCCAAGGCGAGGATCTTCGCCAATCAGGCCGGCGACGATCTGCTCGTCTACAACCTCGACGACCCGGCAGTGGCGGACGCAGCCCGGGCGGCACCGGCCCGGACACTCGGATTTGCCCTCCACCAGCCCCTTCCCGTCCCGCCCGACGAGCTCCCCCGGCGCGCTCCCCACGACCTGGCCAACGCCCTGGCCGCCTCGGCCGCCGCGCTCGACCTCGGCGCTTCCACCGAGGCGGTGGCCCTTGTCCTGCGGTCGTTCTCGGGGCTCCCCCACCGGACGACTCCGGTGGGCCAAACTCGGGGTGTGACCTTCGTGGACGACTCCAAGGCCACCAACCCCCACGCCGCCCTGGCCGCCATCTCCGGCTACGACTCAGTCGTGCTCCTGGCCGGCGGGCGCAACAAGGGCCTCGACCTGTCCGTGCTCGCCACCCGGGCCGACCGGATGCGGGCGGTGGTGGCCATCGGGGAAGCGGCGGGCGAGGTCGTCGCCGCCTTCCAGGGGCTGGTCCCGGTGTCCAAGGCGGGGTCCATGGCCGAGGCGGTCCGCACCGCCTCCGCCCTGGCCGAGCCGGGCGACACCGTCCTCCTCTCCCCGGCCTGCGCCTCGTTCGACTGGTATCCCGGCTATGCCGCCCGGGGCGACGACTTCGCCGCCTGCGTCAAGGCCCTGCCGGGGTTCCGGGATGTCCCCGAAAACGACGAGGAGCGCGATGGCGGTCAGGGCTGAGCCGGCGCAGGCCCCGCCCCGCCCGGCCCGACCAGGGAAGCGCCGGGGGAAGCCGGCTCCCGCCCGGCCGCCCGCGTCCGGGATCGGGAAAGCCGTCCGGACCGCCCGGCAGGCGTGGAAGGAGGGCGGCCGAGCCCGTCCCCCGGCCTACTACGCCCTGCTCTCCAACATTCTGGTGCTCAACCTCGTCGGCCTGGTCATGGTGCTGTCGTCGTCGTCGGTGGAAGCCCTGGCCAACTACGGCTCCTCCTGGCTGTTCTTCAAGCGCCAGCTGCTGTGGACCATCCTCGGCCTGCTGGCCATGACCGCCGCCGCCCGCTTCGACTACCGGCGCCTCCGGCGTCACGTCGGACTGCTCCTGGTCGCCGCCGCCGTCCTGCTCATCCTCGTCCTGGTGCCCGGGGTGGGCATCGCCGTCAACGGCTCGACCCGCTGGCTGGGTGCCGGCCCCTTGCGCTTTCAGCCCTCCGAGCTGGCCAAGCTGGCCATCCTCGTCTACGCGGCCGACGTCCTCACCCGGCGCGCCCCCCTGGTGGCCGACTGGCGGGAAGTGCTGCGGCCGGTGGCCGTGGTGTTCTGCTTCTTCGGTGCCCTGGTCATGCTCCAGCCCGACATGGGCACCACCATCGTCATGTCCATCCTCACCGGGAGCGTCCTGTTCGTGGGCGGCCTCCGGCTCCGCCACCTGGTCCTGGTGGGGATCGGCGGCCTCGCCGCCGGCGCGGTGCTGGCCGTGGTCGAGCCGTACCGGCGGGCCCGGCTCCTGTCCTTCGTCGACCCCTTCTCCGAGGTCCACGCCCAGGCGGGCGGCTACCAGGTGGCCCAGTCGCTCATCGCCCTGGGGAGCGGCGGGTGGACGGGCGTGGGGCTCGGGGCGGGCCGGGCCAAGTGGCTGTTCCTTCCCAACGCCCACACCGACTTCATCTTCGCCGTCATCGGCGAGGAACTCGGGCTGCTCGGGTGCGCGCTGGTCGTCTTCCTCTTCGGGGCGCTGACCGTGTTCGGGGTCCGGGCCGCCCTGCGGGCCCCGGACCGGTTCGGGACGCTGCTGGCCGCCGGGATCACGGGCTGGGTGGTGGGCCAGGCCCTGGTGAACATCGGGGCTGTCACCGGGCTGCTGCCGGTGACGGGCGTGCCCCTCCCCTTCGTGTCCTTCGGGGGCTCGGCCCTTCTCTTCACCATGGCCGCCACCGGGATCCTCCTCAACGTCGCCCGCCAGGGCCGGTGAGGTGAGGTTGTTCGCCATGGTGACGGGGGGCGGCACGGGCGGGCACGTGTACCCCGGGCTGGCGCTGGCCGAGGCCCTGGTGGCCCGCGGGCATGACCGGGCGTCCATCCACTGGGTGGGAAGTGCCCGGGGCCTGGAGGCCACGGCCGTGCCCGCCGCCGGCTTCACCGTCGACCTGCTGCCCGGACGGGGGCTCCAGCGCCGCCTGACGGCCGAGAACGTGTCCGTGGCCGGCCAGACGGTGGCCGCCGTGGCCCGGGCCACCCGGCTGGTGCGCCGCCGGCGTCCCCGGGTGGTGGTGGGGGTGGGCGGCTACGCCTCGCTGCCCTGCATCCTGGCCGCCCGGGCTCTACGGATCCCGGTCGTGGTGCACGAGCAGAACGCCGCCCCCGGGCTGGCCAACCGCATCGCCGTCCGGCTCGGCTCCAAGGCGGCGGTGTCCCTGCCCGGGACCCCACTGCCGGGAGCGGTGGTCACGGGCAACCCGGTGCGCGCCGCGGTGGCCGGCGTCGTCCGGAGTCCCGCTTCCGCCCCGCCCCTGGTGGTCATCTTCGGGGGCAGCCTGGGGGCGCGGCGCCTCAATCAGGCCGCGGCCGGCCTCTACGACCTGTGGCGGTCCCGGGACGACGTCGCCGTCCACCACGTGAGCGGCGCCGCCGGCCACGAGGAGACCGCCGCCGCGCTCGAGGGCCTGCGCCGGCCCGATGACCGCCTCGACTACCGGCTCGTCCGCTACGAGGACGACATGCCCCGCCTCTACGCCACGGCCACGCTCATGGTGTGCCGGGCCGGTGCCACCACCGTGGCCGAGCTGGCCGCCGCCGGGGTGCCGGCGGTGCTGGTGCCCCTGCCCGGCGCCCCCGGCGACCACCCGACCCACAACGCCCTGGCCCTGGTGGAGGCCGGCGCCGGGGTCCTGGTGCCCGATGGCGAGTGCGACGGTGCCCGGCTGGCGGGCGAGGTCGACGCCCTCCTGACCGACGCGGTGCGCCTCGGTGCCATGGGCCGGGCGGCCACCGCCGTCGGCCATCCCGACGCGGCCGACCGCCTGGCCGACCTGGTCGAGGAAGCGGCCCGGTGACCATGGCTCTTCGCCTGGCGGCTCATCGCGCTGCGGCTGGGGGCCCCTCCCCCAGCCGCCTGTCCCCGCTGGCGCAGGTCCAATGAGCCTCGACCTGTCGCAGCCCCGCCGCGTCCACATCGTGGGCGTGGGCGGCATGGCCATGAGCGGCATCGCCGCCATCCTGGCCCGCCTGGGCCACACCGTCTCCGGCTCCGACCTCAAGTCCTGGCGGGGCCTGGAGCGCCTGCGCCTCCTCGGTGTCGAGGTCCACGTCCCCCACGACGCCGGCCGCCTTCCCGCCGAACTCGACGCCGTCATCGTCTCCACGGCCATCCCCGCCTCCAACCCCGAGGTGGTCACGGCCCGGGAGCGGGGTGTGCCCGTCCTGCGGCGGGCCGAGGCGCTGGCCAGCATCGTCGACCTGCGCCGCACGGTGGCCATCTCCGGAACCCACGGCAAGACCACCACCTCGACCATGACCACCCTCGTGCTGCGGGCCGCCGGATGGCAGCCGTCCTTCCTCATCGGCGGCGAACCGAACGAGGTGGGCAGCAACGCCGCCTACGACGAGGGCGAGTGGCTGGTGGTGGAAGCCGACGAGAGCGACGGGACGTTCATCGAGATCGCCCCCGAGGCCGTCGTCCTCACCAACGTGGAACCGGACCACCTGGACCACTACGGCGACTTCGCCGCCCTGGAGGCGGCCTGCGCCCGGTACCTGGCCGCCGCCCCCGGTCCCCGGGTGGTGTGCGCCGACGACCCCGTGGCTGCCCGCCTGGCGGCCGAGGTCGGCGGGGCGGTGACCTACGGCACGGCCGGGACGGCCGACTACCGCATCGCCGGCTACACCGGCGAGCGCTCCGGGAGCCGCTTCACGTTGCACCGGGGTGGCACTCCACTGGGGGAGCTGGTGCTGCCCGCCCCCGGTATCCACAACGCCCGCAACGCCGCCGCGGCGGCGGCCGTGGCCACCGAGATCGGGGTCCCTTTCGCGGCGGTGCGCGCCGCCCTCGGCCGCTTCGCCGGGGTGGCCCGCCGGTTCCAGTTCCACGGCGAGGTGGGTGGGGTCAGCTTGGTGGACGACTACGCCCACCTGCCCGGCGAGGTGCGGGCCACCCTGGCGGCAGCCAAGGAGGGCGGCTGGTCGCGGGTGGTGGCTGTCTTCCAGCCCCATCGCTACAGCCGCACCGCCCGCCTGTGGCGGGACTTCGGCGACGCCTTTGACGACGCCGACATGGTCGTGCTCACCGACGTCTACGCCGCCGGCGAGCCGCCGCAGCCCGGAGTGTCCGGCCGCCTCGTGCTCCAGGCCGTGTGCGAGGCCCGGCCGGCGGCCCGGGTCCTCTATCTGCCCAAGCGGGCCGACCTCCTCGAGCGCCTCCCCCGGCTCACCCGCCCCGGCGATCTGGTGGTGACGCTGGGGGCAGGCGACGTCACCTCCCTGCCCGACGAGTGGTTGCGCGCCGCCGAAGCGTCTTCGCCATGAGGACCGGCATCGAGCAAGTGGCGCAACGGCTGGAGACGCTCCTTCCCGGGAAGGTCCGCCGGGAGGTGGCCTTCGCCGAGCTCACCACCTACCGCCTGGGGGGACCGGCGGCGGTGCTCGTCCGGGCCGGGTCACCGGACGACCTTGCCGCCCTGGCCGCCGGCCTCCCGGAGGGGTTGCCGGTGCTGGTGGTCGGGCGGGGGTCGAACCTCCTGGTGGCCGACGAGGGGTTCGCCGGCGTGGCCGTGGTGCTCGAGGGCGAGCTGGCCGAGATGCGGATCGAGCCCGGGGCTTCCGCTGGCCCCGACACCGACACCACCGTGCGGGCGGGGGGAGGCCTGGCCCTGCCCGTCCTGGCCCGCCGCAGCGCCGGCGCCGGGCTGGCCGGGCTCGAGTTCTTCGTAGGCATTCCCGGATCCGTGGGCGGGGCCGTGCGGATGAACGCCGGCGGCCACGGACGCGAGACCGTTGAGGTGCTCCGGCGGGTGTGGCTCGCCGATCTCGCCGGTGACGGCCGGCTGGAGGAGCACGGCCCCGGCGATCTCGGACTCGGCTACCGGCGCTCGCGGGTGGGTCCCTCGCAGGTGGTGGTGGCCGCCGAGTTCCGCGCCGGCGCCGATGACCCGGGCGCCTGTGAGGCCCGGATCGACGAGGTGGTGCGCTGGCGGCGGGCCAACCAGCCGGGCGGTTCCAACGCCGGGTCGGTCTTCACCAACCCGCCGGGCGACTCCGCCGGCCGCCTGATCGACGCCTGCGGGCTCAAGGGCCTGACCGTGGGCGGCGTGCGGGTCTCCGAACGCCACGCCAACTTCTTCCAAGCGGAACCCGGGGCCCGGGCCGCCGATGTGGTCGCCCTGGTGGCCGAGGTGGCCCGGCGGGTGGAGGCGGAGACCGGCGTGCGCCTGGCCCCCGAGCTGCGCCGCATCGGCTTCGCCGGCCAGCCCGGTGCCCGTCCCGGCGCCCCGCCCGCCTGGGCGGTGGAGGATCACGCCGGCGGAGCGGCGGCATGAACCCGATGGCCGGCGTGTCAAAGTCCCTCGGCCGGGTCCTCAAGTGTGCGCCCGCCTTCCGGCTGCCGAAGCCCAATCCCAAGTACCTGCCCCGATCCCGGGCCGGACGGACCCTCACCGCCGTCCTGGCCGTCGTCACCCTGGGCGCCCTGGTGTGGTCCGGTTCCCGCTCGGCGCTCTTCGACGTGGACCACATCGACGTGGCCGGCGGGTTCCTGGTCTCTCCCGCCGAGGCCGCCCAGGCGGCCGGGCCGCTCCAACGGGTCCCGCTGGCCGAGGTGGACACCACCGCCACCGCCCACCGGGTCGAGGCGTTGCCCTTCGTGCGTTCGGCCCGGGTCGAGCGGGTCTTCCCCAACCGGGTGCGGATCCGGCTCACCGAGCGCATGCCGGCGGCTTTCGCCACCCGGCCCGCCGGGGGCTCCGCCCTGCTCGACGACACGGGCCGGGTACTGGCCGACCGCCCCGACCGTCCGTCCGACCTGCCCGAGGTGACCGGAGCGGGCGAGATCCCCCCGCCCGGACAATGGCTGGTACCGGCGGGGCCGGCCCTGACCGTCTATCTGGCCCTGACCGAGTCCCTGCAGCGGCAGGTTTCCGTGGCCGGCGTGGAAGGCGGGTCGGTCACCCTGCGGGTGGGCGGCCGGGACGTCCGCTTCGGCCCGCCCGAGCACCTCGAGGCCAAGGTGGGCGCCCTCGGAGCCCTCCTCGAGCACCTGGGGTCGCGGCCGGTGCTGGCCATCGACGTGCGCGTCCCCAGCGCCCCGGTCGTGCTGCCGGCCGGGCCCCCGGCGGGCCCGCAACCGGGCGTGCCGACGGACCCGAAGCCCCGAGACTGAGCCTGACCCGCCCTTTTTGACGGCAATTGCGCCCTTTCCGAACCCCCGTTACTCTCTGAATGGGAACCAGAGGGTTCATCCTCTATCCCTAAAGCTCAACTAGAGCTTAAAGCGGTGGAATACGAAGGCTGGGCGGGGGCGGAGAACTCGGCGGAAGCCTCGAGGTGGAGGGAAGGTTTGGCGATGGTGGGCGCTCCTCAGAACTATCTGGCCGTGATCAAGGTCGTCGGCGTCGGCGGCGGAGGATGCAACGCAGTCAACCGGATGGTCGACGCCGGCTTGAAGGGTGTCGAGTTCATCGGGATCAACACCGACGCCCAGGCGCTGCTCATGAGCGACGCCGACGTCAAGCTGGACATCGGGCGCCAGCTCACCCGGGGCCTCGGCGCCGGCTCCGACCCCGAGGTGGGCCGGGCGGCGGCCGAGGAGCACCGTGACGAGATCGAAGAGGCGCTCAAGGGCTCCGACATGGTCTTCATCACCGCCGGCAAGGGCGGCGGGACGGGCACCGGCGGCGCACCCGTGGTGGCCGAGATCGCCAAATCTCTCGGCGCCCTGACCGTGGGGGTCGTCACTCGGCCCTTCTCCTTCGAGGGCCGCCAGCGGTCCATCCAGGCGGAAGAGGGCATCCGCAACCTGAAGGAGAAGGTCGACACCCTGATCATCATCCCCAACGACCGCCTGCTGCAGGTGATCGACGAGAAGACCGCGCTGATCAACGCCTTCAAGGCGGCGGACGAGGTGCTCCTCCAGGGTGTGCAGGGGATCACCGACCTCATCACCACGCCGGGGCTGATCAACACCGACTTCGCCGACGTGAAGATGATCATGACCAACGCCGGGTCCGCCCTCATGGGCATCGGCCTGGCGGCGGGCGAAGGCCGCGGCCCCAACGCCGCCCGGGCGGCGGTGTCGTCCCCGTTGCTCGAAGCCGGGATCGAGGGGGCACGGGGCATCCTGCTGTCCATCTCGGGGCCCACCGACCTCGCCCTATCCGAGGTGAACGAGGCCTGTGAGCTGATCGCTCAGGCCGCCCACCCCGACGCCAACATCATCTTCGGCACCGTCATCGACGACGCCCTGGGCGACGAGGTGCGGGTCACGGTCATCGCCGCCGGGTTCGACCGCTTCGACGGCGACCGCAGCCGGGAGCGCCGGGTGGTGGACCTGCGTTACTCCGACGAGAGCACCGAGACCCTCGATGAGATCGAGTTGCCCGACGGCGAGGTGGCCGAGGACGAGTTCGACGTGCCGTCGTTCCTCAACCCGCGTGGCTGATCGGTAGGTACCCACGACCGTGCCCGGCTGGGCTCGTCTGTCCCTTCCCGGGGCCGAGATCCTCTTCAGTGACCGCACCGGAGGGGTCTCGGCCCCACCTTTCGATTCCGCCAACGCCGGCTACGGCCGGGGTGACGACCCCGCTGCCGTGGCCGAGAACCGCCGCCGGATCGGTGCCGGCCTGGGCGGCCCGGCCACCGATACCGACGCCTGGACCTGCCTGCACCAGGTCCACGGAGCTGAGGTCCACGTCACCGGATCGGCGGCGCCGGACCTCCTGCCGCAGGCGGACGCGGCGGTCAGCACACAGCCCGATGCGGTACTCGCCATCCTCACCGCCGACTGCGCGCCGGTGGCACTGGTCGGCCCGGGGGTGGTGGGTGCCGTCCACGCCGGCTGGCGGGGGCTCGCCGCCGGCGTGGTGGAGGCGGCCGTCGGCCGGGTGGCGGAGCTGGCCGGTCGTTTCCCGGCGGCGGTGCTCGGGCCCTGCATCCACCCGTGCTGCTACGAGTTCTCGCCCGGCGACCTGAAGCTGGTGGCGGATCGTCTCGGCGACGAGGTCGAGAGCCGCACCAGGGCCGGGGCGCTCGCCCTCGACGTACCCGCCGCCGTCCGGATCGCCCTGTCCCGGGCCGGGGTCACCGAGATCACCGACCTCGAGGTGTGCACCGCCTGTTCCCCCCGGTACTTCTCCCACCGTCGGGACGGCCGCACCGGCCTGCAGGCGATGCTCGTGG
This sequence comes from Acidimicrobiia bacterium, assembly GCA_044867425.1. Lineage (GTDB taxonomy): Bacteria > Actinomycetota > Acidimicrobiia > IMCC26256 > BP-133 > CAWBJP01. The sequence goes on along the minus strand of JBIOUX010000060.1, from coordinate 4,554 downwards.
CGGCCGCGCCGTGATCGTGGTCGCCGATCGCCTCGAGGAGGTGCGGGGGCGGTTGGCTGCTGCCGCGCGGCGCTCGGGGCGGGGCGAGGACGCGGTGCGCCTGGTGGCCGTCACCAAGGGGGTGGCTTCCGAGCGCATCGAAGAGGTGCTCATCGCCGGCGTGGGCGCCCTGGGGGAGAGCCGGGCCCAGGAGCTGCTCGCCAAGGTCTCCGACCTCGTCCCCTACGGGCCCGAATGGCACTTCGTCGGTCGACTCCAGCGCAACAAGGTTGCCGCCCTCGCCCCCCACGTGGCGCTGTGGCAGTCGGTGGATCGTCCCGAGGCCGGAGCCGCCATCGCCCGCCGTCAGCCCGGGGGGCGGGTGCTGGTGGAGGTGAACACCTCGCAGGAGCCGCAGAAGGGCGGATGCAGTCCCGCCGGCACTCCCGCCCTGGTCGATTCCCTGCGGGCGCAGGGGTTGTCGGTCGAGGGGCTCATGACCGTCCCCGCCCAGGGCCGTGATCCCCGGCCCGCCTTCGCCGCCCTCCGGGAGCTGGCCGGGAACCTGGACCTGGACGAGCTGTCCATGGGGATGAGCGACGATTTCGAGGTGGCGGTGGAGGAGGGCGCCACCATGGTCCGCCTCGGGCGGGCCCTGTTCGGTCCACGTCCGGCGCCGCCGGGCGTGTCACGATAGGCACCGGTAGCTCCGAGGAGGCAGGTCGATGTCTATGTGGCGACGGGCAATGGTCTACCTGGGCCTCGTCGACGAGCCCGAGGGCGAGGAGGAGCCGGCGGCGCGGGCCGCCGAACCCGCGCCCAATGTCCGCCCCCTGCCCCGCGAGGAGAATCCGAGCCCGCCGCGGCCTAGCGTGGTACGCACCATGCCCTCCTCGCAGGCCGCCCGGGTGCACGTGGTCGAACCCCGAGGGTTCAACGACGCCCAGGAAGTGGGAGACCGGCTGAAGGCCAACCAGCCCGTGATCCTCAATCTCCAGGGCCTCGAGCGCGACCTGCAGCGCCGCCTCATCGACTTCTCCTCGGGTCTCGCCTACGCCCTTGGAGGTTCCATGTCCCGGGTGGCGGACCAGGTCTTCCTCCTCACCCCGTCCAACGTCGAGGTCTCCCAGGAGGAGAAGGAACGCCTCCAGGCCCGGGGCCTGTACCGCGCCTGACAGGAGCCCGGATTGAAGCCGATTCTCTGCGCGCTCCTTCAGATCTACTTTCTCGTCCTCATCGGGAGGATCATCCTGTCGTGGTTCCCGGTGCAGCCCGGTACCACCATGGCCTCCATCTCTTCCATCCTCTTCGAGTTGACCGAGCCCGTCCTGGGCCCGCTGCGCCGGGTGATCCCGCCCCTGGGCATGTTCGACCTGTCGCCCCTGGTGGCGTTCATCGGCATCCAGATCATCCAGGGCCCCGTGCTCCACTGCGGGCGCGTCGGCCTCTTCTGACGCACGTCGGAGGTACGGCCAGGCATGGGGCAGGGGCCCCCATGCTCTGGAGGAGGCCGGGGTTGGGGCCCCGGCCGGGAAATGAACACTGAGGGTCCACCAGTTCCTGACGCTCCGTCGTTAGGATCGGGTTTATGGACGTGACGCCGCACGATCTCCGCAACGCCGAGCTGCGGGAGGCCTTCCGCGGCTACCGGCCCGACGAGGTGGAAGAGCTGCTGGAGCGCGCCGCCGTGACGCTGGAGCGGATGCACGAACGCATCCGGCTGCTGCAGGAGCGCATCGGCCAGGTGGAGCAGGAGGCGGCCAACGGGCGGGAGATGGAGAGCGTGCTGCGCCAGACGCTGCTCCTGGCCCAGCGCACCGCCGACGAGACCATCACCTCCGCCCACGAGAAGGCCCGCCAGCTGGTGGAGGAGGCGGAGGACCGCGCCCTCACCATGACCACCGAAGCCGAGGAGCAGTCCCGGGCCCAGGGTGAGGCGCAGCGGCAGAAGTACGAGGCGATCGTGTCCGAGCTCTCGGCCCGGCGCGACATGCTCACCGTCGACATCGACGCCCTCGAGCGGGTGCAGGCCGACTACCGCGGCCGGCTGCGGGCCGTGCTCGAGCGGGAGCTGGAGGAGCTCGAACGCCGGGCCCAACTGCCGGCGCCGCAGCGGCCGGAGCTGCACGAGATCGACCTGGCCGGCGCGGAAGAGGTTGCCGAAACGGTCATTCCCGAGCCCGAGGCCACGCCGGAGGCGCCGGCGGTGGAGAACGCCTCCGTTCCCACCGGCGATGCCACCAAGGCCGGTCACGGCAACGGCAACGGAAACGGCAACGGCGCCGATGGCGAGGGTGGCCCGCCCACCGAGGCCCTGCTGGTCATCGAGGACGAGGTCGCCGACAACGGGCGACCGGGGCCCGCCGTCCGCCGCCGAACCTGACGGCGTGCGGTCGGCCCCACGGCTACGATTTCGCGGCGTCAAGGGCGAGTACTAGGACGGTGGACCCGTGCTCCTGGTGAGCTTCCTGTTGGTGGTCGTGGCCACGATCTTCCTGCTGTCAGGCCTCTTCCTCACCAAGGATCTCCCGCTCATCTTCGTGTCCATCGGCTGCTCGGCCCTGGCCGGTCTGGTGCTGGTCATCGCCGTGCTGCGGAGCCGGCCCCGTCCTGTCAGTGAGGCGGAACCGGTGGCGCCCACGGGAAGCGTCGACACGATCTCCCCCGACGCCGAGGCCGTGCCCGACGTCAGCCGGGGACCGCTGGGAGCCGGGGCCCGGGCCGCCGAAGTGGGCCGGGCCGCCGGGAAGCCCTTCCCCATCCCCGACTACGACCGCCTGGAAGTGGTGGAGGTGCTCCCCCTCCTGGGTGACCTGGATCCGGCGGAGCTGGAGATGGTCCGCCAGCGCGAGGCGTCCGGCCGGGCGCATCCCTGGGTCCTGGCCCGGGTCGACGCGCTCCTGGAAGCGGAGGCCGGCGAGTGGGCCCCGGCCGATGAGGAGGAAGAAGCGGAGGAGGCGGAAGAGGAGGCGTCGGGGTGGGCCGAGCCGGAGCCGGAGTGGGCCGGAGGCGGTACCGACTGGTCGGCCTCCGACTTTCCCCTGGATGCGGGCAGCGACGTCGCCTACGACGAGATCGAGGTCATCCGGGACTTCCCCATCGACCGCTACGACGAGCTCCGGGCCAACGAGATCCTGCCGCTGCTGTCCGAACTGGACGCCGAGGATCTCAAGATGGTCCGGGAGGAGGAGGCGGCGACCAAGGCCCGCACCAGCGTCCTGTCGCGCATCGACGTGCTGCTGGCCCGGGAGGGTCCCGGCGTGCCTGCCTCCCGCCCCGCCAAGGCGGCGCCCAAGCCGTCGAAGGCGGCGCTGGCCCTGCCCATCGCCGACTACGACAGCCTCACCGTCGCCCAGGTCACGGCCCAGATCCCGGGCCTGTCGGTCGACGAGCTCAAGGCGGTGCGGGCCTACGAGAAGCGCCACAAGGCCCGGGCCGGCGTCCTGTCGCGCATCGAGAGCGTCCTGGCCCGCTACCGCTGAATCAGGCCCGCTCCATGGCCACTTCCACGGGTGAGCCGTCGACGTCGAGGACCGTCCCCGACAGCCCGTCGGCTTCGGTCACCTGCCACTCCACGGCCAGCACCTCGCCCGCGATCCACTCGCCGTGGCGCTGGGCGGCCTGGGCCACGGGCCCGGTGGCCGACAGGACCACGGTGATGCGCTCGGCGATGGCCAGGCCGATGGCCTTGCGGTGGTCGTTGAGCGCCCGGGCCAGCTCCCGGGCCAGACCCTCGAGGCGCAGGTCGTCGTCGAGCGCCAGGTCCAGGGCGACGGCATAGGGGCCGTCCTGGGCCAGGGCCAGCTCCTCGTGCTCGGTGGCCCGGACCTCGACGTCGGCGGGGCCGAGCTCGACCGCCTCCCCGTCGATGTCGAGCACATAGCGACCCGCCTGGTCCAGGGTCCGGCGCACCCCGGCGCCATCGGCCTCGGCCAGGGCCGCCTTCACCGCCGGCAGGCGGGGGCCGAGGCGCGGACCCAGGGCCCGGAAGTTGGGGACCACCGAGTAGCGGATGAGACCTTCGAGGCTGCTCACCACCTCGAGCTTCTTGACGTTGAGCTCCTCGGCCACCTGGGCCGCCGCCTCGCCCGAGAGGCTCTCCCCGCCGGGGACCACGATCAGTGCCCTCCGCAGCGGCTGGCGCACCTTCAGCCGGGCGTCGCCCCGGGCGGCCCGGCCCAGGGCCACCAGCCGGCGGGCCAGCGCCATCTCCGCTTCCAGGGCGGGATCGGCGGCACCCGCCTCGACCACGGGCCAGTCCTCCAGATGCACCGATTCCTCTGACCCCTCGCGCGCCAGCACCCGGTGGATCTCGTCGGCCAGGAACGGGCAGAACGGCGCCAGCAGGTGGGAGACCGTGAGCAGGCAGTGGTGGAGGGTGGCGAAGGCGGCTTCGTCCTTGGCCTTCCAGAAGCGGGGACGGGAACGGCGCACGTACCAGTTGGACAGGTCGTCGACGAAGGCCTCCAGCGTCCCCGCCGCCCCCAAGGTGTCGTAACCCTCCAGGGCGGCGGTGATGGCTTCGGTGGTGGCCGCCAGCCGGGAGCGGATCCAGCGGTCGAGGACGTGCTTGGA
>JBIOUX010000059.1:0-5868 GCA_044867425.1 Acidimicrobiia bacterium | reverse complement strand
GTCGGCGACGAGGTCCGCTGCTCCGCCCGCTCGGAGGCGGCGGTGGACGGCGTGGTGCGCACCGTCGTGGGGCTGCGGGCGGGCGACCCGGTCGTGCACCTTGACGTGGAGATCGACAACCCGGCATCCGACCATCGCCTGCGCACCCACTTCCCGCTTCCGGCCGCCGTCGACGGCTCCCATGCGGAGTGCGCCTTCGCCGTCGTCCGCCGCCCCCTGGTGGCGGAGGGGGGGCCGGTTGAGCGGCCGGTCGGCACCTTTCCCGCCCGGCGCTTCGTCGACTGCTCGGACGGCAAGGTGGGGCTGGCCGTGATCTCCGATTCGATGCTGGAGTACGAGGTCGTGGAGCGCGGAACGGTTCTGGCGGTCACCTTGCTGCGGGCGGTCGGGTTCCTCTCCCGGCTCCGGCCGGCGCTCCGGCCCGAACCCGCCGGCCCGCCCCTCCCCGTCTCCGGGGCCCAGCTGCACGGCACCGTGCGCCGCCGTCTGGGTCTCCTCCTGCATCCCGGGGGCTGGGAGCAGGCCGAGCTGTACCGGCGAACAGACGACGTCCTGGTACCGATGGCGGCGACCGAGGTGGACGGAACCCGGGGCCCGCGGGCCGGCGGCGGGCAGGCGCTGGCTGTCTCCGGCGCCGAGGTGTCCGCCATTCTGCGCCGGGGCGACGACCTCCTCATCCGCCTCTTCAACCCGTCCGGGCGACCCGTGGCTGCGCAGGTGGGCCGGGAGCCGGTCTCCCTGCGCCCCGGCCAGATCGCCACCGTCACGGTGTCCCGATAGCCTGCGCTCCCCGTGCGAGCCGCTGCCGTCATCCCCGCCTACAACGAGAGTTCCACCGTGGGTGAGGTGGTCCAGGTGGCGCTCCAGGCGACCCTGATCGACGAGGTGGTGGTGGTTGACAACGTCTCCACCGATGAAACCGGGGAGGCGGCGGCCAAGGCCGGCGCCCGGGTGGTGACCTGCATCCAGCCGGGCAAGGGCCAGGCCATGACCGTCGGCGTGGCCGCCACCGACGCCCCCGTGATCGTCTTCCTCGACGCCGACCTCGTCGGCTTGGTCCCCGGACACGTCGACCGCCTGGCCGAGGCCGTGCTCTCCGAGCGGGTGGGCATGGCCTGCGGGTTGTTCGACCGGGGGCCGGGCCTCAACCCGCTGTTCCTGCGGGTCCTCCCCATCCTCACCGGGCAGCGGGCTCTGCGCCGTGAGATCTTCGAGGGACTCCACCACAAGGACCAGCAGGGCTGGCGGATCGAGGCCGCCCTCAACTCCCACTGCAAGGAGCTGGCGACGCCGGTGGAAGCCTTCGTGTGCGACGGCCTGTGGCATCGCACCAAAGAGGAGAAGTACCCCTCGGCCATCGAGGGGTTCGTGCGCAAGCAGGGCATGCTGATCACCGCCGTGGCCGCCTACGCCGGCTACCGCATCCGCAAGGCCCGCCGGGCCCGCAAGAGATGAGCACGGCATGAGCGGGCTGCGGTTGGTCTCGGTCAACGTCGGGGTCCCCACCGTCATCGGCACCCGGGGGGGTGAGCCGGTGAGCTCCGGGATCGTGAAGCGACCCCTCGCCGGTGTCGACACCCTCAAGCTGAGCGAGGTGAACCTGGAGGGCGACCGCCAGGCCGACATCACCGTGCACGGCGGGCGGGAAAAGGCGGTCTACGCCTACGCCTCCGAACATCTCCCCCTGTGGCGGGCGGAGCTGCACCGGCCCGACATCGGGCCGGGCTTCTTCGGCGAGAACCTCACCACCGAAGGGATCATCGAAGCCGATGTCGGCATCGGCGACACATGGGCCTGGGGCGACGCCCTCGTCCAGGTGGCTCAGCCCCGCTGGCCGTGCTTCAAGCTCACCATGCGCTCCGGCGTGGGCGACATGGCCGCCCGTTTCCGGCGCAGCGCCCGCACGGGCTGGTACTTCCGCGTGCTCTGTGGCGGCGAGGTCCCCGTGGCCGGACCGATCACGGTGGCAACCCGTCACCCCGCCGGGGTGACCATCCTCGACGCCCACCGCGCCGCCCTCCCTGGCGCCGCCCGCGAGCAGGTGGAGCTGGTGCTGGCCGTCGACGCCCTCTCACCCGAGTGGCGCCGCCACCTCACGCCTCGGGTTCACTGAGCGGAACCGGCACCCGTTCCCGGTAGGGGCGGAGGAGGGCCTCGCCGGCCGGTTCGGTGGTCGACCAGGACGGGTCGAGACCGGGAACGGTGAGGCGCACACCGGGGCGCTCGCATTCCCACAGCAGCGCCGGCCGCTCGCCGTGCCAGCGCACGGCATAGGACACCCGGCCGAAGTGCGTCGGGGCCTCGTGGACCTCGACGTCACCCCCGGCCCATTCCGGCGGGAACAGCGTGCACAAGGCCAGCGACCGGTCGGGCGCCTCCCGGACGAGGACCTGGCGGACGAAGGACAGGAAATCGGCGGCGGCCCAGCCGTGGTGGCCGTCGCCCATGCAGCCGCCGCCCAGGCGGGGATGGATGGCCTCGGGCCAGGTGAACGTCGGCGTGGCCGCATCCAGCATCCAGCGCAGGCGCCGCCAGGCCCGGGGGTCCCCGGTCTCCAGCTCGCAGTAGGCGATCTGGAGGGTGAGGTAGGTGCCGAGGCCGGTGTGGGAGATGCTCTGGTAGAAGGCGTCGCCCAGGCAGAACCGCTCCCGGAGGAGGTCCAGCGTGCCCACCACCCAGGGGTCGTCCGGGGGCAGGAGGCCGAGGGGGGCACAGGCCACCAGTGAGCCGATCATGCCGGCGTCGAGCTCCCGGGTGGGTCCGGCGGGCATGGCCACCACCCCGGTACGGGCGGCGGCGAGCTCCAGCGACGTCGTGATGGCACTCCTCAGCTCCCGGGCCGCCACCTCTGCTTCCTCCGCCGCCTCCTGGTCCCCGGCCGCCCGTAGCAGGCCGGCGGCGTCGAGCAGGCCGCGCAGGCACCAGAAGTCGTCCCAGTAGTAGAAGTCGAACGGCCCGAGGTGCTCGGCCGAGATGCCCGGGGGCAGGAGGCCCTGGACCTCGGGGGCGTTGCGCCGGCGCTCGCGGCGTTTACGGGCGATCCAGCGGGCCCCCTTGCGGATGCTGGGCAGCAGCTCCGCCAGCAGCTCCTCGTCGCCGGTCAGGCGGTGGTGCTCGGCCATGGCCCAGATGGCGGCGCCGTTGGCATCCCACTCGCGGCGCTGGCTGGCGAAGAACCCGTCGGCCTGCTGGCGCCGGGGGTAGGAGCGGAGCACCTCGGCCGCCTCGGCGTGGAAGCCGTAGCGGTCGAGGGCGAGCAGCTGGTAGGCCGCGTCCCGGAACCAGAACCGGTGGTAGGTGAACGGCCCGGGCGTGATCTCGTCGCCGTCGTGGAAAAGGAGCATCGCCGCCCGGTTGGCGTCGACCGCCGCCTGCAGCCGGGGGTCGGGGAGCACCAGCCGCAGCCCCCGGCGGAGCTGCGCCGTCCAGCCCCGGGCCACGTCGGCGGCACCGGGCAGGTGGGCCAGGGACACCTCCGGGAAGGCGGCCACCCGGCGGCGGGCCAGACCCCGGCGGCGGGTCCGGCGCTTGGGGATGAGCGGAAGGGCGACCCGCAACCGGCTCTGGTGCGGCAGCGGGTACACGAAGGCAGCCTGAGCGAGACCGGCCGGGTCCTTCACCGGCCGCAGGGGGCCGGGGCCGGCCGTACCGGCCAGCACCTCCCGGGCACAATCGCCGGTGGCGAAGATGGAAGCGGCGACACCGGCCGGCTCCCGGGGCAGGAGGAGGGCGGGACGGCCGTCGGCCAGGATGGTGGTGCCCTCCGCCGCGATGCGCTCGACGACGGCCAGACCCTCGGGGTTGTAGGGCCGCAGGGCGAAGGCGACAGCTACCGGGACGGCCGAGCGGTTCTCGACCTCGACCACCACCAGCTCCTCGTCGGCGACGACGGCGTAGACCCGCTGCACGGCGTCCCCGCCCGGGATGCGCATCACCGTCTCCACCACCGGCACGGACCCCGGTCCGGCCGGTCCGCCCGTGGTGCCGGGGCCCGGGGCGTCCCCCAGGCAGTAGAGCGACTGGCGCACCGTGGTCTCCCGGCTGGGGAGGTGCCAGCGGTCCTCGGCGCCGATCCACCAGTCGAGCGACCACCCGTCGTACCAGGGCGTGACCAGCCCCCGGGGATCGACGATGGCCTCCCAGGCCGAGCCCAGGTTGCCCACCATGGTCCAGTTCCGGTGGGTGACGTTGGCCAGGAAAGGGAGATGGCCCCGTGGGATGAAGTCGGGCGAGGCGGGGTCGAGCTGGCGCTCCACCCAGTACGGCCAGACCCAGTCGGGCTTGATCTGCGCCGCCCCCCGGGAACGGATGGCGCGGAACAGGGTCCGGGCTCCGGTGGGGAGCATCTCCCCCGGCGGCTCGACCTCCAGGGTCTCGCCGAGGCGTTGGAAGGTGGTCAGGTGACGGACGATGTCGTCGCCGATGCGCAGGCGGCCGAGGAACCGCCGCAGGAGGAAGCCGTGCCACCGGGCCATTGCTCTTAGAGGCTACGGCCCCCGGCCGGCCACCGGGCCGCATGCTCAGTGCGGCACCGCCCAAACAGAAAAAACACTGGAAAATTTCGCATTTGGCGTCATGGTGCCCAATCTGCGCCGTCCTTCAGACGTGGGCGGGCAAAGGGGCCCGCCGGATCGTGAAGGAGCAGCATGCGCGCCATCCCCCCCCTCGTTCGCGCTGCCACCGTCGCTCTCGCTCTCGCCGTCCTGGCGCCCGGAGCGGCCGGGGCCGTCACCTCCGGTCACCCCCTCATCATCAACGGCGAGCGGGGCGAGAAGGGCCGCTATCCGTTCATGGCCTCGTTGCAGTACAAGGGCATCGAAGGCTCGGCCCGGGACCGCCACTTCTGTGGCGGCACCCTGGTGGACCCCGAGTGGGTGCTGACGGCCGCCCACTGCGGCGAGTTCCTCGCCCCCCGGGACATCGCCGTCATCGTGGGCCGCACCCGGCTCTCCAGCGACGAGGGTGAGACGCGGGACGTGGCCGAGATCTTCGTCCACCCCAACTGGGACCCCGACCTCATCGCCCCCGACGTCGCCCTGCTGCGGCTCTCCGCCCCGGTGACCGACATCCCCCCCCTCGAGCCGGTCCGGTCCAGCGAGCGGGCCCTGTGGGAGGCGGGCGACCCGGCCACGACCATCGGGTGGGGGCTCAAGAGCGAGTCCGACAACAGCCCGCCCGACGACCTCCAGACCGTCGATCTGCCCATCCAGTCGGACGAGACGATGTCCTCGCCCGAGGTGTACGGAGAGCAGTTCCTGCGGGGCGACATGCTGGGCGCCGGTCCCCTCGACGGCGGCGCCGGTTCCTGCTACGGGGACAGCGGCGGGCCGCTGCTGGTCGGTGACGGCGTCGGGCGGCGCCAGGTGGGAGTCGTCAGCTGGGGTGGCGGGTGCGCCGTGGACCACGCCCCCACCGTCTACTCCCGGGTGGGCGAGGGCCGCATACGGTCGTTCCTCGACGCCCACATCCCGCTGCGGATCGACGACATCCGCACTCCCGAACGGGGGGCGGCGACCTTCGTGCTCAACCTGTCCCGGCCCTCGACCCTGCCCGTGTCGCTGACCTACGCCACCGTGGCCGTCACCGCCACGTCCCGAACTGACTTCACCCCCGCCGGCGGCACCCTCGTCATCCCGCCGGGGGAAACCAGCGCCGCGGTGACCGTGCCCATCACCGAGGACACGGACCCCGAGCGGGACGAAACCCTGCGCCTCACCGTCACGTCACTCACCAACGCCGTGGCCGGGGACACATCGGCCACCGCCATCATCCTCGACGACGACCTCGCCTAGGTCGGTTGTCGAGTGAGGGGTTCCCCGGCCCGGGGAGCCCCGTAGCCGGCCGGGCCGTCGCTCCCCCAGAGGCGGC
>JBIOUX010000058.1:0-13601 GCA_044867425.1 Acidimicrobiia bacterium | reverse complement strand
CTCCTCCACCCCGAAGACCCGGGCGGCGGTGGCGGCGTGGACGTCGGCGTCGCGCTGGAAGGCCTCGATCAGCCCGGGGTCCTCGGCCAGATGGGCCAGCAGGCGCAGCTCGATCTGGGAGTAGTCGGCCACCACCAGCAGGCACCCGTCGGCGGGGAGGAAGGCCCGGCGGAACTCCCGGCCGTCCGGGGTGCGCAGCGGGATGTTCTGCAGGTTGGGCGCCTCGGAGGAGATCCGCCCGGTGGTGGCGATGGTCTGGTTGAGCACGGCGTGGATGCGCCCGTCCGGCCCCACCAGTGGCGGCAGCGCCTCGGCGTAGGTGTTGCGGAGCTTCTCCACCTCCCGGTAGCGCAACAGCTCCTCGATGATGGGATGCTCCGCCGCCATCTTCTGGAGGGAATCGGCGTCGGTCGACGCCCCCGTCTTGGTCTTCTTGACCGGGGTGAGCCCGAGCTTCTCGTAGAGGATGCGGCGCAGCTGGGGCGTGGAGTTGACGTTGAAGCGTTCGCCGGCGGCGGCGTGGATGCGGGCCTCCAGCTCGCCGCACTCCTTGGTCAGGGTGATGGCCAGCTCCCGGAGGAACTCGAGGTCGACCCGCACCCCGGCCTCCTCCATGCGGGCCAGGACCCGCACCAGCGGCCGCTCGATGCGCGAGTACAGGTCGGCCAACTCCCGGGCCGCCAACCCCTCTTCCAGCGCCTCGGTCAGGCGGAGCACGGCGACGGCCCGCCGGCCCGTCTCGTCGATGCCGGCCCGGCCGTCGAAGTCGAGTGTGCCCTCGGCGGCGGCGGCCGGCGGGGCCACCTCCAGGGAGAGGTAGCGCCGGGCCAGCTCTTCTAAGACGTAGCGGCCCTCGGCGGGATCGAGCAGGTAGGCGGCCACCGCCGTGTCCAGGTCGAGCGTGCACACCTCGATGCCACCGGCGGCGGCGCCACCGGCCAGGCGCCACAGGCCCCGCATCAGCTCCTTGGCCCGGTGCGCCACCAGCGGCGGGCCCCCCTCCCCCACCAGGGCGGCCAGCGCCGCCGCCACCGCCGGATCGCTCACCACCGCCGCCGGGAGATAGGCGACGGGCACGCTCCCGTCGCCAGAATCCTCGGGGGCACCCCGGACCCCGGGGCGGGCCACGGCCAGGCCGACCACGTCGCTGCGCCCGGGGGCACCGGCGAAGCGGGCCTCCAGCGCGTAGCGCCCGCCGCCGGCCCGCACCGCCTCGAGCAGGGCCCGGGCCGCCGCCGGGTCCTCCACCACCTCGACGGTGGCCTCCAGGGCGTCGACCTCGGTCACCGCCGCCGTCTCGCCCATGGCGTCGGGCAGCCGGGGCAGGAGGGAGCGGAACTCCAGCTGGTCGAAGAGGACGCGGACGGCCTCTTTGTCCCACGCCCCCTGGCGCAGATCGCCGGGGGCCACGCCCAGGTCCACGTCCCGGCGCAGGATGGACATGGTGCGGTTGAGCAGCACCCGCTCCTGGGCCTCGCCCAGGTTCTGGCGTTGCTTGGGGGGCAGCTCGCCGAGGTGGGCGAAGATCTCCTCCAGGCTGCCGTACTTCACCACCAGGGCGGCGGCCGTCTTCTCGCCGATGCCGGGCACGCCGGGCAGGTTGTCGGAGGTGTCACCCCGCAGGGCGGCGTACTGGGGGTACTGGGCCGGCGTCACCCCGAGGTAGCGCTCGGCGATGCCGGCCTCGTCATAGCGGGCGTAGTCGGAGACGCCACGGCGGTTGTAGAGCACCTTGATGTGGGGGTCGGCCACCAGCTGGAAGGCGTCCCGGTCGCCGGTGACCACGACGACGTCGATCCCCTCGGCCGCCGCCTCGGTGGCGAGGGTGGCGATGACGTCGTCGGCCTCCACGCCCTCCACACACAGGATGGGCACCTGGAGGGTCTCGAGCACCTCCCGGATGAGGGGCATCTGCCCGGAGAACAGCGACGGCGTCTCCTTGCGGTTCGCCTTGTAGTCGGGGTCCAGGTCGTCCCGGAAGGTGCGGGCCGGGGCGTCGAAGGCCACGGCGATGTACTCCGGGCGCTCGTCGGCCAGCAGCTTGACCAGCATGGAGGTGAAGCCGTAGACGGCATTGGTCACCGTCCCCGCCTTGGTGGCCAGGTCGGTGGGCAGGGCGTAGAACGCCCGGTAGGCCAGCGAGTGGCCGTCGAGGAGGACGAGCGTGGGCATCAGGACCTCAGGAACGGGCGGCTGGGGCTGGGGACCCCAGCCGCACCGCGATGAGCCGCCAGGCGAAGAGCCATAAGCACAGACCGCATCGTAGGGTGCCACGGCCGGCCGCGAAGCCGCCGGCAACAGAGACACCGAAGGCCCCTCACCGAGTGAGCGGGGGGCGCCCCACCGGCGAAGGGCCTTCAGTTGCAGAGGCGCTGGGACCCGCCTCGATTAGGATGCCCGCTGGAGCACAGCGAGTGTCAGGAGCACCTATCGAGTTATCTTAGGGTGCCCTAAGATGGCTGTCAAGGCCCGGCCTCGCTTGGGCAGATACGATGGCCCCCATGCCTGATGTGCTGCATCCTCCGGTTGACGAATACCTCGAGGCCATCCTGGAGCTCGAGGAGGAGGGCACCCACGTCATCCAGGCCCGCCTGGCCGACCGGCTCGGTGTCTCCGCGCCCTCGGTGTCGGAGATGGTGCGCCGGCTCCGCTCCGAGGGCTACCTGGAGGTGTCGGGCGACCGCACGCTCACCCTCACCGACAAGGGACGGGACTGGGCCACCACCATCGTGCGGCGCCACCGGCTGGCCGAGCGGCTGCTCACCGACCTCCTCGGCCTGCCCTGGCACAAGGCCCACATCGAAGCCTGCCGCTGGGAGCACGTGATCTCCTCCGAAGTCGAGGAGCTGATCGTGGCCAAGCTCGAGAACCCCTTGACCTGCCCCCACGGCAACCCCATCCCCGGCGCCGGCGCCCCCGACATCGACCTCGTCCCCCTCTCCGAGACCCAGGAGGGCGACGCCATCCGCCTGGAGCGGGTGAGCGAGGAGCTGGAGATGGACCACGACTCGCTCATCTACCTCGACAGCCATGGCTTCATCCCGGGGGCCGACGGCAAGGTGACCACGGTCGCCCCCGACCAGACCCGCGTGGTGGCCCTCGACGACGCCACCATCGCCGTGGGCCTCGCCCTGGCCACCCAGCTGTTCGTGTCGGTGGCCTCGGCCTGACGGCCGAAGCGGCGGCATCGCGGCGATTGGCCCGTGGCCGAAACGGTCGAAGGGCACATCTCCAGCGGGCTGTCGTTGTCCGGCCGATCCCTCCTCCCTACCGTCAGAGGACTGGATCGTTCTGGCAAAGGATGTGGGCATGCTCGAAGCGGACCACGACAGGCGCTGGGAGGAGCGGGTAACCGACGAGCGGGTCCGGGAGGCGGTCGACGCCCGGCGCTTCCATCTTCACTACCAGCCCGTCGTCTCGGTGGCCGACGGCGACGTGGTGGGCGTCGAGGCGCTGCTCCGCCTCAGCTCCGACGTGGGCCGTGTGCAGTCCGAGAACTTCCTGCCCATCATCGACTCCGAAAGGCTCTGGGGAGACGTGGGGCGCTGGGTGCTGGACCGGGCGTGCCAGGAGGCGTTGCCCTGGGCCGCCGAAGAGATCTGGCTCACGGTCAACGTCTCGACCCAGGAGCTGGAACCGGGATACGCCGAGGGGGTCCTCCAGACCTTGGCAACCACGGGCCTCCCCCCCGAGCTCCTCTGCCTCGAGCTCACGGCCACCACGGGCCTGAGGGACCCGGCCACGGCCTGGACCGAGCTCCGGAGCCTCAAGAGCCAGGGCGTCGGACTGATGCTCGACGATTTCGGCACCGCCGGCTCATCGATCGAAGACCTGGCCCGGTTCCGCCTCGACGCCGTCAAGATCGCCCCTGGCTTCGTGGCCGGGCTGGGCAGCGAACCCGAGGCCGACGCCATCGTGTCCGCTCTGGTCGGGCTGGCCCACGCCCTGGACATGCAGGCCGTCGCCGAGGGCGTCGAAACCCCTGGACAGCTCGCCCGGCTCAGGGCGCTCGACTGCGACCTCGCCCAGGGGTTCCACTTCCTGCGCCCCGGTGACGCCGGAGCCATCAGCCGCTTCGTGGCCGCGGCCGGGTCCCGTCCCGCCGTCGGTTCCCCTCGCGACGTCTGAACCCCCCAGCTGTTCGTCCCGGTCGCCCGGCGGTCATCGCCGTCGAAGCGGATATCGTCCCCGTCGTGGCGCCCGCCTTCCCGCCCGATCCGGCGCTCCCCCCTGACCCGTGGCTTCCGGGAGGGATCGATCTCCTGGGCGCCGGCGGACGGGCCATGGTCGCCCGCTTCCTCTCCGAGTCGGGACGGACGCCGAGCGCCATCGTTCCGGTCCAGGCCTTCTACCGCCCCGGGCGTTCCATGACGGTGCGCTTCGACGTCAGGGCCCGGCACCGGGACGGGACGATGGCGCTGCTCACCGTCGGCGCCGAGTGCCGGGCCGGCGACCCGGTCCGGGTCTGGGCCTTCCCCGAGGACCCGTCCCTCCCCGGGCTGGCGGCGGCCATGGAGTACCCGGGCGAGGAGGGCGGCGCCCCGCCCGAGTTGCTCCGCTACCGGCCCCGGCGCCGCACCGTCCTCCGGTACCGCTTCGGCTCCGGACAGATCCTCTTCGGCAAGGTCCTGCCGCCGCCCCGGGCCCGGAGAGCGCTCGAAGCGGCCAACCGGCTGCGCCCGGACGGCCCGCCGGAGCTGCGCCTGGCCCTGCCCGGTGCCGGGCCGGGCCCCGGCGCCCTGCTCGTCGCCCCCGTCGCCGGCCGGCTCCTGCGTGACCTGCTTCTGGCCGGCGATGCCCCGCCCGCCCCCGCTCGCCTAGCCCGCCTCTCCGATGACCTGGCCGCCGCCGCCTCCCCCGAGCCGGCCCAGCCCCTGCCCGACAGCCCGGCCGGCGCCCGCCTGTCGGCCGCCGGCGAGGCGGCCCGCCTGACCGGGCACCTCCTGCCCGGCCTGCACCCGGCGCTCGACCGGGTGCTGGCGACGGTGGCGAAGGGCATCGACTCCGACCAGCCCGACCGCCGCCCGGTCCACGGCGACCTCTACGAGGCCCAGATCCTGGTCGCCGGCGACGGCACCCTGGGCCTCATCGATCTCGACGACCTCGGGCTCGGCGACCCCCTCCTCGACGCCGCCACCTTCTCGGCCCACCTGCTGGCCCTCGCCCTCTCCCCCGGCTCGGCCACGGCCCGCATCCTCGCCTACCGCGCCCAGCTCCGCCTCGCCTTCCTCGACCACCTCGGGGCCCACGATCGCTCCCTGCGCTGGCGGGAGGCCTACGCCATGCTCCTCCTGTCCCCCGGCCCCTTCCGCACTCTCCACCCCACCTGGCCGGAAAAGGTCAGCGCCCGCGTCGAAGCCGCCACCCAGCTCCTCGAAGCGGTCTAGCTACGGAGGCCCGAGCTCCCCGTCGATGATCTGCTGGGCGATCTGGTGGACCTTGAGGCGCCGGTTCATGGCCTGGGTCTGGATGAACCGCCACGCCTGCTGCTCGGTCAACGAGTGGTTGTCCATGAGCGAGCCCTTGGCCCGGTCGATGATCCGGCGGGCCTCGAGGCGCTCACCCAGATCGCCCACCTCCTTCTCCAGGGCCACCAGCTCGGCGAAGCGGCCCAGGGCCACCTCGATGGCGGGGATGAGGTCGGACTTCTGGAACGGCTTGACCAGGTAGGCCAGCGCTCCGGCGTCCCGGGCCTGCTCGATCAGGTCCCGCTGGGAGAAGGCGGTGAGGATGAGCACCGCCGCCCGGCGCTCGGCGGCGATGTGGCGGGCGGCGGTGAGCCCGTCCATGCCCGGCATCTTGATGTCGAGGATGGCCAGGTCGGGGTCGAGATCCCGGACCAGGTCGACGGCTTCGTCGCCCCGTCCCGTCTCGCCCACGACGTCGTAGCCCTCCTCTTCGAGGAGCTCTTTGAGGTCGAGGCGGATGATGGCCTCGTCCTCGGCGATCACGACGCGCGTCGGTGTCTTCACGGTGCTTCCAACTCCGGGGGATTCAGGGCTGGGAGGACAGGTCGCTGGCCATCCGGTCGAGCAGGGCGTCCTGCTCGCCGACCAGTTCGGAGAGCGCCGCCTCCAGGGACTGGCGGTGGCGGGCCATGGCTTCGGCGTGACGGCGGGCCTCGCGGGCGTCGGCCTCCGCCAGCGGGGTCTCGGACACCAGGGCCCGCAGGCGGGCCTCTTCGCACTCCTCCTCCAGGAACTGCTGCTGCTCCATGGCCACGGACAGCTCGTGACGCACGCGCTTCAGACGCTCGGTGACGTCGACGAGGCGTCGCTGGAGGATGGACCTGGACATGGAAGAGCCATCCTAACCCCCAGGGGGGCGCGGCCACCCGGCCGCTTCCTTCCCCAGGGGCGTGGCCGGCGGGGCGTCGAAGAGGTACTCGTCGAGGATGGACGCCCAGTCGTTGGTGGCCCCCAGGCGGGCGAAGAGCCCGCCCAGGCCGATCTGGATCCGGGAGAGGATGACCTGGTCCTTGGGCAGGGTCATCTGGCGGATGACGTCCCCGTAGGGACCGTCGAGGGCGAACATGGCCTCGATCGTGCGGGCCATGTACTCCCGGGTGTAGGTGAAGGGGCGGTGCTCGACCAGGGGCAGGGCGGTGAGGCGGGCCAGCTCCACCACCCGCCGGCGGTCGACGGGGGCGTCGCGCCGCAGCCAGCCGTGGCGGATGATGGCGTCGAGGACGGCGTCGTCGTCGCCCTCCCGCATGGCCGCCACCCGGTCCCGGAGGTTGTCCACCTCGGAGGACCCGAAGCGCTTGACCAGCCCGAAGTCGAGGAACCAGATGGCTCCCTCGTCGGTGAAGAAGTAGTTGCCGGGGTGGGGGTCGGCGTTGAACAGGAGCAGCCGGGTGATCGACCCGCAGAAGAACCGGAACAGCTGCTCACCGACCCGGTCCCGGACGGCCTGGGGCTCGTCGAGGAGGTCGTAGAAGCTGCGGCCCGACACCCACTCGGTGACCAGCACCCGCCGGGTGGAGCACTCGGGATGCACCCGGGGGATGAGGATCCAGGGGTGGCCGTCGTAGGCGGCCCGGAACTCCTCCTGGTTGGCGGCCTCGATGCGGTAGTCAAGCTCGTCGCCCATCCGTTCCCGGATCTCGGAGACCACCGGCTCGGGGTCGATGCCCGGGGCGATGGCCTTGGCCGCCGAGTAGAGCAGGAAGGCGTTGTCGAGGTCGGCCCTGATGGCCACGTCCACGCCCGGGTACTGGACCTTGACGGCGACGGCGGTGCCGTCGAACAGCTTGGCCTTGTGGACCTGGCCGATGGAGGCCGCCGCCACCGGCTCGGGGGAGAACTCGAAGAAGGCCAGCTCGGGCGCCTCGCCCAGTTCGGCGGACACCACGTCGGCCACCAGGTGGGCGGCCATGGGCGGGGCGTTCTGCTGGAGGCCCCGCAGGGCCTGCTGGTAGGCCTCGGGGAGGCCCTCGGCCACGATCGACATCATCTGGCCGAGCTTCATGATGGCGCCCTTCATGCCCCCCAGAAGCTCGAAGACCTGCTCGGCGGTGTGGACGTGGAACTCGTCGAGCTCCTCCTGGCCGCCCCGCCGCCCCCGGAGGCGGGCGAAGGCGAAGGTGCGCCGGCAGGCGAGGTGGGCCACCCGGCGGCTGCGCCGGGCCCGTTCCACCAGGACCTTCCCCCCCGAGCGGCGGACCTCCCGGCCCACCACCACGGCTGCCGCCCCGCCGGCAGCCAGGGCGCCGGCGGAGGCGAGACCGGCGGCCAGGCGGGCGCGCCGATTCAACGCCGGCGGAGGCGGCGAATCAGGACGAAGGCGACGAGCGCGGCGAGCACCGGAGCGAGGCGCTTGAGCACCGGCATGCCGGCGGTCCCGAGCAGGTCGACAGGCTCGGCTGAGTAGGGCTCCACCGGCCGGGACACGGCTTCACTGGTGGCTGGCGGCGCCGGCGTCTCGGTGGCCGTCGCCACCGCCCCGTTCCCCTGCAGGGCTGGCGCCCCGCTCGGCGCCGGCGTGGCCGCCCCGGCGGCGTCGCTGGCCCCCGCCGGCTCCTCCGCCGGCGCCGGCGCCTCGCTCTCCGCTCCCCCGTCGCCCGAGAGCACGTTGGTCTCCAGGCAGGACACGAACTGGCCGAGCAGCTTGCTCGACACGTCGGCCAGCACCCCCCGGCCGAACTGGGCCGCCCGGCCGGTGATGGTGAGGTCGGTGACCACGGTCACCTTGGTGCGGTCCCCGTCGGGAACCAGGGTGGCGGTGATGGTGGCCGAGGCGTTGCCCTGGCCCTTGGTCTCCCGGCCCTCGGCCTTGAGCACGGCCCGGAAGGCCTCCTCGTCGCGCTCGACGAAGGTGGCCTTGCCTTTGTACTGGGAGGTGATGGGGCCGACCTTGACCTTGACCACGCCCCGGTACTCGTCGCCTTCCACTTCGGTCAGCTGAGCGCCGGGCATGCAGGGGGCGATCCGCTCCACGTCGGTGAGGAGCACCCACGCCTCCTTCACCGGGACATCGACGGTAAACTCGTTGCTCAGCTCCATGGCCGGCCTCCTCGAGCGCCGCGGACGGGGGCGCCGAGCTTATCGGCGCCCCCGTCAGATCACGTGACGCGGTACGTGAACTCGTGCGCCGGGTCAGGCGTGGATGGGGCCGTTGGCGTCGCGCAGGGACGGCGCCGGGCGCCCGGTGCGCAGGGCGATGATCTCGGCGCAGATGGCCACCGCCGTCTCCTCCGGCGTCCGGGAGCCGATGTCGAGCCCGACGGGGGCCATGACCCGATCGAGCCCGGCTTCGTCAACGCCGGCCTCCCGGAGCCGCTTCATGCGCTGGTCGTGGGTGCGCCGGGAGCCCATGGCCCCCAGGTAGCCCACCTTGGTGGCCAGGGCGGCCTGGATGGCGGGCACGTCGAACTTGGGGTCGTGGGTGAGGACGCACACCGCGTCCCGGGGCCCCAGGTCGGCCCCGGCCCGGGCCAGGTAGCGGTCGGGCCAGTCGACGACCACGTCGTCGGCCATGGGGAAGCGGGCGGGGGTGGCGAAGACGGGGCGGGCGTCGCACACGATGACGTGGTAGCCCAGCAGCTTGCCCAGGCGGGCGAGGGCGGCGGTGAAGTCGATGGCCCCGAAGATGACCATGCGCGGCGGCGGGGCGAACGACTCGATGAACACGGCCACGCTCTCCTCGCGCCGGGCCTCGCCGTGGAGTCCGTAGTGGCGGACGCCGGTGCGGCCCGCCTCCAGCTCGCCCAGGGCGTCGCGGGCCACCACCCGGTCGAGGTCGGCGTCGCCCAGGCTGCCGATGGGCTCCGCCCCGGACCGGACGAGCAGCTTGGCGCCGGCCCTTACGGGGACACCCCGGGCCCCGGGCCCCGCCCCTTCGATGATGGTGGCCAGGGCGACCGGTTCGCCGGTGCGCAGCGCCGCCTCGATGGCCTCGCTGGTTTCGTCGGGCGGATCGATGAAGATGTGGATGGTGCCGCCGCAGGTGAGCCCGACGGCGAAGGCGTCCTCGTCGGCGATCCCGTAGGTGACCAGCTTCGGTTCCCCCCGGCGCAGCACGGACAGGCCCTCGGTCAGCACCGCCCCCTCCACGCAGCCGCCGGACACGGAGCCGATGACCTCCCCGTCCTCGTTGACGGCCATGGCCGCCCCCGGGTCGCGGGGCCCTGAGCCCTCGATGTCGACGACGCGGGCCACGGCCGCCCGCTTGCCCGCCGCCCGCCACCGTTCGAGCTCACCGAGTAGCTCTCTCACCGGCGGATCACCTCCGCCAACCGTTCCAGGGAGTCGAGCGAGTGTCCTTCCACGAACTCGTCAACGTAGGGGAGGGCGGCGGCCATCCCGGCCGCCAGGGGGGCGTAACCGGGCGAAGCCTTGAGCGGATTGACCCACACCACCTTCCAGGCCACCCGGGACAGGCGCTCCATCTGCTCCCGGAGGACGGTCGGGTCGCCCCGGTCCCAGCCGTCGGAGAGGATCACCACCACCGCTCCCCGGGCCATGCCCCGTACGCCCCACTCGTCGTTGAAGGCCCGCAGGCCTTCCCCCAGGCGGGTGCCGCCCGACCAGTCGGGAACGGCTCGGGCCGCCTTGGCCAGGGCGGCGTCGGGGTCCCGGGAGGTGAGCTCGCGGGTGATGCGGGTGAGGCGGGTGCCGAGCGAGAAGGCCTCGATCTGGCCCCGGCCGACCACGGCGGCGTGCAGGAAGCGCAGCAGTGCCCGGGAGTACGGCTCCATCGACCCGGACACGTCGCACAGCAGCACCACCCGCCGGGGCCGGGATCCCGGCTCCAGGAAGGCCCGGCGGATGGGCTCGCCGCCGGAGCGCAGCGCCCGGCGGACGGTCCGTCGCAGGTCCGGCCGGCCCTCGTCCCGGGCCGACGGCCGCCGGCGCCGGGAGCGACGCAGGGCACCATGGAGGCGCAGGTCGGCCATCAGCCGGCGGGCCTCGGCGAACTCGGCGTGGGTGTAGGCGGCGAAGTCCTTGTGCCGCAGCACCTCGGTGGGGCTCCAGCGGACGAGGATGGTCGGCCCGGGCGGCTCCTCGTCCTGATCGCCCGCCGCACCGCTGTCGTCGCCGGTGTCGAGGGCGATCGTCACCGTGGGGGCGGGGACGTCCACCGGCAGGTCGACGGGCACCCGCCGCTCCCACCAGGCGGCGAAAGCCCGGTCGTAGGCGGCCACGTCCTCGGGCCGGCGTACCAGCGTGGCCCGCCCGGCCCAGTACACCCCCGTCCGTCGGGCCACCCCCACCGCCGCCAGCGCCTGGGCGAAGGCGACACCCGAGCCCACCGGCACGTCCAGCCCGGCCCGCCGCAGCAGCCGGGCGAACCCCACCGCCATCCGGTCGGCCTCGACGGTCACAACAGCCACCTCCGTGACCCAACCGGGCAAGGTGGTTGCGCTTGGCCCCCTGTCAGGGGGTGGATCGCGACCACCTGGGAGACGGAACCCTCAGGCACCGCGCAGCAGGGCGGCCCGCACCACCTCGCCGATGCCCTGGGCCCGGACCCGGTCCTGGTCTTCCCGGTACTTGAGGACGCTGCCCAGTGTGGACGACACCGACGCCTCGTCCAGGGCCGAGCGGCCGAGCGCGGCCAGCGACAGGGCCCAGTCGATCGTCTCGGCCACCCCCGGTGGCTTGTACAGCTCCATGCCCCGCAGCGACTGGGTGGCCGCCGCCACCTGCCGGGAGAGCACCGCGGGGACATCGGGAGCCCGCACCCGGAGGATGGCCAGCTCCCGGTCGAAGTCGGGATGGCCGATCCAGTGATAGAGGCAGCGGCGTTTGAGGGCGTCGTGGAGGTCCCTCGTCCGGTTGGAGGTGACCACCACCACCGGCGGGACCGAGGCGGTGAACGTCCGCAACTCGGGGATCGTCACCGAGTAGTCGGAGAGGATCTCGAGCAGGAAGGCTTCGAACTCGTCGTCGGCCCGGTCCACCTCGTCGACGAGCAGGACGGGCGGCACGTCACCCTCATAGGCGATGGCTCGCAGGAGGGGCCGGCGCACCAGGAACCGCTCTGAATACAGCTCGTCCTCGATCTTCTCCAGGGCGCCGCCCCGACCGAGGTCGTCGGCGTGAGCCGCCTCCACCGCCCGGAGATGGAGCAGCTGGCGCGAGTAGTCCCACTCGTAGACGGCCTGGGCGGCGTCGATGCCCTCGTAGCACTGGAGGCGCAGGAGCTCGCCGCCCGTCCAGCGGGACAGGACCTTGGCCACCTCGGTCTTGCCCACCCCCGCCTCGCCTTCGAGGAGGAGCGGCCGGCGCAGCTCGAGGGCGAGGAAGATGGCCGTGGCGAGGCCCTCGTCCGCCAGGTAGTCGTGGCGGGCGAGAGCCTCGCTGACCTCTTCGACGCTGCTAGCCGGTTTCCGGATCACGCCTCATCATTCATAGCCGGTCTGGGTCAGGCGCCGGCCTCCTCCAGCGCCCGGCGCACCAGCACCTGGGCCAGGTGCCGGCGGTACTCGGGGCTGGCGTTGAGGTCGGTGGGGGGCTCGGTGCCCTCCGCCGCCGCCTGGGCGGCATCGGCCGCCGAGGCCCCCTGGGCCAGGGCCTGCTCCACCGGCCCGGCCCGCAACGGCGTCGATCCCATGTTGACCAGGGCCACGCCGGTGGTGCCGTTGCGCACCGCCGCCACGCCCACGATGGCCCAGTCCAGCGCCCGCCGGTTGAACTTCTGGTACGACCAGCCGGCACCCGCCACCTTGGGAACGCGGACCTCGGTGAGGAGCTCGTCGGGGGCGAGGGCCGTCTCCAGGAAGCCGGTGAAGAACTCCCCGGCCGGGATCTCCCGCTCCCCGGACGGGCCCCGGGCCACCAGGGTGCCGCCCAGGGCGAGGATGACGGCGGGCAGGTCGGAGGCAGGATCGCCGTGGGCCAGGGAGCCGCCGATGGTGCCCCGGTGCCGGACCTGGGGATCGCCCACCAGGCCGGCCACGTGGGCCAGGATCGGCACCTCGCTTTGGAGCAGGTCGCTGCCCTGCACGTCCTTGTGCCGGGTGAGGGCACCAATGGCGACGTGATCGCCGCCGTCTCGGACGTAGGACAGGTCGGTGAGGCGCCCCACGTCGACCAGCACCGACGGCGAGGCCAGGCGCAGCTTCATGAGCGGGATGAGTGAGTGGCCGCCGGCCAGGAGCTTGGCGTCATCGCCGTGGTTGGACAGCAGCGACACGGCCTCCTCGGCCGAGGACGCCCTGACGTAGTCGAAGGCCGCCGGGATCATCGGGCCCCTCCCTTCGCAGTCTGGACGGCTTGCCACACCCGCTGCGGGGACGCCGGCATGGCGATGTCCTTCACGCCCAGCGGCGCCAGGGCGTCGACGATGGCGTTGATGACGGCGGGGGTGGAGGCGATGGTGCCCGCCTCCCCGATTCCCTTGACTCCCAACGGGTTGGTGGGGCTGGGCGTGCACGTGCTGGCCAGCTCGAAGCTGGGCATCTCCGCCGCCGAGGGCACCAGGTAGTCGGCCAGCGTACTGGTCAGCAGGTTCCCGTCGGCGTCGAAGACCGCCTCCTCGAAGAGCGCCTGGGCGATGCCCTGGACGACGCCCCCGTGGATCTGGCCCTCGACGATCATGGGGTTGATCTGGGTGCCGCAGTCGTCGACGGCGACATAGTTGAGGAGTTCGACGGCTCCCGTCTCCTCGTCCACCTCCACCACGCACACGTGCGTGCCGAAGGGGAACACGAAGTTGGGTGGGTCGTAGGACGCCTCCGCTTTCAGGTTGGGTTCCATGCCGTCGGGCAGGTTGTGGCCGGTGAAGGCGCCGAAGGACACCGCCTGGATGGGCAGGTTCTTGTCGGGGGTGCCCTTGGCCTGGAACACGCCGTTGACGAACTCGAGGTCGCCCTCGGCCACCTCCAGCTGGTGGGCGGCGATGGTGCGGGCCTTGTCGATGACCTTGTCGGTGGCCAACGCCACGGCCACGCCACCCACGGCCAGCGACCGGGACCCGTAGCTGTCCATCCCCAGCGAGGAGATGGACGTGTCGGAGTGGAGCACGTCGACGTCCTCGGGCGGGATGCCGAGGCGCTCGGCCACGATCTGCGACCACGAGGTCTCGTGGCCCTGACCGTGCGGCGAGGTGCCCGTCACCACCTGCACCTTGCCGGTGGGCAGCATCTGGACGCTGGC
>JBIOUX010000057.1:0-26392 GCA_044867425.1 Acidimicrobiia bacterium | reverse complement strand
GTCATGCTCGGTCCGGTGAAGGCCCGGGGGCTTTCCAAGGCCGTCGCCCGGGAACGGGCCACCGCCCTCCTCGAGCGGGTGGGGATCACCGACAAGGCGCAGCGGTACCCGGCCGAGCTGTCCGGGGGCCAGCAGCAGCGGGCCGCCATCGCCCGCGCCCTGGCCATGGAGCCGAAGGTGATGCTCTTCGACGAGCCGACCTCGGCTCTCGACCCGGAGATGATCAAAGAGGTCCTCGACGTGATGCTGGAGCTGGCCGCCGAGGGCACCACCATGATCGTCGTCAGTCACGAGATGGGCTTCGCCCGCCAGGCCGCCCGGCGGGTGGTGTTCATGGACGGGGGCCGCATCCTGGAGTCGGCACCCCCGGAGCGGTTCTTCGCTCAGCCCGAGACTCCCCGGGCCCGCGACTTCCTCTCCAAGATCCTCGCCCATTGAAGGCCGCCGCGTGAGCCTCCGGTCCGGGCACTAACCGCGTGTAGCCGTTTCGGCTCAAGGGTTGGTGCGAGTCACGCCCAACGAGCCCGCTCCCTTGTTGAGGCGGCCCTCCAGCAACTCGAGGCCATCGGCATGACGGGCTGGATCAGCCGGGCCGAGGAGTTGAGCCAATCCCTCGGCTGAGCGCCAGGCAGGCGGGGATCGCCGGTGGAGCCCATCAGCGCTGGCCCGAACCCTACGGTCCGGACAAAACTGGGGGCGGCGAAACCGGAACCGGAATCAGCCCACGCTGGGAACGGAACGGGGAACAAGCCGCCCGGCACAGCACCGGGCAAGGGGACCCGCTGTAACCGAGAAATCGGCTGCATGCCGTAACGTCAGGCCGAGTCACGAGTCCAGGAGGACGTCGCATGCGTCTGCGTTGGTTGGCGGTCATCACGGCCACGATCCTGCTGATCGGCTGCGGGGACGACGGCGGCGGGGAGGCCAAGCCGGTCGAGGAGGGCGAGGAGACGACATCCACGGTCGGCGGCGAGGCTCCGCCCACGTTCCCGGCGGGAACGACCATGGCCGCCCTCCAGCAGAAGGGCAAGATCATCATCGGCATCAAGTTCGACCAGCGGGGATTCGGGCTGATGAACACCCAGACCAACAAGGTCGAGGGTTTCGACGAGGAGATGTCGGAACTCGTGGCCACCGCCATCTTCGGCAGCGGGGGCGACAAGAAGATCGAGTTCGTGGAGGCGAAGAGCAAGGACCGGGAGGTGTTCATCGAACAGGGGAAGGTCGACCTGGTGGTGGCCACCTACACCATCAACGACGAGCGCAAGGCCAGGGTTGACTTCGCGGGGCCCTACTTCGTGGCCCACCAGGACATCATGGTCAAAGCGGACGACGACTCGATCAAGAGCGTCGAGGACCTGAACGGCAAGAAGGTCTGCTCGGTGCAGGGCTCCACATCCTTGAAGAACCTCCAGGCCAAGGCGCCCCGGGCCGACACGTCCATCACCTTCGACATCTACACCAAGTGCGCCGACGCCATGGGCGACGGGCGCGTCGATGCCGTCACCACCGACGACGCCATCCTGGCCGGGTTGGTCAAGGACAGCGACGGCGCCTTCAAGCTGCTGGGCGCGCCCTTCACGGACGAGCCCTACGGCATGGGCCTGAAGAAGGGCGATCAGGCCTTCCGCGACTTCCTCAACGACGTCATCGAGGACGCCATCGCCAGCGGCGAGTGGAAGGCCGGCTTCGAGGAGACCCTGGGCAAGGACGACCTGCCCGTGCCCCCGCCGCCGACCGTGAACCGCTACTAGCCGGGGCGCCGCCATGGGGGCCGTCACCGGCAACCTCGGGGTCTTCCTCGAGGGGCTCCGGACGACGGCCACGCTCACGGCCGTCTCCTTCGCCGCCGCCCTCGTGCTGGGCACGCTGGTGGCGGCGGCGCGGGTCAGCCCCATCACGCCGCTGCGCCTGGCCGGGGCGCTCTACGTGGAGACGGTGCGCAACACGCCCCTGGTCGTGCTCATGTTCCTCCTCTACTTCGGCCTGCCCAAGATCGACATCCGCTTCGAGCCCATCCCCACCGCCATCCTGGCCCTGTCCTTCTACACGGCGGCGTTCGTGGCCGAGGCGGTCCGGGCCGGGATCAACACGGTGTCGCGGGGCCAGGCCGAAGCCGCCCGGGCCCTGGGGCTGACCTTCCCCCAGACGCTGGCCAGCGTGGTCCTGCCCCTGGCCCTGCGCACCGTCGTCCCGCCGCTGGGGAGCCTGTTCATCGCCCTCATCAGGAACACGGCGGTGGCCTACACCATCTCGGTGGCGGAGTTGACGGGCCGGGCCGAGCGCCTGGGCAACGACACGGCCGAGTCGGTGGCCACCCTCCTCGCCGCCGGCGCCGTCTACATGGCCCTCACCATCCCGTCCGGAGTCGTCGTCGGCATCCTCGAACGCCGCGTGGCGGTGAAGCGATGACGGCCACGATGCTGGCCGACGCCCCCGGGCCCCGGGCCCGCCGGCGGTTGGCCGTCGTTTCCGTGGTCGTGGTGGCGGCCCTGGTCGGGATGCTGGCCGTGGTCCTGGAACGTCTCGCTGACCAGGGCCAGCTCGACGCGACACGGTGGCAGTTCTTCTTCCGGCAGAACACACTCGAGTACCTCGGGGCGGGACTGATCCGGACCCTGCGACTGGCGCTCAGCTCCATGGTCCTGGCCCTCGTCGCCGCCACCGTCCTCGCCCTCGGCCGGCTGGCCCGCCGCCGGCTCGTGAACCTGGCGGTGGCGGTGTGGGTCCAGGTCTTCCGGGGCGTGCCACTGATCCTCATCGTCTTTTTCGCTTTCGTGGGCCTGCCCGAGCTCGGGATCAACCTCTCGTTCTTCTGGGCCGCGGCGGTCGGCCTGGTGGCCTACAACTCGGCCGTGCTGGCCGAGATCATCCGGGCCGGCATCCTGTCCCTGGAGCGGGGCCAGCGGGAGGCGGCCCTGGCCCTGGGGCTGACCGACGGCCAGGCCATGCGGACGGTGATCCTGCCCCAGGCCGCCCGCCGCATGATCCCGGCCCTGGTCAACCAGCTCGTCACCCTGCTCAAGGACACCGCCCTGGCCGGCGCCGTCGTGCCCTACGGGGAGTTCCTGCGCCGGTCCCAGATCGCGGCCCAGAACGTGCCCGGGCCGCCGGCCGAGCTGCAGGCCTACCTCCTGGCCGCGGCCGTGTACGTGGCTGTCAACCTGTGCCTGTCCCGCCTGGCCCGGCGGCTCGAGGTCCGCCAGCAGCGGCGTTACCGGGCCGGGGCCATCTCCGTGGCCGGCGTGGAGGACCTGACTGCCCTGGAGTCGGAGACCACGGTGTAGTTTCGATGCATGTCGGTTCGGGTCTTCGTGGTCGACGACACCACCCACGTCCGCAAGATGCTCGTCCAGATGCTCGAGCTCTCGGGCTTCGAGGTGGTGGGCCAGGCGGCGAGCGGGGAGGAGGCGGTGGCCACCGTGGCCGAGGCCGACCCCCAGGTGGTGGTGGTCGACTACTCGATGCCCGGCATCAACGGCATCGACACCGCCCGGAGCATCCGGGCCGAACGCCCCGACCAGGCCATCATCCTCTACACCGCCTACCTCGACCCCGACGTGGAGCGGGAGGCGACCCAGGCCGGCGTGTCGTTGTGCGTCGGCAAGATCGAGGGCCTGACCACGCTCGAACGGGACATCCGGCGGCTGGCCGGCGAGCTGTTCTAGGCGTCCGTCAGGCGCTTCAGCCCCGCCCCATGAGGGCGAACTGGATGACGGCGGCGCCCAGGATGAGGGCCAGGAGCACGGCCAGCACGAGGGCGGTGCCCGACCTCACGGCGCGCCTTCGGGGGCCAGGGGGTGGAGGGCGACGGCCGAGCCTTCCCGCAGGCCGAGCCCCTCGGCCGCCGAGCTGCGATCGAAGGCCAGCGACACCAGCCCGTAGGAATCCACCACCACCGCCAGCTCCATGGACCCGGCCTCGGCGTAGGTCGTGACCCAGCGGGCCGTTCGCCGCTCCGACCCCACCACCACCGCCAGGCGGTCCCCGGGACGGAGACCCAGCTCTGCCAGCTCGCCGGGATCGATGTTGAGCTGGAGGTTGCCGAAGCGGTCCACCCACAGGACCTCGCCGGCCACGCCGTCGCCGTCGGGCCGGGACAGGGGCACGAGCCCGGGCACCAGGGACAGCGGGTCGATCTCCTCCCCCAGCTCGGCCAGATCGACGCCCGAGGCCAGGTAGCCGGCGGCGGGAGCGAACACGTCCCGCCCGGCGAAGGTGGGCCCGGGAGCCTCCATCTGGTAGTCGGGATTGGTCAGGGTCACCACCCGCTTGGCTCCGCCCAGCATGGCCACCGCCGGGGCCAGGAGCCCGTTGTCCGGTCCGACCAGGTAGCCCGATTCCACCTCCGAGGCCACCGCCCGGCGCTCGGTGCCCACCCCGGGGTCGACCACGCCCAGCACCACGCCCTGGGGCAGGTACTGAACCGCCCGGGCCAGGGTGAGGGCCCCGGCCCGCACGTCGTGGGGCGGGATCTCGTGGGTGATGTCGATGACGCGGACGTCGGGGGCGACGCGCAGGATCACGGCCTTACAAACGCCGGCGAACTCGTCGACGAGCCCGTAGTCGGACAAGAAGGACACGAAGGCTGGTTCGGACACGCGCGCCACGCTAATGGCGCCAGCGGGAGGGGGTGGAAGCTACCGGACGGGGGCGGGCCGGAAGACGGGGTCCTGTGGTTCCCCCCGATCCCGGGCCCGCCGGCCCGTCTACCCGGCCTGTGTGTACCGCGACTGCAGGTAACCGTCGACGTCGACGTCACGCACCCGGAAGGACCGGCCGACCCGCACCGCGGGAAGGTCGCCCGCCCGAATGAGGCGGTAGACCGTCATCGACGATACCCGCATCAGCTGCGCTACTTCTTGCACCGTCAAGAAGCGCGCCTTCTCGAAGGACTGCGCCACGCGGTCACCCCTATCTCCACCCGCCACTCTCGAGGGTACGCCGTGTGACCGCAGTTGTCTAGGGCGAATAGGGGGCCACATGAGGGACGCCGCGCCGCAGAGATGTTACGCGACCACGAGAAGTGAAACCACACGCACCATCACCACGGCCCGCGACCGGTAACGCCACGCACCGCTACAACTCATTTCGGATCCTTTTGACCCATTTCTCTCGATCGCGCCGTGGCCGCGGCCACGGCTTCCCAGACGGCGGCCCGCACGGCCCGGGAATCGAGGGCAGCCAGCCCGGCGGCGGTGGTGCCGCCCGGGGAGGTGACGGCCGCCCGGAGCGCTTCCGGACCCTCGGGCCCCTCGGCCAGGAGGGTGGCCGAGCCGAGCAGGGTCTGGATGACCAGGCCCTGGGCCACCGGACGGGGCAGACCGACACCCACCCCGGCGTCGATGAGGGCCTCGGCCAGCAGGAACACGTAGGCCGGGCCCGACCCCGACAGTCCCGTCACGGCGTCGAGGAGCGACTCCGGTACCCGGGTGACCGTCCCCACTGCGGCCAGCACCCGCTCGGCCCGGGTCATGTGCTCCTCGCCGGCGTGAGTGCCGGCGGCGATGGCGGCCGCACCCTGGCGGACCAGAGCGGGGGTGTTGGGCATGGCCCGCACCACCGGGTACCCGGGGACGAGCGCCTCCAGGGTGGCGAGCGTGACCCCGGCGGCGATGGACACGATCAACGTGCCTGGCGCCAGGGCGGAGGCGGCGCTCTCCAGGGCGGCGGGCACGTCGGCGGGTTTCACCGCCACCACCACCACCTCCGCCTCCGCCACCGCCCAGGCCGGGGCCGGCACCACCCGCACCTTGGGGAACCGTCCCTCCAGCACATGGCGGCGTTCGGGGACAGGCTCGGCCACGGCCAGGTCCTCAGGAGGCCAGCCGGCGTCAACCAGCCCACCCAGGAGGGCCTCTCCCATCCTCCCGCCGCCGAGCAAAGCCAGCCGGCTCACCTACTTAAGCTAACCGCCCGCCGGATGATGAGGACGGCA
Organism: Acidimicrobiia bacterium; assembly: GCA_044867425.1. GTDB lineage: Bacteria > Actinomycetota > Acidimicrobiia > IMCC26256 > BP-133 > CAWBJP01. The sequence goes on along the minus strand of JBIOUX010000057.1, from coordinate 20,454 downwards.
CCGGCCAGCACCATCGAGACGGCCGAGCCCAGGGCGATCGTGCCCCGGGTCGAGAACGCCCCCAGACAGACCCCGGCCAGCACCGGGCCGGCCGCCTGGCCGGCCCGCACGGCGGAGACCCACACCGCCACCATGACCCCCCGGTGGGCGGGGGCGAGACCGGCGGCGTAGGCCTGCAGGGGCACGATGGCCAGCGTCTCGCCCAAGCCGTAGACCACCATCGCCACCGCCACCAGGGCCAGGTCCCCGGCCCACGCCACCCCGGCGAAGGTGAGAGCAAGCACTGCGAATCCCGCCAGGACGAGGTCCCAGGTCCCGAACCGGCTGGAGAGACGGCCCATGGCCAGGGCCACCGCCATCGAGGCCAGCGCCGGAAGGCCCAGCATCGCGCCCCGGAGCGCCGGACCGGCTCCGAAACGCTGGTCAAGGTCGATGGGCAGGACGGTGAGCACGACCCCGAAGACCAGTACGAAGACCCAGAACCCGGCGACGGCCATGGCCACCACCCGCCGATCGGCGAGCGTGGCCCCCGCCGCCCGGATCTGGGCGGGGAAGCTCACGACGGCGGTGGGGCGTTCCTTGGGCAGCAGCCGGGCGGCGGCCACAGCCACGCCCAGGGTGAGGCCCATGGGGGCGAAGGCCGCCCGCCAGCCGGCCAGGGCCACCAGGCCGCCGCCGACGACCGGGAGCACGGCCAGACCGGCGATGAGCACGGCGCCGTTGCGCCCGATGGCGGCGGCCCGCTCCACCGCACCCTCGTGGCGGTCCCCGATCATCACCACCGCCAGATTGACCAGGCCGGCCGCCCCGAAGCCCTGCAGGAGCCGGGCGGAGATGAGCACACCGAAGTTGGGCGCCGCCATGGCGGCGATGCCGCCGAGCCCGAACACGACCAGGCAGGGGACAACCACGATCCTGCGCCCGAAGCGGTCGGCGGCCACCCCGATGATCGGCGCCACCACCACTCCGGGCAGGGAGGCGGCGGCCACCACCAGGCCGATCCCGGTGTCGTCCACGGACAGAGCCCGGGCGATGTCGGGCAGGGCCGGAGCCACCAAGGCGTTGGCCAGCACCCCGGCGAGGCTGATGGCGGCGATGATGACCGCGCCCGTAGGGCCCTCCCAGCCGTCGCTCTGCCCATGGCTCTTCGCCTGGCGGCTCATCGCAGCGTCGGCGGGGTCCCCAGCCCCGCCTCCAGACCCCGCACGCGGGCGGGCCCGAGGAACCATTGGAACCGCCCCGCACTTCCCCGAACGGGACGGACCCTCCTGCACCTCGGGCCTCGCCTCACCGCCACCCGTCGGCGACGGCGGCGTCAACTTAGCCCTCTTCCCGTTACGGGGCAAGGGGTTTACTGGCCTGTTTCACCCGGCCGAAGCCGATCTGGATGGCGGTCTGGAACCAGGTTTCCACGAGCTCGTAGCAGACGCCGATGACCCGATCGAGCTCCTCTTCGGTGAGGTGCTCGTAGAGGACGCGGCCGACCACATACACGTCGCCGTCGGCGCCGAGGGAGAAGCGGGCGCCGTAGAGGCTGTGGTGGTTGCGGCGGAGCAGCCACCGGTACAGCTCTTCATGGTGAGCCGGTGGGTCGGGCATGAAGTAGAGCTCGTAGCGCAGCGAGCGCTGCCCGAGATCGAAGTAGATGGTGGAGGCGTCGCGCCCCTCGCAGCCGAACCGCAGGTACCACCGGGGGATCTCCGGGTCGTACTCCACGTGCTGGACGTAGGGCTCTTTGGCCACCGGCCCGGTCAGGTGGGCGGCTACCAGGCGAGCGGCGTCGTCTCTTAGCTGCACTCCACCGGTGTGCGTTCCACCAGGTCGGCGCACAAGCGCCGCAGCCGGGCCGCGGTCATCGACCAGGACCACCGTCCCGAGCGCACCGCCGCCTGGGCGCCCATGGCCTGCGCCAGTTCCGTGTCGTCGAGGAGGAGCGAGACGGGGGTGGCCCAGTCCAGCGGGTCGCGATCCTCGACCAGGAACCCGGTCGCCCCGTCTTCCACGATGTTCGTCAAGCCGCCCACGGCCGAGGCCACCACCGGCGTTCCGCAGGCGGCGGCCTCCAGGGCCACCAGCCCGAACGACTCGCTGCGGGAGGGGACGACGACCACGTCCGCCGCCCGGTAGTAGTCGACCAGCCGGTGGTGGGGCACCGGGGGGAGGAACAGCACCCGCTCGGCCACGCCGAGCTCATCGGCCCGGCCCATGGCCCGGGCCAGCTCGGCCGGGCCTTCGGGCCCGCTCGGCCCGCCCACCACCCACAGCACGGCTCCACTGTCGGTCTCGGCCAGACACTCGACGGCCAGCTCGAGGCCCTTGAGCGGCTGGACGCGGCCCACGAAGAGGAGGACCTGGTCTCCCGGGTGCCCGAGCCGGGACCGGGCCAGGCTGCGGTCTCCGGGAGAGAACAGGCGGTGGTCCACGCCCGGGGGGAGGATCTCCACCCGCTCGGGGTCGGCGCCGTAGAGGTGATGCAGCTGGCTCGCCTCGGTGTCGGTGGAGGCCAGGATGAGGTCGGCGCAGCGGATGATCTCGTCCTCACCCGCCGCCCGGCTGGCGCCGTCCGCCCCGCCATCGGCTCCCGTCACCCGGGCCAGGGTGTGAAAGGTGGCCAGCATGGGCAGCGACAGCTCATGCTTGAGGCGGTGGGCCACCTGGCCCGAGAGCCAGTAGTTGCCGTGCAGGGCGTCGTAGTCCCGCCCGCAGGTCTGTACCCGGGCCAGCATGGCGGCGGTGAACTCGTCGACCAGCTCGGCCAGTGCCTCCTTGGGGAGAGGCTGGCGGGGGCCGGCGGGGACGTGGAGGACCCGGAAGCTGGGCTCGACCACCACCACCTCGGGTTGGTCGGGGTGCTCGGCTCTGGTCCACACGTCACAGGCCAGGCCGGCCCGGGCCAGGGCCGAGGCCAGGGAGCGGACGTAGACGTTCATGCCGCCACCGTCCCCCGAGCCGGGCTGGGCCAGGGGCGAGGTGTGCAGGCTGAGGACCGCAAGGGAGCGGGGCACGGTCAGGGATCGTATCGGCTGGGCTAGGCCTCGCCGCTTGTCGGATTGCTGAGGAACGAGCGGTAGACGTCGATCAGCACCTGCTTCTGGCGCTCGGAGAGGGTCGGGTTGCGGAGGATCTCGGCCACCAGGTCGTGCTCCCCGTCCCGCTCCTCGAGGATCCCGGCCCGCACGTAGAGCGTCTCGGCCGAGATCCGCAGCGCCTTGGCGATGGCCTGGAGGATCTCGGCGCTCGGCTTCCGCAGGCCCCGCTCGATCTGGCTCAGATAGGGGTTCGAGATGCCGGCCAGCTCGGAGAGCTTGCGCAGCGAGAGGCGGGCGGTGCGGCGCTGGTCGCGGATGAAGCCGCCCAGCTCCCGCATCCGGTTCTCCAGCCCCGGATTCCCCGGTCCCGCCAACGGGGCCATCAGCTGGCCGGGAGCGGAACGAGGCGTTCCGCCAAGGGTGCGAAGACCCGGACCACCTCCGGGTCGAACTGGGTCCCCGACATGCGCTCGAGCTCGGCCACCGCCCGGTCCGGGGGCAGGGCGGCCCGGTACGGGCGGTCGGCGGTCATGGCGTCGAAGGCGTCGATCACGGCGAAGGCCCGGGCGGCCAGGGAGATCTCCTCCCCCCGCAGGCCCTCCGGATACCCGGTCCCGTCGAACATCTCGTGGTGGGAGCGGATGACGAGGGCGGCGGTCCGCAGGAAGGGGATGTCCGCCACCAGCCGGTAGCCCACCACCGGATGGGTGCGCATGACCCTCCACTCAGCGGCGCTGAGCGGGCCCGGCTTGTTCAGGATCCGTTCCGGGATGCCGACCTTGCCGGCGTCGTGGAGGAGGAACCCGAACTCCGCCTCCCGGTTCTCGTCGGCCAAACCCATGGCGCCGAGCAGGGCCATGCCGTAGGCCCGGCACCGCTCCAGGTGGGCGCCGGTGCCGGCGTCCTTGGCCTCGACCACCAGAGCCAGGGACTGGGTCGTCTGCAGGTAGGCGTCGCGGAGGCTGGCATAGGCCCGCTCCAGCTCCAGCCGGCGCGCCCGCTCCCGCTGATAGCTCTCCCCCAGTTCCTTGGCGAAGACCAGGAGCTGGGCCTCCAGGGCGGCCGCCGGGTCGGGGACCGGAGCCGGGTCCGGCCCGCTCATGACTTCAGCAGCTCCTCGACCCGGTCGAGGAGATCCATGGACGAGAAGGGCTTGGTCAGGTAGCCCCGGGCGCCCGCCTCCAGGGACGCCACCTCGGTGGTGACGTCGCCCAGGGCGGTCAGCATCAGCACCTTGGTCGACCCGTGGTCCATGCGGCGGCACACCTCGATCCCGTCGAGGCCGGGCATCATCACGTCGAGGATGACGACGCCGGGGCGGGTCTCGGCGGCCAGCTTGAGCCCCTGCTCCCCGTCGGCGGCTTCGATCACCTGGAATCCGTCGGCTTCCAGTACGGCGCGGACGACCCGCCGCAGGACGGCGTCGTCGTCGACGACGAGCACACAACGGTCCGTGCCCGGACCCCCGCCCCCGGGGTCGCTCACGGGGTGGCCTGGGTGCGGGCCGCCAGCTCCATCTCGAGGACATGCAGGACCTCGTGGAGGCGGTGCCGCACCGTCGACACCTCGGTCTCGAGCTCCCGCAGACCCTCTTCGGCCTGGGCGAGCTCCTCGTCGGGCAGGTCGGGCAGGCGCACGAGGGTGGCGTCGCCGACCAGACGTTCCAGTCCCCGGGTCCACTCGATCTCCGGCGAGGGGTGGAGCACCTGGGGAAGATGGGCCTGTGCCGGTGACGGCCTCGGTCCCTCGTCGGCCAGGATGCCGGCCAGACCGGCGATGAGCTCGTCGAGGGAACCTCCGTCCACCCGCCGGCGACGCTCCGCCTCCAGGATGTCGATCCGGGCCTGGGCCAGCCGGCGCACGAAGGAGGCCTCCGTCTCCAGCTCCACACATTCCACCTGCATGGATTCGACCTCGTCGACGGGCCGGTCGGTCAATCCCTCGAGATAGGCGGGATCGAGCACGCGGTCGAGGCGGCGCTGGGCGGGCCTGGCAGGCGGGGGGCTGGCGGCAACCATCAGGACCTGCGAAGCAGGGACGGGCGGCTGGGGCTGGGGCCCCCGGCCGCAATGCGATGAGCCGCCAGGCGAAGAGCAATGAACATGGTCCTAGAGGGTACCGCTCGCGCCGTGACCCGGCCTGCGGCCAGAGCAGGAATCGCCCTAACAGACGGAGCGGACGGTTGGGTACGGGTTGACCGCCTCGCCGCCGCCGGGGTGGATCTCGAAGTGGGTGTGCGGGGCTCCACCCCGGGCGTTCCCGCTGTTGCCCGTCTTGGCCACGACCTCGCCCTGCGCCACGCGACGGTCGGGACCCACCACCTCGGAGAGGTGGGCGTAGTAGTAGGTGTGGCCGTCGTCGCCGTAGAGATAGATGGCGAGGCCACCCGCTCCCGAGTGGTGCCGGGCGATCTGGCCCGAGACCACGGCCACGTTCGGGGTGCCGAACGGGTTCATCAGGTCGGTCCCCTTGTGCCGCCGGCCGCCCCCGCGGGGGTCGCCCCAGCTGTCGGTGAAGGCGAGGGGTCCGGCGATGGGGCAGATCAGGTTGGTGGCCACGGGGATGGCGGCCGCCGCTTCCGAGGACTGGAGGGCGGGTTGGGGAGGGACTCCCCGGCGGTTCGCCTCCCCCCGGCTCGCCCGGGGAGCGCCGACCAGGCGGGACTGCAGGTCCTGGCGAGCCCGGGCCATGACGGCCAGCTCCAGCTCCACCACCTTGCGCTCGCTGTCCAGGTCGGTCATGGCCGCCTCCTGGTCCTGGCGCTTGGCGGCGATGGCCTGCTGGCGGTCGCGGATCTTGTCGCTGGCGGCGTTGAGGCGCTCGATGACGTCGAGGTCGGCCGCCGAGGCCTGGGACACGATGCGGACCCCGCGAACCGACTGGGCCAGGTCCGGCTGGGCGGACAGGCCGGCAATGGCGTCGATTCCCCGGCCGGCCTGGTAGACGGCCACCGCCCGCCGGGTGATGGCGGCCCGCAGGGGCGACATCTGCTTCTGGAGCTTGGCCACCTCCCGCTCCAGGCGGTCGATGTCGTTGCCCAGCCGAGCGACGGTGGCCTGGGCCCGGGCGTAGCCGGCAGCCGCCTTGTTGGCCCGGCGCTTGAGCTCGGACTCCGACACCTTCTTCTGGCCTGTCTTCGCCTCGGCGGCCACAGCCGGAACCGCGACGAGCAACAGACAGAGGCAGAGCAGCATGAGCGAGCGAAGAATTTTGCGCATTTGGCCCGGAGTGAGCCTCAGGGGCTCAATGCCGCCGGACCTTAACAATTGGGTTTCTTTTTGGGCAATGCCGGACCACCAATCACTGCCAGTTCTCGACGGAGCGCGCGTGAACGTCGCCGGTTTTCAACGCGAAGCGGGCGGAACTGCGCCACATGACTCCGGCTCGGCCCTCTGGCCAGTAGCGAAAGATCAGACGGCCAATGATTAAATCGGCGTCAATAGGGCCAAAGTGGCGACTGTCAGTACTGGCGTCAGAGTTGTCTCCGAGGACGGTGTATCCCGGACCGACGCCGGCGACCACGCGTTTCACCATCGTACGGTTCGGATCCCGGGGGTCGACACAGGCCACAATGTCTCCCGTCCGGGGCCTCCCGGCCCGGACCACCACCACCCGGTCGCCCGGTTCCAGGGCGGGCGCCATGCTCTCGCCCGTGATCTCGATCCGCCGGAACCGCCGGGCCCCCAGACCGGCCAGGACCCCGAGGAGCGCAGTGGTCAGCAGCACCCGCCGATGATCTGCGTGCGTCACGGTGCCTGGTGGGTACATTTTCGACGCCCACGCCGCCCGGAATCGAGGAGGAAGTCAGCCATGTCCCTCGCCACCCGCCTGCTCACCGCCGTCGACCGGCTCCGTCCGCCGCTGGCGGCCCACGCCCATTGCGACCTCCCGTGCGGCGTCTACGACCCCGCCCAGGCCAGGATCGAAGCCGAGTCGGTGAAGGCCGTCCAGGAGAAGTACCAGTCCTCCGACGATGAGACCTTCCGCCAGCGCGCCATCCTGATCAAGGAGGAGCGAGCCGACCTGGTCAAGCACCACCTCTGGGTGCTGTGGACCGACTACTTCAAGCCCGAGCACCTGGAGAAGTACCCCCAGCTCCACGACCTGTTCTGGAAGGCCACCAAGGAGGCCGGCGCGGCCAAGAAGTCGCTCGATCCCGCCCAGGGCGAGAAGCTGCTCGGCCTCATCGGCGAGATCGACAAGATCTTCTGGGATACGAAGCAGGGCTGAGCATCACTGCCCGCCGCTCACCGGCGGGAGCACGGCCACTTCGTCATCGGCGTGGAGCACGGTGTCGCGTCCGGCGTCGGGCTCCTCGCCGTTGACCCATACGGCGGCGGTGGCGAGCACGGCGGCGAACTCCTCCCCGTAGGCGGCGCAGGCCTGGTCCAGCAGCTCGCCCAGGCGGCCGGCGGGGATGTCGTCGGCCGCCCGCCCGGCCGCTTCCCGGGCCCGGGCGAAGAGGCGCAGTCGGGCTATGACGACACCTCGGCCCACCCATCCTTGACCACGGCCTGGTTCTCGGCGTTGACCGTCTCGAACCCGAAGCGGGCCACACCCTGATCCTGGCCGGCGGCGTACAGGTGGGTGGTGAGCTCCTGACCGGGAAGCACGGGTCGGGAGAAGCGTACGGCCAGGCGGCGCAGGCGCTCCGGGTCCCCGGCGCATGCCTCTTCGACCACGGCCCGGCCGGCGAAGGCCATGGTGCACAAGCCATGGACGATGATCCCGGGCAGCCCGACGGACCGGGCCACACCGTCGTCGAGGTGGATGGGCATGCGGTCGCCGGAGGCCTCGGCGTAGCGGAAGGTCTGGTCCTCGTCGACCCGGGCGGTGACCTCGGCCAGGAGCGGAGACGCCTTCACCTCGGCCGTCAGCTTGTGCTCGGGCGGCGAGGCGCCCCCCGAATCCCCGTCGCTGACGCCCCGGAAGAAGGTGGTCACATACTGCTCATTGACCAGCGCCCCCGAACCGTCCCGGGACTCGGTCTTCATGAGCAGGGTGGTGCCCGTCCCCCGCACCTGGACGCCCATGGGCGCCGCCCGGGAACGGAGCACGTCGCCAGGAACGAGGGGGCGGTGGATGCGCACGTCCTGCCCGGCGTGCACCACCCGCATGGCCGCCTCGGGCGGCACGATGGCCATGGCGGCCGCCATCATCGCCTCCCAGATGGGGACCACGGCGAAGATGGGCGGAGCCAGCGCCCCGCTTTGGTGCTTCGGGTTGGAGTCGTTGGTGGCGGCGGCGTAGGCGACGGCCCGGGCCGCCTCCACCTTGAACTCGGACTCCGCCGACCACACGTCGAGGCGACTCAGATCGAAACCCATCAGCGGCGGGCCTGGTCCTTGACGCAAAACGGGGCGCCGGGCAGCGCTTCGAGGCGTTCCGGGGGAATCTCCTCGCCGCACGCCTCACAGATGCCGTACGTGCCGTCGTCGAGCTTGCGCAAGGCCCGGTCGAGCTCGTCGAGCTCCGCCGCCAGCTGCTCGAGGAGGGAGAAATCCTTCTCCCGCTCGAAGGTCTCGGTGCCCAGGTCGGCCTGATGCTGGTCGTGGGCGGCCAGCTCGGAGAACTGCTCGCCCTCGGTCTCGCTGGTCGTCGCCTCCGCTTCCCGTTCCCGGACCAGCGCTTCGATCCGGGCCCGCTCCGACTCGATCAGCTTTCTCGCCGTGTCCTTCTCCATCACCGATCGAGGCTAGTTCAGCCTCATGTGGAGTCGCGCAAGGCCTCCTTCCACGATCGGAACCGGGTGTAGAGCACCCCGTCGGGGCCCTCCCCCTCCCCCGAGCCGTCGGGGTAGAGCCGGAAGGTGTACCGGCGCTCGAAGTCGTCGACGTCGATGGCCATGTAGCGGGCGTCGGCCTTGACCGCCGGGCCGGCCCGCCAGAGCAGCCAGCGCCCGATGCGGCGCTTGTAGTCGACCTGGGGGGCCCCGATGTCGGCCCCCAGGGCCTTGAGCGCCTCGGGCGCCTCCACCCAGCGGGTGGCGGGGATGGTGCGGTCCCGCTGCGGGGTGGCGGGCAGGTCGGCGGTGTGGTGGTCGGTGGTCACCAGCGGTCGGTCGCTCACAGAGGAGATGAATAGCACCACCGCGCGAGATGTAGGTTCTCGTCCCATGGCCGGAATGGTGGGCATCGTGATGGGCAGTGCCACGGACCTCGAGGTGATGAGGCCGGCGGCCGACCTCCTGGAGGAGTTCGGCGTGTCCCGGGAGGTGCGGGTCATCTCCGCGCACCGCAACCCGACCGAGGCGCAGCGTTATGCCGAGGAGGCGGCCGGAAGGGGGCTGTCGGTCATCATCGCCGGCGCCGGGGGGGCGGCCCACCTGCCGGGGGTGCTGGCCGCCTCCACCTCCCTGCCGGTCATCGGGGTGCCGGTCCCGCTCAAGCAGCTGGACGGCCTCGACTCGCTGCTGTCGGTCGTGCAGATGCCGGCGGGGATCCCGGTGGCCACGGTGTCCATCGGCGGCGCCCGCAACGCCGGACTGCTGGCCGTGCGCATCCTGGCCGTCTCCGATCCCGACCTGCGCAAGCAGCTCGACCGGTTCCGGGAGGGGCTGGCCGACAAGAACCGGGAGGCCGACGCCAAGATCCGTACTGAGTTTGACTAAGGCCCCGCGAAGCAGGGCCGGCGGCTGAGGCAGGGGCCCCCAGCCGCACCGCGATGAGCCGCCAGGCGAAGAGCCATGAGCACAGCCTCAGTTGTTCCGGGCCCGCAGGGCCCGGGCCTGGGCCCGGAGCCGGTCGGCGGCCTCGGCGGGGGCCACGGCCGCGGCGCCCTCGAGGGCGGCCCCGGCGGCATCGAACTGTCCGAGCGAGCCCAACCCCCGGGCCAGCGCCACGCGCTCGGCCAGCTCCAGCCCGGGGATCAGCAGCCGCAGCCGCAGCACCCAGGCGGCCGAATGCAGGTCCTTCGGCATGAAGATGCCCTGCAGGTTGACCAGCATCCGGGTGAGGATGGCCCGGGGGCCGACCGGATCGAGGTAAGCCGGCACCCAGGTTCCCGTCCCGCCCAGGACCCGGAAGATCGCCTCGCAGTCGCTCTCGGTCAGCCGGACGCCACCGTCGAAGGGATCCAGAAAGGTGGCCGGCTCACCCAGGTGACGGACCAGGAAGTGGGCCGGCATCCCGACCCCGGCGAGGGGCACACCCAGGCGCCGGCCCACCTCCAGCACGACGACCGACAGCGAGATGGGAATGCCCGTGCGGCGGTCGAGCACCTCGTGGAGGTAGGAGTTGCGGGGGTCCAGGTAGTCGTCCCGGTTGCCGGCGAAGCCGAGATCGTCGAAGAGGTGCCGGCACAGCCCGTCGAGGGTGGCGGCCGGGCACGTGCCGGCCAGCTCGTCGAGGCGGGCCAGCTGATGGGCCACGTCCAGCCCCGGAACGGCATGGGCGCCGATGAGGACGGCCGCCTCGTCAAGTGGGATCTCGGCCTCCGGCCGGGCCACGAGCTCGCCGAACCGTGCCGTGGCCTGGTCCTCCACTTCAGCCCGAAGACGCCTTGGCCAGGGCGTCGTCCCAGGAGGTGGCGGCGGCGATGAGCCGCCGGTAGGCCATGAGCTGGCGGGGCCGGTTGAAGGCCAGCGCCCCCACCAGCCGGGCCGCCCGCCCGAACAGGGCGACGAAGCGGCCGTCCTCCACGGCGCCGTCCACCACCGCCACCGCGTCGTCGGGCGCCGCCCGGCCCAGGAACTGGATCTTGGTGTCGTACTGGTCGGACCAGAAATAGGGCACGGGGGCGAAGGGCTGAGCATCCTCGTCCGGGGTCAGCAGGCGCTTGGCCGCCGCCGCCCCCTGCTCCACGGCGTTGCTCCAGTGCTCGATGCGCATCTCCTCGCCGAAGAGCCGGTTGGGCCACCGGGCGACATCACCGGCGGCCACCACTCCCGGGGCGGCGGTGGCGCAGGTCTCGTCGCACACCACGCCGTTGCGCAGCTCCAGGCCCGACGACTCCAGCCAGTCCGTGGCCGGGATCACGCCCACCCCCACCACCACCACGTCGGCCACCACGGCGCCGCCGCCGGCCAGCCGCACCTGCTCCACCCGGCCGCGGCCGTCCAGGCCTTCCACCCCGACGGAGGTGCGCAGATCCACGCCGTGGTCCTCATGGAGCGCAGCACAGGCGGCGCCCATCTCGGCGGGGAAGGCGCGGGCCAGCGGGGCGGGGAGCGCCTCGAGCACGGTGACCTCCAGGCCCCGAACCCGACAGGAGGCAGCCACCTCGGCCCCGATGAACCCGCCGCCCACCACGCACACCCGGGGGCCGCCCTCCAGCTCCTTGCGCAGGGCCAGGCAGTCCTCCAGCGTGCGCAGCACGAAGACACCGGCGAGCGGTGGCGTATCCGGCAGGGTCCGGGGCGTGGCGCCGGTGGCGATGACGAGCCCGTCGAAGGCCACCGGCTCGCCGTCGTCGAGCACCACCGCCCGCCGGTCGAGGTCGAGAGAGGCGGCCTGACGGCCCAGGAGCCAGTCGATCTCCAGAGGGTCGTAGTGGGCGGCGTCGCGGAGGTTGGCCTGCTCCGGCTCCCAGGCACCCTGGAGCACCTGCTTGGACAGCGGCGGCCGGTCGTAGGGCAGCGAGGACTCGGCGCCGATGGCGACCAGCTCGCCTTCGTAGCCCGCGCTCCGCAGGGCCTCGAGGGCCGACAGGCCGGCCAGGGAGGCCCCCACCACCACGATGCGATCCAACGTCGAAACCTCTCAGCTAGTCCTCGATGGAGATGGCCTGGGTCGGACAGCGCCGCACTGCTTCCTCCAGCTTGGGTCGCAGCTCCTCACTGGGCGTCTCGTCGAGGATGTAGAGGAAGTTGTCGTCACGCACCTCGAAGATCTCGGGCGCCACGTCCATGCACACGGCGTTGGACTGGCACCGGTCGAAGTCGACCACGACCCGCATGTGGCCCCCCTGTGTCAATCAAAGCGGTAGGGCGCACAACCTAGTGCTCCCCGGCCTGCTCCTACGCCACGAGGGAACCGGCGAGGGCCGAGCGCAGCTCCGGTTCCCGGGCCTCCAGCCCGCGGACCCGATCGGCTTCCCGCTCCACCATGTCGACCAGCCGGCGGGCCTCCTGGTCGAGCCGGGAGACGGCCCCGGACCGGCGAAGGAAGCCGGCCGTCCCGATGAGCACCCGGGAGAGGGACTGGGCCCGGAAGACGAGGGGCAGCGCGGCCAGCTCAGGGGCCGGGAGCGGCTCGATCTCGCGGTAGGCGGCCATCAGGGCGGCGCTGCGCCCGAAGTCGAGCCCGACGGCCGCGGAACCGGCCTCATCCGGGCTGAAGGCGCCGAGCGCGTGAACCAGATCGAGGGCCCGAAGGTCATAGGCGGCGCGGTCGTAGCCGGTGACGCCGGCAACGCGGTCACCCTGAAAGATCAGGGCGGTGGGATCGTACGAACCGTGGACGACCAGCTGGGGGAGCGGTGAGACCACCCCGGCCAGCGCCTCTGGCACCCAGATGAACTGGCTCCACAGGATCGAGCTGGCCCGGGTCAGGCGGGCCCGTTCGGGGGAGCCCAGGAACGGCCCGGCCACGTCGGTGAAGCGGGACAGGGCATGGGGGCCGCTGCGTTCCAGGGCGGGCAGCGCCGGGCGGCCGGCGGCCCGGAAACGCGGACGAAAGCCGCGCACCGCCTGGTGATACCGGGCCAGGGCCCGGCCGGCCTCCTCCAGGTGCGCCGGGTTGGCGGCGTCGTAGACGTCGCCGCCGCCCCGCTCGGGCCGCCCGGGCTCCGTCTCGACCGCCGGGTATCCGGCGGCCCGGAGATGCTCGAGGAGCCTGACCTGGAAGCGCATCCCCGCTCGCGTCCGTCGGTTGGAAACCGCGGCGGGCGCGTCGCGCAGATCGATTTCCGTCGCCGGTTGATGTTCCCTCTCGCCGCCCACAGGTCCCCAGTTCCTCGGCCAGCCGCAGCAATCATCAAGTTTTGTGCCGTGGCCGGGAGCGGTCAAGCGCAGGGTCCCCGCCATGAGGTAGGAAGTACGGAAGGATTCCAACTACGCCCCGGGGCCGGGCGCAGGTACAGTAAATGATTGCTTACGTAAGAGCTTGGGGAGGCGGCGGGTGGACCCTGAAGAGATCGCCAGCAAAGAGTTTCCTGTCGTCATGCGCGGCTACGTCCGGGAGGAGGTGCACGCCTTCCTGGCCAGCGTGGCCGGCCAGGTGGCGGAGCGTGATTCCCGTATCGCCGAACTGGAGCGCCGTCTCGCCGGCCCCGGCCAGCCGGCGGCCAGCGCGCCGCCGAAGCCGGCCCTGGACCGCACGGCGCTATTGCGCCATCTGGGTGAGGAGGCCGCCTCCATCCTGACCTGCGCCGACGCCACCGCCGAGCGGATGAAGGCTCAGGCGGGGGTGGCCGCCGAACGGGTGCGGTCCGATCTGTCCCAGATCGGCTCGGGCCTGGTGGACGTGCACCAGCTGCTGGGGGAACTGGTGGTCCTCGTCCAGAGCCTCACCGAGGACAGCGCCCTGCTGGCCGTCACCCCCGCTGAGGTGACGTTGCCCGACACGGCCCCCACGGTGTCGATCGCCGACAGCCCCGGGGGGGCCAGCGACGAGGTCCGCACCGTCCTGGGCGAGGTGCTGGGCCTCGACAGCGAGGAGCAGGAGGTGCACCTCCCCGAGGAGGGCCAGGTTCGCTCCTGAGCGGCCGGCTCAGTTCACCCGCTTGTCCTTGGCCGCCCACTCCTTCTCGCGCAGCACGAACTTCTGCACCTTGCCCGTGGAGGTCTTGGGCAGGTCGGTGAACTCCACCGCCGCCGGACACTTGAACTTGGCCAGGTGCTCCCGGCAGAAGGCGATGATGTCGTCCTCGGTCGTCTCGGCGCCGGGTTTGAGGGTCACGAACGCCTTGGGTCGCTCGCCCCACTTCTCGTCGGGGACGGCCACCACCGCGCACTCCAGTACGGCCGGGTGGCGGGCGACGGCCTGCTCCACCTCGATGGTGGAGATGTTCTCGCCCCCGGAGATGATGATGTCCTTCTTGCGGTCCCGGAGCTCGATGGCCCCGTCGGCGTGCATGACGGCGATGTCGCCGGAGTGGAACCACCCGCCCCGGAAGGCGTCTTCGGTGGCGTCGGGCTGGTCGAAGTAGCCCTTCATCACGTTGTTGCCCCGCATCACCACCTCGCCCAGCGTCTCGCCGTCCCGGGGGACGTCGTTCATCTCGTCATCCACCACCCGGATGGGGTCGGAGATGACGTACTCCTGGCCCTGGCGGGCGAGGAGGCGGGCTCGCTCCTCCGCCGGCAACCCACTCCACTCCTCGTGCCAGTCCCGCACCGTGTACGGGCCGTAGGTCTCCGTCAGGCCGTAGACGTGGATGGGGCGGAAGTTGAGGGCGTCGAGCTGGCCGAGGAGGGTGGGTGAGGGCGGCGCCCCGGCCACCGTGACCGTCACCTGGCGCTCCAGCGGCCGGGCCGCGGGATGGTTCACCACCCCGATGTGGACGGTGGGGGCGCCGTTGTAGTGGGTCACCGCCTCGGAGGCGAACAGCTCCCAGATGCGTTCGGGATCGACCTTGCGCAGGCACACGTGGGTCCCGGCCACGGCGGTGACGCCCCAGGTGAAGCACCAGCCGTTGCAGTGGAACATGGGCAGCGTCCACAGGTACACGGTGTCGAAGCCCATGGAGGTGGTGGCCACTTCGCCCAGGGCGTTGAGGTAGGCACCCCGGTGGGTGTACATGACGCCCTTGGGCCGCCCGGTGGTGCCCGACGTGTAGTTGATGGAGATGGTCTCCTCCTCGTCGGGTGGCCAGTCGGGCAGGGCCCCGTCGGGGGCGCCGGCCAGGAAATCCTCGTAGGGATCGCCGGGGGCACCGGTGTCGTCGATCCGCACCACCGCCAGCGCGCCCAGGTCGAGGGGTTCGACCACGGGGAGGAGCTCGGCGTCGACGAACAGGTAGCGGGCCCCCGAGTGGCCCAGGATGTACCCGACCTCCTCGGAGTTGAGCCTGGTGTTGATGGCCACCAGCACCCCGCCGGCGGCGGGGACGCCGTAGTGCGCCTCGAGCAGGGCCGGGATGTTGGGGGCCAGGAACGCCACCCGGTCACCGGGCTCGAGGCCGACGTCGATCAGGGCCCGGGCCAGGCGGTCCACCCGCGCCTCGAACTCGGAGTAGGTGCAACGCCTCTCGCCGTGGACGACAGCGGTGCGCTCGGGAAACACCGCCGCCGAGCGGCGCAGGAACGACAGCGGGGTCAGCTCGGTGCGATAGGTCTTCATCTCCCCACGATGGCACCGACACCCACCGCCGGGGCAAACGGCGGTGGGAAGGCGCGGTGGGGGAAGGTTCAGCCTCGGGGGTCGATGGCCGGGAACTGCACGAAGCCCGGCTGCTCGTACTCCTGGCCGCCGGCACGGACGTCGATGTTGGTGAAGTCGCCCCCCACGTACCAGTGGTCCCGGCCGATGAGGGTCACGTAGGGACCCTGCGGGGTGTTGGCCTGGCCGGTGAAGTGGAGGTCATGGGCGCCGGTCCGGGCGTCGAAGACGGACAGGTGCCGGTTGGGCTCGTCGCCGGCGTCGGTGGAGCCCTTGCAGGGCGGGGCACCGCAGACCGTGTTCTTCCCCAGCACGAAGTCGTAGTGCCCAACCAGGTAGACGCGCTCCCGGGTGGCGGTGACGTCGGTGGCGTCACCGTCGACCTTGTGGACCCACTTCGGGCTCGACGACCGCTTGGACGTCTTGTACTCGAAGAACTGCACCTGTCCGCCGGTCCCGCCGGTGGCGACGATGAGGGACTTCCCGTCGCCCGGCCACACGGTCAGCCCGAAGACCGGCCGCTCGTCGTTGTCGGCCTGCCACGACGACTCCTTGCCGGTCCGGGCGTCGATGGTGATGACGCCGGGGTTGCCGGAGAAGTCGGCGAAGTCGCCGCCGACGTAGAGCAGCGAGCCGTCGTCAGTCACAGCCATGTCGTAAACGACGCCGTTGCAGCCGGACGTGAGCGAGCCGGTTTGGCCCGTGTAGCAGTCATTGCCATTGTGGGGCCCGACCCAGTCGGTGCGCAGGGCACCGGTGGTGGCGTCCAGGGCCGCCAACTGGTCGCGGCTGATGTCTCCGATCTTGTCGAACACTCCGCCGACGTAGAGAGTGTCGCCGTAGAGGGCCATGGCCCGCACGCCGGCGTTGGCGGGAGGCGGGTTGAAGGTGGTGATCCGCTGACCGGAGGCCACGTCGAAGGCGGCGATGCGCCCGGCCGGGCCGCCGCCGATGCTCTGGAAGCGCCCGCTCACGTACAGCGTCTTCCCGTCGGTTGACGCCACCAGGGCGAGCACCACGTCGCCCGGAGCGGGGTCCCAGTCGATCGGCTGGCCGGTGTGGCGGTCGAGGGCGGCCAGGTACTTCCGGGCGATCCCGGGACCCGGTTTCTTGCCCGGCGGGACGATCGACTCGAACTCACCGCCGACGAAGATCTTGTCGCCGGCTTCGGCCAGGGCGTAGACACGGCCCGCCTTGTTGTCCTCCACTGTCGAGGGCCCCGTACCCCACGTCGGGTTGGGCACCGAGGAGAAGTACTGCGGAGCGCCGGCGTAGGGCGCGGTGGTGGGCGGCGTCGGGTTGTCCGGAGCCGGAGCCGGGGTGCCGGGATCGCCGGGCGGCGGGGTGGCCACCGGCACGGTCGCCGTGGCCGGGACGCCGGCCATGCCGACGAGCTCACGGGCGAGCGCCGACGGCCCGCCGAGATCGGGGGCGTCGCCGAAGGCGAGGATCTCGCCCGAGGTGGTCACCTCCCAGTAGCCGGCCCCGCTGCGGGAGGGAACGAGGGCGACCACCGTCCGGGTGACGCCGGGCGTCGCCGGCCGCTCCGGGGCGGCGCCGTGGAAGACGGCATCGCCGAAGGCGAACACGCCGCCGTCGACGCCGGCCAGCCAGTAGCCCCTTCCCGAGGGCGTGGAGGCCATGGCGTTGATGGGCTGGTTGAGCTTGATCGAACCGGTCGAGCCGAAGAAGGTGGCGTCGCCGAAGGCGAAGATGCCGCCATCGGAGGCCACCATCCAGTAGCCGTTGCCCGACGGCGTCGGCGCCATCCCCACGATCGGCTTGTTCAGCTTGATGGAGCCCGTGGATCCGAAGAAGCGGGCGTCGCCGAAGGCGAAGATGCCCCCGTCGGAGGCCACCATCCAGTAGCCGTTGCCCGACGGTGTGGACGCCATGCCGACGATCGACTTGTTGAGCTTCTGGGCGCCCATGGACCCGGAGAAGGTGGCGTCGCCGAAGGCGAAGATGCCCCCGTCGGAGGCCACCATCCAATAGCCCTGGGCGGACGGGGTCGGTGCCATCCCCACGATGGGCTGGTTCAGCTTCATGGCCCCGGTCGACCCGTGGAATCGGGCACCGCCGTAGGAGAAGACGCCGCCGTCCGTCCCCACCAGCCAGTAGCCGGCGGGTGCGGGCGCAGCGTAGGTGGCGGCCGGCCCGTCGTCGGCGCCGGCGACCGGCGCCAACCCCTGCACGACAGGCGAGGCCATGGCCAGGCCGAGCGTGGCCGCCAGGGCCACGCCCGGCTTGATCCGAGAGAACTTGAGCATCGAGCACCTTCCCACACGCAAGGAAGCGCCCCGGGGTAGGCGTAGGTACGTCCCGATTTTTCGAGTTGCCCTCCTTATTCCCCCGGAGACCCATGAAGTCCTGCTTCGCCCATTGGGCGGAACCCCCCATTCGTCCCATTGGCGTAGAATTGGAAGCACGCCATGGATCACCGGCGTGCTGGGGAATCTGGGGACGGGAGAGAGCCAATGCAAACGGCGCGCGCTGGTGCGGTGGCCGCGGCCGCCGCCCTCGTTCTGGTCTGCCCGCGGCCGGCAGGGGCCTGGGTCAGCGACGAGAGCTTCGACGGCAACAAGTTTTCCGATTCGGTCAACATCAGCAACCAGTGGTTGCCGCTCCCGCCCGGGCTGGAGACGGTCCTGGATGGCACGGTGACCGACGCCGACGGGTCCACGCCCCACCGGATCGTGATCGCGGTCTCCGACGTCACCAAGGTGATCGACGGGGTCCGGGCTCTGGTGGTCCTGGAACGGGACTACAGCGACGGCCAGCTGGAAGAGGAGGAGCTCGCGTTCGTCGCCCAGGACGGGGACGGGACGGTGTGGAACATGGGCGAGTACCCGGAGGAGTACCAGGACGGGAAGTTCGCCGGCGCCCCGAGCACGTGGATTCCCGGCAACGAGGAGGCACGGCCGGGCATCCACATGCAGGCCACTCCCGAGGTGGGGACGCCCAGCTACCTCCAGGGCTACGCACCCAAGATCGAGTTCGAGGACCGGGGCCAGGTGTCCCAGTCCGGCCAGGAGGTGTGCGTCAAGACCGGCTGCTACAAGGACGTCACCGTCGTCGACGAGTGGAACCCCGCCGACCAGCCCGCCGACGGCCACCAGTTCAAGTACCACGCCCCCGGGGTGGGTGTGGTACAGGTCCGGGGTGAAGGTGGCGAGGAGCAGGAGAACCTGGAGCTGGTCTCGCACCGGCAGATGAGCCCGGACGAGACGGACAAGATCCGCGCCCGCGTGCTGCAGCTCGACCAGCGGGCCTACAAGCAGTCCAAGAGCGCCTACGGGAACACGCCGCCCGCCGAACCGATGGCCAAGTCCCAGCCGGCTCCCGCGTCACAGCCGGTGGCCGCCCCGGCCCCGTCGCCGGCGCCCCAGCCGACGATCGCACCGGCGCCGCAGCCCGAGCGGGCCCCAGCCGGCGCAGCACCGCTGAGCCAGGTCACGACCCGCCCGCAACCAGTGGAGGCCCCGACGCCGGCGCCGGTCGCCACCCCCGCACCGCGTCCCGTCTCGGCGCCGGTGATCGCCCCCCGGGTCTCTCCGGCGGTTCCCACCCGGGCGCCCGCAGTCGCCCCACCGGCGGCCGTCCCAGCCCCGGCCGCCGGGCCGGAGCGGGCCGTGGAGCCCGCCGTCCTGGCCCGGACCGGAGCGGCGGAGACCGCCGTCATGTTGTCGGGTGGACTCCTCCTCGCGCTCGGTGGGCTGTTCGTGGCCGTCGGGAAGCCGAGGGGCGCTCCCGCCGTGCGCTGAGCCTCGCTAGATCCCGCTCGAGCCCTGGAGGACGGTGCCGGCGCGCACCTGGCCCGCCAGGAGTCCCACCTCCCGTCCCGCCAGGGCCCTGGCCCGGGGCAGCTCGTGGGAGGACAGCAGCACCGTGGCCCCATCGGCGGCCATGGCCCGAACCAGCCCGTCGAGCAGCTCGCGGCCGGCGCTGTCGAGCTCGGCGTGGGGTTCGTCCAGTAGAACGAGGCGGGGCTGGCGGGCCACCAGCGCGGCGAGGGCGGTGCGCCGGCGCTGCCCGGCGGACAGGCGGTGGAACGCCAGTCCGGCCTGGCGCTCGAGGCCCAGGCGCTCGAGGGCGGCGTCGGCGTCGGCCGCCCGGCCGCCGGCGGCCCGGGTGAAGAAGCGGAGATTCTCCCTGACCGACAGGTCGTCGTAGCACCCAGGGGCGTGGCCGAGGAGGGCGACCTGGCGGCGGGCGCCGAGTCGGTCGGTGACCAGGTCGTGTCCGAGGACCTGGCCCGTGCCGCCGCTGAGGGGAACCAGGCCGGCCAGCAGGCGCAAAAGGGTCGTCTTGCCCGCCCCGTTCGGCCCGGAGACGAGCACCACCTCTCCCTCGTCGACGTCGAGGTCGACGCCGGCCAGGGCCGGGAACCGGCCGAGGAGGCACACGGCGGAACGGAGATGGACGGCGGGCAGGACTCCCCCCGGGGTGAGAATCATCGTCACCCCAAGTGTACGAACCTGAAGTGATGGGCCCGGGTTGCAGCCGGCGGCACCGGACCGGCCGGTAGCCTCATGGGTCCGTGGACCGCCTGCGCTCGGCTCTCTCCGCCATCGGAGCCACCCTCACCGGAACGGGTGTGCTCATCCTGCTGTTCGTCGCCTACCAGCTGTGGGGGACGAGCCTGTACACGGCGCGGGCCCAGGACGACCTGAAGGCGGAGTTCGACGCCAAGCTGGCCACCCCGTCGACCACCGCCACCACCGGTCCCTCCGCCCCGGCGCCGGCCCCACCCCCGCCGCCCAGCGGTGAGGCGGTGGCCCTCATCCGGATCCCGAAGATCGGGCTTGACCGCCACGTCGTCGAAGGCACCGGCCTGGCCGACCTGCGCAAGGCCCCGGGGCACTACCCGTCCACCCCCCTGCCGGGCATGGTGGGCAACGCCGCCATCGCCGGGCACCGCACGACTTACGGCGCTCCCTTCAACCGCCTCGACGAGCTGGAGCCGGGGGACGAGATCCTGGTCACCACGCTGACCGGCAGCTACACCTTCACGGTCGAGGAGAAGAAGGTGGTGAGCCCGAGCCAGGTGGAGGTGCTCGACCCCACGCCGGTGGCCAAGTTGACGCTCACCACCTGCCACCCGAAGTATTCGGCCAAGCAGCGCCTCGTGGTCATCTCGGGGCTCGCCCCCGGTCAGCAGGCGG
>JBIOUX010000056.1:0-8239 GCA_044867425.1 Acidimicrobiia bacterium | reverse complement strand
GTGGGTCGACGCCGGCGCCGGGGACTTCGTCCACGTCCCGGTGGGGGGTGTGCACGGATTCCGCAACGAATCGTCCGAGCCGGTCTCGATGCTGATCCTCTTCGCGCCCGGAGCGCCCCGGGAGGGTTATTTCGAAGCCATCGCCGAGCGGGTGGCCGGCAGGCGCTACTCCGACGAGGAATGGGCCGAGCTCTGCCGCCGCCACGACAACTACTTCCTCTGACAGAGACGTGAGGCCGGTCGCCGGCGTTCCCGCGCGGCGGGGCCGGCGTGGAACGCTGGTGGGCATGAGCGGCTCGGAGTCGAGGCCGGCGCCGGCGCGCATCCGACGGGAGCCGCCTCTCTTCCGTCGGGTGGAGCTCCACCGGGCCGAACGGTTGACGTCCCGTATGGTGCGAGTGACCTTCGCCGGTCCGGAGCTCGGGGGCCTGCAGGTCGACGAGCCGGCGGCCAGCGTGCGGATGCTGCTCCCGTCGCCGGGCACCACGGAGCTGGTCATGCCGGCGTGGAACGGCAACGAGTTCCTGCTGCCCGACGGGCGCCGACCCGTGATCCGGACCTTCACGCCCTTACGGGTCGACCCGGAGGCGCTGGAGCTGGACCTGGAGGTCGTGGTCCACGGTAGCGGCGCCGCCTCCGAGTGGGTGGCGGCGGCACGGCCCGGCGCCCCGGCGGCGATCTCCGGTCCGGGCCGCGGCTATGCCATCGACCCCGAGGCGCCCGCCTTCCTCCTGGCCGGTGACGAGACCGCCATCCCCGCTATCACCCAGCTCCTCGACATCCTGCCCGCGGCGAAGCCGGTGCAAGTCTTCGTCGAGGTAGCCGTCCCCGAGGCCCGCCTGGCGCTGCCTGACCGTCCCGGCACGGAGGTCGGGTGGTTGGACCTGCCGCCCGGGGCGCCGCCCGGTGCCACCCTGGAAGCCGCCGTGCAAGGCGTCGATATCGCCCCCGGCACCCGGGTGTGGGCGGCCGGCGAAGCCGCCGCCGTGCAGCGGATCCGCCGGCACCTCTTCGGGGAGCGGGGCCTGCCCCGGCCGCAGGCGACGGTTCGGGGCTACTGGAAGCACGGCCGCGCCGGCGACGCCGGCGAGGGAACCTGACAGCAGGACCCGCCTGGTTCGCCGGACACCTCACGGCCCGCTCCTGACGGGCCCCGGCGCGACGTCGTTGGGCCTAGAGGCCGGTGGTGAACTGGGCGATGGTCTTGAACCTCCGGTTGGGGCAGTCTGCCTCGAGGAAGTGGGCCGACTTGGCCCCGAAGCGGATCGTGCCGCTGTAGCTCACGACCGGATAGACGTTGGTAGCGAACTCCGTGCCGCTCTGCAAGGCCGCCACGAAGCTCTGCCGGCTCAGGTCCTGCCCCGCCGCCTGGAGCATGGCGCCGATGAGTTTGAACAGGCCCCACTGGGACAGCCCGATGTCGTCCCCCCTGGCGCCGTTGTTGTACTTCTGGTACGAGGTCTGGTAGGCGGGATCGAGGCTGTCGATCACGTCGAGCTGAGGGAAGGGCGAGAAGAACTTGGCCGCCCCGATGGCCGGGCAGCCTGCCTCGGCCACGATGTTGAACCCGTTGGTGGTGCCCGGGCCCATGTACCGCCGAGAAAATCGAATCAATCCCGGTTCTTTAGGTTGCTCCATAGCCGTTCGTGTCATTGCCCGGCGAGTGTGGGCCACGACTGGGACCGTGACGCCTCAGGGGAGGCGGGCGAACCAGGCCAGGGCGAGGGTGGAGGCGAGGAGTGTGGAGGCGAAGGCGGCTCCGACGAACCAGGCGGTCAGGTCCTGGAGTTCCTCGACGGTGGTGACCGACCGTCCGATGGTGCGGTACACCTCGGTGAGTTCGGCCGCCGAGGCGGCCTCGAAGAACCGGCCGCCGGTGGCGGCGGCGATGGCTTGGAGGGCGGGGCCGTCGGGGGGGACGGGCAGGCTCTCGCCTCCGAGGACGACCGTGCCGTCAGGTGTCCCGAAGGCGATGGTGGACACCGGCACGTGCGCATCCCGGGCCCGCTGGGCCGCGGCGTCGTCGGGCCGGCCCGTCGTGCTGGCCCCGTCGGAAAGCATCACGACGCCGCCCGGGCCCGCCCCGTCGTCCGCGGCGAGGGCGTCGAGGGAGGCGTGTATGGCTTCCCCGAGAGCGGTTTCCGACCGGAACTGAAGCTGGGTGACGGCACGCCGGACCAGTTCGTGGTCGGGGGTGGGGGGCACGACGACGATGGCGGTGCCGGCGAAACTGACCAGACCGAGGTGGATGCGGGGGGGGAGGAGGTCGGCGAAGCGGGCGACGGCCTGGCTGGCGGCCTCCAGACGGCTGGGGGGGACGTCGGTGGCCATCATCGAGGGGGAGACGTCGATGGCGACGACCACCGAGCCCGCTGGTCGGGTCACGAGGATGGGGCGGGCGGGGCGGGCCAGGGCGAGCACCATGGCGGCGGCCGACACCAGCACGACGAGCGCGGGGAGGTGCCGGCGCATCCCGGGTCGGTCGGGGGCGACGACGTCGAGGAGCTCGAGGTTCGTGAACCGCAGGGCGTACCGGGGCCGGCGGCGCTGGGCGATGACGTAAGCGACAGCCAGGCCGGCCACCACGGCGAGGAGCCCGAGACGAGCGGGAGCGGCGAAGATCACCGTGCTCCGCCCTCCCGGCGTGGAGTGCCCCGGTACGTCCGCCGACGGCGGCGGCGAGCGAAGAAGACGAGGGCCTCGCTGAGCCAGTCGGTGTCGGTGGACACGACAAGGTGGTGGGCTCCGGCCCGGGCGATGGCGGCGGCCACCGCCGTCCGCTGGGAAGAGGCAGCCCGGGCGAACGCCGCTCGCAGGCGCGCCTGGGAGGTATCCACGGTCCGGGAGCGCCCGGTCTCGGGGTCGACCAGGGTGAGGACCCCCATGCGCGGGAGCTCGAGCTCCCGGGGATCGACGACCTCAGCCACCACGAGGTCGTGGCGAGCCCCCAGCCGGCCCAGCACCGACTCCCAGCCGGGCCGGGACAGGAAGTCCGAGATGACCACGATCACCCCTCGTCGCCGGGCCAGCCCCTCGAGCTGTCGGAGTGCACCGGGCAGGTCGGTCCGTCCCTCCCCTTCCCAGGCCGGGGTGGTGAGCACCCGGTGGAGGAGGCCGAGGAGACGCGTGCGGCCGGCCGAGGCGCGGACGACCATCACCTTGTCGCCCCCGACGACCACCGCCCCCACCCGGTTGGCCAGGCGGGTGGCAGGCAGGCCGAAGGCGGCCGCAAGTCCCACCACGACTTCGCGTTTCTCCCGGGTGGTGGTACCGAAATGCTGGCTGGCCGAGACGTCGACTAGCAGCCACAAGTCCAGTTCGTGGTCGGCCACCGGGTCGCGGACGTGGGCCTCCCCGGTGCGGGCGGTGACGTTCCAATCCATCAGGCGGACGTCGTCGCCGGGCACGTACGGGCGGCTGTCACCCGGCTCGGATCCCGCCCCGGGGAACAGCCCCTGGTGCTCTCCCTGCACGAGTCCCCGGAGCCGCCGGGTGACGACCACCTCGAGACGGCACAAGACGCGCCTGATTTCGGGTCCGGGGGGCTGGAGGAGACGGCGAGAGACAGGCCGGCCGGACGGAGCATCGTCAGTGTCAGTCCGGTCGCCGGCAGAGCGCTTACCGCGCACGGCGGACGGCCTCCCCGGCCATAGGCGTCGCCACCGGGGGTACCTGGGCCAGCACCCGTTCGATGAGCTCGTCCGGCTCCATCCCCTCGGCCAAGGCTTCGTAGGAGAGCACGAGCCGGTGGCGGAGCAGTTCGGGGGCCAGGGCGGCGATGTCCTCGGGGAGAGCGAAGGCTCGGCCCCGGAGGAGGGCGAGCGCCCGGGCCGCCACCACCAGACCCAGGCTGGCTCGGGGACTGGCCCCGACGGCGAGGTAGGAGGCCACGCCGTCAATCCCAAGGGCGGCGGGGGTTCGGGTGGCCACCACGATGCGCACCGCGTAGTCGGCCACGGCCGGGTCGACGTAGACACGTCCGGTGGCCAACTGGAGGCGCACCAGGTCGTCCGGGGTGAGCATGGGCCGCACCTCGGCCATCGCGCCGCTCATGCGCCGGACGATCTCCAGCTCCTCGCTGTAGCTCGGGTAGCCGATCAGCAGCTTCATGAGGAACCGGTCCTGCTGGGCCTCGGGGAGGGGGTAGACGCCCTCCGACTCGATCGGGTTCTGGGTGGCCAGGACCAGGAACGGCTGGGGCGCGGGGAAGGTTCGCCCCCCGATGGTGACATGGCCTTCGGCCATGACCTCGAGGAGGGCCGACTGGACCTTGGCGGGGGCCCGGTTGATCTCGTCGGCCAGTACGAAGTTGGCGAAGATGGGGCCCAGTTCGACATCGAAGTGTTCGGTCGAGGCCCGGTAGACGCGGGTACCGACGATGTCGGAGGGGACGAGGTCGGGAGTGAACTGGATGCGGGCGAAATCCCCCCCCATCACTGCCGCCAGGGTCTGGACGGTAAGCGTCTTGGCCAGGCCGGGCAGGCCCTCGAGCAGGCAGTGACCGCCGGCCAGCAGGCAGACCAGCAGCCGTTCGAGGGCGTGGTCCTGGCCCACGACGACCTTCTTCACCTCGTAGCGGACAGCCTCGAGGAGGGCGGCGTCCCGCCGGAAACCGGCATCCGTGGCTCCCCGGTCACCGCTCATTCGCTCAGCTCGCGGTCCCCGAAGCCCCCGGCCGATGCGGTTCCGATCTCGCTTTGGGTCCCGGCCGGGGTGGAACGAAAGTCGTAGACGGAGGCCCCGATGGCGCCGGTCTCGGCGGCGGCCTCGAGGAAGGCCCGGGCCTCGCCCTCGGTGACGGCTCCGCCCATACCCCCGAGGGGGTGGACCGCGGCTCCCGGGTCTCCCACCAGTTCCCGGAGCCGGACCACACTCGATCGGGTTTGGGCGGCCGGGTCGGCTCCGTTCGCGCCGCCCGGTGGCCAGACGACCCGCGGGATCCAGGCGTCGTAGAGATGATGCAGCGGCCGCCAGGGGAACGGTGCCGCCTGCTCCAGGTCCGCGGTTGGGGGCACGATGAGGGCGAGCGGGAAGCGAGGGCCGGCCTCCGACCGCAGGCGTCGGGAGAGGGCGAGCAGCTGGCTCCTGGCCTCCGGGCTGGTCTCGTTGACGTCCACGTCCACGGCCAGACCGTCGAAGTGTTCTCCGCCGGCGGAGAAGCGGGTCACGGCGAGGAGGCGGACGAGGTCCTCTCCGGGGTCCTGCAGGGACGGGGCGTACCACCCCACGACCCGTAAGCCACGGGCGTGGGCGGCGGCCAGGAAGCGGCCGAGTTGGCCGGGGTCCTCGGTGGGTCCGACGGTGCGGGCTATCCCAGCCGTCTGCAGGTACAGGGTGCGGGCCCCGCTGGCCGCCATCGCCGCCACATCGGCCGGACCCACCACGGGAGCGTCGCCGGGGTCCTGGTAGGTGGTGGCGTAGTCCCACACGTCCACCCAGGCCCCTGCCCCCTGGAAGGGCGCCGCGGAGCCGGCGGTGAAGTCCCCGAGCGTGGGGCGGGCATGCCCATCCTGGGCGACGACGAGCGGCGGACGGGACGAGCGCATGAGGAAGAGGCCGCCCGCTCCCGCACCCGCCAGGGAGCAGGCGACGAGCACGACCCCGAAACGGGTCAGACCACCCGATCGTGGGCCCGACCCTCGGAGCGTCTGCGGCTCGAGGAGGCGGGAAGGAACCAGACTTCGGGCGGTCTCCACGCCGCTCGGTGTGTCGTCCATGGGTGTTTCCTGTCTTGGCTGGGCCGCGTCGGTGACCCAGGTGCGGTGCTGTTCCCCAGGCACAACCGCCGCCGACGTCCCCGCCGCTCGGATTGTCGCCAAGGAGACAATCCGGCACTGAAGGCGTTTGTTTCAGGCGATCGCCCGCCGGTGCCGCCCGGTGGCGTCGGCCAGCGAAGCATGGTCCCGGACTTCGATGTGTCCGTAGCCGATCTCGATGATCCCTTGACGCTGGAGGCCTTGGAGGGTCCTGGTCACGCTCGTCCGGCGGACACCCAGGAGATCGGCGATCATCTGCTGGGTCAGGCTCACGACGCGGGAGCCGGCCTTGAGCTCATGGTGGAGGAGCGAGGCGACCTGGGTCCGCAGGTCGGCGCCGAGGAGCTCCTCGAGGCGGGCCTGGAGGGCCGAGATGCGCACGCCGAGTCCGACCGCCCACTGGCGGACGAACGGCGACCGCAGATCGAGCGCGGCGAGGAAGTCGGCCGCGGGAACGACGAGGACCCTCACCTCGGTCACGGCGAAGGCGTCGAAGAACGCCGGGCTTCTGCGCAAGGCGGCCAGGTCGCCCACGATGTCGCCGGGTCGGAGGAGCAGGAATGTGACCCGCCGCCCGTTGGCTCGGCGCCCCAGGCCGACCAGACCCTGACGCACCACGTAGACGCAATCGAGGCGCGTTCCTTCCCGGAACAGGCACTCGCCCGCCCCGATGGTCCGCTCGGGACAGCGTCGGGCCAGGCCCTCCAGCTCCGGCGGCCCGAAGACGCCACCGTCGTGGACGGTGTGCGCCCCATCGGCCCGGAGCAGCGGCATCGCCTTACGAGGGGGAATCAAGGTCACGGCCAACCTCCGTCTCCGAGCAGCAGCCAAACCAACTCTAAAAGAACTAGCAGTTGCTTATAGAACTGTCCAACGCCCGGGTCAAGAGAGTTCCCCTGACAGCTCGCCTCTGACTCCGTTCCGTGTTCGGAAGACCCCGCGGCGTCGTCGACACGACCATCGGCGCGCCTCCGACTGTGCCGTTTGAAACAAAGTGAGAGGAAGGCTTCGGCGTCGCCGTTGAGCCGGAGCGGATGGAGCAACGGTGCTCCACCGCAACCAAGAGGAGAATGATCAATGAAGACGCCGAGATGGATGCCCCGCTCCGCCATCGCCCTGGCGGCGGCAACCTTGGGGACGGTCGGGCTGGGCCTGGCCATCGTGCCCTCCTTCGCCCAGGAGGCGAAGCCCCCGCCCAGCGAGGAGCCGGCGACGCCGATCCCCGACCCCGATCTCCAAGAGGGTGGCGACACCGCCACTGAACCCGGTTCGAATGGCCCCCGGGAGAACGGGGACCGGATCGAGAACGTGGCCGCCGACCTCACGCTGGAGTCGGTCCGCATCGAATCCCTCAACCTGAACGACACCGACCACGAGTACGCCGTGTACGAGTTCGGTCGGGTGGTCCACGAGGTCAGGGACGCCCGTGGCTTCACGCTCACGGGCTTCAACATGGACACCAAGGCGGCGGCCACCGATGCCCGCCTGGTCCAGGGCGACCCCGCCTCCGTCCTGGTGGGCTTCGCCCCGGGTACCGACCTGTCCCGTTACACGCTCGGCTCGGTCAACACCGGGGCGGTCGAGGACGAGGCCGGCGAGGCCAACCTGCCCGGCTCGGTCCCCCTCCAGGGGAGCACCGTGGCGGGAACCCAGAACCTGACCGACGGTCCTGACCTCACTGCGGTGCGCGCCATCCACTCGCTCGAGCGGGTGGTCTACGAATACGACGAGCAGATCGACGAGCGCAACGGTGGGGACGCCTCCAGGTTCGGGTACTACACCGCCGACGGTAAGAGCGTCCCGGCCACGTCCCTGGTCACCGCCGACGACAACTCGGTCACCGTGGCCTTCGACCGCCAGACCGAAGACGGGGTCCTGTTCTGGGCCCAGCAGGGAGCAGCCAAGAACCTGCGGGGCATCGAGAGCTCGCCCGGCTCCATCGGCACCAGCACCACCGCTCCCGACCTGGTCTCCGTGTCGAACGTGATCGGCCAGAGCCAGTTCGACTACACCTTCGACACCCCGGTGAGCAACGTGGCCCTCGAGAAGTTCGTGGTCTACGCAGCTGACGGGACCGCCTACCAGGCCAAGGGCTTCGCCCGGCCCTCGGCCGAAGTGGTGCGCATCGCCATCCCTGAGATCCACAAGTTCTCGGGCAACATGGCCCTCGCCGCCGCTGATGAGGGGGCGGTGAAGGTCGACGACGGTTCTGAGGTGGCCAACACCCTCGGGTCCCGCCACATTGGGTCCACGTCCGCCGCTGACGGCGTGAGCGCCGGCCCGTGGCTCACCTCGGTGTCGATGGACGACGCCGTCGGCCAGGTCCGCTTCGTCTTCGACAAGCCCGTCGACGACAACCTCACCTACGAGGCCCGGAACTTCATGATCATGACCCCGGCCGGCGACCTCGTCCGGGCCCAGTCCATGGTCGAAGTGACCGGCAACACCATCCTCATGAACTTCGACAAGAACATCGTCCATGC
>JBIOUX010000055.1:0-8537 GCA_044867425.1 Acidimicrobiia bacterium | reverse complement strand
CCGTCAGGATGCGCCGGCTCTGCCTCAACAACGCCTCCACGGCGTCGCCATGGGGGTCGCCTTCCACCTGGAGAACGTGGTACCCGGCGTGTTCCGCCATCCCGGACACCGCCCGCAGCAGCACCGTCTTGCCCACACCCCGAAGCCCATGGAGGAGCAGATGCTGCGCCGACCGCCCCGCTAACGTCCGGGCCAGCGCCACCCGGGCCGTTTCGAGCTCGACGTCCCGGCCAACCAGCGCCGGTGGGGGAGTGCCCGCCCCCGGCGCATACGGATTCGCCACCGGATCATACGCCACTTCTCCAGACATGTCGCCACTTTAACAGCAGACTGATCAAGTTCGGCAGATGAGGAGAAGGCCGCGCGAGAGGCCTAGCACCACGTAGGCGCCCGGGACGCAACGGGATGACCCCCGAGCCCGGCTCGGGGCCCGGGTAGCAGTCGAGGAGCCGCTCGGCCCGGGAGGCCAACCGGGGGCTGTGAGGAGGACGGCGCCGGGGGCCGGGTGCGCCGCGGGTTGCGTCTCACCACTGGCGCGGGATCGGACGGGACGGCCGGGAGGCCGAGGCCTCGAAGGCGGCGAGGTGGACGACCGTCCCCTCCCAGGTGAGGCCGCTGCCGGTGAGGCGGTCGTCGGCCAGGTGCAACTCGGTGCCGAGCGCCACGCCGGGCGCCTCGGTGATGGCGGCGGCGAGCACCCGGGCGGTGAACGCCTCGGCGTCGGCCAGCGAGAAGGCGGGCGGCGGGCTGCCGAAGCCTTCGAAGACGTAGCCGGCGACCAGCCCGTCCCAGTACGTGGCCAGGGTGGAGGCCTTGTCGAACAGGTCGAGGGAGACGACGTGCTCGCCGGCGGCGACGACGACCCCCCGCTGGCCCTCCACCGGGCGCAACTGGGCGACGACGGCGTCGATCTGGGGGCCGATGGAGTTGGCCACGTCCTCCAGGGAGGCGGTGGGGGACATGGTGGCGTGGCGGGCGGCGTATCCGTCGACGTGCTCCCACACCTCGCTCTGGTCGGAGAACCGGGCCGCCCGGGCTCGCACCGAGTCGCCCACCGAGCGGGTCTTGGCCGCCCGCAGTCCGGACGGCGCGATGTTGGGGGAGCGGGTGGTGGGCTGAGCGGCGCCCCAGCGCCCGGCCTCCACGCAGGAGACGGGTAGGGTGGTCGGGACCTCGGGCAGGCACAGCACCGACACGTTGAGGGTGCGGTTCTGCTTGGCGCCGAGCATGGTCTCGCCCTCCAGGAGCAGGAGCGGCACGCCGGCGCCGTGGGTGAGGACGAGCTCAGGGACGTCGGCGCCGTCCTCCTTCTCGTGGACGTGGAGGAGGCCGTCGGCTTCCGCCTCCGGTCCGCAGACGTAGGGGGGAGCGGAGACCGCGGCCGTGAAGACGGGGAAGAGGAGGAGGGGCCCGGCGGCGAGCGGGGCCCGCACCTCCAGGGGAGCGGCGAGAACATCGTGCAGTGTCGTCATGTCCGGGAGGTAAGGCGCCGCCGTGACGGCCCACCCGGCCGTCGCTTTCCCGCCCGTCCGACGTGCCAAAGGCGGCAGCGAGGGCACTGGTAGGCGACGATCCGCGAGCCAGAGGCACCGCTCAGTTCTACCGCCCAGGCACCGGCCTCGTCGTGGCTGGCGAAGGCCTGCTTGGGTACCCAGCGACCGTGGAGCCGGCGCCGGCAGGGCTGGCCGCGGCCGCTCACGCGCCGTGGACCATCCGCAGCATGGGTGCCACCCGGGTGGCGAGGTGGGCCACGGTGCGGCAGGCGTGGCCCAGCTCGGCGGCGTCGAGGGTATCGAGGAGCAGCTCGCCGCCGGCCAGGACGTCGCCGTCGGCCCAGAACAGGCGGGCGAAGCGCACGTTGCGGTTCAGGTCGTTGAGCTCGGCCAGGAGCTCGGGGCTCGGGTCGATGTCCGAGGCGAGGACGGCGGAGACGCTGACCGTGTCGGGCGTGCCGGTGTCGGGGTCGCCGGCGTGGAGGGTGAGGGACATGGCGTGGTCGTCGGCCAGGGGGACGGGGTAGGCGCCGTCGTCGTCCCGGTCGAGCTGGTCGGGATCGGTGTCGAGGAGCTCGGCCAGCATGGCCTCGAAGGCGGGGCGGGAGGACTCGACCCCGATGCGGCAGGGCATGAGCAGGGCGACGAACCCGTCGTCGGTCTCGACCCGCAGGGGCACCGACGGGTCCTCGGTGAGGTGGAGGGTGAGGAACTCCTCGCCGGCGGCCTCGGCCAGGCCGAAGAGGAAGCCGGGATTGACGCCCACCCGCACGCTGCCGGTGGCGGTGCAGGCCACCACGGCGACGGTCTCGGCGTGGCCGTCCCAAATGGCGACGGCCCGCAGTGTGCCCCGGGCGGCGTCGACGTGGAGGACGAAGCTCTGCTGGGCGTCGTCGCCCAGCCACACGGGGGTGAGGCTGGCGCCGTGGATGGCGGCGAAGAGGTCTTCGGCGGCGAGGGTGACGAGGGTTTCGTCGGTGCCGGCCCCCTCGGCCAGATAGTCGTCGACGTCGGGGTAGCCGGCGACGCCGGCGTCGAAGGGCAGCTCGATACCGGGCAGGCGCAGGACGCCCTGGCCCTCGTGCACGCTGAACCGGGCGGCCTCGGCGTCGCGGCGGTCGCACATCTGCCAGGCGAGGAGCAGCGTGCGGGCGGGAACGGCGAACTCGACCTCGCCGTCCACCCCATTGGCGATGCCTTCGTCGGTGCTGCCGGCGGCGAGGCGGGCCAGGCGGTAGGAGTCGGTCGCCGTCCAGGTCACCCCGCCGGCGCTGGCCCGCACCAGGAGGCGGTTGAGACCGGGGTCATGGGGTGAGACGAAGCGCAGCAGCCGCCCCTGAAGCTGTTCGAGCTCGTGGTGGGTGACGGTGACGTCCACGGGAATCCTCGGCGGGTCGACGGGCGCCGGCGTGCGTCAGCCGGCGGCGGAGAAGAGTGTGGTCTGATCCGGTCCCGGCTGCGCCGGCGGCGGGCTGAGTGCGGCATCGCCGAGGGCGGCGGCCAGGTCCTCCAGGTGGCGGACGAGCCGGTCGGCGCCGGCCACGTCGAGGTCGCCGAAGCGCAGCCCGGCCCCCTCGGCGCCGGCCCACCCGGCGGGCAGGACGCGGTCGAGGCCGAGGTCGTGGAGGGCGAGGGCCAGGCGCCGGGCCAGCGACCGGGCCGTGGCCACGCCCGGGCCGTACCCGGGTCGGGCAGCCACGGGGAGGGGGACGGGTCGGAGGGACTGGGCGGCGGGGAGGGTGTGCGTGGTTGTCATCTCGGAGGAGAGGTACGCCGGCGCCGTGACTCCCGCCCGCCGTCCAACCGATGGCGCCTCCCGCTCGGAGGCGACTGTCACGCAGCCGCCGTACCCGGTGGCGAAGTCTTTGAAATTCCCGGGAGTGGCGTCGCGCCGTCCGGTATCTTCGATGCCGTGGTCATGTCCGGGACCAGCGCGCCGATGCTCCGGCACCGCCCCTGCGGCGGGCTGGCGCAGCCATGTCAGGCGCGCCCAGGAGGGACCACATGGCAGTCGAACCGATCTCGGAGGGAGTGGACGGCCTCGTAGCCGCCGGCGGGGCGGGAGCCCCGCGTCCGCTGCCCCACGACGTCGCCCGCCTCCTCACCCACCTCGCCCACCTGCTCGACGAGCGCATCGCCCTGCGGGGCGTCGGGCTGGGCATCCCCGAGTTCGCCGCCGCCCACCTGGGCGTCGGTCCCACCGACCTCACGGCCACCACCGCCGAGCTGGCCGGCCTCGAGTTCCAGCTGGCCGCCCTCGCCCTGGCCGGCGAGTTCGACGCCCACCCGCCGGCGGCGGTCATCGGCGAGACCCAGGAGGACGCCCCCCGCTTCGAGGTGCTGGAGCTGGGGGCGGAGCGACGGCGGGTCCCCTACCGCCTGGCCGCCGCCTTCGCCCCCGCGACGCTCGCTCCCTGCCCGCTGGTGGTGGCGGTGGAGGACCACCGCTGGAACGAGGGGTCGGTGCTCACCGTCCACTCCCGGACGGCCGACGGGGAGGAGGCGCGCCGGTTCCTGGACGGGCTCCTGGAGCGCAGCCGGGCCCAGAACCCGTTCCGGGGCCGGGTCCTGGAGGCGATCTGCACCCGGGGGATGGCCCTAGGCTTCCGGGTCGTGGAGCTGCCGCCCGTCAGCCGCGCCGACGTGGTCCTCCCCGCCCCGGTGTGGGGGGAAGTGGACCGCAACGTCCACGGGCTGTTCGCCGCCCTGGAGCAGCTGGCCGAGGCGGGCCTGGGCCAGAACCGGGGCGTGCTCCTGGCCGGCCCGCCCGGGACGGGCAAGACGCTGCTGTGCCGGGTGCTGGCCAGCGAGGTGACGGCGGGGACGACGGTGGTGTTCTGCGACGCCAAGGCGGTGGCCCACACCGTCCGGTCCCTCTACGGGCAGCTGGCCCACCTCACCCCCGCCCTGGTGGTGATGGAGGACATCGACCTGGTGGTCGGGGACCGGCACCGCCGCGGCCCCTCCGAGGCCCTCGTCGACTTCCTCCTCGCCCTCGACGGGGCCATCTCCGCCCACCGGGGCGTGGTTACGGTGGCCACCACCAACGATCCGAGCGCCATCGACGCCGCCGCCAAGCGGGCGGCCCGCTTCGACCGCGTCGTCGCCGTCCCCCCGCCCGACGCCGCCGGCCGGGCCGCCATCCTCACCCGCTACCTCCGGGCCCTCGACGCCGCCGTCGACGTCGCCCGGGTCGCCGCCGCCACCGAGGGCGCCACCGGCGCCGACGTGCGCGAGCTGGTCACCCTGGCCGTGCTCCACGCCTCCCGCGCCGTCGACCGTGATCCCGCCGGTGACGCCCCGGGGGTGAGCACCGAGCTGCTGCTGCGTCTCGCCGCCGACGCCGGCTACCACTCGCCCACGGGGCTGTATCTGTAGGCAGGAAGTAGGCGGTGAATCTGTCCCGTTCGCGGCCTTGTGGAGCCGGCCCGCCGGTATCCTGGAGTCGTCTCATCCAGACGGAGGCGTACGAGACCTGGCTCGCCTCCGGCCAACCTTCCCCTTCGGGGGCAATCGGTGGCCCCGCCAGGAGTCGATGAGGAGATCCACGTGCACACCGAAACTCAGCGTCGTCTCGACGCCTGGGTTTGACACCGTCGACGCCCTGCTGGCCGCCGAGCCGGCCGGCGTCACCGACAGCCACCCCGACGACCCGACGCCCTTGGGCAAACTGTGGGTCAAGTTCACCAAGGAGCGGGACCTCGAGCTCCACGTCCGCACCGGCTGGATCTTCGGCACCGAGTACGTGCAGCTGCTTGACTTCGTGCCCAGCACCGGCGCCTACGGGAACGAAGTGCTCATCGAGGCCCGGCTCCTGCCCGACCTGGCGGAGCGCTTCTCCTCCCTCGCCCGCTACCGGGGCGGCGGAGAGCACCGGTGAGCGGCGACGTCGCCGCCCGCCTCGGCATCGATCGCATCGAAGTCTGCCTCGACTGCGGCGAGCTGCGGGGGCCGTGGGCGTCCGGGCTCGTCCAGTGGTGCGCCTGCGACCGGGCGGCCAGCCCGAAGCCCCAGCCCCGCTGGCCCAGCCACGACCACAACACGGTGGGCGAGCTGTGCCGCTGCTGCGGGCTGCGCCTGGTCGCGAGCGGCTCCAAGTGGTCGCTGTGGCTGTGCCGGCCGTGCCTGGGGCTGGTCAGGGCCATGAACGACCAGGCGGGCCGCTGCGTCTTCCCCATCGGGCGGCATTCGCTCATGAACGGTGTCGGCTACCGGGTGGGGAAGGTGCCCAACGAGGTGGCGCTGGCCGCCTTCGCCGACCAGTTCCAGGCCTTCATCCGGGCCGCCGACGGGACCTCGGCGTGGCGCCAGCGGATGGTCGCCGCCCATGCCCTCGAGGCCGAGCTGCCGGGCCGGGGCCGGGTGCCACTGCGCCGGTACCTCAGCCGGACGGCGGCCGCCGGCCTGTGGCCGGAGCAGTCCTTCCAGGCGCTGCGCACCGCCGCCGACGCCGACCTGGACCCGTGAGTGGCCTCACGAGAAGATGGTGGGGAGGTGAGCTGACGATGGACTTCAAGTTCCTCGGGCTGGTGGCCCTCATGCTGATCGTGGTGACGGGCGGCGCCGCCGTCCCCCTGCTGCCGGTGTCGGCGCTCATCGGCCTGGCCGCCCTGGCCTTCGAAGCCGGCACCCGCCTCCACGACGACTGGGAACGCTCCCGGGACCCGAAGTAGCGCCTCGGCATCACGTCCCCTCAAGAGAGGGACGGGGACGTGATCGCCCCGGCGCCGTGATCGAGCCGAATATCTCGAGGACTTGCCTTTGTCCCGCCAGCCATAGGTCCGGCCGGCCACGGGCTTGCGGAATCTCGGATTGCAGGGAACCACGGGGTCGTACTGATTGTAGGTCCCGCCCGTCCAGCTCTCGGGCTCCACCGTGCGGACGAAGAAGGGCCCGGGGCTGGTGCGGCTCCCGCACTGCCAGAGCACTTTGGCGTGGACCAGCTCGACCTGGTACGCCTCCCGGAACCGCCCAGGGTACGGACCGTATTCGGCGTCGAAGCCCCGGCCGGCGCTGTTGGAGAAAGACGACGATCCCGCCACCTTCCAGTTGCCACCGGACGCTTCATAGCCCACATCCCATGAGGTGGTGCCGGTGTCGGCGTAGTTGATGACATAGGACCACGCCGGCCCGACGTCGATGTCGGAGATGGTGCGCATGGCGTCTCGGCGCTCCTCCACGTAGCGGGCCGTGCAGCCCCTCTACGGCTCGCCCGGACCCTCCCAGCCAAAGGGCCGGCCGGCCGACGTCTGTGCCGTTGGCTCGCCGAGCTGGAGGACGGCCGGCCGCTCGTCCCCGCCGGCGGCCTGGTCCTCGGCCTCGAGGCGATCCATGGCGGCCATGACCCGTGGCCGGGAGGCACTCGAGGTCCGCAGCTGCTCTGCTCGCTCCGCCGCCTCGAGGGTCGACACCCACGCCGGTCGTGTCAGGCCGCCTCCGGCGGGCACGTAACGGACCGAGTCGGTGGCGATCGACCACGACCCGTCGGTCCCCTCGCTGAAGAGCATCACGTGGAGCCAGCCGTCGGGCCGGTACGCCGCCGGTATCGGCGGCGCCTCGGCCCTCAGCTCGAAGCGGCCGTCCCGACCGGCCCGGCCCGACGCCAGGGGAATCGAGGCAGGGGCCGTGGCATCCTCATCGGCCGAGGGGATGGCCGAGGCGGGGGGCCGGATGAAGGCGTTCACCCGGGCCGGTGCCGGCTGGCCATGCCGGTCGACGATGCTCCCGGCCCACAGCGCCGGACCGGGGGACCCGCACGTCGTCTCGGCGTCGGCGGCCAGGGCGACGGGCCCGGCCCGGTGAGGATGGCCAGGGCGAAGAGAACGGCGAGCGGACGGCGGTGCGACACGGGACGACCTCCTGGAGGGCGAATCGTCCTAGAAACGGCGTTCCATCCGTTTCGTGACGGTCCCGGAGGGGCCGACCGCTCTCAGCGTTCGTGGTGCCGGCCGGCTCGGCGGGCACCACGGTGGCGCCCGCCACCTCCACGACAAACGTGCCTCCCCCCATCGGAGGCGGTGGCAATGTCTGCGACGCGTCCTATCAGGACGGTGTGCATCCGCCCGCCCCGCTCGATCCCGGGTTGTCGTTGGCTTCTGCCCCTCCGCTGCTTCCGTCACCGCAGGCGGCCATGGTGAACAGGATGGCCATGGCGATCGCAGCGACCCGTGTCAGTCTCCCGACATGATCGGTTTCCTACCCGCCACCGGCGGCAGAAACGCCCAGACGCCAGCGCGAGTTGTCGGCCGGCGTCAGCGACCGGACGTGTCGAGTGGGGGCATGCTCGACACGCCGAATACCGCCTCGCACCAGGCGGCGGTGGTGAGAAGCCGGCGTTCGTCGGTCGCCGCGAGCTGAACGGCGAGGGGCAGGCCGTCGGCGGCGAAGCCGGAGGGCAGGGCGATGGCGGGGGGTCCGGTGAAGCTCCACGGGGCGCAGAACGAAGGGTCGCCCGTGGAGGAGAGCCCCTTGGGCGCCGGCGAGTCGGCGACGGGCATCAGCAGGGCGTCGACGGCGGCGAGGACGGGGGCGGCGTCGGTCTTGAATCGGCGGCAGTGCTGTTCGGCGGCGGCGTAGTCCACGCCGGACAGTTCCATGCCGGCTTCGATGAGCGCCCGGATCTTCGGTCCGGTCTGGTCGGCGTGGCGGGCGAACCGCTGCCGGTGGATGGTGGCGGCGGCGACCTGCATGACCCGCATGCCGGCCTCGAAGAGTCCCTCGACGCTTTCGGGCAGGTCGACGTCCTCGATGATCGCCCCGGCGTTGGCCAGCCTCTCAGCGGTCACCTCCAGGTGGGCGGCGACGTCGGGACCCGCCCGGTCCAGGAAGGGCCGCCGTACGAAGCCGAGGCGGGGGCGCGCCGGCCGGTCCCCATGGAGGGCAGCGGAGTAGCCGGCCGGTGGGTCGGGGCGGGAGAAGGGGTCGGCGGGGTCGTAGCCGGCGAGGACGTCGAGGGCGAGGGCGGCGTCGGCCACGGAACGGCAGAAGATGCCGACATGGTCGAACTGCCAGGTGAGGGGGACCATGCCCCGGCAGCTAATCCGG
>JBIOUX010000054.1:0-8712 GCA_044867425.1 Acidimicrobiia bacterium | reverse complement strand
CGGATGGCACGCATGCTCTGCCTCCCTGTTGGAGCTTGCGAAGCCCGCGATGCTATCGGCGCCGATGAGGGCATTATTCGCGGCCTAGGCTCCCCCCGAGAGGACAGCGCGGGAGGGACAGTCAATGGATCGCAGTGCGCTCTCGGCCGGCACGCTGTGCGAAGCCTTTCAGGCCACGGTGGCGGAACGCCGGGGGCAGGTCGCTCTGCGCACGCCGGGCGGCGGGGTGTCCATCACCTGGGAGGAGTATGGGCGCCGGGTGGCCCGCATCGCCACCGGCCTGGCGGGCCTGGGGGTGCGGCCCGGAGACACCGTCGGGCTCATGATGGTCAACCGGCCCGAGTTCCACCTGGTCGACACCGCCGTCCTCCACCTGGGAGCGACGCCGTTCTCCATCTACAACCCGTCGGCCCCCGACCAGATCGAGTATCTCTTCACCCACGCCGCCAACCGGGTGGTGGTCTGCGAGGCGGCGTTCGTGGAGCGCCTCCGGGCCATCCGGGGGGATACCGCCGTCGAGCACCTGGTGTGCGTGGACGGGGCGCCCGAGGGCACCATCCCGCTGTCCGAGCTGGAGGAGGCGCCGGCGCCGGATGGCTTCGACTTCGAGGCGTCGTGGCGGGCGGCGGCGCCCGACGACGTGGTCACCCTCATCTACACGTCGGGGACCACGGGCCCGCCGAAGGGCGTGGAGGTCACCCACGCCAACGTCATGGCCGAGCTGCGGGCCGTCGACGCCGTGCTGCCCGTCACCTGCGGCGGGCGGACGGTCTCGTTCCTGCCCACCGCCCACATCGCCGACCGGGCCCTGTTCCACTACTGCGCCATCGTCTTCGGCCTCGAGCTGACCGACGTGCCCGACCCGCGCCGGGTGGTGGCCGTCCTGCCGGAGGTCCGCCCCACCTACTGGGGCTCGGTGCCCCGGGTCTGGGAGAAGATCAAGGCGGCGCTCGACGCCCACATGGAGACCGAGCCCGACGAGGCGCGCCGCCAGGCCCTGCGCTGGGCGGTCGGCGTGGGCCTGGCCAAGGTCCGGGCCGAGCAGGCGGGCGAGCCGGTCGGCCCCGAGCTGGCCGCCGACTTCGAGAAGGCCGACACCCTCGTGCTGTCCAAGATCCGGGAGAAGCTCGGCCTGGACCAGGCCGAGTGGCTGGTGGTGGGGGCCGCGCCCAGCCCCCGGGACGTGCTCGAGTTCTTCGCCGCCCTCGGGCTGCCCCTGTGCGAGGCGTGGGGCATGTCGGAGCTGTCGGGCATCGCCACCGCCAACCCGCCCGGACGGATCAGGATCGGCACGGTGGGCCCGGCCCTGCCCGGGATGGAGTTCGCCCTGGCTGCCGACGGCGAGCTCAAGTGCCGGGGGCCGCTGGTGATGAAGGGCTACCGCAACGATCCGGAGAAGACGGCGGAGGCGATCGACGCCGAAGGGTGGCTGCACACCGGCGACGTCTGCACCATCGACGCCGACGGCTACATCGCCATCGTCGACCGCAAGAAGGAGCTCATCATCAACGCCGCCGGCAAGAACATGTCGCCGGCCAACATCGAAGCCCGCCTGAAGTCCGCCAGCCCCCTCATCGGCCAGGCGGTGTGCATCGGCGACGGGCGGCCCTACAACGTGGCGCTGCTGGTCCTCGACCCGGACGGGGCGGCGGTCTACGGCGCCGAGCACGGCCTGCCCGACGTCTCGGCCAAGGTGCTGGCCAACGACGACGAGGTCCGCAAGGCGGTGGCGGTGGCTGTGGAGGAGGCCAACTCCCACCTCTCCCGGGTGGAGCAGATCAAGCGCTTCCTCATCCTCCCCACCGACTGGGAGCCCGGCGGGGATGAGCTCACCCCGACCATGAAGCTGAAGCGCAAGCCCATCGGAGCCAAGTACGCGGTGGAGATCGAGGCGCTCTACTCCATCCGCGGAGGCTGAACTCTCCCGGATCGTTCACCGTTTCGTCACCTTTGCGTGGGTTTGTGGTCATTCGCGCCCGATTGACTCCCGGCCGAACACTGACAGTGGTGTTCCGTAAGTAGTTCCTTACACGCGAAGTGCCCGACACGCGAGAAGGGGTGGCGGCCGTGGGGGAGCTGACACTGGTGTCGCGCCTGGTGCTGGCCGGCGTGTTCACCGCTGCCGGGCTGGGCAAGCTGGCCGACCGGGCCGGGGCGCAGCGGGCACTGGGGGAGTTCGGTCTGCCGGCCGTGCTGGGCCGGCCGCTGGCTCTGGCCCTGCCCATCGCCGAGCTGACCGTGGCCGCGGCCCTCATCCCCGGCTCCACCCACCGGGCGGGGGCGGCGGGGGCGATGCTCCTCCTCGGCGCCTTCACCCTGGTGGTGGCGGTCAACCTGGCCCGGGGCCGCACGCCCGACTGCCACTGCTTCGGCCAGGTCCATTCCCGGCCCATCGGTGCCGGAACGCTGGTCCGCAACGCCGTCCTGGGCGGCCTGAGCGCCCTGATCCTGATCGGTCCGGAGGGGACGGCGGGGGGCTGGTGGGCCGACCTGAGCCGGGCCGAGCGGGTGGCGGCCGCCGGCGTCGGCGCCCTGACCGCGGTGGTCGCCCTCCAGGGCTTCGTGCTGCTGGCTCTCCTGCGCCAGCAGGGCCGTCTGGTGCTGCGCCTCGACGCCCTGGAGGCCATGGTGGGCGGGGTCGACGCCGGAGACCGTCCCGGCCTGCCCGTGGGCGCCCCCGCTCCCACCTTCGCCCTGCCCGACCCGTGGGGGGCGACCGTCATCCTGGAGGAGCTCCTCTCCCGGGGGCGGCCCGTCCTGCTCGTGTTCGCCGACCCGAGCTGCGGCCCGTGCAACGAGCTGTTCCCTGACATCGCCCGCTGGCAGCGGGAGTGGCGCGACGCGCTCACCATCGCCGTGGTCAGCGCCGGCCACCCCGAGGCCAACCGGGCCAAGGCCACCGAGCACGGCCTGCTCCACCTGGTGGTGCAGGAACGGAGGGAGGTGGCGGCCGCCTACGCCACCACGGCCACGCCCAGCGCCGTGCTGGTGGCCGCCGACGGGCGGGTGGCCAGCCCCCTGGTGGCCGGCGGGGACGCCATCTGGAAGCTGCTGCTCCGGACGCCGGCGCCGGCCGGACGTTTCAGCCAGGAGATCGAGATCACTGTCTAGAGAAGGGGACATGCCCATGGATTCACGCTTCGACGACCTCACCCGGGCGATGGGGGCGCCGATGCCCCGGCGGCGGGCCCTGGCCCTGATCGGCGCTTCGGTGCTGGGCGCCGCCCTCGGCCTCCGGCCCCGGCCGGCCAGCGCCGCCCATTGCGCCACCGAGCGCACCTGCAAGCCCGACAGTCAGGGGAAGCTGATCTGCGTGCGCCCCTTCGGCGGTGACATGAACCCCTCGAAGGACTGCAAGTGCGCCCCCGATGCCAAGGAAGGCGACGGCTGCATCGAGGCCCGGCCTCACTGCGGCTCGTCCGACAACCCCTGCTAGCCAACCGACCAGACCTGCGACCCGAGCGGGCGAGGGGCTCCGGCTCCTCGCCCGCTGCTCTTCGTGCGGCCCAGGTCACCCAACGGGTCCGCTGAATCTGGTCAAATTTCTCCTAAGCGTTCCTGCGGAGCAGGACCCGGGGGGTCGGAGTCGAAGTCGAGACCGAATCGGGACCCCCTCCGACCCCCCCGGGAGTGGACATGCACGGAATGACCCTTCGCCAGCGCCGCCGGGCCGGGCTGCTCATCGGAGCGCTCGTCATCGCCCTTTTCGGCTCGACCGCCGCTTTCGGCGCGGTCGACTGGAGCCGCCAGAAGACCCCCACCCAGAAGCGTCTTCTGGACGTGGCCTTCGTCAACGCCAACCTGGGCGTGGCCGTGGGCCAGGGCGGCATCATCATCGGGACCAACGACGGGGGTGTGACCTGGACCGAGCGGGCCACGCCGGTGCAGTCGGACCTGCGCTCCGTGGCCACCCTGGCCAACTGCGAGGGGACCCAGCCCTGCTTCTGGGCCGGCGCGGCCAACGGCACCATCATCCTCTCCACCGACGGCGGCGCCAGCTGGTGCTCCCAGGTCACCGGCACCACCGAGCGGATCAGCGGGCTGGCCGCGGTGAACAACAACGAGGTCATCGCCGTGGGCACGGCGGGGACGGTCCTGCACTCGACCACGGCCCGGGGGTGTTCCACCGCCGCCGGATACCAGCCCCAGGTCTCCTCCACCACCCGGATCCTCAACGACGTGGTCCGCATGCCCGACGGCACCACGGTGGTGGTGGGGGCCACGGGCACGATCCTGCGCCAGTCCGGCGCCGGCCCCTTCGCCCTCGTCACCTCGGGCACCAGCCTCGACCTCGACGCCGTCAACCTCACCCGGGGGCCCGGGGCCGGCTTCACCCTCACCGCCGTGGGCGAGAAGGGCACCGTGCTCCAAAGCTCCGACAGCGGCGCCACCTGGGCCGTGCGGGCCCCGGCCAGCCGATTCGACCTCCACGACGTGGCCTTCCCCGTCAACAACCAGACCGGTTTCGCTGTGGGCGACATGGGCACGATCATGACCACCACCAACGGCGGCGTGAACTGGACCCGCCAGACGTCGAGCAACTGCAACAACCTGTTCGGCCTGTCCATGATCGACAACAACCGGGGTTGGGCGGCGGGGGGCAGCGGCACCGTCGTCGTGCGCCCGGCGACGGGCAAGGCCGATCCCAGTGCCTGCGCCCTCACCGGCACCGGGTACCGGCTCGTGGCCTCCGACGGCGGCATCTTCTCCTACGGGGACGCCAGGTTCTTCGGCTCCACGGGCGACATCAAGCTGAACCAGCCCATCGTGGGCATGGCCACCACCCCCACCGGCGACGGCTACTGGCTGGTGGCTTCCGACGGCGGGATCTTCGCCTTCGGCGACGCCAAGTTCTTCGGCTCCACCGGTGCCATCAAGCTCAACAAGCCGATCGTGGGGATGTCGACCACGCCGACGGGCGAGGGCTACTGGCTGGTGGCCTCCGACGGCGGGATCTTCGCCTTCGGCGACGCCCGGTTCTTCGGCTCCACCGGCGACATCCGCCTGGTCAGCCCCATCGTGGGGATGGCCACCACGCCGGGCGGCGCCGGCTACTGGATGGTGGCGGCCGACGGCGGGATGTTCTCCTTCGGCGATGCCAAGTTCTTCGGCTCGGCGGCCGACGCCAAGGTCCGCAACGTGGTCGGCATGGCGGCCACGCCCACCGGCGCCGGCTATTGGGTCGTCACCGCCGACGGCCGGACGTGGAGCTTCGGCGACGCCGGCAGCCTCGGCAACCTGGCCGGGACGACACTGGCCAAGCCCATCGTGGGCATGGCCGCCACCCCGACGGGCGCCGGCTATTGGCTGGTGGCCTCCGACGGCGGCATCTTCTCCTACGGCGACGCCCAGTTCTTCGGCTCCACGGGCGCCATCACGCTCAACAAGCCGATCGTGGGGATGGCCTCCGCCTAGCCCCCTGGATCACCCCGGCAGCAACCCGCTGCACCGGCCCCAGCTAGGGTCGGCGCAGTGCGCGTTCCCATCCTTGCCACCACGCTTGCCGGGAGCCTGCCCAAACCGGCCTGGCTGGCCGAGCCCGAGGTGCTGTGGGCCCCGTGGCGGCTGACCGGCGACGCCCTGGCCGAGGGCCAGCGGGACGCGGTGCTGGCCGCCCTCAAGGAGCAGGAGGCGGCCGGGATCGACATCGTGAGCGACGGGGAGCAGTCCCGCCGGCATTTCGTCCACGGGTTCCTGGAGCGCCTGGGTGGGATCGACTTCGCCCGCCGGCAACGGATCGGCATCCGGGCCGACCGCTACGAGGCCGATTGCCCGACGGTGACCGGTCCCATCCACCGGCCCGGACCGGTCCACGTCGACGAGGTCCGCTTTGCCCGGGCCCACACCGACCGGCGGCTCAAGTTCACCCTGCCCGGGCCCATGACCATCGTCGACACCCTGGCCGACGACCACTACGGCGACCGGGTGAAGCTCGCCTTCGCCTTCGCCGAGATTCTCAACGCCGAGGCCCTCGAGCTGTCCGCCCTCGGGGTGGACGTGATCCAGTTCGACGAGCCCGCCTTCAACGTCTACCTGGACGAGGTGCGGGACTGGGGCATCGAGGCGCTGCACCGGGCCATCGAGGGCGTCACCTGCACCACCGCGGTGCACATCTGCTACGGCTACGGCATCCCGGCCAACATCGAGTGGAAGCGCACCCTGGGCGACGAGTGGCGCCAGTACGAGCTGACCTTCCCCCATCTGGCCCGGAGCCGGATCGATCAGGTGGCCCTGGAGTGCGCCAACTCCCGGGTTCCGTTGTCGCTCATGGGGCTGTTGGAGGGCAAGGACGTGCTGGCCGGCTGCATCGACGTGGCCACCGATGCGGTCGAGACGCCCGAGGAGGCGGCCGCCGTCATCCGGGCCGCCCTCGAGTTCGTGGCCCCCGAGCGGCTCTTCCCCACCACCAACTGCGGCATGGCCCCGCTGCGCCGGGACGTGGCCTACCCCAAGCT
This sequence comes from Acidimicrobiia bacterium, assembly GCA_044867425.1. Taxonomy (GTDB): domain Bacteria; phylum Actinomycetota; class Acidimicrobiia; order IMCC26256; family BP-133; genus CAWBJP01. The sequence continues at coordinate 2,257 of JBIOUX010000054.1, read as the reverse complement.
GCGGGCCCTGGCCGCCGGCGCCGCCCTGGTCCGGGCCGAGCTCGGCGGTCCCTGAGGGATGCCTCCATCACGACCCGAAGGTGGGGGCACTTTTGCCGCTCTGAGCGGCAAAACTACTCACGCCTCTGGCACCTTTCCGGTGCCGGAACGCGTCAGGAGGTCTTCGAGATGACCGACTGCGTCTTCTGCCGGATCGTGGCCGGCGAGCTTGCCGCCCATCCCGTCTTCCAGGACGACCTCACGTTGGCCTTCATGGATGCCGGACAGCTGAACCCCGGTCATGTCATCGTGGCCGTCAAGGACCACGTGGTGGATATCTTCGGCCTGAGCAGCGACCAGGCGGCCGCCGCTTTCCGGACGGCACGGAGGGTCGCCCGGGCAGTGAAACTGGCCTTCGAGCCCGAGGGTCTCACCATCCTGCAGGCCAACGGGAAGGCGGGATGGCAGACCGTGCCGCACTTCCACATGCACGTCCTGCCTCGGTCCTTCGATGACGGCGTGACGATCACCTGGCCGGCCAAGAACCCTCCGGCGGAGCAGCTCGCCGAGTACGCCGCCCGCATCGGCGCCAACTGGGAGGCCAGCTCATAGACGTCACAGGACGGTAGGCCGGGTGGTCAGCGTCCGCCACGAGCCGGGCCGGCACGTCGTAGAAATTCGGTTCTCCTGCTGGATCCGTGGGTCTGTGTGATGGGTTTGGGGGCAGCGAGGGCGGTCAAGGGTCGGCCGGAGGCCGAGCGAGGACACGGAGCGGAGCGGAGTCCCGGAGCGACCCTTGAGGGCCTGGGCCTGGGGCATGGTGAGAATGGGGTGGTAGCCAGCGGCTGGGCCGGCTGGCTTGGTCGGCTGGTTTTCGTTGGGGGGACGGGCCGGCGGGGCCGGCCGCCGCATCGGTGTTTAGATCACCCGTCCGGGGAGGGGTGGGCAGTAGCCGCCTCGGTCGAGGAGGGCGAGGGCGATGAGGGCTTCGGGGCTCTTGAACCCGAAGGCCATGCGGGTGAGGAGCCGCAATTTGGTGTTGGTGGACTCGACGAGGGCGTTGGACAGGCGGTGGTCGAGGGCGGCGTGAATGGAGGCCAGGTGGGTTCGGAGTTTGGCTGCCAGGGCGACGAAGGCGGGGATGCGGCAGCGTGACGCCCAGGCCAGCCAGTGCTGCAGGAGGCGCTTGGCTTCCTCGCCGGGCAAGTGGAACACGAGACGGAGCTCCTCTTTGAGCAGGTAGGCGCGGTAGAGGCGCTCGTTGGTCTTGGCCACCCAGGCGAGCTTGCCCCGCTGGCGGTCGGTCAGGTGCTCTGGGTTCTTCCACAGGGCGTAGCGGCACCGCTGCAGGGTCTTGGCCCCGGCCGTGTCGCCGCCTTGGCGGCGGGCCTGGTTCCACACCTCGCGCCGGACCTCATCCAGGGCCTTGGTGGCCCAGGAGACCACGTGGAACGGGTCGGCGCAGACGGTGGCGTTCGGGCAGGTCTCCGCCACAACATTGGCGATGTATTCGGCGCCGTCGGCGCTGACCAAGCTGATCGCCTGGCAGCGCTGATCGCCGAGCAGGGCGAAGAAGGCCTCGAGGGTGGCTCGCTCCTTGCCGGGTGCGGCCCACACCAGCCGCCCGGAGTCGTGGTCGACCACCACGGTCAAGAACTTGTAGCCCCGCTTGTAGGAGATCTCGTCGATACCGATGCGGCGCAACCCGTCGAAGGGGTCAACCGCGGCCCGGGCATCGGCCACCACCCGGGTGACGATCGCCCCCACCGTCCGCCACGCCACCCGCATCAGCTCGACGACGGCGGTCTTCGAGGTGTGCGTGGCCAGCCAGGCCACCTGATCGTCGAAGGCCCGGGTGTGACCGGCGCCATGGCGGGCCCAGGGCACCTGGACCACGGTGGGGCCGTGCTCCGGGCACCCCACCCGAGGCGCGTCCGCCTCGAGCAACGTGATGATCGTCCCCAGATCCAGCGCCCTCCACCGGCGACGCCCATGCCCCCGGTCATACCACGGGGCCCGCCGGCCGCACCGACCGCAGCGCTGCCGAGCGCCCTTGCGGGGCCGGACCGACACCACCACGGCGTCGGCATCCTCGTCGAACTCCACGCCCTCGACCACCGTGCGCTCCAGCCCCAGCAGCCGCTGCCATAGCCTTCCCGAACGCACGCCGTTTCCCTCCGCCTCCGAATCCAGCCTTGAGCAGCCGGAAACGTAGGCAGGGAACGGCGTGCACTGCCTTTCAGCCCATCAGCGGACCCACGGAAGCGTCAGGAGAGCC
>JBIOUX010000053.1:0-15467 GCA_044867425.1 Acidimicrobiia bacterium | reverse complement strand
CGCCAACTGCTGGCCCAGGGCGGCGGCTGGACGGGCGGGACGCTGCACATCTGGTTCGCCAAGGGGCGGGACCACGAGAACGCCATGGAGGCGGTGGCCAACCAGCTGCGCGACAACCTGGGCATCGCCGACGTGAAATTCGAGACGCCCGAGTTCGCCGTCTTCTTCGGGGCGGTCAAGGCCCACGAGGTGACCGGGCCCTTCCGGCTCAACTGGCTGATGGACTATCCCAGCCCCCAGGCCTACCTCCAGCCCCTGTTCACCTCGGCGAGCTCGTCCAACCGGGCCGGCTACGCCAACCCCAAGGTCGACCAGCTCATCGCCGACGGTGACCGGGCCCCGTCCATCGAGGCCGGCCTCGCCTTCTACCAGGCGGCGGAGGACCTCATCCTCGACGACATGCCCGTCATCCCGCTGTGGTTCGCCAAGAACCAGGCCGTCCACTCCGAGCGCACCGACGACGTGGTCATCGACCTCCTCGGCCGAGTCCAGGTCCAGGACGTGACCGTGGTGGGATAGTGAGGGGCATGAAGGTCGACCTGGTCACCCCGGGGGCGCCGCTACGGCGGATCACCGAGCTGGCCAAGACGGCGCACGCCAGCGGGTTCTCGGGCCTGGTGTTCGTCGAGTCGGGACGCACCGCCTTCCTGTCGGCCGCCGCCGCCGCCCTGGCCGCGCCGTCCCTCGACCTGGCCACCGGCATCGCCGTCGCCTTCGCCCGCAGCCCGATGATCACCGCCCAGCTGGCCTGGGAGCTGTCCGACGTCACCGGCGGGCGGTTCCGCCTCGGCCTCGGCACCCAGGTGCGGGCCCACATCGAGCGGCGCTACAGCGCGGCGTTCGACCATCCCGGGCCCCGGCTGCGGGAATACGTCCTCGCCCTGCGGGCCATCTTCGCCGCCTTCCGGGGCGAGGAGCGGCTCGACTTCAAGGGCGACGCTTACGCCTTCTCGCTCCTCACCCCGCAGTGGACGCCGGGACGGATCGCCCACGACCACCCCACCATCGACGTCGCCGGGGTGAACCCGTGGATGCTGCGCATGGCCGGCGAGGTGGCCGACGGGCTGCACGTCCACCCGCTGAACAACCCCACCTACCTGCGGGAGACGGTCCTCCCGGCGCTGTCCGAGGGGGCGGCCCGGGCGGGCCGGGATCCGGCCGAGCTCACCATCTTTGTGCCCACCTTCGTGGCCGCCGGCGACACCGAGGAGGAGCTGGCGGCCGCCCGGGAGAATGTCCGGCGCCAGATCTCCTTCTACGGCTCGACGCCCAACTACGCCTTCCTCTTCGACCAGCTCGGCTTCGAAGGGACCACCGGGCGCCTCCGGGAGCACCAGAAGGCGGGTGATCTGGACGGGATGGCGGCGGTCATCAGCGACAAGCTGCTCGACCACTTCGCCGTGAGCGGCGGCTGGGACGAGCTGCCGGACCGGATCGTGGAACGGCACCGGGGCGTGGCCGACCGGGTGGTCCTCTACCTGACCGGCGCCGACGTCTTCGCCCGCCCCACCGACGTCGAGCGCTGGGGGTCGGTGGCCGCCGAGGTGGTGCGGAAGTCAGCTTCCTGAGAGGGCGGCGAAGGCGCGGGCCACGATCCCCGAGCGGGACAGCGCCTCCAGGACAGCGGCGGCCTTGGCGTCGTCGCCCTCGACCTTGGCCTCGCCGGTGGCGACCAGGCTCCGGAGCGGAGACCCGATGACGAGGGCGAGGATCCCAGCCGGGGTGAAGGTGACCGTGGCCGTCGGGTCGTGGGCCGGCCCCTGCGCCGCCGCCAGATCCCGGCCGGTCACCTCCACCGTCGCCACCTCGTGTCCGACGTGAACCACGTAGCGCCCGTCGACGCCGTCGACGTCGAGGGCCTCTGATGCCGCCATGCTGAGCAACGTGAGGGTGGAGCGGGGCGAGAACTTCTCGGCCAGCGGCGGGGCCAGGAACCGCCGGACGCCCCAGACGGCGAGCTCCCGCATGGCCGGTTGCAGGGCGCGGCCCTCCGCGGTCAGCTCGTACCAGCGGGCCCGGCCCTCCTGACGCCGGGAGACCAGGCCGGCCGCCTCCAGGTCCCGGAGGCGGGCGGTGAGGATGTCGGTGCCGATCCCCGGCAGCCCGTCGAGGAGCTCGCCGAAGCGTCGGGGGCCGAGGAGAAGGTCCCGGACGACGAGCAGCGCCCAGCGGTCGCCCACCACATCCAGAGCGAGCGCCAGGGAGCAGTACTGGTCATAGGTCCGGGCCATTGCTTCCCAGGATAACGGCTTGACTTGGATAATCCAAGGATTAATACTTGGAAAATCCAATTCACCGCTGGAGTCCGGCGGAACGTGGAGGTGGCCATGTACGTCGCCATCGAGGTCGAGCAGCTGGCCAAGGTCTACGCCGGGGGCACCGAGGCTCTGCGGGACGTCAGCTTCCATGTGGACGAGGGAGAGATCTTCGGTTACCTGGGGCGGAACGGGGGCGGCAAGACCACGACGGTGCGCATCCTGACCGGCCTCACCCGGCCCACCGGCGGGCGGGCCCGGGTGGCGGGGCTGGACGTCGTCGGGCGGTCGGATGCGATCCGGTCCCGCATCGGCGTGACCCTCCAGGAAGCGGCACTCGACGAGCTCCTCACCGGGCGCGAGTTCCTGACCCTGGTGGCGTCGCTGTGGGGAATGTCACCCAAGGCGGCCCGGGCCCGGGCCGACGAGCTGCTCGACCTGTTCGACCTGGCGCCGGCTGCCGGCCGGCGGGTGGGGACCTACTCGGGCGGGATGCAGCGGCGCCTCGACCTGGCCGCCGCCCTCGTCCGCCGGCCCGAGGTGCTCTTCCTCGACGAGCCCACCACCGGCCTCGACCCCCAGTCCCGCCGGACGCTGTGGGACGAGATCCGCCGCCTGCGGGGCGAGGGGACGACCGTGTTCCTCACCACCCAGTACCTGGAGGAGGCGGAGGCGCTGGCCGACCGCCTGGCGGTCGTACACGAGGGGAGCATCGTCGCCCTCGGAACCCCCGAGACGCTGCGCTCCCGCCTGGGTGGGACAGTCCTCCGGCTCCGCACCACCCCCGCCGACGCCGGCCGGGCCGCCTCCCGGCTCGCCGGCCGGGCCCAGCTGCTCGACGGCGGCGGCACCGTGGAGGTGGATCTCGACGGACCCGAGGACGCCCTCGAAACGGCCGCCGCCCTGGCCGCCCTCGGTCTCCGGCCCGACGACGTGGAGATCCGCCGGCCCAGTCTGGAGGACGTGTTCCTCTCGCTGACGGGGGCGGGCGCCGCGTCCCCGGGGGCGGCGGCGTGACGGCCATCGGGCTGGCCGCCCGCCCGGGCGGCGACCTGACCGGCGTCGGGGCCGTGCCCACCCCGGCGTGGCGGACGGCCTGGTTGTCGTTCCGCCGGGAGGAGCTGCGGGCCCGGCGGCGCTTCGCCATGGCCTGGGTCTTCCCGGTCGTGCCCCCGATCATCACCGTCACCCTCTTCGCCGACCTGACCGGGTCGGTGGCCAACCTCCCCTCCTTCCCGGCCCCGTCCTACTTCGACTGGCTGGCGGCGGGGGCGGTGCTGCTTCCCGGAATGATGGGCGCCGGCTTCACCGCCGTGGGCCTGGCCGAGGACCTGCGGGGCGGCCTCTCGGAGCGGCTCCGGCTGGTGGGCGCGGCGCCGGGCGCAGTCACCGCCGGCCGGCTGGCCTTCGACGCCGCCCGGGTCCTGCCCGCCGCCGCCCTGGTGCTGCTGGTGAGCGTGCTGCTGTCAGAGGATGTGCATCCCTCGCCGTCCGGGGTGGCGGCGCTGCTGGGGTTGTCCGCCGCCTGGGCCATGGCCTGGAACGCCCTCTTCCACCTCGTGGCTCGCATCTCGGCCAGTCCCCAGGCACCCCAGGCCCTGCTGCCGCTGTTCGCCCCGGTCACGTTCCTGTCGACGTTGTGGCTGCCGGCCGAGCTCATGCCCGGCTGGGCGGAACGGATCGCCCACGCCAACCCGCTGTCGTCGGTGGTGGAGGCAGCTCGCCAGTGGACGGCCGGCAGCCTCGATGCCTCCGTGGTGGCCGGCGGGATCCTCACCATCCTCCTCTGGGGAACGGTCATGGCCGTGGCCCTGGCCCTGGTGGAAAGGACCCGGCGGTGACCGGAGCCGGCCCCCTCGCAGGACGGACCCGGCCATGACCGCGCCGGTGGCGGTGGCACCGCCTTACCCCGAGCCCCAGGCCGAGGCCCTTCCGGCGCCGGCACCGACCCTGCACCCGGCGGCGACCTTCGTACGCCACGCGGCGCTGACTTTCGGGCGGGCGGCTCGCCACGCCTGGCGGGAACCGGCCTGGGCCTTCGTGTTTCCGACCGTGCTCCCGCTGGCCATGGTGGCCATCATCACCCAGGTCTTCGGGGTGATGATCGCCCTGCCCGGCTACGGCACCGACCAGCTCGTCGACTACGCCACCCCCGGCCTCGTCTTCCTCGCCGCCATGATGGGCGGCGGCTTCGCCGCCGGACGGCTCGTCACCGACTTCTCCACCGGCTACCTCGACCGACTGCGCCTGATGCCGACGTCGCCGGCGTCGGCGCTGGCCGGCCTGCTGGCCTTCGAAGCGGTCCGGGCAATCCCCATCGCCGCCCTCATCCTGCTGGTGGGCGCCGCTCTGGGCGCCACCTTCCAGTCAGCGGCGGCGGTGGCGCTGGTGCTGGCCCTGGTGGCGCTGTGGTCGGCGGCCTGGAACGCCATCTTCCTGGTAGCCGGCCTGCGGACCCGCAGCGCCGAGGTCACCCAGGCCCTCCTCCCGCTGTTCCTGCCGTTCATGATGACCAGCAGCATCTGGGTCCCCCGCTCGGCCATGCCCGGCTACATCCGGGAGATGGCCGAACGCAACCCCTGGACATGCTGACCATCGTCGCTCGCCCGCTCCTCCTCGACGGCCATCTCGACCTCGGCCGCCTCGCCCTCGCCGCCGGAGTCGCCGCCGGCATCCTCGCCGTCCTCAGCTGGGTGGCCGTCCGCCTCCTGGCCAGCCTCGTCACCGCCGACTGAGTTCGGGCCATCTCACCTCGCCGGCGCGGAGGTGGTTGCGCTTGACCCCCTGTCAGGGGGAGAAACGCGACCGCCTTCGAATGGGCGCTACTTCCCGTCCCCCTTGCGCAGGGCGAAAAACAGCCCGACGGCCATCACGATGAAGGCCAAGAACAGCAGGCCCGCCGGGGAGATACCCCCTCCTCCATGCTCCATCGGACCAGGCTACCCAACCGTCGCCATGAGTTTCCGCCCCGGGCGGCGGCGGCTCCCCTTACGACGAACCCGCCCGGGACATCAGGCCGTGGCGGAAGCTGATGCTGATCCGGGGCCCGGCGGATCTCACCTTGGGCACGGTGTGCTCCCAGACCCGCTGGGTGGCGCCGCCCGTCACCAGCAGGTCGCCCCGGCCGAGGAGGAAGCCCGTCGACCGGCCGCCGCCCCTGGGCCGCAAGAGGAACTTGCGGGGCTCCCCCACCGAGACGATGGCCACCACCGGCTCGGCGATGGTCCGGGCGATGCGGTCGCCGTGCCAGGCGACGCTGTCCCGGCCGTCCCGGTACAGGTTGAGCCCCATCGAGTCGAGCTCCACGCCGTAGCGGGCGGACAGGACCGAGCGCATCCGTTCCAGGACAGCAGGCTCCAAAACCTCGCCGGAGTCGGCGCTCCACCACGAGGTCAACCGGGGCTCGAGCACGTGATGGTCGTACATGCGCCGGGACCGCTGGCCCCAGTCGGTGCTCTCCAACAGGCGGGCGAAGAGACCGTCGGAGCCCGACACCCATCCGGGCGCATGGTCGACCCACGACGAGGCGTCGAGCTGGATCCGCCGCGACGCCGAGAACAACCCGTCGACGTCGGACTCCGCATCTGCTTCCAGCAGCGAGGGTTGCCAGGCCAGGTCCGGGGTGTTCATCGCCCCCGTCAGGCTACCGGCCCCCGGCCCGCTGGAGATTGGCGGCAATCGTCGTTCGAGCGAGATCGAGAACGCACGGAAGGAAACTTGCCACGTTGACAAGATAGTACGACCGTGCTTATTCTGCGCAGATAGCACGAACGATCGTACTCAGGAGGTGCGACGGTGATGGTCACACATGTGGATGTGATTCGATCCTCGGACGAAGCCTTCAACGCCCATGACGTCGACGGGACGGCCCGCGCCTGCGTTGAGGACTTCACCTACACCGACCATGCAACCGGTGAGACGTTCAAGGGCGTCGAAGAGTTCAAGGCTTGGCTGGATGGCTGGTTCCGCGCCTTTCCCGATACCAGGATCGATGAGGGCCGGTACGCCGCCGCCGGAGACGTCGTCATCCATCAATCAGTGGAACGAGCCACGAACAAAGGTCCCCTCGGGCCCCTCCCGGCCAGCGGCCGCAGGATGTCGATACCTTTCTGCGAAGTCTGGCGGCTCAACTCCGAAGGCAGGATCGTCGCCGGCGACCTCTACTACGACCAGCTCTCCGTCATGATCCAGCTCGGCCACGTCCCGCCGCCCAGCACGGAATGACACAGAAGGCGCTTCTAGCAGTCTGCACGGGGGGACGAAATGAGTGTCACCGGCGACGCTGCGTACCCTAGGGATGTGACCAACCGTTCTGACCACGAGTTCCCCGCCGGTTCGGGCCGCTGCGCGGCCTGGGTGTACGAGCCGCCGGACGGCGACGACGGAAGGCGCCGGCCCTGCGTGGTCATGGCCCACGGCTTCTCCCTCACCCGCCACGACGGCCTGCCTCTCTACGCCGAGCACCTGGCCGGCACCGGCGCCACCGTCCTGCTCTTCGACTACCGCCATCTGGGGGACTCTCCCGGCCAGCCCCGGCAACGCTTCCGCAAGGCGGCGCAGCTGGAGGACTGGCGCGCCGCCGCCGTCGCCGCCCGGGCCCTGCCCCAGGTCGATCCGGAGCGCATCGTCCTGTGGGGCTTCTCCTTCGGCGGCGGCCACGCCGTGGAGACGGCCGCCGCCGACCCCTCGATCGCCGCCGCCATCACCCTGTGTCCCTTCCTCGACGGCCTGGCCCGGGTCCTGGCCACCCCGCCCAGGGTGGCGGCCTGGCTCGTGCCCCGGGCCGTGGCCGACCGGGCCGGTCGCCACAACCTGGTGCCGGTCACCGGCCAGCCCGGGGAGCGGGCGGCCATGCCGTTGCCGGGGGAAGCCGACGGGTTCACCGCCGTCGTGCCCCCCGGCTCGCCGTGGCGCAACGAGATCAGCCCGGGCGTGTTCGCCACCATCGCCTTCCACCGTCCCGTGGCCAAGGCCGCCAAGGTTCAGTGCCCGTTGTGGGTCGGCATCGGTCAGCGCGACATCTCCGTGTCCGGCAAAGCCATCGAACGCCTGGCCGCCCGGTCCCCCAAGTCCGAACTGCACCGCTATCCCTACTCCCACTTCGAGCCCTTCCTGGGCGACGGGCCCAAGCGCATCGCCGAGGACCAGGTCGACTTCCTGCGCCGGACGGACCTGCTTTCCGGTTGAGAGCCGGCCCAGCGGGAGAATGGGTCACCGTGGAAACCTTTCTCCTCCCCTCCTCGCCCGTGACCTCCCTGGACGAGTACCTGGCCGGGGACGGTGGCCTGGGTCTGGCCCAGGCCGAGAAGCTGGGCCCCGCCGGCACCATCGACCTGATCGGCCGCTCAGGTCTGCGGGGCCGGGGCGGCGCCGGCTTCCCCACCGGGCGCAAGTGGTCCGGCGTGGCGAGCGCTCCCGGAACCCACCACTACATGGTCATGAACGCCGCCGAGGGCGAGCCCGGCACCTTCAAGGACCGGGCGCTGCTGCGGTCCAACCCTTATCAGGTGGTGGAGGGCCTCATCATCGCCGCTTTCGCCGTCGGCGCCGCCGAGGCCTTCGTGGGCATCAAGGCCAGCTTCGAGGCTGAGATCGCCGGCCTCACCCGGGCGGTGGCGGAGATGCAGCAGGCGGGGATCTGCCACGACTGCCAGATCACCATCGTGCCCGGTCCCGACGAGTACCTCTTCGGGGAGGAGAAGGCGCTCCTGGAGGTGATCGAGGGCCGCGATCCCCTTCCCCGCCTCTTCCCGCCCTACGAGCACGGCCTCTTCGCCCGGCCCCAGACCGGCTGGGAGGCGACCCCCACCGAACCCGGCCACCCCGAGCCCCACGAGTCGAACCCCACGCTGGTCAACAACGTGGAGACCCTGGCCAACGTCCCCGTCATCCTGACCCGGGGCGCCGAGTGGTTCCGGGGCCGGGGCACGAGCGAATCGCCCGGTCACGTCATCGCCACCGTGGTGGGCGACGTGGTCGCCCCCGACGTGGGCGAGATCGAGCTGGGCACGCCGCTGGGCGCCGTGCTCGACGCCGTGGCCAGCGGGCTGCCGCCGAATCATGCCGTCCAGGCCGTGTTCTCCGGGGTGGCCAACCCGGTGCTGACCGGGGCCCAGCTCGACACGCCCGTGTCCTACGAGGGGTTCCAGGCCGCCGGCAGCGGCATGGGGGCGGTGGGCTTCATCGTCTACGACGAGACGGCGTGCATGGTCGAAGTCGCCCGGGCCATGTCCCGCTTCCTCTACGTCGAGTCGTGCGGACAGTGCCCGCCGTGCAAGCTGGGCTCGGGCGAGATCACCGAGGCCCTGGAGCGGATCCAGGCCGGCGACGGGTCGGACGCCGACGTGGCCGAGATCGGCTCGTGGCTGGGCAAGGTGACCGACGGGGCCCGCTGCTACCTGGCCACCCAGGAGCGCCAGGTGGTGGGCAGTGTGCTCTCCGCCTTCCCCGATGACTTCGCCACCCACCTCGAGGGGCCTTGTCCCCGGCCCCGGCCCATCCTTGTGGCCAAGCTCGTCGACCTCGCCGGCGGCGTGGCCCGTTACGACGAGCACCAGGCTCGCAAGCAGCCGGACTGGACCTACGCCGAGTAGCAGTACCGGCAGGGGTTTCCTGTTCCCGGTTGGTGGCGGACGGGTACACCCGCCAGGAGAACGGAACGATTCACGAGGGAAGGAGCCTGTGATGGCACAGAGCATCCGCGAGGTCATGACCAAGGATCCGATCACCCTTCCCGCCGACCGGCCGGTGATCGAGGCGGCCCGCTGCATGCGGGACCGTGACATCGGCGACGTGATCGTCACCGAGGGCGATCGCATCATCGGCATTCTCACGGATCGGGACATCGTCGTCCGGGTCGTCGCCGAGGGCCGGGATCCGGCGACCACCACGCTTGGCGAGGTGGCCACCGGGAGCCTGGCCACCGTCTCCCCCGACGACAGCGTCGATGACGCCGTCCGCCTGATCCGGGAGCACAACGTCCGGCGGCTGCCGGTGGTCGAAAATGGCCGCCCCGTCGGCGTGGTGACCATCGGCGATCTGGCCATGGACCTTGACCGCCGGTCGGCCCTGGCCGACATCAGCGCTGCGCCCCCGAACAACTAGCCGTGACTCCCGTCGCCATCGTCACCGGGTCGGATTCCGGCATCGGCAAGGCCAGCGCCATCGCGCTGGCCGATGCCGGCTACGACCTCGGTGTCACCTGGCACGAGGACGAAGAAGGCGCCGAGGGCACGGCCAAGGAGGTCGCCGTGCGGGGACGCCGGGCAGAGGTCCGCCACCTGGATCTGACCCGGCTCCCCGAAGCGGCGGCCACCGTCGACGAGCTGGCCGACGTCCTGGAGGTCGATCTGACCGGCGCCTTCTGCTGCGGCCAGCGGGCCGCCCGCCGCATGGTGGCAGCCGGCCGGGGCGGGCGGATCATCAACATCACCTCGGTGCACGAGCACATCCCACTGCGGGGATCAGCGGCATACTGCGCGGCCAAGGGCGGCCTGGGCCTGTTGACGAAGGTGATGGCCCTGGAGTTGGCCGAGCATGGCATCACCGTGAACGCCGTCGCCCCTGGAGAGATCTCCACCCCCATGACCGGCCAGCACGACGTGGACCCCCACACCCAGGAACGCCCCGGCATCCCGGTGGAACGGCCGGGGTCGGCCTTCGAGGTGGCCGCGCTCGTCGTCCATCTGGCCCGAGCCACCTATACCACCGGGTCCTCCTACGTGGTCGACGGCGGCTTGATGCTCATGGCCGCCGAGCGCAACCAGCGCAACCAGTGAACGCCGTCAGGTGACGTCCAGGAGGTCGACGACGAAGACCAGGGTCTCGTTGGGCTTGATCGTGTTCCCGGCGCCGAACTCCTTGTAGGCCATCCCAGGCGGGATGATGAGTTGGCGCCGGCCGCCGACCTTCATGCCGACAAGCCCCTGGTCCCACCCCGGGATCACGTCGCCGGCGCCCAGTGTGAAGGGGAACGGCTCCGCCCCGGGCGCGTCCCAGGAAGCGTCGAACTGCTTCTTGTCCGACCACGACACACCCACGTAGTGAACGGTGAGCTTCTTGCCGGCCACGGCCTCTGCCCCCGTCCCCACCTTGATGTCCTTGATCTTCAGCTCGAGGGGTGGCGGGCCGTCAGGGACGTCGACCTTCGGCTTGGAGAGCTCGCCCCCGCCCTTGTCGTCTCCGCATCCCCCGGCCAGCACGAGGCTGGCGATCAACATGAGCAGGGTGAGCGTGCGCCGCATGGCCGAAATCCTTTCGCCGGGGGGCCAGCCCACCTTCTTAGTAGGTTTGCCGGCCGTGGTCCTGGCACCCGGGCTGTCCGCCGCCGTCGAGCACGTCGTCGCCGACGCCGACACGTCCATCGCCCTGGGCAGCGGCGACGTCCCGGTCCTGGGCACTCCCCGCTTGCTGGCGCTGGCCGAGGAGGCAACGGTGGCGGCGGTGGCCGAGGCCCTCGACCCGGCGGCCACCACCGTCGGGCACCGTGTCATCCTCGAGCACCGGACGCCCACCCCGGTCGGCGGAAAGGTCCGGGCGGAGGCCGTCCTGATGGAGGTGGAGGGCCGGACCCTGACCTTCCGGGTCACGGTCTCGGACGGGCAGGGCCCCGTGGGGGAAGCCACCGTTACCCGGGTGGTCGTCGACCGGGCCCGCTTCCTGGAGAAGCTCGGGTGACCGGCTCTCCCGTACCCGTCGTCGACGCCTGGATGCAGCATCCGGGGGACTGGATCCAGGACCCCATGTTCGACTCGCTGCGGGCGTGGAAGCCGGGCCCGTTCTCCGAGGAGGAGCAGCCGGTCGAGGCCACGCTGGCCTGCATGGACGAGGCCGGCGTCCGGGTCGGCCTGCTGTGCGCCTGGTGGGGGCCGTCCGGCCCGCTCATCGGAAACGACGCCGTGGCCGCCATGTGCCGGGCCCATCCCGGCCGCTTCGCCGGCGTCGCCGCCGTCGACCTGTTCCGGCCCATGGATGCCGTGCGGGAGCTCCGGCGCTGCGTGCGGGAGCTCGGCTTTGTGGCCCTGCGCATCCTGCCCTGGCTGTGGGACCTGCCCCCCGACGACCGGCGCTACTACCCGCTCTACGCCGAATGCTGCGAGCTCGACGTGGTCTTCTGCACCCAGGTCGGTCACGCTGGGCCGCTGCGGCCGTCGGAGCCCGGCCGGCCCATCCCCTACCTCGACCACGTCGCATTGGAGTTTCCCGAGCTCCGCATCGTCGGCGGCCACGTCGGATTCCCGTGGACGGCCGAGGTCATCTCGATGCCATGAAGTACCCCAACTTCTACGTCGACACCTCGGCCTACAAGGCAACGCGCTACCCCGCCGACCTCGTCGCCTACCTGCGGACCAACGGCCGGCGCAAGGTGCTCTTCGGCTCGAACCATCCGTTCTGGCCCGCGCCCGACTGCCTGGCCGGCCTCGACAAGCTGGGCCTCGACGAGGAGGCGGAGCGCCTGTTCCTCTTCGAGAACGCGAACCGCGTGTTCAGACTCGGTCTATAGGGGTGGCGTGGGGCCGGACGGAGAGCGGCCCGGTGGGGTCGCCCCGCAGCACCCGCACCACCAGCTGCCCGTTGGCCACCGACGCCTCCACACCGCTGCCGTAGCCGGCGGGGAGGTCGAGCTCCCGTTCGTAGCCGCCGTAGTCCCATTCCTTGAGCAGGAACGTCCGGGGCCCGGCGCTGCGCAGGCTGGCCCAGAACCGCAGCCGGCCAGAGTCCAGCTCCACGGTCACGTCGCTGGCGGTGACGGCTGGGATGGGCGCCACCACCACGAGAGCCCCGCTCGTCTCGTACATGTTCACGGGGACCTGCTGGGGGCGCATGACGGCCTCGGTGGCGGCCGTGGCCTCCACGACTTCCTGATGGGTGGTCTGCCCGCTCGTCATGCCCGAACCCTACCCAGTGGACACCAGCCATTCACGGCGCAATGGGAGAATCAACCCGTGATCATCGACTGCGCCCTGTACGAGGACGGGCAGCGCCACGGCGGCAAGCTCGGTCTCGACGAGGTGGCAGCCGCCTGCCGGCGCAAGGACGCCTTCGTGTGGATCGGCCTCTACGAACCCACCGAGGAGGAGTTCGGCACGGTGCGCCGCGAGTTCGACCTCCACGAGCTGGCGGTGGAGGACGCCATCCACGCCCATCAGCGGCCCAAGCTCGAGGTCTACGACAACACCCTGTTCGTGGTGCTGAAGACGGCCCGCTACGACGAGCCCTCCGAGACCGTCGAGCTGGGCGAGATCCTGATCTTCGTGGGCGTCGGCTTCATCGTCCACGTCCGGCACGGGGCCGCCAGCGCCCTGTCCGGCGTCCGGGCCCGCATCGAGAGCCGGCCCGACCTCCTGTGCCACGGGCCCAGCGCCGTCCTCCACGCCATCCTGGACAAGGTCGTCGACGACTACGAGCCGGTGATGGAAGGACTGGAGAACGACATCCGGGAGGTCGAGCTGGCCGTCTTCTCCGAGGACGAGGACGAGAACCCGGTGGAACGGATCTACTTCCTCAAGCGGGAGGTGCTCGAGATCCACCGGGCGGTGGTCCCGCTGTCGGGGGCCCTCAACCTCCTGGCCCACGGCCACCTGCCCTGCATCCACGACGAGACCCACGAGTACTTCCGAGACGTTCACGACCACCTGCTGCGGGTGGTGGAGCTCGACGCCACCTACCGGGACCTGCTCACCAGCGTGCTGGAGGCGAACCTGACCCGGGTGTCGGTCCGCCAGAACGAGGACATGCGCAAGATCTCCGCCTGGGTGGCCATCGCCGCCGTCCCCACCATGCTGGCCGGCATCTACGGCATGAACTTCGAACACATGCCCGAGCTGCACTCAGCGCTCGGCTATCCCCTGGTGGTGGGGGTCATGCTCGCCGCCTGCCTGGGCCTGTACCGGGCCTTCCGGCGCAGCGGCTGGCTCTGAGAGGTCGGGGGACACCCCCGAGCCCCCGGGGAGGCCGGACCCGTCCGAACCTGCTGGGCCAGGGAAGAAATGATCCGGTTGGGCTATTCCCCGGCTGGCGCCGCGCCCCGGACCATGGCCTTGGAAGCCCATGGACCCAGGAGGCGCGACATGAAGGTCCTCGTGGCGGAGGACGACCCGGCGGTACGCGGCCTGCTGGCCGAGATCCTCGGTCAGGACGGCCACGAGGTGATCCTCACCGAGGACGGCGACACCGCCTGGCAGGAGTACCGCCAAGCCGCCCCCGAGGTGGTCATCGCCGACTGGATGATGCCGGGCTCCGACGGTCTCGAGCTGTGCCGCCGGATCCGCACCGAGCCGGCCAACCCCTACACCTACATCGTCGTCGTCACCGGGCGGGCGGCGTCAGCCGACGCCCTGGAGGCCATGAAGGCGGGCGCCGACGACCACCTGCCCAAGCCCTTCACCGTCGAATCCTTGGAGGCGCGCCTGGTGGCCGCCTCCCGGCTGACCCTCCTCCACCAGGAGCTGGCCGACGAGGGCCCGAAGCTCAACCAGCTGGCCGACGGCTTCCCGGTGCTCGAAACCATCGACAACCGGCGGCTCCTCATCACCGATCTGGAGGCGCTGGCCGACCGGACCCGCCGCTACGGCCACCGCTACTGGCTGGCCGTCATCGAGATCGACCGCCTGGACCGATACCGCCAGTATCACGGGGCGGGGGCGGCCGACCAGGTGGTGGAGCGGGTGGGCAACCTGCTGCGGCGACAGAGCCGGGCCGGTGACAGCTTCCACTACCTCGGCGAGTCCCAGTTCCTGATGGTGCTGCCCGAGCAGGACGACCGCTCGGTGCAGCGGGCGGCGGCCCGGCTGCGGCGGGCGGTGGAGGCCATGGGGATCTCCCACGTCCACAACCCGCCCAAGAAGCTGGTGACGCTGAGCATGGGACTCTCCGTCTTCGACCGGACCAGCCCGGGCGACATCGGCCGGACCCTCTACACCGCCTCGGAGCTGGTCATGGCCGCCCGGCAGGCCGGCGGGGATGTGGCCATGGCCGCCACCCGCAACGGCCGCCACCACAAGGGAGCCGGGTCCTAGGCGCTCTTGCGCTTCTTCCGGGAGCCGTTCTTCTTGGCCGCTGCCAGGCTGGCTTCCAGGGCCGCCATGAGGTCAACCACCTTGGGCTCCTCCTCGGCGCGCTCCTCGACCACCACCTCTTCGCCCTCGGCCTTGCGCCCGATGTACTCCAGCACCCGTTCCCGGTAGGTGTCCTTGTAGCGCTTCGGGTCCCACTTGCGGGTGAGCGACTCGATGATCTGGCCGGCCATCTTGACCTGGGCGGGCGGCGCCTTCGCGCGCTTGTCCGGGATGCCGGGGATGTCGCCCACCGGCACGATCTCGTCCTCGAACAGCATGGTGGAGAGCGCCAGGGCGCCGTCCTTCACCCGGATGGCGGCCAGATACTGCTTGGTGCGCATCACCACCCGGCCGATCGCCGCCTTGTCCTGGCCCTCCATGGCATCCCGCAGGAGCACGTAGGCCCGCTGGGCGCCCTCACCGTCATCGGGGGCCAGGTAGTAGGTCCGCTCGAGGTAGATCGGGTCGATCTCCTCCAGGGCCACGAAATCCTCGATGTCGATCGTCTTGGTGGCTTCGGGGTCGAAGGCGGCCAGCTCCTCGGGGTCGATCATGACGTAGTGGCCCTTGGAGAGCTCGTAGCCCTTGACGATCTTCTCGAAGGGCACTTCCTTGCCCGTCTTCTCCGAGACCCGCTTGTTGCGGACCCGGGACTCCGTGCCCTCCTGGAACTGGCGGAAGTGGAGATCCTGCTCGCGGATGGCGGAGTACATCTTCACGGGCACGTTGACCAGCCCGAAGCTGATCGACCCGGACCAGATCGCTCTCGGCATGTTGACTTCCTACCCGTAGCCTGCTTCCCCGATGCGATGGATCATGGAGCGCCACGGGGGGCCGGCGGCCCAGCACCTCGCCCTCCCGCCCGCCGAGCACCGGGAGGTGCGGATCCTGGATCTGGCCCGGCCCGCGGTGATCCTGGGATCCAGCCAGGCCGAGGCCGGCATCGACCAGGAACGGGCCCGGGCCGCCGGGGTGGACGTGGTGCGCCGGCCCAGCGGCGGTGGGGCGGTGCTGGTGGTACCGGGAGAAGCGCTATGGCTGGACGTGTTCCTGCCCGCCGGCGACCCCCTGTGGAAGGACGACGTGGGGGTCGCCTTCCACTGGCTGGGTCGGGCCTGGGCCCAGGCCCTGGGGCAGGTGGATGTGCCCGCCCACG
>JBIOUX010000052.1:0-15478 GCA_044867425.1 Acidimicrobiia bacterium | reverse complement strand
GCCTTTTCGGCCGGGACGAAAGCGCTCCTCACCAAGAAGTTCTGCCCAAAAGGGCGGAAGTATGGACGGTTAAGGCGTAGCCGCGAACTGCTCGTTCTCGCCCGTGTTCAGCACGCTCAGCGGGATCGAGGTGTGGCACAGCTGGATCAGGTTGATGCCGACGCTGTCGTTCGAGCAGTCGCCGTCATCGTCGCCGGCGAGAGCGATCTGGTCGTTGTCGCCGAGGTTGATGAGGCTGACCGGAACGGCCAGGCCGCACGACTGGATCAGGTTGATGCCGACGCTGTCGTTCGAGCAGCCGCCGTCGTCGTCGCCGTCGCCGTCACCGTCGTCGCCGTCGTCGTCACCGTCGTCGTCACTGAGGAGACCCCCGGCGAACTGCTCGTTCTCACCGAGGTTAAGAAGGCTGACCGGAATCGAGGTGCCGCAGAGCTGGAGCAGGTTCAACCCGGTGCTGCTGTTGGAACCGCACTCGTTGCTCTCGACGACCTGTTCTGTCGGCTCGTCGCCGCCGTTGTCATCATCGTCATCGTCGTCGCGATGGGCCTGGGCGCCGACGGCCCCACCCAGCGTCATGGCAGCCACGAGGCCGAGGAGGACGACCTTCCTGAGATAGTTGGAACGCATCGAATAGGACTCCTGTTGTCGGGAGGGGACTACGAAGAGTGCTAATACGAACACTCTACGTGGCGAGGAGTATGCGGACTCTCGGGGCAATAGTCAAGGGGAAAAGAGCAAAACTGTGGCGTGGGTATTGACAAATCGTTTTCACCGATCGTGTCGTCCCGTGCCGATTGTCCGATTCGACGCCGATTTGGCTCTCGAAGACGAAAAGGGAGCATCTGGTACCAGAAAAGCTGAGGGACGCTCGCCGGGTTATTGGCCGCTAGAAAAGGAAAATCCCCGCTCCGAAACTCCCGGAGCGGGGATCTTTGCTTTCGACGAGAAAGCTCCTACATGATTGCTGTTACGGAGTGTTCGCGCCCATGAGGCTCTCGCCGATGTTCACGACGCCGGCGACGATGTTCGTGTTGGCGAGCTGGACAAGGTTGAGGCCGGTGCTCTCGTTGACGTTGTCCGCTGACGAGGGGTGGTCGCCGCTGCCTTCGTCGCCGTCGGACCCGCAGTCGCCCTGGACCGAACCCTGGCCGTTGTCGCCGATGCTCAGGACGGAGGCGACCAGGCTGGTGTTACAGGCCTGGATCAGGTTGAGACCGGTGCTGGAGTTGACGGCATCGCCGCCACAGTCATCCTGGTCGGACTCCTGCTCGTTGAGGCCGATGTTCACGATCGAGCCCACCACGCTGGTGTTGCACAGCTGGATGAGGTTGAGGCCTGTGCTGGAGTTGGCGGCATCGCCACCACAGTCACCCTGGCTGGAGCCCTGGCCGTTGGCACCGACGTTGACGCCGCTCAGAACCACAGAGGTGTTACAGCCCTGGATCAGGTTGACGCCGGTGCTGCTGTTGGCAGCCAGGCTGGTGGAGCCGACGTTGCCGAGGACGGCCGCGGCGGCGAGGAGGCCGGCGAAAGCGACCTTCTTCATCATTGAGGGGACTCCTTCTTGGTGAGGGGAGGTGAGGGGAGGTGAGGGCGATCGCAGCGCGTTGGCTTTGGGTCACGCTGCCGGTTGTGTGCGCCTAGTTCTTCTGCACTACTCCACCCAATCCTGCTGCATCAATTGGTGCAAAGGAGCTGGTCCCGGGCCTATCTCATGGCCGCGGTGGCGCGCCTACTGATACACGCGATAAGGCGCCGCTGTCGCGGCGCCTCATTGCCGGTAAAGGAGCTCAGCAGGCTAACCGCAGCGGTGAATGGTGTAGGGCCCGGCCCCGGTGACGTCTGCTCCGGGGCGGGCGGCGACCCAGCGCTCCAGGGCCGCGCCGAGCTCGGAGGCGTCGTGGTCGGTGTCGGTGACGAGGGTCGCCCGGGTGCAGGTGAGGCTGCCCTGGCGCCAGGAGATGTACCGGTCGCCGCCCCAGCCAGCGGCGGCCCGGCCGGCGGTGTCGGCGTCCATCGCCTCGAGGAGCATGCTGAACAGGCCGACTTCGCCGAGGGTTCCTCCAACCTCGACGGGTCCGTCGGCAGCCGGGTCCGCTACCGGCTGGCGGCCGTCGCCGGCCAGGTAGCGATCGGGGTGGAGGACGTGCTCGCTGGTGGTCGGCGGCGCCCCGAAGGCGGCGTCGAGACGGCCGCGCCCGCCGGCCGACAGGAGGGCGTTGACCAGGTTCAGGCCCCCGTTGACGGCGTAGCCGTAACGGGCGAGCACGGCCCGGTTGATGTCCTTGGGAATCTGGGCGGCGATGCGCTGGCGCTCGGCCTCCACCTGGCTCCGCTCGGCGGCGGGCAGACCGGCCACGTAGCGGCCGTGGAGGCGGGCGGCGTCGCCCTCGGCCAGGGCCTTCAGGCCGTCCCGCGCCTCGTCGAAGGGATCGTCGAGGGTCGGGCGGTAGATGTCGAAGAGCTGGTCGTCGAGGGCGCGGGTGAGCTCCCGCACCAGCATCGAGCGGAGGTAGGGAGTGGAGTCGACCGACCGGACCAGGAGCTGGCCGGCGACCGGGTCATAGAGGACGGTCACCTGGGCCCGGGAGAACTTGGCCAGTTCGGCGGCGAGGTCGACCCCCGGACCGATGAGGCCGAGCGACCGGTAGACCCCCTGCATGCGCTCGGCGACGGCACCCTTGGGCAGCCAGTTGAGCTGGGCCAGGCGGGAGGAGAACTCGGCATCGGAGAGGACCAGGGTGGCCACCGGCGCCGTGAAGGCGTGGCCGGCCTCGCGCTCCACAAAGGGCTGCAGGTCGCGAACCGTCTGGGCGAGCGCGTCGGGCCCGGAGGCCGCCGGGATCGCCCCAGGAAGCTGCGCGCCGGCCGTGCCCGGAACGACGCCCTCGGCGCCGGCGGTGCCGCTCCCGGCCGCCGGATTGGCGGCCGCTCCCGGGTTGGAGGCGGATGGGGGAGCGCCTCGGCCTGCGGCCGCGCCGCCGGGACGCGAGGCGCCCGAAGCGGAAGATCCGGCACCGGCGCTGGCCTCAGGCGACATCCCGTCCGGGGCGGTACCGAACGAAGTGGTGCCCCCGACCGTGCCCGTGGGCGAGTTCGCCGGGGGCTGGGTGGGGGGAACGGAGCGGTCGCCGAGGGCGACGTTCTCGGATGCCGGGGCGTCCGGTCGCACGAAGTCGGCCAGGATCTCGCGCAGGTCGCGGTTGGTGACGCGCTCGGTGATCACGACCCCGCTGGCCAGCATGAGCGAGGCGATCGTCACGGCCAGGGCGGCCACGGCCCGCGGGCGGCGGGCGGGAAGGGGGAGGGGGAATTCGATGGCGGTCATGCCGCTCCTCCTTGCCGCCGGCCCGTCGGGATCGGGGGCGCATCCGGGCCGGCGGCTCGACCCGCCCGGGAGGCCATCGGGGGGCGCGCCTGGGACGGGAGGCGGGCCGGGCCTCCAGGCGCGCGCCGGGAGGGACCGGTCGGGGGGTACCGGTCGGCCCCGGCGGCTGTCAGAAGATTCCCGTGGTGTCCCCCGGCGTCCTTGCGGGCCGGGCGAGCTACGACCGGATCGGTGCCCTTCGCCCCGTTCGGGCCCGGGGTCCGAAGGGGGAGCCTCGCCGCCATGCTCACCGCCGCCCGTCGACCAGCCGGCGGGCGGCGCCGGTCAGGCTGGGACCGGCGATGAGGAGCACCGCCGCCACCAGGGTCAGGGCTCGAATCGGGAAGCCGGTGCGGGCCAGGGGCGAACCGTGGCCGGCACCCACGCCGGGAGCGGCGAGCGACGGGACGTCCATCGCCCCGAGCTGGACCGCGGGCAGGATCCCGAGGCCGGACGGGGCCGGGTGGGCCGAGCCGCCCGAGCCGCCGGAGACGCCCGCCGTCAGCCCCGTTCCGGAGACGTCGGTGCCGGGGTGGCTCCGGGGACCGGAGTGCGGGGCGCTGGTCTGACCCCCGGGCGGCGTGGTGCCGCCGCCACCGGGCGGGGTGGTGCCGCCACCGGGCGGGGTGCTGCTTCCGCCACCGGGCGGGGTGGTGCCGCCACCGGGCGGTGGGTTGGGGCCGCCGCCATTGGGCGGGGTGGGTTCGCCGCCGATGCGGCCGATGTTGACGAGGCTGAGGTCGACGTCGGTGCCAGACAGCTGGACGAGCGAGACGCCCCGGCTGGAGTTCGAGC
Organism: Acidimicrobiia bacterium; assembly: GCA_044867425.1. Taxonomy (GTDB): domain Bacteria; phylum Actinomycetota; class Acidimicrobiia; order IMCC26256; family BP-133; genus CAWBJP01. Next base: position 11,316 of record JBIOUX010000052.1, on the reverse strand, counting down.
CCGAACCTGAGCCCGGCTCACTGACCGAGCTGCTGCCGTCACCCTCTTCGGTGCCGCTGTTGATCACCGTCACGCTGACGTCGGTGTCGCACGCCTGGAGGACGTTGAGGCCGTCGCTGTGGTTGGAGCACTCGGAGCCGTAGTCGGCGGAGTCATCGTCGCTCTGGCTGCCGGCGTTCACCACGTTCACGTCGACGTCGGTGTTGCCCAGCTGGACGAGCGCCACCCCGGTGCTGTCATTCGACGACGAACCGGATTCGTCGGCGCCGCCGTCGTCCTCGGCCTGGGTGCCGACGTTGACCCCATTCACGGTGATGTCGGTGTTGCAGGCCTGGATCAGGGTGGCACCGGCGCTGCTGTTGGAGCAGTCCTGGGCCCGGACCCCGATGGAGCCGGAGCCGGCGGCGAGGAGCAGGCCAGCGAGCGCGGCTCGGGCCAAGCGGTGGTGAGACATGGCGTTTCCCCAGTTCCTTGGTGAGAGGACTTGATCTGCGCTGATGAGGGACTTGTGGGGGGACTTTTCGCCGCCATCAGCCAATCACCTTCGCCCGTACAAGGCTGGGACAGCAGGTTTGGCCGGGATGATCCGAAGTAATTTGGACAAAGCTTTTGATGACCGGGTTGCATGTTCCCAGACCGGCCATCCCTTGCAGAACAAGGCGTTTGGCGCCTACTCGGCGCGAACGGCACAAGTGGGCGGGCCACTTGACGTCACCTGCCGGCCACCTCAAAAGGCGCGCATGGGAGCCTCTCCATAAGTCTGTTCTCGAGACCGGTATTCGACAAATAGGGCAAGCGAGACGACGCGACCCGGGCCGCCCTTCCGCCAAGCCGGGGTTCGGCGCGTTCGGAGCCATTCGCCCATCAGGCGTCATACCTGTTCAAGTCGGACGTTCAGTAAGTGGCCGCAGACCTAGCCTCCATCCCCCCCGCGGCCAGGATCGCTCGCGAGCTGGGAGAGGGCGGATGATCAAGAGGGTTTTCACCGCGCTGGGTTGTGCCCTGCTGGGTACGTGGCTCTCGTCGCCGGCGGCGATGGCCAACCGGGACACATCACCTCCGGAGGTCCCGCCCACGAGTCCCCCGCCGGCCGAGGAGACGCCAGCGGACGTTCCGCCGGCGCCGGACACTCCGTCGCCTCCGGCGGAGTCGGCCTCGCCACCCCCATCGGAGGCGGCACCCCCGCCACCGGTGCTGTCGGAGCCGCCCCCGGAGCTGGACGAACCGCCACCGGTCCGGGTGGGCCAGGACGTCGAGCAGCCACCGGAAGAGGAAGTGCCGCGGGTCTACGCCGGGACCGTGACCGAGCCGGCCCCCGCCCCGGCGCCGGCGCCCCGCCGGCCCGCCCCGGCGCGCCTACCGTCCACCGGCGTCTCCGACGAGGCCCTGCCCTTGGCCGGCGCCGCGCTGGCTCTGGGGGGCCTGGCCATCGTGGCCGGCCAGAGCCCCCGTCCGGTGACCTCGCCGCCGGCGGTGCGTCTGCTACACCGGGGAAATGCGGCGACGATCTCCTCGGGCCCCGGTGCTGGCGGCGGTGATGGCCGCCGTCCTGGCCGGCGCCTGTGGCGGCGGATCCGGCGGAGGTGACGGCGAACAGGCCGAAGCCACGACGGTCACCACCACCTCGGCGGTGGTCTCGACGGCCAACACCGCCGCCATCACGAAGCGGATCCGGGTGGAGCAGGTCCTGGCCGAGCTGCTCAGGGTACGCAACCAGATCTTCTCGTCACCCGACCCCAACCGGGTGACGGAATACGCCCTGGACGAGTGTCCCTGCGCCGAGGGGGACAGGAAGAGCCTGGCTGACCTGGCCCAACGCTTCGAGCACTGGGCGAGCCCCCAGCTGGAGCTGCACGGCGTGCGGGTGGCCACCCGGCCGGGCCCCGACGAGGTGGTGCTGGAGGCCGTGGTCAGCCGGCCTCCGGAACGGGTCCTCTACCGCACCGGCGCCATCGTCCGGGGTCAGGGCCCGGGGCTGCCCAACTTCGCGGTGCGCTTCGTGCTCCGCCGGCGCGATGCGAACTGGCGGGTGGTCGAGGTGAGCAACATCGAGCTGCCGCCGGCCACGGTCGACGCCATCGCCGCCGCCGGTGTCCCCAGCGGCCCACCCGACGACGCCTCGCGCCTGTAGCCCCCCGGCGTTCCTCGGCGTAGTTTGGCGGCGTGTTCGACCGCATCGTGGTGGGAACCGACGGATCCGCGACCGCCGCCGAGGCGGTGCGGGTGGCGGTGGGACTGGCCCGGATGGCGTCAGCCGAGCTGCACCTCGTCCGGGCCTGCCAGCCGCCGGCCCTGGCCATGGCCGCCGTCCCCGAAGTGGGGGCCGCCGCCCTGCCCCCCGACGTGATCGACGCCCTGCGCACCGACGCTGAGGAGAACCTGGCCCAGCTGGCCGAGGAGCTGGGCGCCGCCGGGCTCCAGGTTCACACCCACGTGACGCCTGAAGCGCCCGGGCCCGCCTTGTGTCACACGGCGGAGGTGGTGGGAGCCGACCTGCTGGTGGTGGGCAACCGGGGCATGCAGGGTGCCCGGCGGCTGCTGGGCAGCGTGCCCAACCACGTCACCCACCACGCCCCCTGCGCGGTGCTGGTGGTCCGCACCGCCTGAGCGGCGGCGGTCAGCGGGATGGATTGCCCAGCCGGCTGAGGGACTGGAATGCCTCGAGCAGCTCGATGGGAATGGGGAAGATGATCGTCGAGTTCCGCTCGGAGGCGATCTCGACCATGGTCTGGAGCTGGCGCAGCAGCAGGACGTCGCCGGGCTACGACCGGGGACGGAAAACGCTGACCGGAGACCGCATAAGACCAGCAAAGCCCAGGCTGAGCTGGCAGCAGTCGCTTGACGGCAGAACCAAGCAGTCCGCCCGCGACAGCGGGGCCGGAACGTGAGACTTGGACGGGCCGCCGGCAACGGCGACCGGTACGGCAACAGAGAGACGATGGGATTCAGGCACCACCATCTCACCGTCCTGCCGAACCTAGCCGATGCAGATGACGATCAGGCCGACGCAGCGCCGGCCGTCGCCGTCGCGGTCCCGGTCCTTGTCGCCGTCGCCGTTGTCGTTGTCGTCCTTGTCGCCGTCCTTGTCCTTGCCCTTCTTCTTCTCATCGCCGTCCTTGTTGTTGCCCTTGTTCTTGTCCTTGTCGTGGTCGCCATCGTCGTCATAATCCGCAGGCTGCACCTGTGAGGCGTTCACCTCGGAAGCGCCGGCGGGTGCCGGCGCAGGCCCGGTCACGATGGCAGTGGCACCAAGAACAAGAGCAGTCAGGAGCCCCAGTAGCGATCGTTTCATGACGACCGTCCTTTCCCCAGAGGACGTTCACCGCCCCATGCGGTGCCCATGCAAGCAGGCCCGGCACCGGGGCGCAAAACCAGCCCCCCGCACCTGCTCGGGTAGGGTGCCGGCCCATGGGAACCGAGAAGCCGCACGTGTATGTGCCGCCCGGCGAAACGCCACCGGCGGAGCTGGTGATCGAAGACGTCGAGCTGGGCGAAGGGCCGGAGGCCACGCTCGGGAAGACGGTCGAGGTCCACTACGCCGGCAACGCCTGGAGCACCCGCCAGCAGTTCGACGCCTCCTGGGACCGGGGTGACACCTTCCGGTTCCAGCTCGGCGCCGGGCGGGTCATCGCCGGCTGGGATCAGGGGGTGGCCGGCATGCGGGTGGGGGGCCGGCGCCGGTTGGTGATCCCTCCGGCGCTGGGATACGGCAGCCAGGGGGCGGGCGGCGCCATCCGGCCCAACGAGACGCTCGTCTTCGTCGTCGACCTGGTGGCCGTGCACTGACCACGGTCAGGCGGTGCGGTCTCGAGTGACCGCCGGACTATGCCGTTACCATCAGCGTCCATGGCCGAATCCAACGATTACTTCGGTTCGTCGGCGGCGAGGGCGGAGGGCGCCGAGGGTCGCTTCGCTCCCATCGACAGCCAGCCCACCATCACCCCGATTCCCGGTGTGCACATCCAGCCGGTCCCCGGCGACCGGCTGTTGCTGTGCCGGGTGACCATCGACCCTCACAGCGAAGCGCCGGTCCACACCCACGATGAGGAGCAGATGGGCATCGTGCTGTCCGGGTCCGGCGACTTCCACCTCGACGGCCAGACCCGCCAGGTCGGGCCCGGCGACACCTACCATGCTCCGCCGGGCGTGGCCCATGGCCTCCTCGCCGGCGCTGAAAGGTGCACCGTCATCGACGTGTTCTCGCCCCCTCGGGCCGCCCTGATGGACCTGCTCCCCCGGTCTTGACCACGAGGACCGTGCTCGTCACCGGGGCCAACCGGGGGATCGGCCGCGAGCTGGCCCGCCAGCTCGCCGCTCGCGGGGACCGCGTGGTCGTGACCGCCCGGCGGGCCGGGGCGGCGGAAGAAGCCGCCGCCGAGCTGGGAGCCCAGGCCATCCCCCTCCAGCTGGACGTCACCGACCCGGCCACCATTGCCGCCGCCGTCCGTGTCGTCGAGGACCAGACCGGCGTGCTCGACGTGCTGGTCAACAACGCCGCCATTCACTACGACAGCTGGCAGCGGGCGTCCACCGCCGATCTCGACGTCGTCCAGGAGGCGCTCGACACCAACCTTCTCGGCCCGTGGCGGGTCATCCTCGCCTTCCTCTCCCTGCTCCGCCGGAGTGCCCACGGCCGCATCGTCAACGTCTCCAGCGAAAGCGGCTCACTCGCCGGCATGGGGGCTGGGACTCCCGCCTACCACGTCTCCAAGGCCGGCCTCAACGCCCTCACCCTGACCCTGGCCGCCGAGCTGCGGCGCGAGGGCATCCTGGTCAACGCCGTCTGCCCCGGCTGGGTGGCCACCGACATGGGTGGCGCCGGCGGTGGGCCTGTGGCCGGCGGCGCCGCCAGTGTCATGTGGGCCGTCGACCTGCCCGACAACGGCCCCACCGGCGGCTTCTTCCGCCACGGCCGTCCTCTCGCCTGGTAGCCCCGGACGCCATGTGGCCTACGGGCCGCCAGGGGATGCCCGTGAGGCGGGACCCCGGAGCTTGGGCGAGCGAAGGGACCCGAACCCCCACACCCTCTCGGGTACCGGGACCTAAACCCGGAGAATGCCATTCTGCGTGGTCGGCTGGAGTAGCGCTCAGTGCATCTGACCAGCACTTTTATTTGCTCGCCGTCCGGCTGGTGCCTCCTCGTACCGCCCTGTGTGGCGGTTTTGGGTTGCAAAATGGTTGCAGTCCACTCCTCTCATCCCTGGCTCGGAGAGGCTAGGAGCAAGTGTCCGCCCTGGACGGACAGCCCCGAAGTTGCGGCATGGCTGCGTTCATCGCCGAGCGCTCCGAGACGGATGAGTGGGGCGCGTCATCACCGAGGGCAGACCAGCGAAGCGACCTCTTCCGCTCGGGCCGGCGCCCCGATCTCGAGGAAGAGGCGATGGGCGGCCTCGAGTTCGCGAGCGTACGCGGCCTCGTCGCCGGTGGTGAGGGTCAAACGGCCACGCTCCAGGTGGATCTGGGGGGCGAAGGCCCGGAGGCCCAACGTCTCCACGATCGAGAGCGCCTCTTCCAGCTCGGTTGCGGCCGCTCGCTCATCGCCGGGCGCGGGGTCGGTGAGAATGGCCCGGGCAAGCTGGAGTCGCGCCAGTGCCTCGTAGCCGCGGGTGCCGCATCGGAGGGCGACCGCCAGCGCCTCCTCGGCGCTCCGCCGGGCCCCGGCGACGTCTCCCTGGCCGATCTGGGCCCGGGCTCGGATGGAGAGCAGCAACGGGACGTTGGCGAGTGCGATCCGCCGATCGCGGGCGATGGTGAGGGCCTCGTCCACCACCTCGATTGCCTGCCGGCACTCGCGTCGCTGGACATGGCTGGTGGCGACGCCTTCCCGGAGGAAGATCCGTGACCACGCCCCGCCCGCCTCCTCGGCCCATTGCAGGCCATGGAGCGCATGGGCGGCAGCGACGTCCGGGTCGGCCCCGGCAAGGTCGGCGAAGACGGCGCAGTGGCGGTGAGCCCAGGCTTGGGTTTCCAAGTCGCCCTCCTCGCCGGCGAGATCGATGGCGCGCTCGAGGCCGGCCAGGCCCTCGTCGAGCCGGTGGGAGTAGCCGCCGAAGTGGGCGATTTGCATCCGGCACCAGGCGTAGGGCGACGTGATGGATATGCCCCGGCCGACCGAGCGGTCCTCGCCGATGATGGGCACCATGTCGGCCGCCATGGCGGCGGCCTCGCGGACCCGACCGAGGATGAACAGCGCCCAGGCGAGGGGCGCCCGCGACGCCGCTCGAAGGGCAGGGTCTCCCGTCTCATCGGCCAGGCGGGTGGCCTCCGCGTTGTGCTGGTAGCCCTCCTCGATGGCCTCGCCTCCTGACGTGACACAGACAAGGCCATACAGGGTGGGGACGATCACCTTGACTGCCGCCTGGCCGGCGGCTTCGGCGAACGCCTCGGCCTCGGCGAAGACGGCAGCGGCCTCTTCTTCGTACGGAACGTTCTCTTCCTCGCTGGCCGCCCCCAGGCGAAATTGAAAGCCGAGCATCATGATCCGGGCGTTCATTCCCAGCTCGGCTGCCTGCGGCGACTGCTCCAGCTTGCCGGTGAGCGCTCGCACCCGGCGCCAGTGGCGGGCGGCCTCCACGGGGTGGCTGAAGCCGGCCCATCCCGCGGCCCGGGCGTTCCAGCGGGCTGCCTCTAGCAGTTCGCCGCCCATCTCGTAGTGGTAGGCGATGAGCGACGCCCGTTCGTCGAGCTTGTCGGCGTCCAGCGCAGCCAGGGCCTCGGCCACCGCCACGTGGACCCGAGCCCGGCGCCTGGCCAGTTGCGACCCGTAGGCCACCTCCTCGACGAGCGCGTGCTTGAACGTGTACTCCTCCTCCGGGTAGGCGGCTGCTTCGTAGATCAGCTCGGCCTCCACGAGGGTTCGGAGGGCGGCTTCCAGATCCTGGTCGGCCACGCCGGTGACGGCGCTCAGCAGCCGTCGGGAGAACTGCCGGCCGACGACCGCCGCCGTCTGCAGGAGTGCCTTGTCCCGCGGCGACAACCGGTCGATACGGGCGGCCAGCACGGCCTGGACGCTGGCCGGGATCCTGACCTCACCGATGGTCTCGGCCAGCTCGTAGGCCTCCCGACGGCCCCGGATGCTGCCTTGCTCGACCAGTGCTTGGACGACCTCCTCGATGAAGAAAGGGTTCCCTCGGGTCCGATCGAGCACCAGCTCGGCCACTCCGTCGAGCGAGGGATGGGAACCGAGGAGCTCCCCGAGCAGCTCGCGGCTCGCATCCGCCCCGAGGGGTGCGAGCGGAAGCTGGCCGTAGTGGGAACGGTGGGCCCAGGGGGCGCGGTACTCGGGCCGGAACGTGGTCACCACCAGCACCCGCAGGCCGGGGACACCCTTCACCAGGTTCTCTAGGAACGCCTGGCTGCCGGGGTCGAGCCAGTGCACGTCCTCGATCAGGAAGACGACGGGCCCCCGGGCGCTGCGGGCCCGCCGCAGACGATCGAACGCGCCGAAGAGCTGACGCTGCCGCGCTTCGGGGTCGATGGCCGGCGCCGGCCGCTTGGGGTCGGGGACGCCCAGGAAGTCGTAGAGGAGCGGCAGTGCGTCGTCGAGCGCAGGATCGAGGTGCAGGATGGCACCGGCGATTTTCGCCCGCGCCCCGGTATCGTCGTCCTGGTCGGTGATCGCGAACTGCGACCGCAGGATCTCCAGCAGAGGCACGAAGGGCACCGACTGGGCGTGCGCCAGGCCATGGGCCACGAACACGTCGACGCCCCGGGCGCGGCACGACTCGGCGAACTCGTGGCAGAGCCGGCTCTTGCCCACGCCCGGCCCGGCCACCACACCGATGACCTGTCCGTTCCCCTCGGCAGCCCGGGCGAAGGCACCTCCGAGCGCTGCCATCTCTGCGTCCCGGCCGACGAACCGCGAGAACCCCCGCGCCGCCGCCACCTCGAGCGGAGTACGGAGCGCGCCGAGGCGCACGAGCTCGAAGGCGGTGACCGGTTCACCGGTTCCCTTCGGCTGCAGCCTGCCCAGGTCTCGCAGCTCGAAATACCCCTCCACCAGCGCAGCCGTCGCGGAGCTGAGGCACACCGAGCCCGGCTGGGCCTGGAACTCAATCCGTTGGGCGAGGCCGACAGTGTTCCCCACCGCCGTGTACTCCGCCTTCTGGTCGTCGCCTAGGGGACCGGCCACCACCTCGCCGGAGTGGAGCCCGATCCGCACGGCGAACGTAATGCCGCGCTCGCGCTCGAGCTCACGGCCGTATCGGGCCACTTCCTCACGCATGTGGAGGGCCGCGGCGCAGGCGCGCCGGGCGTGGTCCTCGTAGCCGACGGGCGCACCGAAGACCGCCATGATCTCGTCACCGGTGAATTTGTCGACCGTGCCGTCGAAGCGGGTGACTCCGTCCCGGAGGATGGCGAAGAAGCTACCCATGAGGTCGCCCCACTCCTCCAGGTCCATCTGAGCGGCCAGACGCATCGAGTCCGCCACGTCGGCGAAAAGGACGGTGACCTGCTTGCGCTCAGCGGCCTGAGTGCGGGATGGCGCCTCCGGCGGCGGCAGAGCTGCGATCGCCGCCTGCGGCTCGGCCGACCCCCGACCCTGGGCATCAAGGGCCGGATCGTGGCGCAGGATGGCGGCCTCCAGGTCACGTACGGCCTCTCCCGGCTCGAGTCCAAGCTCCTCCCCGAGGAGGTGGCGCAGGTCCTGGTAGGCGCGCAGCGCCTCGGCGTGGCGTCCCGAACGGTAGAGGGCAAGCATCCGCAACGCCCACAGCCGTTCGCGCAGCGGGTTCGCTTGAGTGAGTGCTTCGAGTTCGCCCGTGACGAGGCGATGATCCCCGCAGGCCAAGTCGGCCTCGATGCGGTCTTCCACCGCGGCCAAGCGGGCTTCCTCGAGATGCACGGCCTCCGCCCGGGCGGATGGGGCGTCGGACACCTCGGCCAGTGCCGGGCCTCGCCACAGCCCGAGCGCCTCCCGCAGCACCCTCGCCGCCTCGGCGTGGTCACCGGCTGCCGCCCACTCCCGTCCCCGGGCGGACAGCGCTACGAAGCGGAAGGCATCGACGGCGTCGTCGTCGACGCGCAGCAGGTAGCCGAGGGGGCGGGTACAGAGCGTCTCCCCCTCTTCTCCCAGTGCCCGGCGAAGACGGGAAATGTAGACGCGCAGAGCACTGACGGCAGTGGGAGGAGGAGCGCCCGCCCAGAGCTCCTCGGCCAGCACGTCGGCGGAGACGACCCGGTTGGCTGACACCACGAGCAGCGCGAGGAGGGCACGTTCGCGGGGACGCTCGAGGCGAAGACTCTGACCGTCGCGCACGACGTCAAGCGGACCGAGAATCCGGTATTCGAGGGCCAAACCGACTCCTGAGATCCCACTCCCGCGGACGATGGTAGGACCCGCCCGATGGCCCCCGCCAGGCCCCGTGTAACGCCCGCTTTACGCCCGTGAAATCCCTCCACCGCAGGCTTCAACGCGGGCGCTGATCTCATTCACCGACCCGGAAGACCTCGACATCCCGCCTGCTGAACGGTCACCCACGCTCTGCCGTCCTCAATAGCGGACGCTTCACCAAAGGAGCACCCCATGCGTAAGCCGCACCGCATCCCCAGGTTTGCCTTGACTCCCCTGCTGGCCACCGCTCTCGTGGCTGCTCTATTGCTTTCCCCGGCGTCGCCGATCCGGCTGGTAGCTGCGGCGGCCAGTGCCGGCGTGGTGCCTGCCAGCGACAGGATGGCGCTCAACCTCCGGGGGACAGCCCAACGGGAGGAGACCCAGCCCGAGCGGTTCCAGTACACGACCGACCTGTACTCGCTCGCCACGGGCGAGCGGATCGGCACCGGCACCCACTCCGTCGTCCCCGCCGGGCCCCTCGTCTACGACGTGACCGACACCTTCCGCCTGCCGAACGGCAACGTGGTGAGCCACCATCGGGGAAGTGCCGTTCCCGACCCCGACCACCCGGGGTTCTACCTGATCGGGGTTCACCCGGACGGAAAAACGATCGTTCCCGAATTGGGGACAGGTCACTACGCCGGGCAGACAGGGCGCCTCCGCATGTCGGGCTGGAACGACCTGAACAAGTTCCCCGCCCAGGGGACCTTGGACAACTTCTTCATCATTGAACTCGACCCGAAGCCGTAGCTTCCAGCGCCACCATCGGAAGATGATCGAGCGCTGGGCCTCAGCCGACCCACTGGCTTTTCAATGGTGAGGTAGGTCTCTGGCCACCGGTGAGGTGGTGGGCACCATGACCCATGACATCACCTTTGGCTACGTCGGGCATCCACTCCTCGGGCAAAGCATTACCCGGAGACCCCAACGCACAAGAACAAGGAAGCAACCGGCGAAGAGAGGGGGACGTCGTGTCAGTCGAGCAGAACAGAGCAACACTCAATGCTGCCGTCACAGCATTGAACAAAGGCGATGTGGACGGCTATGTGGCGCTGTTGTACGACTCATCGATCCGTCATCACGGTCTCGGTCCCGAGCCATCCGACGAGGCCGGGAACCGCGCCTTTTACGAGGGATGGTGGGCCGCCTTTCCGGACACTCAGGTCACGATAGATGACACGATCGCGGAGGGCGACAAGCTGGCCATGCGGTTCCATATGACCGGCCGGCACCACGGGGAGTTCATGGGTCTCGCTCCCACGGGCCGCTCGTTCGTGGTCAATGCCCAAACGGCGATGCTGTTTCGCGATAGCCGCGTGATCGAGCGCTGGACGACGGGCGACCTGCTCGGCCTCCTCATCCAGCTCGGCGCCATCCCGGCGCCTGGCTGATCACATGGACACTCTCAGGAATTTTCCGCGAGCAGTACGAGCTCACCCAGCCGATCGTCGAAGACTTCGTTTTCGCCGGTCTGAGCGACGACCAACTGCGTCACCGTCCCCGCAAGGGCCAGAACTCGCTCGCCTGGCTCCTGTGGCACTCGGCCCGCTACGAGGACGTCTGGACGAACGCGTGGGTTGCCAGGCGCCCACAGGTGCTCGACCGAGACAAGTGGCTGGAGGAGATGAACGATGCCGCCTCGTCCGCCCTCAGCCGCCACGGCCGCAAGGAGAAGACTTCGACGCCCGGGTGGACCCGAGGTCGTTGCGGGCCTTACGACTCCGTCACGACGTCGTCGAAGCCTGCCCGAACAAAGATCCCGTGCAGCTTGCGGCCCACGAAGTTGTCGAAGGGAGGGTCCATGGGACGTTCCTTCAGCGACCTGGCGACGGCGGCGAGAACCTGCAACGACAGGTCGGGGTCCATGGGCTCGAAGATCAGGACCCCGCCATCGAAGTCCTTCGCCACGATCCGACCGCCCTTCTTCGTCACCCGCTTCTGCTCCTCGAGGACTTCGGCGGCGTTTGTGACGTAGGCGGAGC
>JBIOUX010000051.1:0-74309 GCA_044867425.1 Acidimicrobiia bacterium | reverse complement strand
GTCGGATCATCAACCCGGGATCCATCGGGGCCTATCTCCACGACGCGCCTGTCCGCGACTTCGAGGAGGTCAAGGCCTTCGCCTACCAGCAGACGAAGTGGGGGGTGCTGGGGCTGACCCGGGTCCTGGCCGGCCAGCTCGGCCAGTACAACGTGCTGGTGAACTGCATCGCCCCCGGGGTCACCATGACCGACGCCACCAAGAAGGTCATCCCCCAGAAGGTGCAGGACCACCTGGTGTCCCGCAGCGCCATGAAACACGCCCTCGAACCCGAGGATCTCACCGGCGTGGCCGTGTTCTTCGCCAGCGACGATTCCCGCATGGTCACCGGCCAGGTGCTCTGCGTCGACGGCGGCCTGTGCATGCCGGCCTAGGGGGAAGCGGGGAGGTCACGTGCGCACACCCGTCTGCGACCAGCTCGGCATCGAGTTCCCGGTTCTCGCCTTCAGCCACTGCCGGGATGTGGTGGCGGCCGTCACCCGGGCCGGCGGGTTCGGGGTGCTGGGGGCGACCACCCACACGCCCGACCAGCTCGAGGTGGAGCTGCGCTGGATCGACGAGGCGGTGGAGGGCAAGCCCTACGGGGTCGACGTGCTGGTGCCCGAGAAGCTGGCCGGGAAGGACGAGGGTGGCCCGGGCGGGCTGAGCGGCGCCGCGCTGGCCGACCTGATCCCCGAGGAGCACCGCCGGTTCCTCGACCAGCTGCTCCGGGAGTTCGGCATCGATCCGGCGCCGCCCGGCGGCGACGAGCCCCTGGCCGTCACCGACATGGCCGTTGGGCTGTCCATCCCCGGGGCCCTGCGCCTCATCGAGGTGGCGCTCGAACACCCGGTGCGGCTGGTGGCCAACGCCCTGGGGGCCCCGCCCCCCGAGCTCATCGAGGCGGCCCACGGGCGGGACATCCCCGTCGCCGCCCTGGCCGGCAAGCGCGAGCACGCCGAGCGCCATCAGGCCGCGGGCGTCGACATCGTGGTGGCCCAGGGCTACGAGGCCGGCGGCCACACGGGCGAGATCGCCACCATGGTGCTCGTCCCCGAGATCGTCGACGCCGTCGCCCCCCTTCCGGTGCTGGCCGCCGGCGGGATCGCCAGCGGGCGGCAGATGGCGGCGGCCATGGCCCTGGGCGCCCAGGGTGTGTGGACGGGCTCGGTGTGGCTCACCACCAAGGAGGCCGAGACCCACCCCGTGGTCATGGACAAGTTCCTGGCCGCCCGCTCCAGCGACACCGTCCGGTCCCGGTCCCTCACGGGCAAGCCGGCCCGCCAGCTGCGCAGCGCCTGGACCGACGCCTGGGACCGGCCCGACTCACCCGGCCCGCTTCCCATGCCCCTCCAGCCCCTCCTGGTCGAGTCGGCCCGCCGGCGGATCACCCGGGCGGCGGCGGCCGGCCACCCCGGCGCCTCCCAGCTCATCAACTACTTCGTGGGTCAGGTGGTCGGTTCGCTCGTCACCGTGCGCCCCGCCCGCCAGGTCCTCTACGAGATGGTCGAGGAGTACGTCGACGTGGTGAGCGGCCTGGGCCGGGGGCTCGAAGCCTGAAGCGCTTGTGAACGGGCGCGGCCATCGAGGATGATCTTCGCCCCAGGCCGTCAGAGAGGGAGGATCTCCCATGTTCAAGGAGTCGTTGGGCAGGCTCACCCAGGGCCAGGATCTCACCGAGGCCGAGCTCACCGAGTTCGTCGAGGGCATGCGGGACGACGAGGTCACCGACGTCCAGATCGCCGGGCTGCTCGTCGCCCTGCTCATGAAGGGCCCCACCGTCGACGAGGTGGCGGCCATCGCCCGGGCCATGCGGGCCAACTGCGTGCAGATCAACCCCCAGGTCGAGGGGAACCTGACCGACATGTGCGGCACCGGCGGCGGCCTCACCACCTTCAACGTGAGCACGGCCAACGCCATCCTCACGGCATCGGCCGGCGTGCCCGTGGCCAAGCACGGCAGCCGCTCCATCTCCGCCTCCTCGGGCAGTGCCGACGCCCTCGAGGCCCTGGGCGTGGTGGCCGAGCTGACCCCCGACCAGGGGCGCCGGCTGATCGAGCAGGTCGGCATCAGCTTCCTCTACGCCCCGAGCTTCCACCCGATCATGCTCAAGGTGTTCTTCCCCGAGCTGGCGCTGGGCATCAAGACCATCTTCTTCACCATCATCGGGCCGCTGATCAACCCGGCCGGCGCCCCCCACCACATGATGGGCGTCTACAAGCCGGAGCTGGTGCCCATGGTGGGCGAGGCCGTCGCCCAGCTCGACATGCGCCACGTGGTGGTGGCCCACGGTCTCGTCGACGCCGATCCGACCGGCGGGCTGGACGAGATCTCCATCCTGGGTCCGACGGACATCGCCGAGGTGACCGGCACCAAGGTCGAGCGCTACCAGATCACCCCGGAGGACTTCGGGCTCAAGCGGGCCACCTTCGAGGAGGTCAAGGGCGGCGACCCGGCCTACAACGCCACCGTCATCCGCGACATCTTCGAGGGGAAGGATCAGGGACCCAGGCGCGACTTCCTGGTCCTCAACAACGCCTTCACTCTCCACGTCGCCGGCGTGGCCAAGAGCCCCGAGGAGGGTTTGCGCCTGGCGCAGGAGAACATCGACTCGGGGGCGGCCAGCCGCAAGCTGGCGGAGTTCGCCGAGACATCGCAGGCCATCGCCGCATCTGCGTGATCCGGAGCCTCTCCGCGTCGATCCGTCTCCGGCAGCGCGAGCATCTGATGCCCGTGCTGTCGGAGATCAAGGTGCGCTCGCCCAAGGACGGCGATCTGCTCCGGGGGCGGGCGCCGGAGGATCTGGCCGGGGCCATGGCCGCCTGTCCCATCGCCGGCCTGTCGGTGGTCACCGAGGCCGACGATTTCGGCGGGGACCTCGACATCGTCCGCCGGGTCCGGCCAGTGGTGGCCGTTCCCATCCTGCGCAAGGACTTCCTCACCACGGAGGCGGACCTCGACGAGACCGTGGCCGCGGGAGCCGACGCCGTGCTGCTCACCGTGTGCATGCAGGACGACGAGGCCCTGGCCCGCCTCCATGCCGCCGCCCGGGCCCGGGGCCTGGAGACACTGGTCGAGGTGCACGACGAGGAGGACGTGCACCGGGTCCGGGCTCTGGGTCTGCGGCCCGACGTCCTCGGCATCAACAATCGGGACATCCTGGTGCGGGAGGTCGACGACGGCGACGTCACCGTCACCGAGCGGCTGGCGGGGGGCGCTCCGTCGGGCACGCTCCTCCTGTCCGAGAGCGCCATCGCCGGACCGGACGACGCCGCCCGGGCCCGAGCGGCGGGAGCGGACGCGGTGCTGGTGGGCACCTCGATCCTGCAGGCCGCAGACCCCCGGACCGCCATCCGGGCGCTGGTCGGCGTGGGCTGGCCGTGATTCCGGCGGTCTAGGTCGTGGTGCGGGTCAAGATCTGCGGCATCACCCACGTCGACGACGCTCGCATGTGCGTCGAGGAGGGGGCCGATGCCCTGGGGTTCGTGGTCGAGCATCCCCAGGCCAATCCCTGGAACCTCACCCGCAGCCAGGCCGGAGCGCTGATGCGGACCGTCCCGCCCTTCGTGACCCGGGTGGCGGTGGTCGGCGGGGACGCCCCTTGGATCCTCGGAATCGCGGCGGCGACGGCGCCCCACGCCCTCCAACTGCACCGCGACGAGACCGAGGCGTGCGTGCGGGAGGTGGCCCGGGGCCTCCGGGGCAGCGGCATCCAGGTGGTCAAGCCCTGCGGATCGACCCGTCGGCCGACCTGCCCGTGTCCCACTGGGTGGAGCTGGCCCGGCGGTTCATCGCCGCCGGCGCCGACGCCATCCTGGTCGACTCCGTTACCGCCGATCGGCCGGCGGGCACGGGCCAGGCGGTGGCGGTGGACAAGGCCCGGGCGGTGGTGGAGTCCCACGACCGCCCCTGCATCCTGGCCGGCGGGTTGACCCCCGAGAACGTGGCCGCCGCCATCCGGTCGGTGGCGCCTTACGCCGTCGATGTCATCAGCGCCGTGGAGGACGCCGGACACCGCAAGGTGCGGGAGCGCGTCCGCGCCTTCATCCGGTCGGCCAGAATGCTGGCATGACTGAGGATGCCGTCACGCCGGTGGCGGCCGTCGACATCGGTACCAACAGCTTCCACCTCGTCGTCGCCCGCCCGGTGGAGAACAACCGCTTCGAGATACTGGACCGGGAGAAGGAGGTCGTCCGGCTCGGTTCGGGCTCGGGTGACATGAAGAAGCTCGAGGCCGAGGCGATCGAGCGGGGCGTCGCCGCCCTGGCCCGGTTCCGGCGCATCGCCGACTCCTTCGGAGCCGAGATCCACGCCGTGGCCACCAGTGCCGTGCGGGAAGCGGAGAACCGCGCCGAGTTCCTCGACGCCGTCCTCCGGGAAGCCGCCGTGTCCGTGGAGGTGATCTCGGGTGCCGAGGAGGCCCGGCTCATCCATCTGGGTGTCCTCCAGGCCGTGCCCGTGTTCGACCAGCAGGTGCTGGTGGTCGACATCGGCGGGGGCAGTACCGAGTTCGTGGTCGGCCGGGCCGGCGACGTGCTCGGCGCCCGCAGCCTCAAGGTCGGGGCCATCCGGATCACCGACCGGTTCTTCCGCAAGGAGCCGATCAAGAAGAAGGCCATCGACGAGGCCCGCACCTTCGTGCGCAGCTACCTCTCCCCGGTGCGGCGCATGGTGGCGACCCATGACCGCTTCGAGGTGGCCGTCGGCAGCTCGGGCACCATCATGAACGTCGCCGAGATGGTCGGGGCCCGGCGGGGGGAGGAGCCCCGGCGCCAGCGCAAGAACGCCACCTTCACCGCCGCCGAGCTGGCCGAGGTGATCGACGCGCTCGCCTCCCACCCCCGGGCCAAGGACCGGGAGTCGGTCCCGGGCCTCGACCCCCGCCGGTCCGACATCATCCTGGGTGGGGTGCTGCTGCTGGAACAGGTCTTCGATGTGCTCGGCATCGAGGAGATGGTGGTGTCGGACTACGCCCTCCGGGAGGGGGTGCTGCTCGACGTCCTCGGCCGGCGGCGGGCGGGGACCCTCGGCCACCTGCGGGACCTCCGCTTCGAGAGCGTGCAGCACCTGGCCGCCCTGACCCCGGAGGAGAAGCCCCACTGCGAGCGCATCGCCGATCTGGCCCTGCAGCTCTTCGAGGACACCCAGCACCTCCACGGCCTCCCCGACGAATGCGAGGAGTGGTTGGAGGCGGCGGCGCTGCTGTGCAACGTCGGGCTGGTGATCAGCCACGATCGCCACCACCTCCACAGCTACTACGTCATCCGCAACACCGAGCTGCTCACCGGGTTCACCGACCACGAGATCGAGCTCATCGCGCTGGTGGCCCGTTACCACCGCAAGTCGGCGCCCAAGGCCCGCCACCCCGAATATGCCCGGCTGGGCGAGGACGACCAGTACATGGTCCGGGTGCTGGGCGGGCTGCTGCGGGTGGCGGCCGGCCTCGACCGGACCCGCTCCAAGGCGGTCACCCGGGTCCGGGCCAAAGGCGGTGCCGACGGCGCCCCCCTCCGCCTGGTCGTCGAGACCGAGGCCGGCGCCGACGCCGAGCTGGAGATCTACTCGGCCCGCAGCCGCCAGGACCTGCTGGCCGAGGCCCTCGGCGTCGAAGTGCTCATCGAAGCGAAGAAGCCGCGCGCCGCCGGCCGCTCCGGGGCGTCGCGATGATCGCCTGGCTGATCGCCTACGGGCCGACCAAGACGCAACCGGGGGACTCGGCCGTGACCATCGCGGTGGCCGTCGTCGCCATCCTGGTGGCGGTCGGCCTCTTCGCGGTGTTCTTGATCAGGAATCGCTAGCGCGCCCGGAGGGAGTCGAACCCCCGACCCGCAGATTAGAAGTCTGCCGCTCTATCCAACTGAGCTACGGGCGCACGATCGCCACCGGCGACGCACCTCCAGTCTACCGGCGGGGGTGCGATGTCCCCCGGGCACGGTTCAGGTGCGCCAGACTGTGAGGGTGCGGATCTCGGTGAAGGTGGACTACGCCGTGCGGGCCATGGCCCAGCTGGCGGCAGAAGACGCCACCGAGCCGGTGAAGGCGGAGACCGTCGCCAAGGCCCAGGACATCCCGCTCAAGTTCCTCCTCGGGATCCTCTCCGACCTCAAGCGGGCCCGGCTGCTGCGCAGCCAGCGGGGGGCGGAGGGGGGCTACTGGCTGGCCCGTCCGGCCGCTGAGATCTCCCTGGCCGACGTCATCCGTGCCATCGACGGTCCGCTGGCCAACGTCCACGACTCGAGCCTGGCCTCACTCAGCTACCAGGGCCCGGCCGAGTCGCTCAAGGAGGTGTGGATGGCGGTCCGTACCAGCCTCCGCTCCGTCCTCGAGGTGGTGAGCCTGGCCGACCTGGCCTCGGGGACGCTGCCCGACCGGGTCCGCGACCTGGCCGCCGAGTACGAGGCGGACGTCCGGACCTACTGACCAGCCATCCCGTGTAGCGTCGGACGGCGATGGAAGGAGGCGCCCCGACCGCCGTTCCCACTGCCGGCCGGGCCGGCGCCCTGCTGGGGCGCCCGGTGGAGCCCGGAGTCGTCCCCACCGCCGCCGACCGCCGCTGGGCCGCCTCCATCCTCCACGACCTGGTGGTCTGGGGTCGCCACGCCGGTGTTCCCGACGCCGCCCTGCGTCCCGTGGAGGTCCGTCTGGCCCAGGTGGCGGTCGAACTCGCCCCCGACGATCCCGTCCTGGGCGCCCTCCTCGACTGGTGGGTGGCGGCCGTCATCGGGTTGCGGCCCGCCCAGCTGTGGTACGTCCACCCCCTGCCCGACGAGCTGGCCGCCGCCATCCTGCCCGGGGGCTGGCCCCCCAACCTCGGCTCCGAGGTGAAGCAGCGCCGCTTCGCCGAGGACACCGGCCGCCTCGTCCACCTGGCCGCCACCGTCCCCGTCCTCTCCCAGGTGGCCAAGGCCCAGGCCGTCGTCCGCGATCTCAACGCCGAGCTCAAAGGCGCCGTGGCTGCCCTCCAGGCGGGGACGGCCCCCGACCCTGGAGCGGTGGCGCCCCTGGCCGAGCGGGCCGAGGCGTTGCTGCGAGCGTCGGGAGTGGTGGAGGGCACGCCGCTGCACGCCAAGGTCCGCCGGGAGCTGGAGGAGCGGGTCGACCTGGCCACCGACCTGGCCGCCCGGGTCCGGGACCTGGGCCCGGCCGTCGAGCCCCTTCCCGCCCTCAAGGTCAAGGCCCTGACCCGCCTGGCCGGCACCGGCGACCCCATCCTGGCCGGCCGGCTCCTGGCCGCCCTCGGGGGGCCTCCGCCCCGGCCCGATCCCGGCGGGCTGGCCGTCGCCCTGGCGGAGGTCATGGCGCCCCTGGCCGAGGAGCACCGGTTCTTCGCCCACCGGCTCCTCGGCGGCGTGGCCGGACCGGTGGCCGATGCCGCCGGGGACAAGGAGCTGACCTCGGTGGTGGAGGACGGGCGGCGGGCCGAAGCCGAGGTGCTCGACACCCTGGCCGGGGTGGAACCCCACGCCACCGGCGACGCCGCCGACGTCTCCGACCTGGTCCGCCTGGCCCTCGACGCCGGCGAGCTGACCGAGGCCCGGGCCTGGCTGTCGGACCTGTCGAGCTCACTGGAAGGGGAGAAGACCCGCCGGGAAGCAGCCACCGTCCTCGACCGGGCCGCCAACCGGGGGGTCGGAGGGGACCTGGTCGACGCCCTGGCCGCCGCCCGCGACGCCGGCGACCTCTCGGCCATGGCCGACCTCGCCCGCCAGGTCCGCGTCCTGCCCGGCATGGACCGCAAGGTCTCGGCGCTGGCCCAGGCCCAGGCGCCGGCGCCGGCCGACAACCTGGTTGGTGCCGGGGTGGTGGCCGCCGGCGCCGACCTGGCCCCGGCCGCCGCCGTGGCCCGGGGCTGGCCCGAGCGCCTGGTCCGACCCGCCCCCATCAAGGCCACCCCGGCCTATGTCATCCGCGTCAATGCCCACAACCACTTCTTCGACGGGACCATCTGCACCGCCCCGGCCGGGAACCGGGCCTGCGCCTCGTCGGAGCGGTTCAAGCTCGAGTTCTGCGAGAAGGGGGTGCGGCGCTGCTCGTGGCTGGCCGCCTTCGCCGGCCAACCCCGGGTGGAGCTCACCGACCCGTTCGTGGACGAGTACCGGCCCGTCATCGAGGAGACGCCCCCGGAGGCCGGCGACGTGGCCGTGCTGTGGGCCGCCACCGACGCCGGCAACGAGCTGGTCGGCCTGTGGCGGGTGCTGGCCGTGGCCCCGGCCCGGCGGGGCTGGGTGCTCAACGGCGACCGGGACGCCGCCGTCCTCCTCCCCAAGGGCGTGGTGCCCTGGTCGGCCGTCTACCGGCGCTGGTCGAGCCCCCGGGGCTCCCAGTCGCTGCGCACGCTCGATGCCCCCGGCCTCGAGGGGCTCCTGGTCGAGGTGCGCGACCACCTCGCCCCCCTGGCCGGGGAGCAGCCCGGGGTGCAGCGGGATCTGGCCGCCCTGGAGGTGATGCTGGCCGACCAGCGGGCCCGGCTGGCCGAGGCGCCGGCCGTCGACGGGACCATGGACGGGGGTGCCGGCGCGGCTGCTGACCGCGTCCGGACCCCGGCTCCCTCCCGCAAAGCCCGGCGGACGGCCAAGGCGGCCGAGTCCCGGGCCCCGAACCTGCACACCCGGCTCCGGGACCGGGGCGGTTTCTACGCGCCGGCGCTCGTGGCCCAGTACGAGCTGGCCCTGGCCGAGAGCCGCCTGGTCATCCTGGCCGGGCCCTCGGGGACGGGGAAGACCCGCCTGGCCGGCGAAGCGGCCGAGGAGTTGGGGGCGGCCTTCTGCCTGGTGGCTGTCCGGCCCGACTGGCACGCCAACGAGGACCTGCTCGGCTACCTGCCGCCGTTTCCGGGCGCCCGCTTCTCCTCACGCCCGCCTCCCAGTTCATCGTGGCCGCCGCCGGCGACCCCGGCCGGCCCTACCACCTGTGCCTGGACGAGATGAACCTGGCCCGCCCCGAGCACTACCTGGCCGAGCTGCTGTCCAAGATGGAGTTCCCCGGCGGGCGGGTGGCCTTCCACACCGGCGCCGGCGAGGAGCCCGGCTTTCCCGCCGAGGTGGCCTATCCCACCAACCTGGTGGTGGTCGGCACGGTGAACCTGGACGAGACCACCCAGCCGGTGTCGGCCAAGATCCTCGACCGGGCGGCCTACCTGGTGGTGGAGGCCGGCGAGCTCAAGGCCTTCCTGGACCATCTCCCCGAGGCGGCCACCGTCCCGCCCTGGGTGCCCAAGCTGCTCGTCGACCTGGACGGCAGCCTCGACGACGCCGGCCAGGGGCTGGGCTACCGGGTGGCGGGGCGCCTGGTCCGTTGGGCGGCCATGGGGGCCACCCGGGGCCACACCGCCGAAGCGGCCCTCGACTGGGCACTGTCCGCCCAGGTGGTGCCCCGGCTGCGCTTCTCCCGCTCCGACCCCGCCCATCCCGAGGTGCTCGAGGCGGTGATCGGACGGCTGCGGGCCGCCCCCGGCGAGTTCCCCCGCTCGGTGTCCACTTTGGACCGGATGCTGACCGAGCTGCGGCGCCAGGACTTCACCCTGGGCCAGATGCGGCTGTCCTAGTGGATCCATGAGCCTGCTGCTCGGGGGCCGGGCGGTTCCGCTCTCCGGCGCTCCGCTGCGCATCGACGAGGCCACCGCCATGGAGTTCGCCCTGGCCCCGGGGGTGGAGGGCCAGCTGCTCATCGCCGGCCTCCCCGTTCCGTTCGTGGGGGACCGGGCCGACCCGGCGTGGGTGGCCGACGCCCGCCGGGAGCAGTGGGTGGGGGAGCTCGACCTCATGTTCACCGCCGTCGGGGCGTCGGCCGTCCGCCCCCGGGTGGTGGTATTGCCGGGGCGGACGACGGTGGAGGGCTTCGCCTTCCTGGTCGAGCAGTTCCGCAGCTGGGCGGGGGCCGGCGCCCTGGCCGACCCGGCCGGGCGAGCCCGCATCTGGGCCGACCTCGCCCCCCGGGTTCCCAAGCGGGACGAGGAGCGGGCGCTGGTGGCCATCGCCCTGCTGCGCCGGGCCCTCCCCGCCTTCGCCGCCCTGCATCGGGCCCCGGTCACGGCCTCGGCCACCCGCCGGGAGTGGGCTCCCCTGGAACGGACCGGCGGCCGGCGCCTGTTGCTGCGCCGGCTCCATCCCTTCGACCCGCCCCGGCCGCCGGAGGCGCCCCGCTCCGGCCAGGTGGTCACCCTGGCCCGGGAGCGCAGCCCCGACACCCCCGAGAACCGGTTCGTGGTCGGCGTGGTCCGCCGCCTGCTGGGCCTCGTCCGGGAGGCGACGGCGGCCGAGGCGCTGGTGGACACGGATCTGGCCGCCGAGCTGGGTTCCTCCACCCGGGCGCTGCAGCTGCTGGCCGGGGAGGCACCGTGGACGAGCCTGCCGCCCGGCCCCGTCCCCCGGGTCAGCTTCCTGTTGCGGGACCAGCCCCACTACCGGGCCTTCCGGACGCTGGCCGACGCCCTCGACGACAGCCTGCGGTTCTCGCCCCTGCCCGGTGATCCGGTGGCCCTGGGGCTGCGCACCCAGACCCTCAACGCCCTGTTCGAGGTGTGGGTGGCCCAGGCGGTGCGGGCCGCCGTCCGCCGGCGCCTGGGCCTTCCGGCCCGCCCGGGGGCGCCGCTGCCCCGGGGCGGGGCGGAGGAGGCGGCCACCCCCCGGGGGCGGGTGCGGGTGGGCTTCGATCGGGTCTATCCCCGCCGGGGGGAGGGGATCGTGGCCGTGGGCCGCAAGCGGAGCCCCGACGCGGTGGTGGAGTGGTGGCCCACCGGGGGGCAGCCGGTGGTGATGGCCGTCGACGCCACCTGGAGCCGCAACGCCACCTACCACGACGACAAGCTGGGCTACGCCCGCTCCCTGGCCCACGGCGCCCCTGACGTCATGACCGGCGCCCCCCGGTTGTGTGCCCGGCGCTGCCTGGTCGTCTTCCCCGGTCCCCGGCCCCGGGTCAACGAGATCGGCTTTGCCCTGTCGCTGGCCACCGTGTCGGCGCCGCCATCGGAGGCGGGCTGGTCGGTGCTGGGGTCCTTCCTCGACCGGGCGCTCGAGGGCGTGGTGCCCGCCGGCCTGTCCACCGCCGGCTTCGTGGAGACGGGCGACCTGGCCGCCCGGCCGTCGGTCACTTCCTGAGCCGGTGGGCGACCCGGCAGGGGCTGGCCGGCCACTTGGTCTTGGCCCCCGGGATTGGCTTGGGGTTGGGGTCCAGGAGCTGGAGCTGGTAGCGGCGCAGGAGGAGGGTGAGGATCACCTTCATCTCCAGGTAGGCGAAGTGGACCCCCAGGCAGCGGTGGACGCCGCCGCCGAAGCCGATGAGCTTGGCCATCGCCGCGCCCGTCCCGTCGCCGGAGGGCGCCCCGGCCCGGTCGTGGCGCTCGGGGAGGTAACGGTTGGGCTCGGGGTAGACGTCGGGCAGGCGGTGGGCGACAGCGGGGCTGATGAGCACCATGGCCCGGTCGGGGATGTGGTGGCCGGCGTGGTCGAAGGCACCGGCGGCGGTGCGGGCCAGCATGAAGGCCACCGGGTGAAGGCGCTCGGTCTCGTGGAGCGCCCGGTCCATGTGGGTCAGGCGGCCGAGCTGCTCGGCGCTGGGCACCGCTCCGTTGCCGGGGCCGCCCACCACCTCGTCCTGTTGGGCCAGGAGCCCGGACAGGTAGTCAGGACGTCCGAGGAGGTCGGCCAGCGCCCAGCTGATGTGGCCCGCCGTCGTCTCGTGTCCGGCCCAGGTGAGGAGGAGGATGAGGTTCACGATGACCTCGTCGGGCACCTCGGCGCCGTCGGCGTAGCGCGATTCGGCCAGGGTCTGGAGGAAGTCGGGCGGGTCGAGCGGGCGGCGCCGGCGCTCGGCGATCAGCGCCCCCAGCGTACGGTGCAGGCCGGCCCGGGCCTGCTTCGAGCGGAGGAGCCGGGGGAGGGGCAGCCACAGGGGCAGCACCGGTTCCATACCGCCGGAGAACTTGCGGAACTTGGTGAAGAAAGCGTCGCCCAGCCGGGCGCTGAACTCCTCGCCCAGGAAGGCCCGGCCGGCGATCCGCATGACCAGGGGGCCGAGGGTTGGGACGAGGTCGAACGAGCCATTGGTGCCCAGGTGGTCCATGAGCGCATCGGTCTCGACGGCCATAGCCTGGACGTAGCCCTCGAGCTGGCGGCCCTGGAAGCGGGGAACGACCAGGGCCCGCTGCCGGCGCCACTCGTCGTCGCCGGCGAAGTACCAGAACCGGTCCCCGAACATCTCTATGAAGAACGGGTAGGCGGTGCGGATCGACAGCAGCTTGTCGGTCTCGGAGAAGAAGAACTCGTGGTGCTCGGGGCCGAGGAGGACCACGGCGTCCCGGTTGCCGAGCCGCAGCGAGAACACCCGCCCCTGCTCGGCCAGTCCCCGCTTGAGCAGGCCCACCGGATTCCGGAGGAACTCCACCGTGTGCCCGACGCCCGGCCGCCGTCCCGACACCGCCGGCGGCATCACTTTCCTGGTGACGGTAGACACGGCCATGGCGCCCTCTCTGATGGGGGTGAGGGCGGCCAACCTACTCCTCAGTAACGTCGGGCGAAAGCCCAGAGTTCTTGTCGTACCTGGTCGGTAGGGTCGGAAGCATGAGCAAGCTGGGGAAACGCGTTGCCAAGCCGCGCGCCAACGAAACGCAATTGACCCTCGACCCCTTCGCCCGTCGCTGCAAGCGGTGCGAAGCACTCAAGCCCTTAGAGGACTTCCCGACATCACGACGGCCCAACGGCCGCGTGAAGCTGGATTGCTATTGCCGTCCCTGCCGGAAGGCGTACCAGCACGAGTGGTACATGGCCCACCGGGAGCAGGCTCTCGCTGCCGCCACCGCCCGGCGGGAACGCGAGCGGGCGAGCCGCCCGCCCCGGCCCGAACCACCCGAACGGCGCCCGCTGCGCGAGGCGATCGGCTTCCGGAAGCACGCCAACCCGAGAAAGCAGGGCAACGCGGGCCTCGGTACAGCGATTGC
This sequence comes from Acidimicrobiia bacterium, assembly GCA_044867425.1. Classification (GTDB taxonomy): domain Bacteria; phylum Actinomycetota; class Acidimicrobiia; order IMCC26256; family BP-133; genus CAWBJP01. Next base: position 61,396 of record JBIOUX010000051.1, on the reverse strand, counting down.
CTACTTCTCGCGGATCGGCGTCGACGTTGCCATCCCACTGACCGACACTCAGCGCTACGACCTGGTCATTGACGATGGTGAGCGACTGGAACGAGTCCAGGTCAAGACGACGACTATGAGGCAGGGCCATGGGTACAACGTCCACCTCAGGACGATCGGCGGGAACAAGTCCCAAGTCGTGGCCCGAGACTTCCACCCATCCGATTACGAGTGGCTCTTCGTCGTCTGTGGCGACGCCACGGCTTATCTGATACCCACCACGGCGATTACGGCGCGGGCGGCGTTGTTCTTGTCCAAGAAGTATGAGCCGTTCCGCATTGAAGGCTGAGAGCGGGTGGCGGGACTCGAACCCGCATCGTCAGAATGGAAGTCTGAGGTCCTACCCTTGAACGACACCCGCAGGAAATCTGCAATGCTCATGCTGCCGTCGGGGAGGGGGGATTTGAACCCCCGACCGCCTGCCCCCAAAGCAGGTGCGCTACCACTGCGCCACTCCCCGGTCCTATTTCTGTTGTCTGATAAGGACTTTTGCTACGCTCAGGCTGTGCCTCCCCGCCGCACAGCGCGTCGAACGAATATAACTCGGAGAGACGACATGTCTCCTTCCGGAGCCCCGGCCGGGGACCCTGCATCCAGCGTACCTGGGGACATCGGTTCGCTGGCGAAGTCGTTCGAGCGCTACCTGCGCGCCGCCAACCGGTCGCCTCGCACCGTCGAGACCTACCTGGAGGCCGTGGAGCAACTCGGGCGCTTCCTCGCCGAGCGGGGGATGCCGACCGACGCCGCCCGGATGCGTCGGGAGCACGTCGAGGCATACCTGGAAATGCTCCTCGAGCGCTGGAAGCCGGCCACGGCCTCGAACCGCTTCCGGGCCCTCCAGCAGTTCTTCAAGTACCTGGTCGACGAGGGCGAGGTGGCCGAGAGCCCGATGCGCCGGATGGCACCACCACAGGTCCCCGAGCAACCGGTGCCGGTTCTCTCCGAGGATGATCTGCGCCGTCTCCTTGCGGACTGCGAGGGGACAGCGTTCGAGGATCGCCGCGACACCGCCATCATCCGGCTCCTGGCCGACACCGGGATGCGCCGCGGTGAGCTGCTCGGGCTTCGGGTCGACGACTTCGACCTCGACCAGCAGGTGGCCTTCGTGCTCGGGAAGGGACGCCGGGAGCGGGCCTGTCCCTTCGGGCGCAAGACCGCCCTCGCTCTCGACCGGTACCTCCGGGTCCGCCGCCGCCATCCCCATGCCGAGCTCGCCTGGTGGTGGATCCAGCGTCGGGGGCGTCTCAACGAGTCGGGCCTTGCCACCATGCTGCGCCGGCGGGGAGACCGAGTGGGCATCGTCGACCTCCATCCCCATCAGCTTCGCCACACCTTTGCTCACGCCTGGCTGGCCGCCGGCGGCAACGAGGGCGACCTCATGCGCCTGGCCGGGTGGCGCGGCCGGGACATGCTCTCCCGTTATGCGGCGAGCGCGGCCGACGAACGGGCCCGCGACGCCCACCGCCGCCTGTCGCTGGGTGATCGGCTGTAGCGGAGGCCGGGTCAGCGGGTCGTCAGCGGCACGCCCGGGCCCGACGGACGCAGGCGGACTTGAGCGCCAGGCCGAGGAAGTACGCCTTCTTGGCCGCCTCCGCTCGGCGCTGGCGCTCGGTTCGGGGAAGGCGGCCGTCGGGGTCGACCTGGCGCTCGAAGCGCGCCAAGAACTTGTCCCGGGCCGCCTGTGTCGTCTCCCTCGAGTCGCGCTGGGCGTGGAGGGCGTAGGCGGCCATCCGCGCCCGCAGGCTGCGCTCGGCCGGCGTCATCACAGCCTCACCCGGCCGAATCCCACGGCGGATCGAATCCAAACGGTCCCGCTGCCCTCCACGACGAGCATCGTGAGGGAGAGGTGTTGCCGAGATTGTTGCCCGGAGCGTTGCCCACCGGGAGAAAGTTGGGCAAGCTCCCGGCATTCGCCCTACCAGTCGATGGGAGCTTCGGTCCGATCCAGGCTGGCGAGCACTTGCTGCGAATGCGCCCGCTGGCGGCGCTGGTGCTCGAGCTCGCGGCGCAGATCGGCGATGAGGGCGAGGAGACTGTCTGGGTCGTTGCGCATCGGTCGCGCGTCTCGGGCCCACCGCAACTTGCTTTTCAGAAGCCGCTGGGCTCGGTTGCGCTCTGCTCGGGCCCGCTGGGCCGCCTGCTCGGCCACCCGGATCCGCTGCCTCGCTCGTTCAAGGCGCCCCTCAGCGCTGGCGGCGCGCTCTCGCCAGTGCTCGGTCTGCCGTTTTGCCCGTTCAGCCTCCCGGCGCGACCGAGCCGCCTCGGCGCGAGTGGCCTGTGCCTCAGCACGGATCGATTCCGGCTCCGCCAACTCCGCTGCTCGCCGCTCCCGGTAGGCGCGCTTCCGCTCGGCTTCGGTCGACCACTTGCGTGGTCGTCCTCGGGCTTGTGGTTTCTCGCTCGTGCTTGAAGAATATCCGGACGCGACGAAATAGCCGGCCGCCGACGCAGGTGCTCCGCTACCTGCAAGTCTGTATACGCCTGGAACGGGGGGTCTCCTCGGCCGTGGCAAACGGCGGGCGCCTGTTCATCGCGGTGTGGAACGGTAAGGCCACCCGTGGCCCCTTTCGATTGCCCAGCTGATGCGAGCTCAGGGCTTCGGCTTCAGAAGGGCGATGGTCAGGATGACGCCGACGACGAGGATGGCTGGGCCTACGCGCTTCCCGGTCCTGCCAAGGCCGCCGATGAGCCGCGCCCACCGGGAGGTCGGCTGGGGCCTCCGCAGCCGCTGGTAGAGGCGGTCGTAGACGCGGCGCCGAGGAACACGAGAAGCACGCCGAGAGGCTGGGTCTTCGGGGTCCGCTAGCCAAACGGCGGTCAAGCCGGCGACGCCGGCAGCAACGACGACGCCCGCGAGGGCGATGAGGAGGTAGCCGAACGGCTCGTCGCCCAACGTGTCGTCGGCCTAGCGGCGCCGGGGGAACCCGGGGCGCACGCTCCACGGCATCGTCCCAACGAATCCCATGAAGATCAAAAAAGTGCCGATGCCGATCGCCACGAGTCCGCCGCTCATTCCGCGTCCTCCGTGCCGCGGCGGTAGCGCCCGAGCGGAACAGACCCAAGATGCCACGGCAGGGTGTTGGCCTCACAGGGCGATGGTCAGGACGACGCCGACGACGAAGATGGCTGGGCCCACCCGCCTTCCGGCCCTGCCAAGCGTGCCGATGAGCCGCGCCCACCGGGAAGTCGGCTCGGGACGGCGGAGTCGCTGGCGGTCGTAGAGCCACAGCCATCCGGCACCCGCGCCGATGGACATGAGAAAGACGCCGACGGGTGGGTCGTCCACTTCGGACAACCCGAGGGCAAGGAGAGCGTCGACGCCAAGGGCGACGACGCCGAAAGCGACGAGAAGGCCTCCCAGCAACATCATGAGAAATCCGGCAGGCCGATCACCCGACGTGTCGTCGTACCAGCGCCGTTTAGGGCGAGGGGCGGTCTCAAGGAAGCCGATGAGGAGCAGGAACGCTCCGACGAGAACAGCATCAGGCCGCCCCCTCATTCTCGGATCCTTCTGGCAGCCGCCTTGGCGCTGGAGCGGAATACTCCAAAGGTTCCTCGAGCGACGGCAGCCATGGCCACCGGTTCGCCCGCGCCAAGGCTCTGGCCTCACAGGGCGATAGTCATGACGACGCCGGCGACGAGGATGGCTGGGCCCACCCGCTTTCCGGCCCTGCTGAGCGCGCCGACGCGCCGCGCCCACCGGGAGGTCGCCGGGGGCCGGCGGAGCCGCTGGTAGAGGCGGTCGTAGAACCAAGACCAAACGCCGGCGGCACCTAGGAAGACGAGAAGGACGCCGATGGGCGGATCGTCCGGTTCTGCCAACCACACGGCGTCGATACCGGCGACGCTGGCGGCGAGGAAGAGGCCGCCGACGAACATGGCGATGTAACCGAAGGCTTCAGCACTCGGGACCTCATCGAAACGGGTCCACAGGGGGTCGTCGGGGTCCATGCCGCGGGGCCGGATCTCTACCCGTCCGATGAGGAACAAGAACACGGCGAGGAACAACAGCGTCAGGATGCCCTTCATTTGTGGGTCCTGCCCACGACCGTCTTGACGCCGCCGCGGAAGATGCCGAATATGCCCCGAGCAAAGGGGGTGACAGCCTCCAACCCGAGCTTCTCGAGGACGGTCTTGGAGAACCGCCGGAAGCCCGAGCCGGCTCCGGTTGACACCGAGCTCACCGCGCAGTCGAAAGTGATCAGGCCGTCGGCGACGCAGGTGGCGGCGGTGGCGGCCATCCCGGTGTAATAGGCGGTCGTCCCGGCGAAGCCGGCGACGGGCCCGCTCACCACGACGCAGGGCGGGCAGACGAGGCTGACTCCGCCGGCGACGGCGGCGACTCCCGTGGCGACAACGCTCACCACACCGAGCGGTTCTTCGATCCAGTCGGCAGTGCCCCGAACGGTCTTGACGGCCTTGTTCCCGACGTCCTTGAGGCCCCGGCATTTGCCCTTGTCGTTCTTGCCCGTGAGGCAGAACAGTCCGTACGGGTCGACTTGGGAGACGGGGTCGCCCAGTGCGTAGAGGTAGCGGTTCAGGGTCAGGGGTTCGGGAAGGTGGGCGGGCCAGGGGTCGGGGCTGGTGAAGCGGCCGAGGTGGGGGTCGTAGAGGCGGGCCCGCATGTCGAGGAGGCCGCCGGCCTCCTCTCGGACGCCGAGGGTGCCGCAGAACCCGAGGGGCCCGGCGGCATTGGGGTCGCCTTCGGTGGTGGCCCGCTGGCCGAAGGGGGTGTGGGCGAAGCGGGCGGCGAGGGAACCGGTGTCGTCGGTGACCTCGCCGACGCTGGTGGTGGGATCGGGGTGGAGGTAGCGGTGCCCGGAGAGGCCGTGGCGGGACAGGACGAGGAGCCCGGCCGTGGTCTCGAGGGTGAGGTTCCCGTCGTCGAGTTCTGCGACGACGCTCGGCCCGTCGAAGACCCGGAGGATGCGCCCGGCGTGGTTGGTGCGGGTCACCCGTCGGCCGAGGCCGTCGTAGGCGAAGGTGACAGTGTCTCCGGCGACGGTCAGGTGGACGGGGCGCCCGAGGCTGTCGTAGTCGCAGGAGCTGGGCTCCCTCCCGTCGCTTGGGATGCGGCCGGTCAGATTGCCGGCGGCGTCGTGACGGTAGGTGGCGGTGGCGTCGGCGAGGAGCTGGTCGGCGGCGTCATAGGTGGCGCCGAGCAGGTTGCCGACCCGGTCCCAGGCGAAGACGGTGGTGCCGCTGCCAGGGTCGTCGGCTCGCAGGAGCCGCCCGAGGCTGTCGTAGGCGTAGCTGACGGTGTCGGTACGGCCACGAGCTCCGGTGTGGCGGACCGCCCCGGTGCGGTTGCCGTCGGCGTCGTGGACGACGGCCCAGTCGGAGAGGGTGCCGGCCGGTCCGGTGACGGTGAGGGCGGCGGGCTGGCCGGCAAGGTCGTAGCTCCAGGTGGTGGTGACGCCGTTGGGGTGGGCCACCTCGGCCAGGCGCCCGGCCGGGTCGTAGGCGAGGTGGGTCTCGCCGTCGGCGGGGTCGACGACCCGGGTGAGCCGCCCGTCGGGGTCGTAGCCGTAGACCCAGGCGGCGAGGGGCTGGCCGTGGCGAGAAAGTTCCAGGCGGACCCGACGGCCGAGGCGGTCGTAGGCGTGGGCGAGGCCGATCCCGCTGCGGTCGTGGCGTTCGACGACGGGGCGGCCGGCGTCGCCGCAGTCGAAACTGGTGGTGCCGGTGCCGTCGGCGACGGAGGTGAGCCGCCCGGCCGGGTCCCAGGTGAAGGAGATGGGCTCCAGCCCCGGCGCTTCGATCCCCACGAGGCGCCCGGCCGGGTTGTACCCGTAGTGCACCGTGACTCCCCGGGGGTCGTTGCGTGCCGCCAGACGGCCGCAGGCGTCGTAGGCGAAGGTGGTGACCCGCCCGAGGGGATCGGTGACGGAGGCGAGCAGGCCCCGCTCCTCGTAGGCGTAGCGCGTCGTCCGGCCGAGCCCGTCGGTCACTGCCACCAGGAGACCCGAGCGGTCGTACTCGAGGTGGGTGACCGCTCCTTGCGCGTCGGTGACGGAGACCAGGCGGCCCATGGCGTCCCAGGCGAAGGCGGTGTGGGCTCCGCCTGGGTGGACCTCGGAAGCGGGCCGGCCCGCCCGGTCGAAGCGCACGGTGGTGGTCGCCCCCAGCGGGTCGGTGACCGACGCCAGATGGCCGGCGTCGTCGTAGCCGTACCGGGTCGTGCCGCCGTCCCCTTCGGTGACGGCTTCGAGCAGCCCGTCGGGCCGCCACGACCAGTGGGTCTCCACCGCGGCGGGGGAGACGAAGCGCACCGGCCGGCCCACCTCGTCGTAGGACAGGGTGGCCCGCTCCCCGGTGGCGGCGACCACCGCGGTCAGGTTGTCGTGGTCGTCCCACTCGAAACGCACCGGGTCGGTTCCCGTCCCGGTGGCTTCCACGAGGTTGCCCCGCTCGTCAAAGGCGAAGGTCAGCCGCCCCCCGGCGGGGTCGACCACCGCGACCAGGCGGTCGTGGTCGTCCCAGGCGAAGCGGGTGATCGCTCCGAGCGGGTCGGTCACGGAAACGGTGCGGAACCGGGCGTCGTGCTGGTAGCTCCTCTTGTGGCCGAGCGGGTCGGTGACCACCGTCCGCCCCGACCCATACACGTAGCGCCAGAGGCTTCCTGCCCCGTCGCGCTGCTCGACCACCCGGCCGGCCCGGTCGTACACGTTGGTGACGACGGTCCGGTCTTCCGGGTCGGTGATCGCCGTCAGCCGGTGGGCCTCGTCGTAGCGGTACGACCACTCCCCCCCGCTGGCGTCGGTGACGCCGACCAGGTCACCGCGGCGGTCGTAGCGATACTCGAACCGCCCGCCGAGGCCGTCGACCATCGCCGTGATCCGCCCGGTTCGGTCATGCTCGAGGCAGGTCTCTCGTCCGGCCGGGTCAACCACCCGGGTGAGCCTTCCCGCCTCGTAGTCGAGGAGGGTCTCGTTGTCGGCCGGGTCCGCCATCCCGAGCAGCCGGCCCGATCCGTCGAAGCGAGACACGGTGCCGTCGTCGTGACGCAGGACGAAGCCGTCCCCGTCGACCTCCAACCGGCCTCTCGAACCCGTAGGGGCGGCAGGCGCCCCCGACGGCTCCCGGCGGTGGTGCTCGTCCCGGCCGTCGCCCGAGCAGACGGCGACGGCCGCCTCCTCGACGCGCAGGAAGGCGCCCAGGTTCGTCGACCAGCCGAAGCCCAGCGGCCCGTTCTCACCCGCCCGGAGGCTGTTGTAGGTGCGGACGAACATGGTGGGCAGCCCCCGCCCGCCCATGGCCACATCGACAGCCTCGTGGCGGCAGTTGCCCGTGGCCACCGACACCGGGTCGGCCTCGGTGGCCTGCGTGGGCTGGCGCCCCGGGCCGGCACCAACCGGTAGGGAGGCGCCCGGGACGGCCGAACCCAACGGGTCCGCAGGGTTCGTGTGCGGCGGCGGGGCCAGTGCCCCCGGGAACCCCAAACCCGCCCCCAGCTCACCGAAAGAGCCCGCCACCCGGCGGTCTGCCTCCTCCAGGGCCGCCACCCGGCGGTCCACCTCGGCGGCCACCGCCTCGGCGCCGCCCGCCAACGGCTCGAAGCAGGGAGGGGCGTCGATCCTGAGCGGCGCCAACCCGTTCCCCAGCCGGTTCCGGCACGCCCGCAGCTGCTGGGCGACCTGGCGGAGACCCTCCGCCAACTGGCGGGCCCGCTCCGGATAGACCCACACGAAGGTGGCGGGGCGCCCACCCGGTGCCGCCCAACCCGGGTCCAACGGCCACGGCGCCGGCGGCCACAGCCGCCAACGGGCCAGCACGCCCTCGAGGTCGAACGGCGCCGCCACCCCGCTCGCCTCGGCCCGCGCCGCGACCTCCGCCTCCCGGGCCGCGTCCTCCAATGCACGCTCGAACCGGCCCAGGTGCTCAACCCAAGGCTCAAGGTGCCGGTCGAACAAGCGGATCGTCCCCTGCAGCTGCTCGGCGAACGGCCCGCCCCACACATCCGACGCCGCCATCCGCACCACCATCGAGAACGGGCCGCTCACATCGGAGCCCAGCCACCGAGCCTCCCGATCGAGCACCTCGCTCGCCAGGCGCAGCCTCCCCGCCCACATCCACGACTCGCCCGCGGCCACCGCCACGGAGGGCGATCGTACCGGCACCCAGCGGGCACCGACCCAACATTGAAGCCCGCTCACCACCCGGGGGAACTCCACGTGCGCGTGTCCCCCTCCGACTTGAACCATGGCCGGCGCTCCCTGAGGACGATGGTTTCGGGCAGGTAGAGACGAGCCCCACCTTCAAGGTCGTCATACCCTGACGGCCGGCCTGCGTCGAGTCACACGGCTTACGTTCCGACAGGCGTCGTCGTCCTTGTTGGTGCGCCCGGCCGGTACGCTGGAAAACGTGGATCGAGCGGAAACGACGACTGGCCAGTCGAGGCCATTGCACGGGTGGGAGGCCCGTCCCGTGGCCATCCCTGACGACGTCGACGATCGCTCGGCTCCCAAGGCATCCGGGCGGGTCCGGATTCCCCTCCACGTGTATTGGAGCGGGCGCGGTCCGGATCAGGAGTGGGATCTCGACGATTCCACCCAGCTGGCCCACGTCTATGAGATCGTGCTCACCGAGGGCACCGAGGACGACGTCCGTCGATTCATCGATGTGGACAAGCTCGTGGTGCTCTGGCCCCGGCTCTACCTCTCGCCGTGGGTCCGGCGGGCGTGGGCGGCCTGGCTCCGGCAGCACCGTGGCCTTGAGCTGTAGTGCTCAGCCCACTTCAGGAGCGCGTCGCCGCCATCGTCTCAGGGCTGCCCGAGGCAGCCGAGTTTGCCCTCGCCGGCGGAGCGGCTCTGATCACCAGAGGCGACGTCGAGCGCCAGACGGAGGATCTGGACTTCTTCGCCACCGGTCCGGAGGCGGTCGGCAAGCTTCTCCCCGCGCTCGACGTGGCCCTTGCCGAAGCAGGAATCGAGGTCGAGCGCCAACAGGTAGCCGAGGGATTCGTGCGCTTGGCTGCTCGCGGAGCGCACATAACTCGGCGACTTCCGCTCCCATCTGAACAGGGAAAACGCAGGTCAGCACAGCGTTCCAGCGTCCGCTAGCCCCAAAGCAGGTGCGCTACCACTGCGCCACTCCCCGTTGCTTCCAAGGGTAGCGTCCGCGCCGCGCTGCCCAGCGGGCGGAAGTTCATTCGGTTGGGGCCGGAACAACCCGTCGGTACTGTCCTTTCATGCGGTTCTTCGATACCGAATTTCCCGAGGACGAGGACGACGACGAGGCCGACGATGAGGGCTTCGACGGGTCGCTCTCTGCGCCCTGGGTCGGCGGCGTCGTCGCCGTCGAGCTCGTCGTGGCCCGTTCACCCCAGGCTGCGGTGGTCGTGCGGGGGCTGGTCGCCTACCCCGACGGCTTCGAGTTCAGCCTCCAGGCTTGGGTGCATCGTTCGGTGCGGCTCAAGAGCCGGCACCGCGAGATGTTCTGGCACCGTCACCGCCGCCCCGACCGGGGCCCGGTTCCTGACGAGCTGCTGCGTTTCGGGGTCGGCTGGCCGGACGGTGGCCGTGCCACCAATCTCGACCTCTGGGGGCGGAACTGGCCCGACGCCACGGAACCGGCTCATGGGATCGAGGAACGGGGAGGAGGGGGGTCCGACCGGGAGTGGACCCAGGACTACTGGGCCTGGCCCCTGCCCGGGCCGGGTGAGCTGCGTTTCGTTTGCGAATGGCCCGAATTCGGGATCGCCGAGACGTCAGTGACTGTCGATGGCGCGCTCCTGGTCAAGGCAGCCGAGCGGGCGGCGCCGGTATGGCCGGACGATGCCGGCCGGTCCAGCCACGCCACCCGCGCCGCCATGATCCAGGCCCAGCGGCTTCGGTCATCCGACGATTGACGGGGATGGCCCGTATCCCGGGGGCCGGCCCTCGTGGTAGGGGGTCGCCCTCTGGAACGTATCCACGACGGCGAGGAGCGTCTCGTCGTCGTAGGGGCGGCCGATGAGCTGGGCGCCGATCGGCAGTCCCTCAGCCGAGAGACCGACCGGGAAGGCGACGGCCGGAAGCCCGGATTCGTTGACCGGGACGGTGAGCCGGGATGGCGACCCGCGGTGGACGTCGAGCGTCCCGCCTTCCACCTCCACCTCCTTGTCGCCGGCTCGGGGGGCGGGGTAGGGGGTGCACGGCGCCAGCAGGACATCGACGCGCCGGAAGGCATCCTCGAACTCGGAGCGGATGGCCCGGGCCCGGGCCAGCGTGGCGGCGTACTCGGTGCCGGTGAGGCGGAGGCCGGTCTCGAGAAGTGACGCCACGGCCGGGGACACCCGGTCGTCGCCCACGATGTCGGCGTGCAGATGGGCCAGGTCGGCCCAGACATGGCGGAAGCCGAGCCAGCCTTCGTCGGGCCCGGGCCCGTCGAGGGGTTCCAGCACCGCCCCCAGTTGTTCCAGTTGGGCGGCGGCCCGATCGGTGGCGGCTCGCGTCTCGGGATGCACCCGCGTGAAGAACGGCGCCGGAAGGCCCACCCGCAGTCCCTCGACGCCCCGCACGGGCGGGGCCGGGACGAGCCCACCGGCGGTCAGGACCCGGAAGGCGAGCGCACACTCTGTCGCCGTGCGGGCCATGGGCCCGGCGGTGTCGTAACCCGGGCTGAAAGGCATGGCCCCCCGCAGGCTGACCCGGCCATGGGTCGGTTTCAGCCCGGTGATCCCGCAGAACGAGGAAGGGATCCGGATCGACCCTCCGGTGTCGGAGCCGATGGCCAGAGGGACGACGCCGGCGGCCACGGCGGCGGCCGAGCCCGACGACGAACCCCCGGCGATCCGCCGCTCACCCCACGGGTTCCAGGTCGGCCCGTAGGCGGAGAGGAGCCCGGTGGCGCCGCCACCCAGCTCGTGCTGGTTGGTCTTGGCCACCACGACCGCCCCGGCCGCCCGCAGCGCGGCCACCACGTCCGAGTCGTGGGCCGCGGTCCGCCCTTCGTACGCCCCGCAGGCTCCCGTCGTCGGGGCGCCGGCGACGTCGAAGAGGTCTTTCACCACCACGGGAAGGCCATGGAGCAGGCCCGTGGGCTCACTCCCGTCCAGCTCCCGGGCCCGGGCGAGGGCCTCGTCCGCCATCACCGAGGTGAAGGCGTTCAGGTGCGGCTGCGTCTCCTCGATGGCCTGCAACGCCGCTTCGACCCTGGCGACCGCCGGCTGTCCGGCCATGGCGCCATCGTGGCACGCCCGCGAATTGGCGTGCACCGGTCGCGGAAGACGGGGTGGCCGGAGCGGACCTTGGATACGCTACCGATGGGCCCGTGAGGGCACCGGGGGAGTGGGCCAATGCGCTCGGGGGAGCCGGACGGGGGAGAGGCCACCAGCACCCTCCCGGCCCGTTCCGCCACCGCCCATGTGACCTTCCTGTTCACCGACATCGAGTCCAGCACGCGCGCCTGGGAGGACCACCCCGGTGCCATGTCGATCTCCCTCGCCCGCCACGACGAGCTCGTCCACCGCGCCGTCAAGGACAGTGGGGGGACGGTGTTCAAGCACACCGGCGACGGGATCTGTGCCGCCTTCTCGACTGCTCCCGCCGCGCTCGAGGCGGCCCTGGCCGCCCAGTGCGCGCTCCAGGCCGAGGACTGGCATGAGGCCGAGGCGCTTCGGGTGCGCATGGCCATTCACACCGGTGTGGCCGAGCAGCGGGCCGGCGACTTCTTCGGGCCGCCGCTCAACCGGGCCGCCCGCCTGCTGTCCACAGCCCATGGCGGACAGACGCTTCTCTCCCTGGTCACCGCCGAGCTGGTCAGGGACGAGCTGCCTCCGGGGGCCGATCTCCGCGACCTGGGCGAACATCGCCTGGCCGACCTGACGCGACCGGAGCGCGTGTTCCAGCTCGACCACCCCGCCCTCCCGGCTGCTTTCCCGGCACTGCGATCACTCGCCGCCCACCGCCACAACCTGCCTGTCGCCACCAGCTCCTTCATCGGGCGGGACCGGGAGCTGGCGGCGATCGGCGACCTGCTGGCCGGTTCCCGGCTGGTCACCCTGATCGGCGTCGGCGGGGTGGGCAAGACCCGCCTGGCCCTGCAGGTGGCAGCCGGGATGCTCGAGACCTATCCGGATGGCGTCTTCCTCATCGATCTGGCCCCGCTGGCCGACGCGGCGATGGTCGCCGCCCAGGCGGCAAGGGCGCTGGGCGTGGTCGAAAGCAAGGCTCGAACGGCTCCCGAGGCGGTGGTCGAAGGCCTGTGCGACTATCTCGAGCGGCGGACGACGCTGCTGGTCTTCGACAACTGCGAGCATCTGATCGAGGCCGTGGCGGTCCTCTGCGATGCCATCCTGCAGCGCGGCCCGGCGGTGGCCGTTCTGTGCACCAGCCGGGAGGCTCTCGCCATCGGCGGCGAGATCGCGTGGCGGGTGCCGCCCCTGGCCTTGCCGCCCACCGAGGACGACGCACTCCACGCGGTGCTGGGCGGCGATGCCATGAGCCTCTTCTCCGAGCGAGCCCGCGCCGCTGACCCCGAGTTCGCCATCACTCCCGACAACGCCTCGGCGGTGACCCGCATCTGCCGGCGGCTGGACGGGATTCCGTTGGCGCTCGAACTGGCTGCGGCTCGGATCCGGGTCCTCAGCCCCGATCAGGTGGCCGACCGCCTCGACGACCGCTTCCGCCTCCTGAAGGTCGGATCCCGGACCGCGGCTCCCCGCCAGCAGACGCTGCGAGCCACCATGGACTGGAGTTACGACCTCCTTTCCGAGGCCGAACGGCTCCTTCTCCAGCGCCTCTCCGTCTTCGCCGGCAGCTTCGATCTCGACGCCGTTGAGGCGGTCACCTCCGACGGGACGACGATCGACCGGGCGGATGTCCTCGACCTCCTCACCCGTCTGGTCGACAAGTCGCTGGTTGGTGTCCGCGGTCAGGGTCTCGAGGCGCGATATCGGCTCCTCGAGACCGTCCGCCAGTACGGGGACGAGAAACTCACCGAAACGGGCGCGAGGGATGAGGTCCGCCGGTCGCATCGCGACTACTACCTCCGGATGGCCGACACGTATCTCGACGGCGATCCCTTCGCCGAGGGTCGCTGGCTCAGGCGGTTCGATCTCTCCTACGACAATCTGCGGGCCGCGCTGGAGTGGTCGCTGGCCCATGACGATGCCGACGCCGGCCTGCACATCGTCGCCACGCTCAGCAATCATTGGGTGCTGGCCGGCCACTTCGGCGAGGGCCGCGCCAGACTCGAACAGGCCTTGGCGCTCAATCCTCAGACGCGCAGCCGGGTCCGGGTCCGGGTCATGAACGGCCTCGGCTTTCTCCTGGATCAACAAGGAGAGTTCGACCGCTCGCTCGCCCTCCACAGTGAAGCTCTGACCCTGGCCATCGAGGCGGGCGATGAGGGAGAAGCTGGAGTCGGCGCCTTCTTCGTGGGCGCCCGCCTGCTCCACCAGGGTGATGTCGAGCGGGCCAGCCAGCATCTGCACGATGCCCACAACCGCTTCCGGGCCGTCGGGTCCTCGGACGGTATGGCGTGGTGCGAGATGATGCTCGGCTGGGTGGCTGTGGCGCGCAGCGATCATCCCCAGGCAACCCGCTCCTTCAAGTCGGCTCTGGAGCGGGGACGTCCCAGCGCCGGCGAGAACCTGATGGCCCACGCTTTGGGCGGTCTGGCGCAGCTCGCCGCCCTGGCCGGCGACGCCGACCGGGCCCAGGCCTACGCCAAGGAGGGCATCGCCGCGGCTCGCCGCCTCGGACTGCAGACCATCCTGGTGATGTCTCTGGTCCGCGCCACCGAGGTCGCCGTTCTTATCCGCCGCTGGGCGAGCGCCCATGAGACGTTGCGGGAGCTGCTGGCAGTGTTGAGGAACACCGGCGGACGAGCCTTCCTGGCCGACTCGTTGGAGATCACCGCCCTGGTCCAGGAGGTCTGCGGGCGTCCGATATCGGTGGCCCGGCTCCTGGGGGCGAGCCAGGGGGTGCGGGAGGCATCGCACGAGACATCCGATGTCCGCACCGTGTCCCCGGACCTGGAACGGTGCCATGCCCGGTTGATCGACCTCCTCGGGCCCGCCGAGTTTGCTTCCGAATGGGAGTGGGGGAGGGCGTTGTCGCCCGCCGAGTCGGTCGTTTTCGGACTCCGCGAGCTTGACAGGGACCCCTCGACAGTCCCCGGACCGCCGGTCCCGAAGCCAAAGACGGCAACGCTTCGCCGGGCGGGGAAGCAGTGGGTCGTGGGCTACCGCGACGTCCGATTCGAGCTTCCCGCCAGCAAGGGGCTCGCGTACCTGGCTCGCCTGCTGGCCGATCCCGGCCGCGAGGTGCACGTCCTCGATCTCGTGGCTGCCGCCCAGGGCGGCGGGCCGGTCGACCGGGGCGATGCCGGACCGATCCTCGACAGCGAAGCGAAGGCGGCCTACCGCCGGCGGGTCCGCGAGCTCCAGGAAGAGATCGACGAGGCCCGTTCATGGAACGATCCCGACCGGGCGGCCCGGGCCGAGATGGAGCTCGAAGCCCTCACCCGCCAGCTGGCGGCCGCCGTTGGCCTCGGCGGACGCGACCGTCCTGCAGCGGCGCCGGCTGAACGGGCCCGGGTGAGCGTCCGAAAGGCCCTGGCCGGCGCCATCAGCCGGATCGCCGAACACGACGCCGATCTGGGGCTGTTGCTCTCGACGACGGTGAAGACCGGGACGTACTGCTGCTACACCCCCGACCCCCGCCTCCCGGTGGTCTGGGTTCTGTGAGGCCGACGGAACACTGTTCCGTCCCGATTTCACGCCTACCGGTTGAGAGCAGTCGGAACGCTGAAGAGGAGGGCGGCCGTGGACTTCGAGACGTTGCTGCAGGCTTATCTGACCTGGGACTACGACCTGATCATGGGATCTTTTGCGGTGCCGGGCACATGGCCCCCGCCATCGGCGGTCGCCCCGGCTCCGGCCCGGCGCCTGCGGGACGCCATGGCCCCGATCGCCGAGCATGCGATCTGGTCGCGAAAGACGAACGAAGTTCTGGCCAAGCTGGGCCTCGCTTTCTTCCCCGGATACGTGTGGGGCCGCGTCGTCGTACTGGGTGAGCCTCCCGCCGAGGTGGTGGTGGCCGCCTTGGCCGTCTACGAGCCACGACTCGTCACCGCCATCTACACGGAGGCCCGGCGGCAGTGTGGACGGGCCGGCCTGCTGGCGGCGCGGGAGGACGCCACCCTCGAAAGCCTGGAGGAGATTCTCGGCGACACGGACGTGACGGGGGTGGTCGCCGCCCTTCGCCGGGGTGTCGATGCTGCCGGCGGCTTCGGCCGGCCGATCTATTCCGGGTTCCGCTCCCTGCCCTGGCCCGAACGTCCTCTCGGCCAGCTGTGGCGGGCGACCGAGCTCCTGCGGGAGCACCGAGGCGACAGCCACACCGCCGCCTGGCTCTCCGCCGGCTTGAACCCGGTGGCCATCAACCTGCTCACCGAGCTGTGGCTGGGGATGCCGCTCGGCGCCTACACCGCCATGCGGCGGGGATGGTCCGAGGAGGACATCTCCGCCGCCGTCGGCGAGCTCGAGGCCCGGGATCTGGTCGCCGGCGGGGCCCTGACGTCCGCCGGCCGCCGCCTGCGGGAGGACATCGAGGACCGGACCGACGCCATGGAACAACCGGTGATCGACGCCATCGGCGACGACTTCGATGCCACCGTGGAGTCTCTCGAGGTCTGGTCGGCGGCCTGCGTCGAAGCGGGGGCCTTTCCGCCCGGCACGTTCAGGCGCGCGGGCGACCGCTCCTCCGGCCAGTAAGGGGGTGGCGGACCCGGGTCTCCCGCTTGCCGCGTCGCCGACTTGGATACGCTGGCGGCGGGCTGTGCTGGCGACCCGGGACGGGGGCAGAGGTGGCCTTGAGTACCCCCCTGACCTTCCTCTTCACCGACATCGAGGCCAGCACCCGCGCCTGGGAAGAGGGTCCCGACACCATGGCGGCGGACCTGGCCCGCCACGACGAGCTGATCCATCTGGCGGTCAAGACGGCCGGCGGCAAGGTGTTCAAGCACACCGGCGACGGCGTGTGCGCCGCCTTCTCGACCGCCTCGGCCGCCCTGGCGGCCGCCCTCGCCGCCCAGCACTCGTTCCACACCGACGACTGGCAGCAGTCCCGGCCGCTACGGGTCCGCATGGCGTTGCACAGCGGAGCCGCCGAACGTCGTGGTGGCGACTACTTCGGGCCGACCCTCAACCGGACCGCCCGCCTGCTCGACACAGCCCATGGCGGTCAGGTGGTGCTGTCACTGCTCACCGCCGAGTTCGTCCGCGACGAGCTGCCCGCCGGCGTGGAGCTTCTGGACCTGGGCGAGCACCGTCTCGCCGACCTGGCCCGTCCGGAGCGGGTCTTCCAGCTCACCCACCCCGACCTCCCGTCCGCCTTCCCGTCTTTGCGCTCCCTGGGCGCCCTTCGGCACAACCTGCCCATGGCCCCCAGCTCCTTCATCGGCCGGGAGCGCGAGCTCGAGGCGGTGGGAGACCTCCTGCAGAGCTCACGGTTGGTCACGCTCTCGGGCGTCGGCGGGGTGGGCAAGACGCGCCTCGGTCTTCAGGTCGCCGCGGGTCTGCTGGAGGCATACCCCGATGGGGTCTTCATGGTGGAGCTGGCCGCGCTGGCCGATTCCTCCCTCGTCGTCCTCGAGGTGACGAGGACCCTCCAGCTCGTCGAGGCCGGAGGCGCCTCGGAGGCGGCCCTCGACCGGCTCTGCGCCTACCTCCGGCCCCGCCGGATGCTCCTGCTCCTCGACAACTGCGAGCACCTCGTCGACTCCGTGGCCACCCTCTGGAGGCCATCCTGCGCCGCTGTCCCGAGGTGGTCGTCCTCACCACCAGCCGGGAGCCCTTGGCCGTCGGCGGTGAGGTGGTCTGGCGGGTACCTCCGCTCGGCCTCCCTCCCGCCGACGGTCCCTTCGACGCGCCCTCGGGCTCCGATGCGGTCACCCTGTTCTGCGAGCGGGCCCGCGCCGCCGACGCTGAATTCAGGCTGACTCCCGACAGCGCCCCCGCCGTTGCACGGATCTGCCGGCGTCTGGACGGGATCCCCCTCGCCCTCGAGCTCGCCGCCGCCCGGGTCCCGGTTCTCAGCCCCGAGCAGATCGCCGACCGGTTGGATGACCGGTTCCGGTTCCTCAGCGCCGGTCCCCGCACGGCCTCGGCCCGCCAGCAGACGCTGCAGGCGACCATGGACTGGAGCTACGAGCTGCTCTCCGAGCCCGAGCGCCTGCTCCTCCAGCGCATCTCCGTGTTTGCCGCCGTCTTCGACCTGGACGCAGCCGAGGCGGTAGCGGCGGACAGCACCAGCCTCGTCGGGGCCGAGGTGCTCGATGTGCTCGCCCGCCTGGTGGACAAGTCGCTGGTCATCGTGGACGGCCACGGCCGGGAAGCCCGCTACCGCCTGCTGGAGACGGTGCGGGAGTACGCCGCCGGAAAGCTCGCCGCCTCGGGAACGGAGGAGGCGATGCGGCGCCGGCACCGGGACTACTTCGCCCAGCTGGCTGACAGGATCTTCAGCGATCCATCGGCCGAAGGACGTCGTTACTCGGATGAGGCGTTGCCCTGGGCCGAATGGATCACGCGCGCCAAGGTCGAGGATGACCTCCGGGCTGCTCTCGAATGGTCGCTGGCGCAAGGCGAGGCGGAGACCGCTCTGCACCTGGTGGTTCCGTTGGGTTACTACTGGACGATGGCCGGGCGCCTGGGGGAGGGACGGGCCCGACTCGAGCAGGTTCTGGCCCTCAGTCCGGCGGCCACTTCCCCGGCGTGGGGGAGGGCGATCAACGTCCTGGGGTTCCTGCTCGCCACCCAGGGGGATTTCGAAGGGTCGTCGGCCTTGCACGAGCAGGCGCTGGCCTTCGCCCGGGAGCGACACGAGGCCAAGGACGCCGCCGTGGCGGGGTACTTCCTCGGCACCCGCTTCCTGCACCGAGGTGACCTGGAGCGGGCCGAACAGGTGCTGACCGAGTGTTACGAGGATTGCCGGACGGTCGGCTCGTTACTGACCATGGGCTGGTGCGAATACATGCTGGGATGGATCTGCCTGGCCCAAGGAGACGCCGAGGCGGCGAGCGAGCGTTTCCGGAAGGCGCTCGACTTCGGGCGCAGGGGCATGGGAGACAGCGTCGTGGCCCACGCCTCGGCGTCGCTCGCCCCGCTCGCCGCCGCGGCCGGTGACACAGAACGCGCCGAGATCCTCGCCGCCGAGGGGGTCGAAATGGCGCGGCGCACCGGCCTGTTGACAATCTTGCTGATGACCCTGACCCGAGCCGGCGAGGTGGGCATCCTCCTTCGCAACTGGGCCAGCGCCGACGCCGCTGTGCGTGAGTCACTCTCCCTGCTCCGGGATGCGGGCGTGCACGCCTTTCTGGCCGATTGCCTGGATATGGTGGCCCTGCTCCGGGAGGCCGAGGGCGCTCAGCGCTCGGCCACCCGGCTGCTGGCAGCCAGCCACGGCGTCCGGGAAGCGGTCGGCGAGTCGCCCGACACCCGCTGCATCTCGGCCGAGCTGGAGCGCTGCCACTCCCAGTTGGCCAAGTCGTTCCCGGACTTCGACCGGGAATGGGCTCGAGGCGCACTGATGGCACCGGCGGAGGCGATCTCCTACGCCCTGGAACAGCTGGACACCCCTGCCGCTTCTCCCTCTCGCCCGTCCGCACCCGCTGTGCCGGCGACCCTGCGCCGGGAGCGGAAGCGCTGGATCGTCGCCTATGGCGAAGCGGGCTTCGAGCTGCCCGATATGAAAGGGCTCCACTACCTGGCCCGCCTTCTCGCCCATCCCGGCTGCGAGCTCCACGTCCTCGACCTCACCGGCGGGTCCTCGGGCGACGCCGGGCCCGTGCTCGACGAGCGGGCCAAGCGCGAGTACCGCCGGCGGGTGCGGGAGCTCCAGGGCGAGATCGAGGAGGCGGAGTCCTGGAACGATCCTGGGCGGGCCGCCCGGGCCCAGGTCGAGCTCGAGGCCCTCACCCGCCAGCTGGCTGCGGCCATCGGCCTCGGGGGGCGGGACCGCCCTGCGGCCTCGTCGCCCGAGCGGGCCCGGGTGAGCGTCCGCAAGGCCATCGCCAACGCCATCGCCCGCATCGCCGAGCACGACGACGAGCTCGGCCTCCTCCTGTCCACCACGGTGAAGACGGGCAGCTACTGCAGCTACATCCCCGACCCCCGCCTCCCCGTCACCTGGTCCCTGTAGCGAAAGGGAACAATGTTCCGTCCCGATGTCACGCCTCCAGGGTGAGAGACGAAGGTCTCGACGAGAAAGGAGACAGTGATGGCGGTGACCGAGGTTCTGCAGATCCCCGATCTCTTCGACGTGGACGACGACGTCAGCGACCGGATGGCCAACGAGCTGGGCCGGGAAGACCCCCTTCCGGAGCTCACGGTCCTCGCTGAGGCAGGGATGCTCGGCCTCCACCTCGGCGTGCTCCGGCGCTTCGCCATGCTGGGCCTGGGAGCGCCGGCTCGCTCGAACCGGCCGGACGCCAACCGATGAGTCTCAGAGAGGTGCTCATGGACGAGGCGACCCACCCCTTCCTGACCATCGACTACGACACGGCGGTACAGCTGATCTTTGTCCCGAACCCCGAGGGGACGCCGCCCCCACCACCGGTGACCAATGCCAGCCCCGCTCGTCACCTGCGCGACGCCATCGAGCCCATCGCCTCGCATGCGGTCTGGTCCCGGCGCACCAACGAGGTCCTGGCCAAGTTGGGGCTGACCATCTTCACCGGCTACGTCTGGGGGAAGGCGGCCGCCCTCGGGGAGCCGCCGGCCGAGGTGGTCGCCGCCACCTTCGCCAGCTACGAGCCCGGGCTCATCGTCGCCGCCTACGAGGAAGCCCGCCGGCAGTGCGGTCGGGCCGGGATGCTGGCGGCGCGGGAAGAGGCCACCATCGAGAGCCTGGCCGAGGTCCTCGACGGGGCCGATGTGACTCCGGTGGTGACCGCCCTGCGCCGCGGTGTGGAGGCGGCGGACGGCACCGGCCGTCCGATGTACTCCGGTCTGCGCTCCCTGGGCTGGCCGGATCACCCCGTCGGCCAGCTCTGGCGGGCCTGTGAACTCGTGCGGGAGCATCGGGGAGACGGCCACGTGGCGGCCTGCATCTCGTCCGGTCTCGGCCCGGTGGCGATGAACATCGTCACCGAGCTCTGGATGGGCATGCCCCTCGGCCAGCTCACCGTCTGGCAGCGGGGATGTTCCGAGGACGCCGTCGCCGCCACCCTGGCCGACCTCGAACGGCGGGGACTGGTCGCCGACAGCCAGCTCACGGCCACCGGCCGGCGCCTGCGGGACGACATCGAGGAGCGCACCGACGCCATGCAACAGTCCGTGATCGACGCCATCGGGGACGATCTCGACGCCGCCGTCGCTTCGCTCAACGATTGGTCGGCGGCGTGCATCGCCGCCGGGTACTACACCCCCGACATCTACAAGCGGGCGACGAGCTAAGCCGCGCCCGGGCTTCCGTCATCGAGGTGCGGGAACCCGGCGCGGCAGTCCGGTACCCGCTGGATCACCCGGAGGGGCACGATCTGATCGTCGTAACCCCACACCGGCTGGCCCTTCTCTGGGCCCGACACCACGACTCCATCGAAGCCCGGCCGGCCCCGCTTCACGTCGGCCAGCCGCTCCTCGACCCGGACCCGGCGCAGCCCACCGCCGAACGGGCGGTACACGATCACGTCCCCAGCTTCGTACTCCACGTTGCTCCTCCTTCATGCGCTCATCGCATGCGCGCACCATACCGATGGGGTATGACAGCCTCCGTGGCCCGGAGGCCTCGACCGAGGAGGGCACGGATGACACTGGATTGGACGGCGCAGCTGCTCGAGCAGCTCACGTGGCACTGGGATCACCACGTGCGGCCGCGCCTGGGGGGACTCAGCGACGAGGAGTACTTCTGGGAGCCGGTGGAGGACTGCTGGAGCATCCGGCCCCGGGCCGAGGCCCGCACCGCCATGGCCGCGGGCGGCGGAGACCTGGTGGCCGACTTCGAGTTCCCCGAGCCGGCGCCGGCGCCGGTCACCACCATCGCCTGGCGGCTCGGGCACGTGATCGTGGGCATCTTCGGCGTCCGCAACGCCGCCCACTTCGGCGGCCCTCCGATTGATTACCAGACGGCCATCTGGCCACCGGGCGCGGCCCGCGCCCTGGAAGCGCTCGACACCGCTTACCAGACATGGGTGTCGGGAGTTCGCGGACTGGACGACGCCGCCCTCGCTCGCCCGGTCGGCCCGGCCGAGGGCCCCTTCGCCGAGTTCCCGTCCGCGGCCCTCGTGCTCCACATCCATCGGGAGGCCATCCACCATCTGGCCGAGGTCCTCCTGCTCCGGGACCTCTACCGGGCGAAGCTCTGAACTCACACCGACACGGTCATCACGCTTCCCACATGACCGGCGCCCGGCGCCCCTGGCGCGGGCCCAGGGCCGGGGGTGCGCTATCCCGGCCGGCGGCCCCAGGCGGTCACGAACGGGATCCCCGGGAACCACCGGACGAGATCCGCGAGCTGCGAGTCCATCTCGTCGAGGAGCTCCGGGGTGGCGCCGTGGGTCAGCAACCGCTCGCTCAACTGGTTGATGCTGACCCGGACGAACTGAGCCAGCGTGGAACCGCCGGTGAAGTAGGGGGCGTGGCATTCGGCCCGGATCCCGGTCAAGCCGTGCGCCTGGAAGAGGGACGGCAACTGCCGGGCCCAATCGTCCGCCACCCCTACCGCGTCGAGCGCGGCGACGACGAAGGACCACACCTTGTGGTACAGGCCGGAGGCGAGCTCCAGCTGGAGGGCGTTGTCAGGTTCCTCGACCAGGAGCCATCCTCCGGGCCGGAGACAGCTGACCAGCCGGGCCAGCACTTCATCCCGTTCCGGGATGTGGACGAGGACGGCGCGGGTGTGGATGAGGTCGAACGGCCCCCGGGGGAGGTCGTCGTTGACCACATCGAGGCGGCAGACGGCGAGATTGTCGTAGTCCAGCTCGTCGACGAATCGCGTGTCGAGATCGACGGCCACCACCCGTCCGGTGGGGCCGGCGGCACGACACAGCCAGGCGGTGATGGACCCTCCTCCAGCTCCCACCTCCAGGCACCGCCAGCCGGGCCCGACTCCCAACCCGGCCAGGTGTCTGGTCGTGGTGGGATCGAAGCTCGTCTCGAGCAGCCGGAGGCGCCGGCGGGCGTGCTCCCAGTCGTTGGGCAGCACGTACGTCGACGTCGCCGTCATCCCGTTCCCGCGCATGACTGTCCTCCCCGTGCGTGCGTTGACCAGCACGCTAGGCAACGGGACTTACGGGATCGCTGACGGCTGCGACGGTGGTTGTGTCACCGGCATGACGGAGCCCGTCGACGGGCCCGTCGCTAGCGCCGGCGCAGCCGGCGGGGGCGGGGCAGAGGCCGGGTGGGGACGACCCCTCCTCGCGGGCGGCGGCACTCGGGCGGACGACTCCGCCACGGTCCCCGTTGCCAGCGCGCTCCAGCCATGTCGGGGATTTCGCCGTCGCCCGGTCACGCACCTCTCGGCGGTACCGGCTGGCCGGAGGGAAAGCCCGGGGAGCGGGGAACACACCTGATTGGCCGTTCGGCCCCGCCCGCGCCGCTGCAGCGGTGATCGTCACCTACGTGCCACAAGCCCGAGAAGAAGGCGTATGGCCGGAGTAGCCCTGACGCCGGAGAGGTGGGGTGTCAGCCGAGTGTGAGGGCGAAGGCGTCCCGGCTGCCGGTCGATGTCTGGCCCGGGAGAGAGCCAAGCGTGCTGCCCACCAGATGGATCACGTGGCCGTCGAAGGCCACGCCCAGGCCCATGTCAGTTGACTCCGTGCCGAACTCGCTGGCCCACTGCTGGCGGCCGATCGAGTCGTAGCAGTAGAGAAAGGCATCCTGACCCCGGCCCGGCCGTCCCGGGCCGCTTCGCTCCGTGGATCCGGCCACGAAGACGCGTCCCGCCGGGTCCATGGCAACGCTCATGGCGGCGTCGGTGTACACGCCGCCGAACTGTTCGGTCCATATCGGGGTACCAGTGGAGCTGTAGCGGCGCAGGAAGGCGTCGGTCCCGCCGCCGCTGGTCTTGGTGAGGAGGGTGCCGTCGGTGCTGCCCACCACGATCACGTCACCCTTGTCGTCGGTGGCCACGCCCACGCCGTAGTCGTTGAAGTTGCTGCCGAACTGACGCATCCACACCGCGTTGCCGTCGAGGTCGTACTGGGTGACGAAGGCGTCGAAGCCGCCGGAGTTCGACTGCTGCGGAAACGCACCCTGCGTCGTGCCCACGATCAACAGCGTCCCGCCCGGCCCGACGGCCACACCACGCGCCCCTTCACCCTCGATACCGCCGAACTGGCGGGTCCAGAGCTCGTTGCCGGCCGGGTCGTACTTGCGGATGAAGGCGTCGTAATCGCCGCCCGTGGTCTGGCCCGGCATCGTCCCGCGCGTGGTCCCCACGATGTAGATGTCACCCAGGGCGTCAAGGGCCACCCCGGCGCCGCCGTCCCCGCCACCACCGCCGAACTGCCGGGTCCACAACTCCGTTCCTGCCGGGTCGTACTTGCGGAGGAAGGCGTCCCGCCCGCCCGCCGACACCTGGCCGGGGAGCGTCCCCTCCGTCTCGCCGGCCAGATAGATATTGCCTCCGGCGTCGGCTGCCACCCCCCGCAGGTAATCCCGGTCGGAGCTGCCGAACTGGCGGGTCCACAGCTCGGTCCCGGCCGGGTCGTGCTTGCGGACGAAGGCGTCGAGGGTCCCGGCAGAGCTCTGCCCGGGCAGGACCCCCTGGGTCCAACCGGCCACGTAGTTGTTCCCCGAGCGGTCGATGGTGACGGCCACGGCCTCGTCGACGTTGGTGGTGCCGAACTGGCTGGTCCATCCGGGAGCGAAGGCCGATGCCCCGGAGGCGGGGGCGATGAGACCGAGGAGAGCGACGACGGTCACCCACCCCCCGGCCGCCGTCCTGGGTGCCACCGCCATGAGCGGGGACCTTACTCGCTCCCCTGGGCGACACCACCAGGTAGGGATTTCCTAGTCCTTCCGCGCCATTCCCGGCTTGGCCACGTCAGGCGCGAATAGGCCTTTCGAACCATCAAGACCCGACGGGGCCCGGTCGACAGGAGATTGTCCCCGCTTTCCCTATTCGCCCTTCCCGCCGAATTGGAGTGCCTTGATGTTTTCCACCGCTGTGCGCCGACGCTTCCCCACCGTCCGCGGGCCCGTGCTGGCCCTGGTCATGACCCTGGTCATGGCGCTGCTGGCCGCCGGTTCCGGTGTGTCCCCGGCGGTCGCCGCACCGTCCTTGGTGCAGGTGGTGGTTCAGGAGTGGAACCCCGCCGACACCGCCGCCGAGGACGCCGTCGAGCGCCTGGGCGGCGAGACCGGCCAGCCGCTGGCCATCGTTGACGGCTTCGCCGCCACCATCCCCTCCGCCCAGCTGGCTTCCCTCCAAGCCGCCCCGGGGGTGAAGAACGTCACCGTCAACCGCTCCGTCAAGCTGAGCGGCCAGTACGGCGAGAACAGCGGCGTCGCCAGCGCCGTGTACACCGACGCCACCCGGGCCTCCGAGACGTGGAGCCAGGGCTACACCGGCGAAGGCATCGGCGTTGCCCTCATCGACACCGGTGTCAACGCCACCGGCGACCTGGCCGGCAAGGTCGTCCAGGCCGTCGACTTCACCTCCGAGCAGAACAACATCGACAGCTACGGCCACGGCACCTTCGTGGCCGGACTCATCGCCGGCCAGGGCACCGCCTCGAACGGCGGGGTCCGGGGCGTGGCGCCCGGCGCCCACCTGGTGTCGGTCAAGATCGCCGGCGCCGACGGCAGCACGGACCTCCTCCGCCTGCTGGCGGCGCTGGAATGGGTGGCGACGTTCAAGGACGCCTTCGGCATCCGGGTCGTCAACCTGTCCCTGGGCACGGCATCCACCCAGAGCTATCTGACCGACCCGATCAACCTGGCCGTGGAGCGGGTGTGGAACTCCGGAGTCACCGTGGTGACGGCCGCCGGCAACCAGGGGACCAGCCCCGGCAGCATCAACAAGCCGGGCGACGACCCGCTCGTGATCACCGTCGGCGCCCACGACGACCGCACCACGACGGCCATCGGGGACGACGCGGTCGCCGCCTTCTCCAGCGTCGGCCCTACCGCCTTTGACGGCCTGGCCAAGCCCGACCTCGTCGCCTCCGGCAAGTCGGTGGTCTCGACCCGGGCGAGTGGATCGACGATCGACACCGCCCATCCCGAAGCCAGGATCGACGGCGCCTACTTCAAGGGGTCGGGAACCTCGTTCTCGGCTCCCATCGTGGCCGGGGCTGCCGCCCTCGTCATCGACCGGACCTGGTCGCTCAACCCGGACCAGATCAAGCACCGGCTGGTGTCCACCGCCCGTCCTCTCGCCGGCGCCGATCCGGCGGCCCAGGGTTCCGGTGAGCTCGACGCCTACGCCGCCACCATGAGCTCCGACACCACGGCGGCCAACGCCGGCGTGCGCGGCGCCGAGGGTGGGGGTGGCCCGAACGGGTTCGAGCGGCGCTTCCTCGGGTCCTCCTGGGCCGGCAGCTCGTGGGCCGGCAGCTCGTGGGCCGGCAGCTCGTGGGCCGGTTCGTCGTGGGCCGGTTCGTCGTGGGCCGGTTCGTCGTGGGCCGGCAGCTCGTGGGCCGGTAGCCAGTGGAACGGCAGCTCGTGGGCGGGTTCGTCGTGGGCGGGTTCGTCATGGGCGAGCCTGCTGTGGGCGGGTTCGTCGTGGGCCGGTTCGTCCTGGGCGGGTTCGTCGTGGGCGAGCCTGCTGTGGGCGGGTTCGTCGTGGGCGGGTTCGTCCTGGGCGGGTTCGTCCTGGGCCGGGAGCACCTGGGCCTACGAGCCCTCTGTCCTGGAGTGGCTCGGCAGTTACTGGTTCTAAACCGCCCCGCCCGACCGGGACATCGATCCGAAGGCGAGAAGAGAGACGTTGATCAGCCAGAACCGAGCGACAGAAGGAGCAGCGGCCTCGACTGAGGCCGCTGTCTCCCGCGCCGGCGGACCGAACGTCCGCCTGGTGGCCGCGCTCTGTGTCCTGGCCGGCATTGCCGGGCTGGTCGCCTTCGCCGCTTCGCTCCTCGCCAGCCGCGACCCCTGGTCGGACCTTCCCCTCGCCCTCCTGCTGGTGGGGGCCATGGCCGTCCTCCAGGTCATGCCCGTCCGCCTCTCCCACGAGGGGGAGGGCGAGAACCTCCACCTGGAGGAAGCGTTCCTCGTCGCCATGGTCGTCCAACTCAGCGTTCCCGCGGTCGTGGCCGGACTCGGCATCGCCGTGGCCATCGGCCAGCTCTGGCATCGCCGGGGCTGGATGAAGACGCTCTTCAACACCGGGGAGCTGATGGCTTCGGTCGCCATCGGCGCCACGGTGGCCCACGGGCTCGGGGTGGGAGGCGGTCATCTGACGGACCGGGCCATCGCCGCCGCCGCCGGCGGCGTGTTCATCTACTCCGTGCTGTCGATGCTGGCCGTCTCCCTCATCATGAGCGTGGTCCAGAGCACGCCCTTCCGATCGGGCCTCATCGAGGGGCTCGGGATCCGGGTGACGACCTGGGTCAGCTCCCTGGCCGGCGGTGTCCTCATCGCCGTCGCCATCGAGGGCCGGTCGTGGATGCTACCGGTCGCCACCCTCCCCATCGCCATGCTCCAGGTGACCTGCAGCCGCTCCTTCCGGCAGTACCGGCAGCGTCGGCAGATGGAGAAGCTCTACCGCGCCACGTCGGCCATCCGTGACACCACCGATTCCACCCTGGTCCGGGAACAGCTCGTCCGCGCCACCTACACCCTGCTCGACGCCGGGACGGTCAAGCTCGTGCCCACCGGCACGCGGCCCTCCCGGGGGACCCTGCACGTCTCGCTCGACGACCACACCGCTCTCGAGGTGGGGGACCGGGTGGGCGGCGGGGAGTGGGGCCACGATGACGAGTTCCTGCTGCGGGCAGTGGCGTCCGTCGCCTCCAACGCCTTGTCCAACGCCACGCTCTTCGAGCAGGTGCGGACCATCACCGCCAGCCTCGGCGAGGGCGTGGTCGCCCTGGACCGGGAGGGACGGATCGAGTTCGTCAACCCCGCCGTCGAGGTCAAGCTGGGTTGGAGCGAGAGGGATCTTCTCGGCCTCACCCCGCACCAGGCCTTCCACGCCCACGAGGCGGGAGTCCGCTCGCCGGCCGACTGCCACCTGGCGCTGCCCCTCTCCGGCGGTCTCACCGCCAAGGACGACGACGGGATGTTCACCTGCAAGGACGGGTCGGTCCTGCCGGTGGCCTACACCACATCGCCCGTCATCCGGGACGGGCAGGTGGTGGGCGCCGTCGTCGCCTTCCGGGACATCACCGAGCGCAAGAGCTTCGAGCAGCAGTTGCGCCACCAGGCCTTCCACGACGCCCTGACCGGCCTTCCCAACCGGGCCCTGTTCCTCGACCGGATGAGCCACGCCCAGGCCCGGATGGCCCGTACCGGTGCTCTGTACGCCCTCCTGTACATCGACCTCGACCGGTTCAAGGTCGTCAACGACAGCCTCGGGCACCACGTCGGTGACGAGCTCCTCCTCCGGGTCAGCGCCCGGCTGGCCGAGACCCTCCGGGCCGGAGACACGCTGGCTCGCTTCGGCGGCGACGAGTTCGTCGCCCTCATCGAGGACCTGGACAGCGAGGACGACGCCCTGAATGTCGCCCAGCGACTCCTCGACGCCATCGGGCATCCCTTCCAGGTCGCCGGCCGGGAGCTGGCCATCTCCTGCAGCATCGGGGTGGTCATCGGGGACCGCTTCCCCAACGACCCGGACGAGTGCCTCCGGGAGGGGGACGTGGCCATGTACCGGGCCAAGGCCCGGGGCAAGGCCTGCTTCGAGGTGTCCCGTCCCGAGTCCGACCCCGCCCAGCTCCGGCGCCTGGACCTGGAGATCGAGCTCCGGGGCGCCCTCGACCGCGACGAGCTCGAGCTGCACTATCAGCCCATCGTCTCGGTGGAGGACGGCCGCATCGTGGGCCTCGAGGCCCTGCTGCGGTGGAACCACCCGACCCGGGGTCCGGTGCCCCCGGCCGAGTTCATCCCCCTGGCCGAGGAGAGCGGTCTCATCCTGACCCTGGGCCAGTGGGTGCTGGAGGAGGCCTGCCGGCAGGTCAAGACCTGGGAGCAGACCTGCCCCGAAGCCGGCTCGCTCACCGTTTCCGTCAATCTGTCGCCCCGCCAGTTCCGCCAGCCCGACCTCGCCGATCAGGTCGGCGCCGCCGTGGCCCGATTCGGCCTCCGGCCCAAGCAGCTCTGCATGGAGGTGACCGAGGGCGTCATGGTGGAGGACGTCGATTCGGCGACCGTCACCCTGGGCAAGCTCCACGCCCTGGGCGTGTCGGTGTCGATCGACGACTTCGGCACTGGGTACTCCTCGCTCAGCTACCTGCAGCGGTTCCCCATCGACTTCGTCAAGATCGACCGGTCCTTCATCCTCGGCCTGGCCGACGACAACACCGTCGACACCGAGATCGTCCGTTCCGTCATCCGGCTGGCCGCCGCCATCGGGATCCAGGCGGTGGCCGAAGGGGTCGAGACCGACAGCCAGTTGTGGCGTTTGCGTGACCTCGACTGCCCCCTGGCCCAGGGGTACCACTTCGCCCGGCCCCAGCCGGCGGCCGCCGTCGAGCTCATGCTCTCGTCAGGAACACCCCGAACCCGGGGGGCCCAGGAGGTCGTGGGCAACCTCCGGTAGCCGATCCGGACCTCGGAACCGCCCCGGGCTCCGCCGGCCGGGGGACGGACAACCCGTGCATCCGTCGACAACTCTGCCGTCCGAACCGCGGAAATAGCCACCACCTGGTTCCAACGGGCTATGGAGCGCGTTGGGGTCACTCCCGATCATGGGCGATCGAAGGCGGGCGAGATACGGGAGGGGCACCCATGAGCACGCTTACTCGTTGGCAGCAGCGGTTGGCCTTGGCGGTCGCCGCGCTGGTACTGGCCGCGGTACCGGGCGGGGCGATGGCCACGGCCGCCGCACCCGAAGCAGCTCGGGCTTCCGTCATCGTCCAAGCCACGGATGCCGGCACCGCCCAGGCGGCTGTTGAGGCCGCCGGCGGCGAAGTCACCCAGGACCTGTGGATCGTCAACGGCGTCGCCGCCGACGTACCGGTCGCCGCCCTGGCCGACCTGCGGGCCCAGCCGGGGGTCGTCGACGTCAGCAACGACGAGACGGTCCAGCTCCAGGCCAATCCCTCGCCGCTGCATTCCGCCTCGGCCGTCTACCCCAAGGTGGTGGGCGCCGACCATCTGTGGACGGAAGGGGTTGACGGCACCGGGGTGACCGTGGCCGTGGTCGACACCGGCGTCGAGCCGGTGGCCGACCTCGCCGGCCGGGTCATCGGCGGCATCGACTTCTCCTGTGACGAGGACCCGAACCACCTCTCCTGCGACGAGGAGGACCGGAACCCCTTCGACGACGGCTTCGGCCACGGCACCTTCGTGGCCGGCCTCATCGCCGGCAACGGGGCGTCCTCCAACGGGGCGTACAAGGGTGTGGCGCCCAACGCCAAGATCGTCTCGATCAAGATCGCCGGCCGCAACGGCGCCAGCGACATCAGCCACGTCCTGGCCGGTATCCAGTGGGCCGTCTCCTTCAAGAACGACTACGGCATCCGGGTCATCAACCTGTCGCTGGGTACGGACTCCACCCAGTCGTACTACCTGAGCCCCCTCAACGCCGCCGTGGAGCGGGCCTGGGACGCGGGCCTGGTCGTCACCGTCTCCGCCTCCAACCGGGGGCCGGGGGCCGGCACCATCACCAAGCCGGGTGACGACCCCCTGGTCATCACCGTCGGCGCCCTCGACGACAAGGGCACCCCCGGCCGGGGCGACGACATCATGGCCGGCTACTCCGGTGAGGGTCCCACGGCCGCCAACGGCCTGGTCAAGCCCGACCTGGTCGCCTCGGGTCGCTCCGTCATCGGCCTGCGGGTCCCCGGCTCCAAGGTCGACGACGCCTATCCCGGCTCCCGGATCGGCACCGCCTACTTCAAGGGCTCGGGCACGTCGTTCTCCACCGCCGTCACCGCCGGGTCGGTGGCACTGCTCCTCCAGCGGGAGCCGGGCCTCACCCCCGACCAGGTCAAGGCCCGCCTGCTGGGCACGGCCGCTCCCGGCCCCATCGGGAACCCCAACGTCGACGGCCGCGGCTCCCTTGACGCCTACGCCGCCGCCCATGCCGGCACATTCGACTCGGCCAACCAGAACGTCGTCCGGTCCGTGGGCACCGGCTCCCTCCAGCTCGACCGGGGCGGCCTCACCGTCCAGATCCAGACCGGGTGGCTGCTCGACCCGCTCCTCGGCCTGCTGACTCCCATCTTCCAGCTCCTCAACAGCGATATCACCGCCCAGAACGTCGCCTTCGACTCTCTCGACTACTTCGGGTCGACGTGGGACGGGAACAGCTGGTACGTCAGCCAGTGGACCGGCAACAGCTGGTACGGCAACTCCTGGTACGGCAACTCCTGGTACGGCAACAGCTGGTACGGCAACAGCTGGTACGGCAACAGCTGGTATGCGACGGCCTGGGAGTAAAGAGTGCCTAAGCAGCTGAAGGTCGCCCTCTGGGTGGCGGTTGGATCGGGCCTCGCCACGGTGGCACTCACCGTGGCGTTGGCCCGTCATCAGGGCATCGGACCGATCGGCGAGCTGGCGGCGTTCACGTTGGCTCTGGGGTTGAGCTGGTACTTCCCCCTCGTCGTGCTGCGTGGTGAAGAGACCGAGGCCTTCCAGTTCGACGAGGCCTTCTTGGTGGCCATGACGCTGCTGCTGCCGCCCCTCGGCGTCGTGCTGGCGTTCGGCTCGGCAGCCCTGGTCAGCCGTCTGGCACGACGCCGGCCGCTGGTCAGGGTGGCCTTCAACACCGGGATGGTGGTCACGTCGACGGGGATCGGGGTGGCCGTCGCCCGCCTGGCCGGCGCCCACGGTGGGACCACCGCCCGAGAACTGGCGGCCGTGGTTCTGGGTGGGGCCGTCTTCCTGCTCGTGAACAGCGTCGCGGTGTGGACGGTCCTGGCGGTGGTGGAAGGCCAGTCGTTCTGGCGGTCGGTCCGCGACGGCATGGGGTTCCGGTTGCTGATCTGGTGCGCCACGATCGCCATCGGGCTGCTCGGAGGGCTGGCCGGTTCCGCTTACTCCTGGGCCCTGCTCTTCGCCCTGCTCCCCATGGGCGTCCTCCAGGTCGTGCTCGACGGTTCGCTGCGCGCTCGCCACGACCGGGCCCGGCTCGACGGTCTCCTCCAGACGGCCTTGGACGCCCAGTCGGTCGATCCCTCCGAAGTCGAAGAAGCCATCACCTCCTCGGCCCGAACGATGTTGCGCTGCCGCGACGTCCGCCTTACCGAGACTCCGCCGGGCCCCGACGAGTTGGGCAGCCGGCTAAAGGGCCGGGGGCACCCGGAACGCTGGCTGGTGGTGGGCGAGCGCCGGGGTGTGGAGCCGTCGTTCCAGCCCCAGGATGCCAAGCTCCTCGATGCCATCGTGGCCGTCGGGTCAGGGGCGCTGGAGAACGCCCGGCTCGTCGACCAGATGAAGCATCAGGTCTTCCACGACGCCCTGACCGATCTCCCCAACCAGCTGCTCTTCGAGGAGCGGGTCAATTACGCCCTCGTGCGGCAGCGGGGGTCCGCCCATAAGATCGCTGTCCTGTTCATCGACCTCGATCGGTTCAAGCGGGTCAACGACTCCCTCGGGCATCCGGCCGGCAACGAGCTGCTCCGTCAGGTGGCCCGTCGCCTCGCCGCCGTGGTGCGCACCACCGACACGGTGGCCCGGATGGGGGGCGACGAGTTCACCCTGCTCCTGGCCAACATCCGCTCCGCCGGCGAGGCCGTGGCCGTGGCGGAGAAGATACTCGTCGCCTTCCGGCACCCGTTCGTCCTGGACGGGCACGAGCTGTACGTCACCCCCAGCATCGGGATCGCCATCGGGCCGGACGACGGCGTGCGGCCGGCGGTCCTGTTGAAGAACGCCGATACGGCCTTGTACCGGGCCAAGGACCGGGGCCGCAACTGCTACGAGGTCTACGCCCTGGACATGAACGAGGCGGCCGAGGGCCAGCTGGCGCTGGAGCGTGACCTGCACCACGCCATCGACACCGGCCAGCTGCGCGTTGTCTACCAGCCCCAGGTCGATCTGACCTCCGGGCACATCGTGGGGGTCGAGGCGCTGGCGCGCTGGCCGCACCCCGTCCTCGGGCTGATCACCCCCGACCGCTTCGTCCCCATGGCCGAGGAGACCGGTCTCATCGTCCCCCTCGATGACTGGGTCCTGCGGACCGCCTGCGAACAGGCCCGGACCTGGACCGAGGCCGGCCTGCCGCCGCTACGGGTGGCGGTCAACATCTCCGGCCGAGCCTTCCAGCGGTCCAGCGTCGTCGAACGGGTGGAGGAGACGTTGGGCCGGACCAGGCTCGAACCCGGGCGCCTCGAGCTGGAGGTGACCGAGAGCATGGCCATCGACCAGGGCAGCGACACCCGCCCGGTGTTCTGCGAGCTGGAGGCGCTGGGGGTCAAGCTCGCCATCGACGACTTCGGCACCGGCTACTCGGCCCTCAGCCGGCTGCGGGGCTTTCCCTTCCACACGCTCAAGATCGACCGGTCCTTCGTCTCCGAGATCGAGGACCCCGAAGACGAGGCTCCCATCGTGGCCGCCATGATCGCCATGGCCCACGCCATGAAGCTCGACGTGGTGGCCGAGGGGGTCGAGACCAGCGCCCAGCGGAGCTACCTGGATCGCCACGGGTGCGACATCGCCCAGGGCTACCTCTTCAGCCGGCCCGTCGAGGCGGCGATGATCGAAGAGATGGTCGCTCCGGTCGCTGCCTGACCGTTCGGGGAGCTGGACCACCGGAATCAGTTCTTACGGTCCGTTCCGTTCCGCTATGTTTCCCGCTTCGCACGGGGCGAGAGAGCATTCGGCTGGGGGAGCAAAAGCCGCGAAGTTTCTCTCAAGTCGCGCCGCGCAAGTGTCGAGAGAGAGTCAGGACAAACGTGCCGGGCGAGGGCTCGGAGACGGGGAGCGAGGAGGAACCGCAATGGCGGGCAAGGTCAAGAACAAGGACGACGGCGGCCTGCAGTCAAAGACGGCCCGGGCCTCCATGCGGACCAGCGGCCAGAAGGAGGCGTACATCGCCTCGGCCGACGCCACCCGCATCGTGCCTCTCGGCGGTGGGACGCACGCCTACGTCCTCGACCCCCGGGACGGGCGCACCCTGCGCTTCCCCGTCGCCTCCGAGAAGTTCATCGCCGCCCTGGTCGAGCTCGCCGGCTCCAACCACGGCGACCGGCTCCGCCGGGACCTGTCCGACCTGGCCACCCGCTACCCGAGCTGGGAGACGGTGACCGCCCGTCTCGACGCCGCTCTGGCGCCCCCGGCCCCCGAGACCGCCGAGACCCCCGAGGTCGACGCCGCCTAGGCGGCCCGAACCGCAGCAGCACCTTTCGAAGGCGGCCCAAGCGGCCGCCTTCGGCGCGTCTACGCTCGGGAACTCTCGGGGGAACGGCAGGGAGGGTGCATGGCGGTCACGGCCACGTCGACGCGACTGGTGGGGGAGGAGGCCGACGAGGTCCTCCACGTCGTGATGGCCACCGCCGAGGGCCATGCCGACCCCTACCCTCATTACCACCGGCTCCGGGAGCTGGCACCCGTCCACCGCAGTGGGCTGGACGGGGTGTGGTACGTCTCCGGCTTCGAGGGCTGCCGCCAGGTCCTTGGTGACGCCCGCATCGGCAAATCCGCCCAGTTCGTCGTGCGGCGCCACGGCGTGGACGAATCCCGGGTGCGCCTGGCGGAACGTCGTTCCCGGCCGTCCATGATCACCTCCAACCCGCCGGAGCACACCCGGCTGCGGGGCGTGGCCAAAGGGGCGTTCATCCCGCCGTCCATGGAGGCGCTGCGGCCCCGGGTGGCCGAGCTGGTCGACGAGCGCCTCGACCGGCTGGCGGCCATGGGCGACGCCGACGTCATGATGGAGCTGGCCTATCCACTGCCCGTCACCGTGATCAGCGAGCTGATGGGCGTTCCCGCCGGCGACCGCGACTGGTTCCAGCCCCTCATCCGCACCCTCGTCTCCTCCGACCAGCCCAACCCCACCCCAGAAGGCACCAAAGAGGTGGAACGGGCCGGCGACGAGCTCGAGGCGTACTTCAGGGCGCTCATCACCGAGCGCCGGGCCCGCCCCGCCGACGACCTCCTGTCCGCCTTCGTTCTTCGCTACGAGCAGGGTGACCTCAGCTACGACGAGCTCTACTCCACGGTGACCCTGCTCTTCATCGCCGGGTTCCTCACCACCACCAACCTGATCGGCAACGGCCTCCTCTCCCTGTTCCGCCACCCCGGCGAGATGACCCGCCTGCTGGCCGACCCCGGTCTCGTCGCACCGGCGGTGGAGGAGATCCTGCGCTACGACACCCCGGTCCAGTTCGTCCACCGCCTCGTCCTGGAGGACACCGAGCTCGACGGCCAACGGCTCCGGGAAGGCGACACCGTGTTCGCCATGCTGGCCGCCGCCAACCGCGACCCGGCCCGCTTCCCGCACCCGGACCGCTTCGACGTCGCCCGAACCGACAACCTCCACCTGGCCTTCGCCTGGGGCCTGCACTTCTGCCTGGGCGCCCGGCTGGCCCGCATGGAGGGCCACCTCGTCTTCGCCGGCCTCCGGGAGCGGTTCTGCGCCCTGGAGATGCTGGCGGAGCCGGTCCGCCGCCCCGGCCTGGCCATCCGGGCCCTCGACTCCCTCCCGGTCCGCTTCACGCCGCGCTGAAGTCCCCGGCCGGCCCTCCGGAGAGCGGAAAAGCCGCTGGTACA
This sequence comes from Acidimicrobiia bacterium, assembly GCA_044867425.1. Lineage (GTDB taxonomy): Bacteria > Actinomycetota > Acidimicrobiia > IMCC26256 > BP-133 > CAWBJP01. Next base: position 26,610 of record JBIOUX010000051.1, on the reverse strand, counting down.
CTCCCCGTCCCTTATGGAAACCTCGATCGAGACGCTGGAGGGCAACAAGGTCCGCCTCCGTGTGGCCGTTCCCGCCAGCGAGTTCGAGTCCGCCATCGACGCCGCCTTCCGCAAGCTGGCCCGGGAGGTGCGCATCCCCGGCTTCCGTCCGGGCAAGGCCCCCCGGCGCATCCTGGAGAACCACCTGGGAACCGAGCTGGCCCGGGAGCAGGCCCTCCGGGACGCCCTGCCCGACTACTACGCCCAGGCGGTGACGGCCGAGGCGCTCGACACCATCGCCCCGCCGGAGATCGACATCACCGCCGGCCAGGAGTCGGGCGACGTCGAGTTCGACGCCGTGGTCGAGGTCCGCCCCCAGCCCCGGATCACCGGCTACGAGGGCCTCCAGATCACCGTGCCCGTCCCGGCCGTGGCCGAGACCGACGTTGACGCCCAGGTCGACGGGCTGAGGGAGCGCTTCGCCGACCTGGAGGACTCCGCCTCCCCCCTCAAGGCCGGCGACTACGCCCAGCTCAACATCAAGGGCTACGTCCACGACGAGGAGGTGCCAGGCCTGACCGCCAGCGACTTCCTCTACGAGGTGGGTTCCGAGCTCGTCTCCCCCAAGCTCGACGCCGAGCTGGACGGGCGCCGGCCCGGGGACATCGTCCGCTTCAACGACGTCCTGGGTGAGCGCTGGGGGGAACGTGCCGGCGAGGAGGTGTCGTTCCAGGTCCTGGTGAAGGAGACCAAGCGGAAGGTCCTGCCCGAGCCCACCGACGAGTGGGTGAAGGAGGCCAGCGAGTTCGACAGCCTGGAGGACCTGCGCACCGACATCCGCACCCGCATGGACGCCGTGCGCCGCATCCAGGGCCAGGTCGCCCTGCGGGAACGCCTTCTTGACGCGGTGGGGGGCCTGGTCGACATCGACATCCCCGAGGCCCTGGTCAACGAGGAGCTGGAGCGCCGTCTGCACTCCATCATCCACCGCCTCTCCGACCAGGGAGCCACCATCGAGCAGTACCTGGCCGCCACCGGCACGACCGAGGAGCAGCTGGTGGGCACCGTGCGGGAGCAGGCCGTCGGGGCCGTGAAAGCCGACCTCGCGCTGCGGGCCGTCGCCACCCAGGAGGAGCTCACGGTGAGCGACGAAGAGGTCGAGGCCGAGGTCGTCCGGCTGGCCGAGGGCTCGAAGGTCAAACCGGCCCAGTTGCGCAAGGAGATCGAACGCGGTCGGGGTCTGGAGGCGGTACGCTCTGAGTTGTCTAGAGGGAAGGCGCTGCAGTTCCTCGTCGACCACGCCGTGGTGTTCGACGAGGAGGGCAAGCCGCTCGACCTGTCCGAGAGGAGTGCCGAAGCGTGATCGAACCCATCCGGAACGTGGTCATCCCCAACGTCTACGAGAGCACCCCGCGAGGGGAAAAAGGGTGGGACCTCTTCTCTCGGCTCCTGAAGGACCGCATCATCTTCCTGGGCACCCCCATCGACGACTTCGTCGCCAATGTGGTCTCCGCCCAGATGCTGTTCCTCGAGAGCGAGAACCCGGACCAGGACATCAGCATCTACATCAACTCGCCTGGCGGGGAGATCACGGCGCTCTTCGCCATCTACGACACCATGCAGTACATCAAGTGCGACATCCGCACCATCTGCTTCGGGCAGGCCGCCTCCGCGGCCGCGGTCCTCCTGGGGGCGGGCAGCGACGGCAAGCGCTACGCCCTGCCCCACGCCCGGATCCTCATCCACCAGCCGCACGGCGGCGCCGCCGGCCAGGCGGTGGACATCGAGATCCAGGCCAAGGAGATCATCCGCATGCGAAACTTGTTGGAGGAGATCCTGGCCCACCACACCGGCCAGTCGGTCGAGCGGGTGCGCAAGGACTCCGACCGCGACTTCATCATGAGCGCGGAGGAAGCCAAGGAGTACGGCCTCATCGACGAGGTACTCACCAACCGGGAGCTGGCCGCGGTCGCCACAGCGGCGGGTGTGAGCTAGGTCCGGGAGAGCAGGGAAGATCGGCGGGACGGGTCGGGGAGGGGACGGACCGGTGGCCAAGTTCGGCGACGGAGGGGACCTGCTGAAGTGCTCTTTCTGTGGAAAGAGCCAGAAGCAGGTGAAGAAGCTGATCGCCGGCCCCGGCGTCTACATCTGTGATGAATGCATCGACCTGTGCAACGAGATCATCGAGGAGGAGCTGTCCCAGACCTCCGAGGTGAAGTGGGACGAGCTCCCCAAGCCCAAAGAGATCTTCGAGTTCCTGAACGACTACGTGATCGGGCAGGACCAGGCCAAGAAGATCCTGGCCGTGGCCGTCTACAACCACTACAAGCGGGTTGAGGCCGGCGCCTACGGGGACCCCGAGATCGAGCTGCAGAAGTCGAACATCCTCCTCATCGGGCCCACCGGTTGCGGCAAGACGCTGCTGGCCCAGACGATGGCTCGCCTGCTCAACGTCCCCTTCGCCATCGCCGACGCCACCGCCCTGACCGAAGCCGGCTACGTGGGCGAGGACGTCGAGAACATCCTCCTCAAGCTGATCCAGGCGGCCGACTACGACGTCAAGAAGGCCGAGACGGGGATCATCTACATCGACGAGATCGACAAGATCGCCCGCAAGGCCGAGAACCCGTCGATCACCCGGGACGTCTCGGGCGAGGGGGTCCAGCAGGCCCTGCTCAAGATCCTGGAGGGGACGACGGCCTCGGTGCCGCCCCAGGGGGGCCGCAAGCACCCCCACCAGGAGTTCATCCAGATCGACACCACCAACGTTCTCTTCATCTGCGGCGGGGCCTTCGCCGGCATCGAGAAGATCATCGAGAGCCGCATCGGCCACAAGGGGATCGGCTTCGGGGCCGACATCCGCAAGGCGGAGGAGAAGGAGCTGGGGGTCATCCTCTCCCAGGTGCTGCCCGAGGACCTGCTCAAGTTCGGGCTCATCCCCGAGTTCATCGGCCGCCTCCCCGTCATCGGCGCGGTGAGCAGCCTGGACCAGGACGCCCTGGTGCGGATCCTGGTCGAGCCGAAGAACGCCCTGGCCAAGCAGTTCCAGAAGTTCTTCCAGTTCGACAACGTGGAGCTGGAGTTCGACGACGAGGCGCTCCAGTCGATCGCTGACCAGGCCCTCCTGCGGGGGACCGGGGCCCGGGGACTCCGGGCCATCCTCGAGGAGGTGCTGCTCAACGTGATGTACGAGCTGCCCTCCCGCAACGACGTGGGCAAGTGCGTCATCGACCGCACCGTGGTGCTCGACAAGGTGCATCCCACCCTGGTGCCGAGGGTGGAGCCCGCCGCCGAGCGCAAGCGCAGCGCCTAGCCCGACCTCGACCTCGCCCCCCGGGGAGGGTTTCCCGGAGGTGGTCGCGTTCGACCCCCTCTGAGGGGGAGAGGCGCAACCACCTCATCGTTCCGGGTGGCTAAATCTGCCAGGGTGGGGTAGGACGTGACCATGGCAACGATCGTGAAGACCATGGTGGTGGGGTCGGCGGCCGGGGGAGGAGCAGGGTACGCCTACGCCCGGAAGCAGGGCCAGGAGGGCAAGGAGGCGCTCGTGACCGCCGGGAAGGGTGCCGCCATCGGCGCCGCCGGCGGCGGCTTGGTGGGCACCGGCCTGGCCATCCGCGGCCGGACGAGGGCGAAGCGGGCGCGTTCCGAGGGCCTGGGCATGGTGGCCGAAGTGGCCCGTGCCCTCCCGGGCAAGGTGGCCGAGATGATGGAGGCCGTGTCCGAGCAGGTGCAGGAGGCGGCGGCGTCCGCCCCCGAGGTGCTCGAGCACGCCCAGGAAATCGTTGAGCGCCGGCGCCAGAAGGCGACCAAGGCGGCGATGAAGGCCGGGCGGCGGATGGAGAAGGCGGCCCGCAAGCAGGCGGCCGGGTCGGCCAAGCGGCTGGAGAAGGCGGCTCGCGCCCAGGCGGCGGAGTCGCGCAAGATGGCCGAGAAGGCGGCGGCGAAGGCCGAGAAGATGGCGGAGAAGCTGGCGGCCAAGGCGGCGGGGGAGTCGCGCCGCGTCGCCGAGAAGGCGGCGGCCAAGTCGCGCCAGGCGGCGGAGAAGGCGGCGGCGGAATCCCGCCGGATGGCGGAGGCGGCGGCGGAGAAGTCCCGGGCGGCGGCGGAGAAGGCGGCCAAGCAGGAGGCGGCCCAGACGGCCAAGGCGGCAGCCGAGCGATCGAGGGAGGTGGCCAATGCGGCCGCCAAGGAAGCGGCGGGACGGTCGCGCCAGGCGGCCAAGAAGGCGGTCGAGAAGTCGCGGCCCTACGTCGAGCCGGCTCTGGAACGGGCCAAGCCGGCGATCGCCCGGGGCGCCGAGAAGGTCCGGGAGGCGGCCGGCAACGGGCACGTCCCGGCTTCGGTGGCGGAGCTGAGGATGGCGCTCGACGACGCCATCGCTTCCGGACGGAAGATCCCCCACGACAAGCCGCTGGTCACCCGCCTCGTCTGAACGAGTGATTTGAGCGGCGGTGGAGGGGGCCCACCCCCGTACAATCTCCCGCCATGTCTATGGCTCTTCGCCTGGCGGCTCATCGCAGAGCGGCCGGGGGCCCCAGCCCCGGCCGCCAGTCCCTGCCCCGCAGGTCCTGATGTCCGCATCGCCCGGGGCACGGGGTGTCCCCGAAGACAGCATGCCGAAGGCCTACGACCCGGCCCCGGCCGAAGCGCGGTGGTACGCGGCCTGGGAGGAGGCGGGTGCCTTCCGCCCCGAGGTGAACCCCGACGGCGAGGCGTTCTGCATCGTCATCCCGCCGCCCAACATCACCGGCTCGCTGCACATGGGCCATGCCTTCGAGCACTCGCTCATCGACGCCACCATCCGGCGCAAGCGGATGCAGGGCTACGCCGCCCTGTGGCTGCCCGGCACCGACCACGCCGGCATCGCCACCCAGAACGTGGTGGAGCGGGAGCTGGCCAAGGAGGGCCTCGACCGTCACGAGATCGGCCGGGATGCCTTCGTGGAGCGGGTGTGGCGCTGGAAGGAGACCTACGGCGGTCAGATCACCGCCCAGATGCGCAAGATGGGGGCGTCCTGCGATTGGAGCCGCGAGCGCTTCACCATGGACGAAGGCTGCTCCCGGGCGGTGCGCGTCGTGTTCGTGCGCCTCTACGAGGAGGGCCTGGTCTACCGGGCCAACCGCATCATCAACTGGTGTCCCCGGTGCCACACCGCCCTGTCGGACATCGAAGTGGAGCACGACGAGACCGACGGCGAGCTGGTCCACATCCGCTACCTGTTCAAGGAGGGTGACGGTTTCATCACCGTGGCCACCACCCGGGCGGAGACGATGCTGGGTGACACCGCGGTGGCCGTCCATCCCGCCGACCCCCGCTACGCCACCGCCGTCGGCCGCACCCTGGTCCTGCCCCTGGTGGGCCGGGAGATCCCGGTGGTGGCCGACGACGCCGTCGATCCCGACTTCGGCACCGGGGCGGTCAAGGTCACCCCGGCCCACGACCCCAACGACTTCGAGATCGCCGGCCGTCACAACCTCCCACCGGTCGACATCTTCACGGAGTCGGCCGTGGTCAACGAGAACGGCGGCCGCTTCGCCGGCCTGGCCCGCTACGCGGCCCGGGAGGCGGTGAAGTCGGCGCTGGCCGAAGAGGGCCTGCTCGAGAGGGTGGAGGCCCACCAGCACGCCGTGGGTCACTGCTACCGCTGCCACACGGTGGTGGAGCCCCGCCTGTCCCTCCAGTGGTTCGTGAAATCCCGGCCGCTGGCCATGCCCGCCATCGACGCCGTCAAGGAGGATCGCACCCAGTTCATTCCTGAACGGTGGGAGACCCTCTACTTCAATTGGATGGAGAACCTGCGGGACTGGTGCGTGTCCCGCCAGATCTGGTGGGGCCACCGCATCCCGGCCTGGTACTGCCGGGACTGCGGGACCGTGATCGTCTCGGTGGAGGATCCCACCACCTGCCACGGCTGCGCCTCCTCGGACCTGGTGCAGGACGAAGACGTGCTCGACACCTGGTTCTCCTCCGCCCTGTGGCCCTTCACCACGCTCGGATGGCCGGACCAGACCCCGGACCTGGCCCGCTTCTATCCCAACGCCATGCTGCACACGGGTTTCGACATCATCTACTTCTGGGTGGCCCGGATGATGCAGATGGGGCTCCACTTCATGGGGGACGTGCCCTTCCGGGAGGTGGCCATCCACGGCCTGGTGCGCGACGCCGAGGGCCGCAAGATGTCAAAGAGCTTCGGCAACGTGGTCGACCCGCTCGAGATGGCGGGCCGCTACGGCGCCGACGCCCTGCGCTTCGCCATGGTGCGCGCCGCCAGCCCCGGCCACGACGTCCCCCTGGCCGAGGAGTGGGTCCAGGGCGGGCGCAACTTCGTGAACAAGCTGTGGAACGCGGCCCGGTTCGTCGCCCTCAACCTCGACGCGCAGCCGCTCGGTGCCTTCACCGAGGCTCCCGCCGCCGGTGACCTGACCCTCCCCGAGCGGTGGATCCTCTCCCGCCTGGCCCAGGTGGCGGCGGCCGTCGACGAGGGCTTCGAGCGCTACGACTTCGCCGACGGCGTCCAGAAGCTCCAGAGCTTCGTGTGGAGCGAGTTCTGTGACTGGTACCTGGAGCTGGCCAAGCGGCCGCTGGGCGCCGGGGGCGAGGAACGGGCCCGGACCCAGCATGTGCTGGGCCACGCCCTCTCTGGCATCCTCCGGCTGCTGCACCCGGTGATCCCCTTCGTCACCGAGGAGCTGTGGAGCCGCCTGGGTGGCGACGGGCTGCTGGTCACGGCCGCCTGGCCGGTGGCCGACGGGGGCCGGGTCGACCCCACCGCCGACGCCTCCATGGCCGCGGTCATCGACATCGTGTCCGCCATCCGCCGGTTCCGCTCCGAGCACCAGGTGGCACCGTCCAGGCGCCTCCGCGCCTTCGTGGTTCCGGCCAGCCCGGAACAGGGCGAGGCCCTGGCCAACCTGTCGTCGGAGCTCTCCGCGCTGGCCGGCCTCGAGGCCCTGGAGCTGGTCCCGGACCGGCCACCCCAGCCGGGTGAGCAGCGCCTGGTGGCGGCCGGGGCGACGATCGCCGTGCCGCTGGCCGGGGTCGTCGACGTGGCCGCCGCCCTGGCCGACCTCGACCGTCAGATCGAGCGGCACGCCAAGGAGCTGGAAAAGATCGACGCCAAGCTGGCCGACGCGGGGTTCTGCTCCAAGGCGCCCGAGCATGTGGTGGCCGAGATGCGCCGGCGCCAGGCCGCCGCCCGGGAGGCGATCGCCGCCCTCCAGGCCCAGCGGGATCAGCTCGCCGGCAGCTGAGGGGACTCCGGCGGCTGGGTTCGCGGCGGGTTGAGCCGCACCCGGCTCTCGTCGCTTCGGTGGGGCACGAAGCCCCACACCGAGCCCAGCCGGCCGGGCTCGAAGTCGGGGGTGGTGCGCTTGCGGTAGCGCTGGGAGAGGATCTCCCCGGCGTCCTGGCCCTGCTGGAGGGCCAGGCAGGGGGAGCGGAAGTTGCAGGGCGCAAAGCGGTCGACCGCCGGGCTCGGGTAGCAGGGCACTTCGGGCGAGGACATCTCGAGCACCTGGGCGGCCACCCGCTCGTCCACACCGTCGATCTCGGGGCGCCGGCGGCGGATGGTGGTCCGCCGGAAGCTGGGGTTGCCCACCTGCTGGATGCGCTTACCGGTCCACAGTTCCGGGTCGGACCCCGGCGGGTCGAGGCGCAACTCGTTGTGGATGGTGCCCCGGGCCTGGGCCAGGAAGTGCCGTTCCCAGGCCCACGTCCGGTTGAGCAACTGCTCGTCGAGCAGCAGCAGGTCCAGTGCCGGCCAGGGCCCCACCACCAGGCCGTGGGCCACCACCCAGTTCCGCCCGGCGCTGTCCACCATGGCCAGGTCGATCCGCACCCGGTAGTCGACGCCCTGGCCCGCCGGCGTGAGCAGGCCCCGCTCCGGGTGAGCCGGATCGGTGACGGTCACGTCGAACAGGGCCTCCACCGACAAGGGCGTCAGCTTCTCGTCCCGGGTGGGAGCCCAGTCGTAGTACGCCTCCAGTAGGGCTTTGCCCGCCGCCAGCTGCTCCTCGTAGTCCCGCTCCTCTTCCGGCCTCAGCTCGTAGGCGGCCTCGTAGGCGCTTCGCTGGCGCGCCATCGACTTGACGAACCCCTCGGTGGCCAGCGGCCGGACGATGGCCCGGCTCCAGCTCCACATCCCGGGGAAGTAGTAGACGGCCAGGGCGTCGCGCACGGCCTCGTTCAGATCGAAGACCCGCAATGGTGCCGCCGGCTCCCAGTTCTGGCGCTCCCGGGCGCCGAGATCCCAGGCCCGCCGGCAGCCGGTGAACAGCTCCCGCTCCCAGGGCCGGAGAATCCACTTCGTAGCCGCGACCATGCCCCAGTTTATTGTCGGGCTCGTGATCGACCTTTCCCTGGGCGACGCCCTGGCGTGGCTGGACTCGCACACCAACCTGGAGCGGGGGGGTGCACCGCGCCGGCCGAGCCTCGACCGGATGCGGCCGCTGGTGGAGCTGCTGGGCAGCCCGCAGCGCGACTACCAGATCGTCCACGTCACGGGGACCAACGGCAAGACCACGACCACCAACATGATCGCCTGCCTGCTGGCCACCCAGGGCCTGTCCGTCGGCGCCTACACCAGCCCTCACCTGGAGGTGGTCAACGAACGGATCGCCTGGGCTCAGGGCCCGGGATCCTCGCCCGGTGGAGCGATCGAGCCCATCGACGACGCCGCCCTGGCCGAAGTCCTGGCGACGGTGGCCGCGGTGGAGGACCTGCTGCCCGAGCCGCCGTCCTACTTCGAGATCCTCACCGCCGCCGCCTACCGGTTCTTCGCCGACGCCGCCGTCGACGTGGCCGTGGTGGAGGTCGGGTTGGGCGGCACCTGGGACGCCACCAACGTGGCCGACGGGGGGGTGGCGGTGGTGACCAACGTCAGCCTCGACCACACCGAGTACCTCGGCCCCACCCGGGAAGACATCGCCGCCGAGAAGGCCGGCATCGTGAAACCGGGGGCGATCCTGGTGTTGGGTGAGACGGACCCGACCCTGGAGCCCCTGTTCCTCGAGCGGTCGCCGGCCCGGATCCTGCGCCGGGGTGAGGACTTCGACGCCTCCGAGATCCGTCTGGCCCACGGCGGTCATCTCGTCGACCTGCGCACCCCGGGCCGGGACTACCCCGGCGTCCACCTGCCCATCCACGGCGCCTTCCAGGCTCACAACGCCGCCCTCGCCCTGGCCGCCGCCGAGGCTTTCTTCGACGGGCCCATCGATCCCGACCTGGTGGCGGAGGCGTTCGCCGCCTTCCGGTCGCCGGGGCGCATGGAGGTGGTCGGGCATTCTCCGCTGGTCATCCTGGACGGCGCCCACAACGCCGCCGGCGCCGAGGCGCTGGTGGCGGCCCTGTCGGAAGAGTTCCCGCCCGCCCCCCGCACCCTGGTCGTCGGCCTCCTGCGGGAGAAGGATCCAGGGGTGATGCTCGAGGCGCTCGCCGCCCGATCCGCCCAACGGGTGATCGTGGCGCCGCCGCCGAGCCCCCGGGCCCTCGACCCCGAAGAGGTGGCCGCCGCCGCCGAGGGCCTGGGCGTCCGCCAGGTGGAGGTGGCGCCGAGTGTCACCGAGGCGGTGCGATGGGCGATGGAGGGTGCCGATCCCGAAGACCAGGTGGTGGTGGCCGGCTCGCTCTACGTCGTGGGAGAGGCCCGGGCCTCCCTCAGGTAGGGTCGTGAGCCATGACTGATCGCACCCTCGTTCTCTGCAAGCCCGACGCGGTGGAACGTCGCCTGGTGGGGGAGATCATCTCCCGCTTCGAGCGCAAGGGCCTGCGTCTCGCCGAGATGCGGATGCTGACCATCGACGAGGACCTGGCCAGCCGCCACTACGCCGAGCACCTCGACAAGCCCTTCTACAAGGACCTGGTGACCTTCATCACCCGGGGCCCGGTGGTGGCCATGATCGTGGAGGGCCCTGAGGCCCCGGCCGTGGTCCGCAGCCTCATGGGGGCGACCAATCCCCGCCAGGCGGCCCAGGGCACCATCCGGGGAGACTTGGCCGTGGAGCTGACGGAGAACCTGGTCCACGGCTCGGACTCGCCGGAGTCGGCCGTCCGGGAGATCGCGCTCTTCTTCGGCGAGGCGCCGAGCGCAGCGAGGCAATAGCCCCGCCGGAACGGCAAGGACAGGGCCGCCCGCAGGGCGGCTCCTTGCACTTGAATTTCAAGCGTGTAATCTCAGCTCTGTCATTCGGGTGCCGGCCACCGGGCGGAGGGCGGGCTGATCAAGACGCGAGCATTGGGTGGGCGCGACCTGGCCGTCGATCTGGGGACGGCGACGACGACGATCTACGTCCGGGGCCGGGGCATCGTCCTGGAGGAGCCGTCGCTGGTGGCGGTGGCCGCCGCCGACCGGCGAGCCTTGGCAGTAGGCAGCGAAGCCAAGCGGATGCACGGGCGGACACCGGCCCACATCGAGGTGGTGGGTCCTCTCCAGGCCGGGGTGATCGCCGATCTGGACGTGTGCGAGCGGATGCTGCGTCACTTCGTGGAACAGGTCAGCCCGAGCCGGTTCAGCCGGCCCCGCATGCTGGTGTGCGTGCCCTCGGGCATCACCGTGGTGGAGCAGCGGGCGGTCCAGGAGGCGGCCGAGTCGGCCGGCGCCCGCCGGCCGGTCCACCTGGTGGAGGAGCCGATGGCGGCCGCCATCGGGGTCGGCCTGCCCGTCCATGAAGCCGCCGGCAGCATGGTGGTCGTCGTCGGCGGCGGGCGCACCGAGGTGGCGGTGGTGTCACTGGGGGGCATCGTGGCCAGCCAGTCGCTGCGGCTGGGTGGCGTCGACTTCGACGAGGCCATCGTCGGCTGGGTGAAGAAGCACCACGGCCTGATCCTCGGGGAGCGCACCTCCGAGGAGGTCAAACTGCTGCTCGGCAATGCCTACCCGCCGCCGGAGGAGGGCGCCGCCGAGGTCACGGGGCGGGATCTGGTCAGCGGCCTGCCCCGAGAAGTGGTGACCACCACGGAGGAGATCCGGGAGGCGCTGGAGGAACCGGTGGCCGCGGTGGTCGACGCCGTGAAGGTCACGCTCGACCGGACCCCGCCCGATCTGGCCGCCGACATCCTCCAGCGGGGCATCTCCCTCACCGGCGGCGGTGCCCTCCTGCCCGGCCTCGACCAGCGTCTGGCCGACGAGACCGGGATGCCCGTGGTCATCTCCGGCAATCCCCTCCACGCCGTGGCCCGCGGCGCCGGCCATTGCCTCGAGCGACTCGACGAGTGCTCCGGCGTGTTCGTCGGCGCCCGCTCGGCATGACGATGGCGTTTTCGGGGACACCCCGGACCCCGGGCAGGGCCGGAGGCCGCGCCGCCTCGCTGCTCATGGCCGTGTCGCTCACCCTGGCCGCCGCCGACCACGCCGGGGCCACCGGACCGGCGGTGGACGGGCTGCGGGCTGCCGTCCGGGGCGGCCTCGGCCGGCTGGAGGCGGCCGCCACCCGGCCCGTGGCGGCGGTGGCCACCGCCCTGGGGCGGGCTGACGACCTGACCCGGGAGAACGCCGGTCTCCGCCAGGCCATGTCCGGGGAGCGGAGCCGGGCGGTGTCGGCCGATGCCCTCGCCCGCGACAACGCCCAGCTGGCCTCACTGACGGGGCTGCCGGCGCCGGGCGGCCTCCCCCGCATCCCCGCCCGGGTGGTGGCCCTGCAGGCGGGCGGGCCGGGATCAGCCCTGCTGATCGATCGCGGCACCGATGCCGGTGTCCTGTCCGGGATGCCGGTGGTGGCGGGCGGTGCGCTGGTGGGACGGGTGGTCTCGGCGTCGCGGGGCCGGGCGGAGGTGCTGCCGGTAGTCGACCCGGCCTCGGCGGTGGGCGTGCGCCTGGCCGACAGCGGCGTGGTGGGTGTGGCCCGGGGGTCAGGCCGAAGCCTGCGTCTGGAGCTCCTCGACCCGGAGACCAGGACGGCGGACGGCACGCTGGTGGTGACCGCCGGTCTGGACCACGGGCGCTTCCCGCCGGCGCTGCCCGTCGGCCAGGTGCGTCGGGGTGGGCGAACGGTGGAGCCGGTCTCGGCCCTCAACCGCCTCGAGGTGGTCCAGGTCCTGGTCTGGCGGCCGGTTCCGTGACCGACGCCGCGCCTCCGTTTCCGCGAATCGGGAACTGTGCTTCGGGGAGGACGGTGGAGGTCCTGGCGGGAGCACGCTTCACCCACCCGCGGGTCGCCGGGGCCCGGGCACCGGTTGGGCGACTGGCCTTCGTGCTGCTCGCCGCGGTGCTCGCCCAAGCCGTCGTCGCCCGCCACCTGGCGCCCCCGGGGGCGGCCCCGGACCTGCTCCTCCTGGCCACCGCCGCAGTGGCAGCGACGGTCCCCGGGCGCGGCGCGGTGGCGTTCGGCTTCGCCGCCGGGCTGGCTGCCGATCTGTTCCTCATCACGCCGTTCGGGCTCTCCGCCGCCGCCTTCACCGCGGTGGCCCGGGCCGGCGCCGCCTTCCCACCCCCGCGGCGGGCACTGCTGGCCGCTCCCCGCGCCACCCTGAGCGCCCTGCTGGCCGGAGCCCTCGTGATGTTCGGCGCCGCCGCCTTCGGCGTTGCGCCGGCGCCGTCTTCGACCGGTGTCGAGCTGCTGGTTCGGGCTTCGCTGACCGCCGGCGCCCTGTCGCCCCCGCTGTTCGGGGCGTTGCGCCGCCTGGTGGGGACGGGCCGTCGCGGCGTCAGCGGCCTGACCGCGGGCCGTCCGGCATGACCCGGAGCCGCCCGCCCCGGACCGCGCTGACCGGAGTTATCTGTGCCCTGGCCTTCCTCTCCCTCCTCGCCCGGCTCGTCCACCTCCAGGTGGCCGAGCGACCGGCGCTGGCCGCCCGGGCGGCCGACAACCGGGTGCGATCCCTGGTGGTCGAGGCGCCCCGGGGCCGGATCCTGGACCGGAACGGCACGGTGCTGGCCGGCAGCCGGGCTGCCTACCGGGTGGCGCTGTCCCGCACGGCGCCGGAGGCCCGGCGCCCCGCCCTGCTCCGGCGCCTGGCCCCGCTCCTGGGCCGCAGCCAGGGCGACCTGGCCCGGGCCCTGGCCAACCGGCGCATCTCCGCCGTGGCCCCCATCCCGCTGGCCGAGGACGCCGGACCGGAGGTCGTCCTCGCCCTCCGGGAGTGGCCCGAGCGCTTCGCCGGAGTCGAGATCGAATCCCATCCCTGGCGCCAGCACCCCTACGGCGCGCTGGCCGCCCACCTGCTCGGCACCGTGGGAGAGAACGGCGGGACGAGCGGCGTGGAGGCCCTCCACGACGCCACCTTGGCCGGCCGGCCCGGAGCCGACCGGGTGGAGGTCGACAGCCGGGGCCGGGTCGTGGGGCGCCTCGACCGCCTCCCGCCCACCCCGGGCCGGGACGTGCGCCTGACCGTCGACGTGGACGCCCAGATGGCGGCCGAAGCCGCCCTGGCCGAGGGGATGGCGGCCGCCCGCCCCCTCCACGCCGCCCCCGGCGGAGCGGTGGTGGCCCTCGAGTGCGCAACCGGCGACGTGCTCGCTCTGGCTTCGGCGCCCGGATTCGACCCGGGCACCCCCCCGCTGGCCGGCGACCACTCTCCGCTGGTGAACCGGGCGCTCCAGGGCCTCTACGCCCCGGGCTCCACCTTCAAGCCCGTGACCGCCTTGGCCGGGTTGGCGGCCGGGGCGGTGACACCGGCCACCGTGGTCCAGGACCGTGGCTCCTACCAGGTCGGCGGGCGGGTCTTCCGCAACGCCCAGGGGCGGTCCTACGGGCGGGTCGACCTGGCCCGGGCCCTGGCCGTGTCCAGCGACGTGTACTTCTACGCCCTGGGCCAGCGGCTCCACCGCCAGGACGGCGACGGGCCCATCCAGGCCGCGGCCCGCGGTCTCGGCCTGGGTGCCGTGACCGGCATCGACATCGGCCCGGAAGCCGCCGGGCGCGTCCCCGGGCCGGACTGGAAGCGGGCCGCGCGCCAACAAGGCCTGTTCCCCGACCCCCGGTGGTATCCCGGGGACAGCGTGAACCTGGCCATCGGGCAGGGGGAACTGGAGGTCACGCCGCTGCAGTTGGCGGTGGCCTATGCCGCCCTGGCCAACGGCGGCCCCCGGCCCCGGCCCCACGTCACCGCCGGCGCCGGTGGTGACGGGGGGCGAAGCCGGTCTCCGGGCGGACCGTCCGGGGAGGCGTTGGGTCCGGGCCAGCAGGCGCCGGTGCTGGCCGGCCTGCGGGCGGCGGTGGTGTCCCCGGAGGGGACGGCTGCCCGTGCCTTCGAGGCGTTCTCGATTCCCGGTCTGGAGGTCTGGGGCAAAACCGGGACCGCTCAGCGGGTGGGGCGCTCCGACACGTCCCTGTTCGCCGGCGTGGCCCGGGCCGGCGAGCGCTGCGTGTCCGTGGTCGCCGTCGTCGAAGAGGGCGGCTTCGGTTCGGCCGTGGCCGCCCCCGTGGTCCGACGCGTGATCGAGGCCCTCTTCCGGTGATGACCCGCAGGCAGTTCTGGTGACGACCCGCAGGCGGGCACCGGTCGACACGGTCCTGGTGGGCGCGGCGCTGGCCATCGCCTGCCTCGGCGTCGTGGTGGTGGCCTCGGCCACCCGTTACGGACCGGGAGGGGCGACCGCCTATGCCGTCCGCCAGCTGGCGTGGGTGGCACTGGGCACCCTGGCCATGGTGGCGGCCATGGCGGTGGACCTGGAGCGGCTGCGGCGGGTGGTGCCGCTGGCCTACGGGCTCGTCCTCGCCGGGCTGGTGGCCGTCCTCTCGCCCTTGGGGGCCAGCGCCAACGGCACCCAGGCCTGGTTCGACCTCGGCCCCGTCCGGCTCCAGCCGGCCGAGCTGGCCAAACCCGTCCTCATCGCCGTCCTCGCCGCCCACGGGGCCCGGGCCCCGGGCCGCTTGGGCGGGGGACGGCTCCTCGGCGCCCTGCTCCTGGCCGCCCCGACGGTGGGACTCACCCTCCTCCAGCCCGACCTGGGGACGGCCATCGTGCTGGTTGTGGTCACGGCCGGCGTCGTCGTCACCGCCGGCGCTCCCACCCGCCAGCTGGCGGTCCTCGGGCTGGTCGGTCTCCTCGGGGCGCTGGGTGGTCTGCGGGCCGGGGTGCTGGAGCCGTACCAGGTGGAACGCCTGACCGGCTTCCTCCACCAGTCCTCCGACCCTCGCGGGGCCTCGTGGAATCTGCAACAGGCCAAGATCGCCATCGGCTCGGGCGGCGTGGCCGGGGCCGGGCTCTTCGCCGGCAGCCAGACGGCGCTCGACTACGTCCCCGAGGCCCACACGGATTTCGTGTTCACCGTGGTGGGGGAGGAGTTGGGCCTGCTCGGCGGGGTCAGCCTGCTCGGCCTGTTCTCCCTGCTGGCCTGGCGCATCTGGCGGTCCGCGGCCCGGGCGCCCGACGCCTTTGCCGCCCTGTGCTGCACCGGGGTGCTGGCCATGGTCGGTTTCCAGGTGTTCGAGAACGTGGGGATGACCATGGGCCTCACCCCCATCACCGGGATCCCGCTCCCGCTGGTCAGCTACGGGGGCTCGGCCACCGTGGCCTGTCTGGCCGCCGTCGGGCTGGTGGCCAACATCTCCCGGCGGTGCCCTTGATGGCCGGGGCCCGGGGCCGCCGCTGGCGTGGGCGGCTAGACTGGCTCCAACGTGATGGAAACTCCCCGGCCGCGAACCGCTGTGCCGCCGACTGAGGACCTCGAACCCGTACGCCGCCGCTTGCAGTTCCGGCGAGGGCACCCTCGGTCCGCTGGCTCCGTCGTCGCGCCGATCACCACGCTGGTGGTGGTGGTTCTGGTGGCCCGGGCGCGCCTGGCAGCCCTCGGGTCCCGCCGCTCCGCCGCCGCTCCCCGTCACGCCCCTGGTGCACCGCGCACCCCTCATTCGAAGGCGCGCCACGACAGTCCCCACGGGAACCTGGCCACGCGGGCAACTGGACGCTCTCCAGCGTCCGGAGTTCCCGAGTTTGTTGTCGCGCGCCAGCGCGCTCTTGCAGCGCGCGGCGTAAGGAAAGGGTTCGATGTCCGACGAGAGCATTCCGGAGGCCAAAGCCGCCTCCGAAGAGCCGGCTGCCATCCGGGCGCCGGCCGAACAAACAGGGCCCCGGCCCGTCGAGGGCGGCGAGCCGCCGCGCAAGCGCCGCCGCCGCGGCTCGCGGGGCGGACGTAACCGGAGGCGTCCCGGCGCCGCCAGCGGTAATGGCGGCGGGGCGGGCACCTCGGTCGATGGCGCCCCTGAGGTCGACCTCGGCTCCGATCGGCCGCTGACCGCCGACGACCTGTCGGCGGAGGCCAAAGCCGACGCCGGGCTCGACGGTGGTTCCGCGCCCGGGTCGCGCTCCTCCGGTTCCCGGGGCCGGTCCCGGCCGGCGCCGGCCCGGGAGCCCGCAGAGCCTGAAGGCGACGAGGACGCCGGTTCCGGTCGCCGTCCGCCGGCGGCCCAGTCCGGTCGCCGGCCCGCCGCCCGCCCGGCGGCGCCGGCGCCCACCGGCCGCCGGGGCCGGGGTGCGGCCAAGAAGGAGGAAGCGGCGACCCAGGAGCAGGCCGAGGAGTCCGCGGAGGCGGCCGCGCCGGCACCGTCGCGCCGCCGGCGCCGGCGCGGCGGCCGTCGCCGGGGCGGTGCCGCTCCCGTCGAAACGCCCGCCGTCCCCTCCGTCGACGACCTCGACGAATCGGTGCGGGAACGCCGCCGGGGCCGCACCCGCAAGGGCCGTCCCACCGGGCGGTACATGATGGCCGTCCACGTCCAGCCCGGCGTGGGCATCCAGGTGGCCGTGCTCGAGGGTCGCAGCCTGGTGGAGCACTACGTCTCCCGCCCGGCCGACGCCACCACCGCCATCGACGGCAACATCTACCTGGGGAAGGTCCAGAACGTGCTGCCGGGCATGGAGGCCGCCTTCGTGGACATCGGCACGCCCAAGAACGGCGTGCTCTACCGGGACGACATCGTCTTCGACGAGACCGAGATCGAGGGTCGCCGGCCCAAGATCGAGCGCCTGCTGCGCAACGGGCAGTCGGTGGTCGTCCAGGTGACCAAGAACCCCATCGGCACGAAGGGGGCCCGCCTCACCCAGGAGGTGAGCCTGGCCGGACGCTTCGTGGTCATGATCCCGGGCCAGCCCGGCACCTACGGCATCTCCAAGCGGCTGTCCGACGACGAGCGCAAGCGGCTGCGCAAGATCCTCGACGAGATCAAGCCCGCCGACTCCGGCCTCATCGTCCGCACCGCGGCCGAGGGCGCCAGCGCCGACGAGCTGCACCGGGACATGCGCCGGCTGATGGCCCAGTGGGACGACATCTCCAAGCGGGCGGCCAAGAGCCGGCCCCCGGTCCTGCTCCACCAGGAACCCGACCTGGCCATCCGGGTCATCCGGGAGGAGTTCAACAAGGAGTACCGGGGGGTGGTGATCGACGATCCCGCCCTCTATGAGGAGGTGCTGCGCTACGTCGCGGCCATCACGCCCGAGTTGGCCGACCGGGTGGAGCTCTACGACGAGGAGCTGCCCATCTTCGAGCGGTTCCACGTCCACGAGCAGCTCCACAAGGCCCTCGACCGGAAGGTGTGGCTGCCCTCCGGGGGGTCGATCATCATCGAGCGCACCGAGGCGCTCACGGTGATCGACGTGAACACGGCCAAGAACGTGGGCCGCTCCAACCTGGAGGAGACCGTCTTCGCCAACAACCTGGAAGCGGCCGAGGAGGTCGCCCGTCAGCTCCGCCTGCGGGACATCGGCGGGATCATCGTGATCGACTTCATCGACATGGAGATCCGCAAGAACCGCGAGGAGGTCGTGCGCAAGTTCAAGGAGGCCCTGGCCCGGGACAAGACCCGCACCCAGGTGTTCGAGATCTCCGAGCTGGGCCTGGTGGAGATGACCCGCAAGCGGATCTCGGAGGGTCTGGTGGAGGCCTTCTCCACCACGTGTCCCAACTGCGAGGGCCGCGGCATCATCCTCGACCACTCACTCCTGTAAACTCCTCCGCCCATGTACGCAGTGGTGAAGACAGGCGGCAAGCAGTACCGGGTGACCGAGGGCCAGCGCCTTGACGTCGAGCGCCTCGACGGCGAGGAGATCTTCTTCGACCCGGTCCTGGTGGTCGACGGGCAGACGGTGCTGTCGACGCCCGAGCAGCTGGCCGGAGCCCAGGTCCGGGCCCGGGTGGTGGGGGAGTCGAAGGGGCCCAAGATCGACGGCTTCACCTACAAGAACAAGACCAACCAGCGCCGGCGCTGGGGCCACCGCCAGAAGTACTCGACGATCGAGATCGTCGGCATCGCCCCGGGGGCCGGGGCGTCCCCGAGAGCAGAGGGCTGAGACATGTCGAAGAAGAAGGGCTCGGGCACGTCCCGCAACGGCCGCGACTCGGCCGCCCAGCGCCTCGGCGTGAAGGTGTTCGACGGTACCGCCGTCACGGCCGGCTCGATCATCGTCCGCCAGCGCGGCACCAGGATCCACCCCGGACACAACGTGGGCCGGGGCGGGGATGACACGCTCTTCGCCACCGCGCCGGGCAAGGTCAAGTTCGGCAACCGCCGCGGCCGGAAGCTCGTCGACATCATCCCGCCCGCGGCCGAGTAGCCACACCGATCCTGCCGGGGACGGCTCTCCCTCCCCGTATCCTTCACCTCGATGGCCGAGTTCAGCGACGAGGTGATGGTCAACCTGCGGGGCGGCGACGGCGGTGCCGGCGCCCTCTCCTTCCGTCGCGAGCCCTACGTCGACAAGGGCGGGCCGGACGGCGGCGACGGCGGCAAGGGCGGTGACGTATGGCTGCGGGCCGACCGCAACATGGCGTCGCTCATCGCCTTCCGGGACCATCCCCACCGCCGGGCCACCTCGGGCGTGCACGGCTCGGGGAAGCGCAAGCACGGCGCCCGGGGCGACGACCTCGTGGTGGCTGTCCCCGAGGGCACGGTGGTGCGCAGCCGCGACGGCGACCTCCTGGCCGACCTGGTCACCACCGGAGATTCGTATCTGGGCGCCCGGGGCGGACGGGGCGGGCGGGGAAACGCCCGCTTCCTGTCCAACGCCCGCCGGGCCCCCAACTTCGCCGAACAGGGTGAGTACGGGGAGGAGCGCTGGCTGCGCCTCGAGCTCAAGCTCCTGGCCGACGTGGCCCTGGTCGGGTTCCCCAACGCCGGCAAGTCGACCCTCATCTCCGTGCTCAGTGCGGCCAAGCCCAAGATCGCCGACTACCCCTTCACCACCCTGGTGCCCAACCTCGGCGTGGTCCGGACGGACGACGCCGAGTTCGTGGTGGCCGACGTGCCCGGCCTCATCGAGGGAGCCTCCGAGGGCCGCGGGCTCGGCCACCGGTTCCTCCGCCACGTGGAGCGGGCCCGGGTCCTGGTGGTGCTCCTCGACCTGGCCAGCACCGAGGGCCGCAGCCCCGTCGACCAGGAGCGGGTCCTGCTCGACGAGCTGTCCCGCTACCAGCGGGAGCTGCTCGACCGCCCCCGGCTGGTGGTGGGCTCCAAGGCCGATGTCGACGTCTTCGACTTCGACGGGATGAAGATCTCGGCCGTCACCCGCCAGGGGCTTGGTCCCTTCCTGGGGACGGTCGTCCGGCTGGTGGAGGAGGCTCGCGCCGCCGAGGGTGAGCCGGAGTCGTTCGTGGTCCACCGTCCCACCGAGGAGGGCTTCGCCGTCCGGCGGGAGGACGATGGCGCCTGGCGGGTCAGCGGCCGGGTGGCGGAGCGGGTGGTGGCCATGGCCGACCTGACCAACGCCGAGGCCGCCGCCTACGTCGCCGAGCGCCTGCGGCGCCTGGGGGTGGAACGGGCCCTGGCCAAGGCCGGGGCCAAGGACGGCGACACCGTCCGGGTCGGGTCGGTGGAGCTGGAATACGCCGAAGCCGGGGCCCAGTGATGGTCCGGTAATGGCCGTCGCCGTCGTCAAGATCGGCACCAGCTCCCTCACCGACGACTCGGGGGAGATCGTCGCCGAACCCCTCCTCAAGCTGTGCGCCGAGGTGGCCTCCGCTCGGGCCGCAGGCCACGAGGTGGTGCTGGTGTCCTCGGGCGCGATCGCCGCCGGACTGCCGGCCATGGGCCTGCACCGGCGCCCGGCCGACATCGGCACCCTCCAGGCCCTGGCTGCCATCGGCCAGCCCCGGCTCATGGAGCGCCTCAACGCCATCCTGGCCGTCCACGGCCTGGTGGGGGCCCAGGTGCTCCTCACCCCCTACGACTTCATCCACCGGACCCAGTACCTCCACGCCCGCCAGACCCTCCGCCGCCTGCTCGACCTGGGGGCGGTGCCGGTGGTCAACGAGAACGACACCGTGGCCGACGACGAGATCCGCTACGGCGACAACGACCGCCTGGCCGCCCTGGTCGCCCACCTGGTGGGGGCCGACCTCCTGCTGCTGCTCACCGATACCCCGGGCCTGTTCACCGCCGATCCCCGGATCGACCAGGCGGCCACCCTCATCGAAGAGATCGTGGAGGTCGACAACGCGCTCGAGTCGGTGGCGGGAGGGACGGGTACCGAGCGGGGCAGCGGTGGGATGGCCTCCAAGCTGGCGGCAGCCAAGATCGCCGCCTGGTCGGGCGTCCGGGCCGTGATCGCCGGCGCCACCGTGGACCGGGTCCTCCAAGCCGCCCTGGACGGCGACGGGGTGGGCACGGTGGTCCATCCCCGGCCCAAGCGCCTGTCGTCCCGGAAGCTGTGGATCGCCTTCGCCCAGGGCTCGCACGGCCGGCTCCTGGTCGACGACGGCGCCCGCCGGGCACTGGTGGAATCCGGACGTTCCCTCCTGCCCGCCGGTGTGCGGGCCGTCGAGGGCCGCTTCGAGGCCGAAGACCCCGTCGAGGTGATCGGACCCGATGGCCGCCCGTTCGCCAAAGGGCTGGTGCGCTACGGGTCAGTGGCGCTGGCCGCGGTGGCGGGGTCCCGGACCCAGTCACTCCCCGAGGGCGCCCCCCACGAGGTCATCCACCGCGACGACCTGGTGGTGTTGCCGTGATGCGGGCGGCTACGCCACCTGCTTGAGGGGCCGGATCCGGCGACCGGGGAGCCGGCGGCCGGAGGCGCCGAGACGGGCGGGGCGGAGTCTGGCCACGGCCGAGCACAGGGCCATCGTCGCCAGCAGCGGGACGAACCACAGGACGACCAGCCCGGCGCTGGCCAGGACGGCCATCCACACCAGGCCGCGGAGGGCTCCGCCGGCCAGGTGCCAGCCGAGGAGGGGGACGGTCCCGCCGGCGAAGCCGAGAGCGCCGAGGTAGGCGAAGGCGGCCACCGTGAACGTCCCCAGCAGGCTGCCGAGGACGGCGGCCAGGGGATCGGTGGGCTGCTGATCGTCGGGGCGCTGCGGGTTCAACGGGATTCCTCCCTCTCTCCGTTCGAGGGGAGAGTGGCAGCCGGTCGCCGGCTCCTGAAGCGCCCGGCGACAGTTAGGTCCGGATCGCGCAACTCGGCCGTCACAGTTGTGTCCGTTTGTGCCAATCATTGACAGGACGTGACAAGCGCCCATACCGTCGTCTTCTGGACCGGGCCGGGGGGCCGGGGCCGGTCGCTCACAAACGCCGCCTTCATCGAACCAAGGAGCGAAGCATGATTCGTACCACTCGCCTGCTGCTTGTCGGCGCGGCGGTCGTCCTAGCAGGAGTTCTTCTTTCTCCCGTGGCCGACGTCCGGCCCGGGGCACCGGCCGAGGCCGCTGAACGTTCCGCCCTCGACCTGTTCAGGGTGGAGACGAACGCCGAGGGAGCCCCGGTCGACTACCTGCCGGTGAACTCGAGGGGCAAGGCCAAGCCGGAGATGAAGGACGACCGGACCATCTTGACCTTCCCCATGATCGAGCTGGCCACCGGCGAGGTCATCGGCACGATCATCGATGACATCAAAGCGCCCATTCCGGGCATCCTCTTCGACGTCACCACCAGTTTCATCTTCAACGACGGCGGCAAGCTCGTGAACCACATGCTGGTGAGCTCGGCGCCCGACGTGCAGCGTCCGGGCTGGATCATCGTGGGGAACCGCCCGACCGAAAACAGCATCATCGAGGCGTCGGGAGCCTTCGCCGGCCGCACCGGCAAGATCCGTCTCTCGGGCACGAACGACCTGACGAAGTTCCCCAACGAGGTGTACCAGGACGACTTCTGGGTGATCGAGCTCAACAAGTAGACGGTCAAGGTTTCCGCTCGGGGGCGTAGGGGAGGGCGTCCCCGAGCGGAACTAGACCAGGCGGTCAAGGATAGACTCTCTGCCCATGGCTCTTCGCCTGGCGGCTCATCGCGATGCGACCGGGGGCCCCAGCCCCAGTCGCCGGTCCCTGCTTCGCAGGTCCCGCGTATGAGCGTCGCCGATCTGGGACGGCGGGCCAAGACCGCCTCCCGTCTCCTCGCCACCGCTTCCACCGCGGCCAAGGACGCCGCCCTGCACCAGGCGGCCGACCTGCTCACCCAGCGGGCCGGCGAGATCCTGGCCGCCAACGCCGCCGACCTCGAGGCGGCCGCCGCCGCCGGGATGGAGCCGGGGCCCCTCGACCGCCTGCGCCTCAGCGAGGCCCGCATCGCCGGCATGGCGTCCGGGCTCCGGCAGGTGGCCGCCCTGGCCGACCCGGTGGGGGAGGTGCTCGACGGCTGGCGCCGGCCCAACGGCCTGGAGATCCAACGGGTCCGGGTGCCCCTCGGCGTGGTGGCCATCATCTACGAGAACCGCCCCAACGTGACCTCGGACGCCGCCGGCCTGTGCCTCAAGTCGGGCAACGCCGCCCTCCTGCGGGGGTCGTCGACCGCCCTGCGCTCCAACATCGCCATCGCCAGCCTGCTGCGGGAAGGGGCGGGCAAGGCCGGGCTGCCGGAAGACGCCGTGGTTCTGGTGGAGGACGTCACCCACGAGGCGGCCGTCGAGCTCATGCAGCTCACCGGCTACGTCGACTGCCTGATCCCCCGGGGTGGCCCGGCCCTGGTGCGCTCGATCCTCGACAACGCCAAGGTTCCCTACGTCATCGACGGCGACGGCAACTGCCACGTCTATGTGGACGCCGCCGCCGACCTGGACATGGCCCACGACATCGCCGTCAACGCCAAGACGCAGCGCACTTCGGTGTGCAACGCCGCCGAGTCCCTGCTGGTGCACGAGGCGGTGGCCGGCGAGTTCCTGCCCCGGGTGGCGGCGGCCCTGGCCGAGGCGGGCGTCGAGATGGTGGGCGACGACGGCGCCCGCCACCTGGTTCCGGCCATGGGGGCGGCCACCGAGGAGGACTTCGCCCGGGAATTCCTCGCTCTCAAGCTCTCGGTGGCCGTGGTGCCCAGCCTGGAGGCGGCCGTCGAGCACGTGAACCGGTACGGGACGGGCCACACCGAGGCCATCGTCACCGGCGATCTGGCCGCCGCCCGCCGCTTCGTCGACGGTGTGGACGCCGGCACCGTCGTGGTCAACGCCTCCACCCGCTTCACCGACGGCGAGGAGTTCGGTTTCGGGGCGGAGATCGGCATCTCCACCCAGAAGCTCCACGCCCGGGGACCGATGGCCCTCCGGGAGCTCACCACCTACAAGTACGTCGTGTGGGGCGACGGGCAGATCCGGACCTAGGGAAGGCATCTCCAATGGCCGACCGCTTCACCTCCGTGGCCTCCGTCGTCGACGGGCTGCGCCAGCAGGAGTACCTGGCTGACGAGGCCACCGCCGGGGTCGTGTTCCTGGCCGACCGGCTGGAGAAGCCCATCCTGGTGGAGGGTCCCGCCGGGGTGGGCAAGACCGAGCTGGCCAAGGCCCTGGCTTCCCTCACCGGCTCCCGGCTGATCCGGCTCCAGTGCTACGAGGGCCTCGACGAGTCCAAGGCCCTCTACGAGTGGAACTACAAGAAGCAGCTGCTGCGCATCCAGGCCGACCGCGTCTACGGGGGCACCCCGAACCCCAGGGAGCACGAATCGAGCTGGGAGCAGACGGAAGCCGACATCTTCTCCGAGCCGTTCCTCCTCACCCGCCCGCTGCTGGAGGCGGTGCGGGCCACCGAGCCGGTGGTGCTGCTCATCGACGAGGTCGACCGGGTGGAGATCGAGACCGAGGCGTTGCTGCTCGAGGTGCTTTCCGACTTCCAGGTGTCGGTCCCCGAGCTGGGGACGATCAGCGGGACCCAGCGGCCGCTGGTGGTGCTGACCTCCAACAACACCCGCGAGCTGTCTGAGGCGCTCAAGCGCCGATGCCTGTTCCTCCACCTGGACTACCCCTCCCTGGAGCGGGAGCAGGAGATCGTCCGGGTCCGGGTGCCGGGCATCGACGCCACCCTGGCCGACCAGATCGCCGCCGTGGTGCGCTCCATCCGCCAGCTGGACCTGAAGAAGGCACCGTCGATCTCGGAGACGATCGACTGGGCCCGTACCCTGGTGCACCTCGGGGTCGACCGGGTGACGACCGACGTGGTGGGCGGCACCCTGCACGTACTCCTCAAGTACCAGCGCGACATCGAGAAGGCCCGCAAAGAGCTCAAGGTCGCCGAGGCCTGATGTCGTCCCCGGGTGTCGAGGTCCCCGCTCCGGAGCGGATGCTCGACCTGCTGTCGGGCTTCGTCCACCAGCTGCGGGACGCCGGCCTGCCCGTGTCCATGACGGAGAACCTCGACGCCATGCGGGCCCTGGAGCACGTCCCCATGGGCGACCGGGCCACGTTCAAGGCGGCCCTGGCCGCCACCCTCATCAAGCGGGCCGACCACCGCAAGGTCTTCGACGTGCTCTTCGACGTCTACTTCGCCCTCCAGCCCTGGGACCCTGACCTCGACGACGAGGACGGGCCCGCCGGGCAAGGGACGCCCTCCCCCGGGTCGATGCCCGGTGGGGGCGCGGGCGGCGAAGCGGAAGAGCTGGAGGCGCTGCTGCTGGCCGCCCTCCTCGACCCCGAGATGCTGCGCCGCCTCGCCGCCCAGGCGGTGGAGCGCCACGCCGGGATGGAGCCGGGCCGGCCGGTGGGAGGCACGTACTACCTGTACCGCACCCTGCGGGCCCTGGAGCTCGAGGGTCTGGCCGACCGGCTGCTGGAGCGGATGCGCCAGGCCCCGGGCGGCTTCGAGGACGACCTGGCCGAGCGCCTGGCCAAAGAGGAGCTGGAGGCCCGCATCCAACGGCTCCGGGAGGAGATCGAGGCCGAGATCCGCCGGCGGCTGGTGGCCGACCGGGGGCCGGAGGCGATGGCCCGCTCACTGCGGGCCAAGCTGCCCGAGGACGTCGACTTCATGCACGCCAACCGGGAGGAGATGGCCGCCCTGCAGCGCACGATCGGGCCGCTGGCCCGGGCGCTGGCCGCCCGCCTGGCCATGCGCCGGCGCCACCGGCGGAAGGGCCATCTCGACTTCCGCTCCACGGTGCGCCACTCCCTGGCCTACGGCGGGGTGCCGGCCGAGCCCCGGTTCCGCAAGCCGCACCCGTCCAAGCCGGAGATCATGGTGGTGGCCGACATCTCCGGCTCGGTGGCCAGCTTCGCCCGCTTCACCCTCCAGCTGGTGCACGCCCTCGCCTCCCAGTTCTCCCGGGTGCGCAGCTTCTGCTTCATCGACGGCCTCGACGAGGTCACCCGGTTCTTCGAGGGCAACGCCGACTTCTCGGATGCCGTGCGCCGCATCAACACCGAGGCCGACGTGGTCTGGGTGGACGGGCACTCCGACTACGGCCACGCCTTCGAGGTGTTCCACGACCGCTTCGGCGGCGAGGTCACCCCGAAGACGTCGCTCATCGTGCTGGGCGACGCCCGCAACAACTACCACGCCACCGGCGAGTGGGTGCTGGCTGACCTGCGCCGGCGCTGCCGCCACCTCTACTGGCTGGACCCGGAACCGCGCACCTACTGGGACACGGGCGACTCGGTCATCTCCACCTACGCCCGTCATTGCGACGGCGTCTACGAGTGCCGCAACCTCCGCCAGCTGGAGCGGTTCGTGGAAGCGGTCATCGACCGGTGAGCGACCCCGCCTGCTGGGCCCACCTGCTGTGCCCCGAATGCGGCGCGGTCATCGAGGACCGGGCGGGCGAGCGGTGCTGGCGCTGCGGCGCGGTGCTACCCCCGCGCCCCCCGGAAGGTCCGGCGGACGAGGGCGCCGCCGGCGCCGAGGAGGGCTGAGAAGCCCACCGCCGCCAGCCCGGCCACCACGGCCACCAGGGTCAGGCCGATCGATTCGCCCACGCCGATGACGACGGCCCCCAGCACCTGGGGGACCATGACGCCGGCGCCAGCCAGCAGGGCCTGGTCGGGGAACGTCACGCCCAGGAGGAAGGCGGCGAGGAGGCTGGCCAGGGCGACAGGGGCGTCGGCGACGGCGCTCAGCACGGTAAGGGTGAGCCCGAGGAAAAGCGCAATGAAGAGGGGCCGGTGCATCGGTGCGACTGTACCGGTGCTTTCACTGCGCCGATTCCGGGGGGTCGTTCGCACCGATCGGACCACCACCTGGAAATTCGGAAGCGCCCGTTGGCCGGCGTCAGTACCTTCATTGCATGTTTTTTGATCGGGTGGCTCGCGTCGACCGGAGCCTCGCCGTGGTGCTGACCGCCACGGGCGAGGTGCCAGCCCGCGCCCCCCGAAGCCTCCCGGTGGTCACCGGCGACCACGTCGCCCTCGCCCCCGAAGGCGACGGCTGGGTCATCACCGAGATCGCCCCCGCCGGTCGGCCATCACCCGGGCCGACCCGGACGGGGCCCGGGCGCCCCAGGTGCTGGCCGCCAACGTCGATCTCGTCTTCGTCGTCTGCGGCCTGGACCGGCCGCTGCGGCCGGGCCGGATCGAGCG
>JBIOUX010000050.1:0-8731 GCA_044867425.1 Acidimicrobiia bacterium | reverse complement strand
ATCCCGCCCAGGTGACCCGGCTTCTGGGCGCCCTCGCCGGTCACGACGTCGAGCAGCAGGTGGGGGCCGCCTGGGTCAACCAGACCGAGGGGAACCCGTTCTTCATCCAGGAGCTCCTCCGGCACCTGGTCGAGGAGGGCTCCCTGTTCCAGGACGCCCACGGACGCTGGACCACGTCGAAGCCGCTCGCCGATCTGGGCGTCCCCCAGCGGGTGCGGGAGGTGGTGGCCCGCCGGCTGGCCCGGCTGTCCAAAGACGCCAACCAGTTGCTCCAGGCCGCGGCCGCCTTCGACGGGCCCTTCTCCTTCGACGTGGTCGAGGGCATGGCCGGGCTGCCCGAGCTCGAGGCCCTGGACGCCTTGGATGAAGCCCTGGCGGCCCGCCTGATCATCCCGGCCGGCGGAGCCGAGACCTACGTCTTCGTCCGCACGCTCATCCGCCGGACGGTGTACCGGGAGCTCAGCCCGTCCCGGCAGCTGCGGCTCCACCGGCGGGCGGCCGAGTCACTGGAGGCGGCCGCCAGGCCTCATCCGACGGGGACCACGGCGGGCGAGATCGCCGTCCAGTACCACCAGAGCCGGCGCCTCCCGGGCGCCGATCGGGGAGCGGAGTTCGCCGTGCTGGCCGCCGACCAGGCCCAGTCGACCGGCGGATATGACGAGGCGGCGGGCATGCTCCGCATGGCCCTCGACCTGGTGCCGGAAGGCGATCCGCGCCGGCCCCGTCTCCTCGGACGCCTCGGCATTGTCCTCGCCTGGGCGCTCGCCTTCGACGAGGCGGCAGCCGTCGCTGCTGAGGCCGGCGACGCTCTCGCCGAGGCCGAGAGCAAGGGTGCGGCGGCGGAGTACCTCGCCGACGCCGCCTATGTGAGCGCCCTGGCCGGCGGAATCACCCAGGCCTGGGACCTGGCCCGCCAGGGCCTGACCTACGCCGGGGCCCGCGACGTGGCCTGGGCCCGCCTGGTGTCGTTCGACTACGAGCGCCGAGCGGCCGAGGACCCCGTCCATCCGGGGATACCGATCGATTCGGCCGAGCGGCGGGAGTCAGCGCGGATCATCCGGGAAGCCCGTCTCGATCCTCTCGGGCCCTCCCCGATGGAGGCCGTCTTCGACTCCCGGGAGGAAGCCCTCCAGAGCGGAAACCTCATCGTGCTCGAGCTCTGGGCGGGCGAGTACGCCCGCTGCCTGCCCCTCTTGGAGGCGGAGGCAGCTGAGGCCGAGGCCCTCGGCCGGGTGGCCCGGGCTGCCCGCGGCTGGGGTCAGGCGTCGGTGTGCCAGGTGGCCCTCGGGCTGATCGAGGAGGGAAGGGCCAGCGCGCAGCGGGCCGAGCACCTGGCCAACCGTTTGGGGATACCGATCTTTCCTGTCGTCCAGGCCCAGGAAGCGTTGGTCATGGCCCTCGACGAGGGATGGGAACCGCTCGCTTCTTTGACGTCTGCGCTGGTGAAGACCACCAACCCGGCCCTCGCCTGGGGGCGCGGCTGGATGCGGGTGGCCGCCGCTCAGGCCGCGGCCGCCTGCGGCCGGCCCGAGGAAGCCGTGCACCACCTGGCACTGCTGGTCCCCTGGTTGCAGGCACCGGCGTGGACGCTGGCCATGCCCCGCATGGTCTGCCAGGCGGCGAACACGCTGTGGCTGCTCGAAGTGCTGGACCACGTCGATGTCGTTGAGGACGCGCTGCGGACCAAGGTCGTCGCTCCCGACTTCCGCCACACCATGGTCGACGGGCGCCTCGGCCTTGCTCTGGTCTGCGCTCTCACCGGGCGGCACGACGAGGCGCGCCAGTGGTTCGCCGCCGCCCGCACGGTGCTGACCGAACAGGGCGCCACCCCGCTCCTCGCCATTTGCGACTTCGACGAGGCGCTCATGTACGCCCGCCGGGGTTCGCCCGGTGATGCCGGTCGGGCCCGGCCTCTGCTCGACTCCGCCCGCAAGCAGTTCGAGTCCATCGGCATGACCGGCTGGCTGCGCCGGGCGGAGGAGCTCGGAGCCCGGATCGGATGACGGCGACCCGATGAGCGGCGCTACCGCTTGGAGCTGAGTCCAGCCCGGGCCTGGAGGCGGCGCATGCCGGCCAGCCAGCGGTCGTAATCGTCCGCCTTGCGCCGGAAGTAGTCGGCCACCCGGGGGCTGGGGAGGATGAGGAACCGCTCGGCGGCCAGGCCCTCGACCACCGCGCTGGCGACCTCTTCGGGTTCGATGGTGGGCACGGTGTCCTTGAAGGACTCCGGGGCGGCGTCGAGCATGTTGGTGCGGACCCCTTCCGGGCACAGGCACGAGACTTTGATCCCGGCGTCGCCGTAGGTGATGGCCAGCCATTCGGCCAAGGCCACGGCGGCGTGCTTGGTGACGGCGTAGGGGGCGTTGCCGAGCACAGTGAGCAGGCCGGCGGCGGAGGCGGTGGTGAGCAGGTAACCCTCGCCCCGCTCGAGCATCGGGGGCAGGACCGCCCGGGCGCCGTAGACGTGGGCCAGGACGTTCACCCGCCAGATGCCGTCCCAGGCCTCGTCTGTGGCCTCCACACCGACCGGGGCTTCGGGATCCTCGGGCCGGGCGCCCCAGAGGACCCCGGCGTTGGAGCAGAAGAGGTCGATCCGCCCGTGGGTGGCAAGCGCCTCATCCACCAGGTGGACCACGTCCGCCTCGACCGACACGTCGGTGGCCACCGCCTTGCCGCCCACCTCGCCTGCCACCTCCGCCGCCCCCGCCCCGTCGAGGTCGGCGACCACCACCGAGGCGCCTTCGGCGGCGAAGCGCCGACACAGGGCCCGCCCGATGCCCGACGCCCCGCCGGTGACGACCGCCACGCTGCCCGCCAGCTTCACGGCGAGCCAGGTTAGGCCACTAGTGGCGCGGCTGCTCCGCCCCCGGCTGGTCCTCGATCCGCCCGGCCACCAGGGGGCGGGTGGGCGGCCGGATCAGCTGGCGCTCCACCCGGAAACCGCCGTCCACCCCCCGTAGTTCCACCCGGTCGATGGACACCAGGTCGCCGGCCACGAAGCGCAGCACCTCGGCCTCGTACGACTTCTTGGTGTCGACCATGAACGAGCCCAGCCCGGTGGATCCGGTGGAGCCCACGGTGAGCACCAGGGTCCCGTCGCGGCGGGCCGACGCCCGCTGATGGGTGTGGCCGGCCAGGATGAGGGGGACGCGGCCCCAGGCCGCTTCACCCATGACGGGGTCGTGGACGGCGAGCACGTCGGGCTCGTTGATGGCGACCGCCGCCACCACCGCCGGGGCGGCGTCGCGCTTGACCGTCGTGGCCTCCTCCGAGTCGATCTGGTTGGTGGCGGTGAACGTCGGGTCGGCCATGCCCAGGATCCGCACACCCTTGACCTCCACCACCCGGTCATCCACCAGCTCCACGTTCTTCACCTCGTCGATGGATGCCCGGTTGCCGGGCGAGTCGTGGTTGCCGGGCACGAACAGGTAGGGGACGGGGATCTTCTCGATGAGCTCGCCGAGGCGGCCCTCGATGGGCAGGCCGAACGAGGTCAGGTCCCCGGTGTCGAGCACGGCGTCGACGGCGAAGCGCTCGGCCAGCTGGCGGGTGACTTCCAGGCCAAGGGGGTTGGAGTGGATGTCGCTCACATGGAGGATGCGCACCTCGTCGCCGTCGTCGGCCAGGACCTCGGCGCCGCTGGCTCCGGGCACGGGGCCGGCGGTGCTGGCCACGGCGTAGAGCTCGGCCACCTGGTCCCCCAGCGCCTCGACCCGGCGGCGCACGTCGTCGTAGTCGTCGACGTGGCGGCGCACGGCGGCGAACAGGGCCGGCGCCCGCTCCAGGGGTCCCTCGAACCGGGCCTCGCCGAAGGCGTCGGCGTCATAGCCTCGCCAGGCCACGCCGAGCAGCGCGGCCACGGCCATGATGCCGCCCACCGATCCGGCCACGGCGTGGGTCCACCGTCGCCGGGGCACCAGGGCCCCGGCCAGGGCGCCGACCACGGCGGCCGCCAGCAGGGCTCGCAGGGCGAATTCCCGCAGGACGGGCTCGAGGTCGGAGGACACCTCGTTGCGGAGGCGGTCTCCGGGATCGTCCCCGGCCAGGAGGTCCTGGAGGCGGTCGACGTCCACCTCGTCGACCGCCGCCTGCAAGGTGATGGGCGACTGGTGGGTGGAGGCTGACACCTGGCCCAGAGGAGGCAGCCGGAGCTCGGTGCGGGGTTCCCCGAACCGGGCGCGGACCGCGACCCGGCCGGGTCCCACCTCCCCCCTGGCCTCGGCGTCGATCTGGAGGGCGAGGACGGCGGCCGCCGCGCCCAGCAGGCCGACCAGAAGAAAGGAGAGTCCCCGCCGCACGTCTCCATGGTGCCAGCGCGCCTGCGCCTGCAGCACCGGGCGGCTCCCTTGTGCTCCCAATCGCGCCAATAGTCGGAAATGTCCGGAATCTGCATTCGACGTGCGAAGGGGAATTCCTGGCGGGAAGTTCGGATATCTGCCATCGATCTCAGCGATCGGAACGGGGCCGGAGCGGGTCGTCCCTGGCCGCGAGGCGCAATTCGTCCAAGAAAACCGTACGTCCGTAGCAAAACGGACATGGGAGCCCTCATCGGCTGGGCACAGCGAGGGCATTTCTTCCTGTTTGCTCAATAGCATTCCGGGCACACCACGGGTCGCGTTCACAAGGGGGTGAAGCGCATGACGCCGGTGGCAGCCACAGAACTCGAGCAGGTGGACGACGCCCGGCTCGCGCAAGCCATCGTCGATGGCAGCCACGACGCGTTGAGCGAGACCTACGACCGCCACTCGGGGCCGATGCGGGCCATCGCCCGCCGGGCGGTATTGAGTGCCGACCTGGCCGAAGAGGCGGTCCAGGACGTCTTCCTGGCCCTGTGGGTGTCCCCCGGGCGCTTCGACCCCCACCGCGGTTCCCTGCGTGGCTACCTCCAGGTCCAGGCCTACCGCCGGGCGATCGACATCGCCCGCTCCGAGACCTCCCGTCGGCGCCGCGAGCGCCACCATTCCCGCCGCGACCGGCGCGTCTCCGACGACGTCGAGCGTCAGGTGCTGGATGCCGCCGTCGCCCGCCAGGTCCACAGCGCCATGGCCGACCTGCACCCCCGGGAGCGACAGGCCCTCGAACTCGCCTACCTCGGCGGCCATAGCTACCGCCAGGTGGCCGCCCTCCTCGGGCAGCCCGAGGGCACGGTGAAGAACCGGATCCGGGCCGGCCTGCGCCGGCTGCGGACCCTCCTCCCCCAGGCGGACAGCCCCCTCTCCGAGCTTCCGCTCGCCTGACACCCCTCCCCCAGGCGGCGGGACGCGATCAGGGCGGCTCCCGGAGGAGCCGCCCCGATCATCAGTGGGGGATGAACCGACCCCCGGTCAGTTATCTGCGTGCTCGGCGCAGCAGCCGTCCGCTGTTCACGACCGCGGCTCCGGCTACGGCGATGGCCGCCGCCGGCAGGCCGTCCGGGCGGGGACGGGAGGTCCCCGCCGGAGCGGCGCTCAGCTGGTGGTAGGTCTGCGCCGTCGTCTCGGTCGCAGCCTGGGCCGGGCCGGCCACGGGCGCCGGGACGCCCTGCGCCAGCTTGCCCATCTCCTGCTGCGTCTGGTTGGCACCCGAGGTGTCCTCGTCGGGCGTGGCCGAGCCGCCCACCGGCGCCGGAGCGGCGTCGGCGAAGGGCTGGATGGCCTCGCTCGAGTCGGTCTCACCCACGCGCACCATACGAGCCACCGACGGGACCGGACCCTTGTCGGCCTTCTTGTTCACGATCAGGTAGTAGGTGCCCGGAGGCGCGTTCACCCCGGTGGGAGGGGCCACGGCCTCGAGGGTGTCGCCACCCGACCTGGTGAACTCGAGCTTGAGGATCCGCTGGTCGGAGTCGTTGACGTGCTGCGGGGACGGGGTCCGGATGAGCTCGACCGACTCGATCTGGTCGGCCTGCGGGCTCTTCACCATGAACCGCTCGCCGTAGGCCACGCCGGCCTGAACCCCGGTGATCCTGGGCCGGTCACCCCGGAACAGGTAGGGCGGGCTCCAGACCTCGAAGCTGGCGTCCTTGTCGTTGTTGGCGAACGGGCCGCCCTGATCCCTCTGCGGGCCGCCGTAGTGGCTGGCGATGGGGGCGTGGCCCCCGAGGAGCACCCGCATGTCGGGTAGCAGCAGGGCGGAGTTGTGG
Organism: Acidimicrobiia bacterium; assembly: GCA_044867425.1. Lineage (GTDB taxonomy): Bacteria > Actinomycetota > Acidimicrobiia > IMCC26256 > BP-133 > CAWBJP01. The sequence continues at coordinate 2,610 of JBIOUX010000050.1, read as the reverse complement.
TAGGTGCGGTCACGGGCGTGGGCAGCCACCTCGGTCCACTGACCCGTCTCCGGGTTGTAGATCTCGGGGACCTTCACGGCGATCTCGGAACCGGGGTCGATGACCTCGTCCTTGTCGCCGCCGCCCACGGCCAGCACGGTGCCGTCAGGCAGGGAGATGCCCGAGGCGAACCAGCGGGCGTGGTGCAGGTTGCCCTTCATCTCGTTGGTGACCTTGCCGTCCTTGGTCAGCGTGGTCAGCGTGGTGAAGGGGTTGGCCGGCACCCAGTTGCCCGGCGGCGGCCCAAGCGTCCCACCGAAGGCCACGAGCTCCATCTTGTCGTACGGAGGGCTCATGGGCAGCGGAGCCACGAAGGCGCCGCTGCGAGGGCCGAGCGGCCCGATGCCGGTGACCTCCCACTTCTTGGATTCGGGGTCGTAGTACTGCTGGAAGGCCATGGCCGCCTCGTCGACGGACTGACCGAAGGGACCCCACATCTGCCCCACGCCGGTGTAGAAGACCTTGCCGTTGGGGGCGAGGAACATTCTCGGCTGGAGGGGCAGGCTGTTCTCGGAGCTGGGATCGGCGTAGTTCTCCGTCCAGGCGTTGGTCGCCGGGTCGTAGGTCTCGGTCCGGCGCACCTGGGAACCCTGGGTGTCGCTGATCAGCTGCGTGACGCCGCTGGCCACGAACACGTTGCCGTTGGGCAGCTCGACCACGCCGGGGTACCACCGGCCGTACTTCATGTGGCCGGCGGGGCTGAAGGAGTTGGTCTTGGGGTCGAACAGGTTGGCGTTGCGCAGGCCCTCGAGCTCGATGACGCCCACGTCGGCGGGGTCACCCTTGTCGCGGTCCATGATGGCCGGCTCGTTGTACCAGTCGGTGCCGCCCACGATCAGCACGCGGCCGTCAGCCAGAGAGGTCAGGTCGGCGCAGAACATGTCGCCGTCGTTCTTCTGGGTGTCGTCCGGACTGGAGGTCGGGTTGTGCTCGGGCACACCGGCCTGGCCGGCCACGCTACCTACGAACCCGTCACCGGGCCGCCCCGGGACGCCGATGGCGCCGACGGGATCGTCGTAGGACTGGCCGCCTTCCTTGATGTTGGGGTTCGACTGCCCACCGCGCTCCTGGGCGGGGACGATGAACTGCGGAGTGCCGCTGCGCAGGTCGAGCACCCGAGCCTGGCTGTCACGGGACGAGGGCGACAGCGACATGGCGCTGGGGCCCTCGGCGTTCTCCTGGCTCTCGATGCCGTTGTAGTACATGACCCGGCCGTCGGGGAGGACGGCAGAAGCCTGTGCGGCCGGCTTGCAGACGGTGAACCCTTCGGTATCACCCTGAGCCGGTACGCACCTGGGGGTGTTGGCCCCGCCTTCCTCGAACGGCTGGGTCCACTGGCCCACCACGTCGGGTACGCCGGCCACCTGGGCCGAACTACCAGTCGTGGAGACACCGAAGAAGACCAGCGCGGCGAGGACGGGCGTGGCCCATCTCATCGTGCGACGCATGTCGGAATCAGCCTCCCTTGCGCGTGTGTGGTGCGGTGAGTGATGTGTGCGTGCTACGAGGGGAACGGCGATTTGTCCCTATTTCGAAGCTGCCGGCCGAGGTGGATCGCGGTCCCGGCGAACGCGGCTACCTTCGGCGCCGTGTCTGAGAGCAACTTGACGCGGGAGGAGGCCAAGGAACGGGCCCGGCTCGTCTCCGAGGTCTCCTACGAGGTGTCACTCGACCTCCGGGACGACGAGACCTTCCGCAGCCGGACGCAGCTCAAATTCCGCGGGAAGCGGCCCGGAGCGGCCACGTTCGTCGACCTGGCCGCCCCCGGCGTGGAGTCGGCCGAGCTCAACGGCCAGCCCCTGCCCCCCGGTGCCTTCTCCGGGGGGCGGCTGCGTTTGCGGATCGCCGAGGACAACGATCTCGTGGTGGTGGCCCAGCTGGCCTACGAGCACACCGGCGTGGGGCTGCACCGTTTCGTTGATCCGGTCGACGGTGCGGTCTACCTGCACACGCAGTTCGAGCCGTTCGACGCCCACCGGGTGTTCGCCTGTTTCGACCAGCCCGACCTGAAGGCGACGTACACCTTCGAGGTTGATGCCCCGGCCGGCTGGGAGGTCGTGTCCGGGGCCCGGACGGTCTCGCGCCCCGAGCCCGGCAGGGAAGGACGCTGGCGCTTCGCCCCCACGGCCCGCATGTCGACGTACCTGGCCGCCCTGGTGGCCGGTCCCTATCACTCCGTCCACCGCCGGCACCGGGACATCGACATGGGGCTGTACTGCCGGCAGTCGCTGGCCCAGTATCTCGACGCCGACGAGATCTTGGAGATCACGGCGGCGGGCTTCGACTTCTTCGAGTCGGCCTTCGGGCAGCCGTACCCGTTCGGCAAGTACGACCAGTGCTTCGTGCCCGAGTTCAACTTCGGGGCCATGGAGAATGCCGGCTGCGTGACCTTCTCCGAGCGCCACCTGTTCCGCTCCAAGGTGACCGAGGCGGAGCGGGAGGGGCGGGCCGACACCATCCTCCACGAGATGGCCCACATGTGGTTCGGCGACCTGGTGACCATGCGCTGGTGGGACGACCTGTGGCTGAACGAGAGCTTCGCCACCTTCGCCTCCCACCTGGCCATGGTGG
>JBIOUX010000049.1:0-33183 GCA_044867425.1 Acidimicrobiia bacterium | reverse complement strand
GGCGTCCTCGTAGGCGGCGTAGCCGCCGGGGGGCCGGCGGGCGGTGCCGCGGCCGTCGAGGACGATCACGTCGTCCACCGTCCGTTCCAGGAACGCCCGGTCGTGGCTGACCACCACCAGGGTGCCGGGCCACGTCTCCAGGTGGTCCTCCAGCGCCCGGAGGGTGTCGAGGTCGAGGTCGTTGGTGGGCTCGTCGAGCAGGATGACGTTGGGCAGGCCGGTCAGGACCAGGAGGAGCTGCAGGCGGCGGCGCTCACCGCCCGAGAGGGTGCCGATGGGGGCCCACTGGGCGTCGGTGTCGAACCAGAACCGCTCCATGAGCCGCACCTGCTCCCAGGTCGGCTGACCCGCCTTGCCCGCCACCGCGGCCCGCACCCGCTGGGCAGGGTCGAGATGGGCGCCCCGCTGGTCGAAGTAGCCCAGGCGCACCGTCGGTCCGGTGTCGACCGTCCCCTCGGCCGGGGCCCGGCGGCCGGCGATGACGTCGAGCAGGGTGGATTTCCCCGAGCCGTTGGGGCCCACCACCCCGAGGCGGCCGCCAGGGTCGAGGTCGAGGTCGAGGTTCCGGAACAACCAGGCCCCGTCGTCGAAGCGGTGCCCCACCCCGCCCAGCTGGACGACCTTGGTGCCGAGGCGGGGTGTGGCCACGCCCTGGCCGGCGGCCGAGAGCTCCAGGTCGCCGGCGCGGTCCGGCGTTGCGGGGCGACCCTCGACGATGGCGGTGGCGGCGGCGATGCGGGCCTTGGGCTTGCGGGTGCGGGCCGGCGCCCCCCGCCGGAGCCAGGCCAGCTCGGCCCGGGCCAGGTTGCGCCGCACCGCTTCGGCGCTGGCTTCCCGCTCGGCCCGCTGGCTCCGGGCGTCGAGGTAGCCGGTGTAGCCCGTGTCATGGATGTAGCCCCGGCCCCGGTCGAGCTCCAGCATGCGGGTGGTGACCCGGTCGAGGACGTGGCGGTCGTGGGTGACGAGCACCAGCCCGCCCCGGAACCGGGCCAGGCGCTCTTCCAGCCAGGCGATGGCGTCGACGTCGAGGTGGTTGGTGGGCTCGTCCAGGACGAGGAAGTCGACCTCCTGGACCAGGAGGCGGGCCAGGGCGGTGCGCTTGGCCTGCCCGCCCGAGAGGGTGTCCACGGTGGCGCCGCCCAGGCCGCCCATCCCCAGGCGTTCCAGGATGGCGGCCGCCTCCCAACCGGGCCCGACCACCTCGCCCACGGTGCCGGGGGGCAACACGGGGTCCTGGGGGAGGAAGCCGATCCTGACCCCCCGCCCCCGGCGCACCGTCCCCGTCTCAGGCGGCGCCTCGCCGGCCAGCACCCGCAGCAGCGTCGACTTCCCCGAGCCGTTGCGGCCCACCACGCCGAGCCGGTCGCCGGTCTGCACGGTGAGCGACAGATCCTCGAACAGGGGCCGGTCCGGCCGCCGGGCCGAGACCTTCTCCAGGTCCACCAGGATCACAGCCGAGCAGCGTACGGTCCCCCTCCAATCCCGCGTTAACGAAACCCGGCCCTGAGCCGGGTTCGGCTAACGCGCGACGGGGTTGGGTCGGTGTAGGGCAGGGCGGGCGTCAGCGGCGGCGGCGGGTGGTGGTGGTGGTGGTGGGCTGGGGCCTGGTCGTGGTCGTGGTCGGGCGGATCGTGGTCGTCGTGGTGGTCGTGGTCGGCGGGATCATCACCAGGTCGAGGACGGCGGGGCCGGCCGGCAACCCGAGCCTCACCCGGGAGCCCAGGTCAGCGGCGTCGCCGAAGGGGGTCACGGCGCCGTCGGCGGTGGCCACCCAGTACCCCTGGCCGCTGGCGCTGGCCACCAGGCGCGCCGCCGGCGACGAGGTGGCGCACAGGCCGCTGCCGGGCAGGGAGCCGAAGAAGCCGGCGTGGCCGAAGGTGAAGATCCCGCCGTCGCCCGCCAGCAGCCAGTACCCGTCGCCCGCACTGGTGGTTGCCATGCCGGCGATGGGCTGGTTGAGGGTGCGGCCGCCGGTGGAGCCGAAGAAGCGGGCGTCACCGAAGGCGAAGATGCCGCCGTCGCGGGCGACGAGCCAGTAGCCCGCTCCGCTGGGGGTGGCCGCCATGCCGACGATGGGCTGGTTGAGGGCGACGCCGCCCATGGAACCGAAGAAGCGGGCGTCGCCGAAGGCGAAGATGCCGCCGTCGGAGGCCGCGAACCAGTAGCCGGAACCATCGGGCCGGGCGGCCATGGCCACCGCCGGCCGGTTGAGGACCCGATCGCCGGTCGACCCGTGGAAGGGCGCATCCCCGAAGGAGAACACGCCGCCGTCGGCGCCCAGCAACCAGTAGCCGGCGGCCGAGTCTGGGTCGGGCCGGCGGGGCGGGTTGGTGTCGAAAGCGCAGTAGTCGCCGTAGCGGAAGCCCTGGGCGATGCGCAGGCTGGGATAGGGGTTGACCGGAGTGCCGTCCGGCTGGTGGATCTCGAAGTGGAGGTGGGAGCTGGTCCCCTCGGCGTTGCCACTGTCGCCGGCGAAGGCCACCACCTGGCCGGCCGTCACCCGGGCGCCAACCTCGATCCCGGGGGCGAAGGCGTGCTCGAGAGGGTTGGCGCCGTCATCGGTGCCCGGGGTGTCGTTGTTGATGTGGATGTACCAGTACTCCCAGCCCTCGGCGTCGCGCAGGGCCAGCATGTTGCCTTCGTTGGCGCCATTGTCGATCGTCATGCGCCGCACCCGGGCGTCGGCCGCGGCCAGCAGAGGACGGAGCTTGGGGACCATCAGGTCGTTGCCCTCGTGGGTCCGGCCCCCGGAGCGGGGATCGCCGAAGTCGTCCGAGTAGCTGAAGGTTCCCTGTACCGGAAGGGTGATCCTCCGGATGACGACCGGCGACATCTCCGCCCCGTGCGCGGGCAGCAGATTGGCGGCCACCAGCACGGTGGCCAGGCTGGCCAGGGCGAGACGCGGCGATCGGGTCATATGCGGTGCGCATCGACCGGCCCCGTCGGGCGACTTCAGCCCGGCACCGTACGATTGCCCCCATACGCCACATTCCCTTCCAGCACATGGCAGAAGGAGCGGGGTTCCTTTGGCTTCTCTTGATGTTTCCGGCACGAATGTTCCTGGCCTGGCCGAGCTGATCACCCATGAGCACCGCCTCGTCGACGGGCTCGTCGCCGCCCTGGGCACCGACCGCGACGACCGGTTCCCGCTGGCCCACCGCCTGGTCGACGAGATGGCGGCCCACATCTCCTCGGTGACCCAGGTGCTCCTGCCGGCCCTGCGGGACGTCGTCCCCGGCGGGGCGGAGATGGCCAACCAGGCTCAGAGCCTGTTCCAGGAGATGCGGGAGGCGCTCGCCGCCCTGGAGGACGGGTATCCGGGCGACCCGGGCTTCGAGTCGGCGCTGGAGACTCTGGCCGGCCTGCTGCGCCGACACGTGCCGGTGGAGGAGAACGAGCAGCTCCCCGCCCTGTCGACGGTCATCGGCCCCGACGCCATGGGCCAGCTGGGTCTCCTGTACGGGCAGGTCAAGGAGAACACTCCCAGCGGCCTGCAGGCCATGCCCGTCGCCGACCGCAACCCCCGGTTCCGCTCGGAGCCCTAGACGAGCTCCCGCACCCACGCCGGCGTGCGCACCGGTCGCCCCTCGCCGTCGACGACGGCGTGGACGGTGACGGCGGTGGCCCGGGCCTGATCGTCGACGGTGACCAGGTAGCCCATCTGGAAGGTGGCCGGCCCGCACGAGGCGACCACGGTGTGCACCTCGACGGGCTCGTCGAAGCGCAGGGGGCGCAGGTAGCGGACGTGGACCTCGATGACGGGGAAGTCGGCGCCTTCCGCCCGCACCTGGTCGTAGCCGTGGCCGATGGCCCGCAGGTACTCGACCCGGGCGGCTTCGAAGTACAGCATGTAGGAGGAGTGGTGGGCCACGGCCATGGCGTCGGTCTCGGCGAACCGGACCCGGAGGTGGTGCACGAAGCGGTAGGCCGCCGGATCGAGAGGCGCAGCGAAGGTCACCCTCACCGCCGGCACCGTATCGCCGGGGCGGGTGCGCCACCCGTACGGACGCAGGCCTCCCTGCCCGGTAGCGTGGAGGCGTGCATTCCGCCGTGTCCCGCGACCAGGCGCCGGGCCCCGTCCGTTCCGAGGCCGACTGCGCCATGCGCCGGGTCCTGCGCCTGCCCGAGGACGCCCCCCGCGGCTCCCGCACCGCCGCCCAGCAGGCCTTCAGCCGCTCGGTGTGGATCTCCGCCGCCCGGTGCCTGCTGACCTACATCGTGCTGCCCATCCTCGGCCCCATCGTCGGGTTCTCCGGCCGGGTGGGTCCCGTCCTCGGCCTGGCGGTGGGGACGGTCTCCATGGTGGCCATCGTCGCCTCCATCCGCCGCTTCTTCGCCGCCGACCACCGCTGGCGCTGGCGGTACACGGCCATCGGGGGCAGCATCCTCGTCCTCCTCGTCGTCCAGGCGGTCATCGACATCGCCGACCTGGCGGGCTGACGTGCGCTGGTTGTGGTTCGCCGCCGGGTGGGTGGCCGTGGCCATCGGCAGCATCGGGATCGTCGTCCCCGGCCTGCCCACCACCGTGTTCTTCATCATCGCCGCCTGGTGCTTCGGCCGTTCCAGCCCCCGGTTCGAGCGCTGGGTGCTCGACCTGCCCAAGATCGGGCCGATGGTGCGCGACCACCGGGCCGGCCTGGGCATGCCCCGGCGGGCCAAGGTGTGGGCCATCGGCATGATGGCCGTCTTCGCCGGCGCCAGCGCCCTGGCCGCCGGCCACCCGGCCGTGTCCCTGGCCATCCTCGGCCTGGCCGCCATCGGCGCCTGGTACGTCTCCTATCGGGTCCCGACCCGGGAGCGGGTCCTGGCCGCCGGGGCGGGGGAGCCGGCCGGCGGTGCTCCCCCGGCCTGAGGCGGCGGCCGCCGAGGCGGCCGCGGAAGGCGAGGTCCTCGGCCGGCGGCTGGTGCTGGTCCTCGCCCTGACGGCGGGGGTGGCCGTGGCCAACCTGTACTACGCCCAGCCGCTGCTCCCCACCATCGCCCGGGAGTTCGAGGTGGGCAGCGGGACCGCCGGGCTCGTCATCACCGTCTCCCAGTTGGGCTACGCCGCCGGGCTGGCGTTCATCGTGCCCCTGGGCGACCTCGTCGACCGCCGCCGGCTGGTATCCGGCGCGCTGGCGGTCACCGCCCTGGCGCTGGCCGGGGTGGCCGGCGCGCCGGGCATCCCGGTGTTCCTCGGCCTGGCCGGCGTCATCGGGTTGGGATCGGTGATGGCCCAGATCGCCGTGCCCCTGGCCGCCGAGCTGGCCGGCCCGGAGAACCGGGGCCGGGTGGTGGGCACGGTCATGACGGGGCTCCTCCTCGGCATCCTGCTCGGCCGGACGGCCGCCGGCCTCGTCGCCCAGGTGGCCGGGTGGCGGGCGGTCTACCTCTTCGGCGCCACCCTGACCGGCCTGGCGGCGCTGATGGTGCGCCGGGAGCTGCCTCCGGAGGGGCGCCGGCCGGCCATCGCCTACGGCGAGCTCCTCCGCTCCGTCGGCCATCTGGTGCGGACGGAGCCGCTCCTCGTCCGCCGCTGCCTCTACGGCGCCCTGGCCTTCGCCTCCTTCACCGGCCTATGGACCAGCCTCCCCTTCCTCCTGGCGGCGCCGCCCTACCGCTATGGCGCCGCCACCATCGGGCTCTTCGGCCTGGTGGGGGCGGCCGGTGCCTCCTGCGCTGTGCTGTTCGGCCGCCTGGCCGACTCCGGCCGGGTCCGGCTGGCCAGCGGCGCCTCCGCCCTTACCATTGCCGCCGCCTACGCAGTCCTGGGCGTGGGCCGGGAGTCACTTCCCGCCCTGCTCGCCGGCATCCTCGTCCTCGATCTCGGGGTGACCGCCCTCCACGTCCTCAACCAGAGCACCATCTACGGCCTGCGGGCCGAGGCCGGCAGCCGCCTCAACTCCGCCTACATGACGTCGTTCTTCCTGGGCGGCGCGGCGGGTTCAGCTGCCTCCGCCGCCCTCTACGGCGGCGTCGGGTGGACCGGCGTGTGCGTGTTCGGTGCCGCCCTGGGCGCGGCCGCCTTCGGGCTCTGGGTGACCGAGGGCGGAGCCCGTCAGTCGGGCTGGAAGGGGTTGTCGACCAGGTAGAGCCAGGTGCCGTCGGGCTGCCGGCGGACGACGTCGCGGAACTTGCCGCCCATGGAGATGGGGCCGTCGGGTCCGGTGCCCTCCAGGGTCCACTCGCCCAGCATCAGGGCGATGCCCCCCGTCTCGACGATCTGGGTGGCGTTGGTCGTCAGCGTCGGGTTGAGGGCCAGGAACTGGCTGATGGCCTGGCCGATGGCCTCCTGTCCCCGGGCCTCACCACCCTGGTCCTTGGGCAGGACGAAGACGGCGTCCGGCTCGTAACAGGCGACCACCCCTTCCAGGTTCCCGCTGCTGACGTTGCTGGTCAGATCCGAAAGCAGCTCGGAGGGACTGCTGGCACCCATGGCGGCCTCCCGTCTGTCGTCGCCCGGTAAGCGAAGGGAGGCGCAGCCTAGGGCAAGACGTGAGCGCCGGCCCGGCGGGTCCCGGGCCGGCGCTCAAGAGTTCATCTCGACGTCGTCTAGCTGACGGCCTTGGCCAGGTCGAGCCGGCCCTGGCAGTACTCGCTGCCCCCGCCGCAGGAGACGGAGTGGTTGGCCGTCTCCAGGAGGCGGGTGACGGCGGTCTGGGGCGTGTAGCCCTTGGAGATGAGGTCGGCCACGGCCCCGGTGACGTGGGGAGCCGCCATCGACGTGCCGGCCAGCGCCTTGTACTGGTTGGACTTGCCGGACTCCCAGAACGTCGAGTAGACGTCGCTGTCCGGCGTGCCCCCGCCGGCGCCGCCCGGAGCCACGATGGCCCACTTGGCGTTGCCCAACGGGCTCGAGTACGACGCCACCTCGTCGTGGGGACCGGTGGCGCCGACCACCAGGGCGTTGAGGTCGCCGTAGTTGGAGCTGCCCAGCCCGAGCAGGTTGGTGTTCCCGGCGGCCAGCACGGCCACGGCGCCGTGGGCCCAGGCGTAGTCGATGCCTTCCTTCATGGAGGTGCCGAGCAGGCTGGTGAAGATGAAGTTGGGGTCGCCCAGGCTGAGGTTGACGACCTTGGCTCCGTTGTCCACCACCCACTTGATGCCGGCCACGATGTCCTCTTCGCTCCCGGCGCCGGCGGCGTTGAGGGCCTTGGCCACCACCAGCTCGGCGTCGGGCGCCACGCCGGCGATGCCGGCGTTGTTGTCCCGCCGGGCGGCGGTGATGCCGGACACGTGGGTGCCATGGCCCTGGTCGTCCTGGGCCGAACCGGTGCAGCGAGCCTGGTCGCCACCCGACCCGACGCAACTGGTGTGGGCGGCGACCTTGCCGGCCAGGTCCTCGTGGTTCAGGTCGACGCCGGTGTCGACGATGCCGATACGGACCCCGGCGCCGCTGGCCGAGGCCCAGGCGGTGGAGGCGCCGATCCGATCCAGAGCCCACTGCTTTCCGAAGTCCGGGTCGTTGGAGGCGCCGGCGGGTGAGCCGACCAGCGCCACGGTGAGCGAGAGGGTGGCGGCCATGGCCGCAACTCGGAGTCGCATCCCTGCTCCTTTGTTCTCGCGGTGCTCTCGGTGTGCCGGTCCCCAGCTGCGTGGCGTCTGGAAGTGCCGAGAGTGTGCGAAGAAGAGGGCGACTGACTACGAGCAGGCTTCGATGGGAACCGCCGCCCGCCCGGAAAGGTCCAGAAGGGTACGAATCTTCCGGACGAGCACGGCCACATTCTATGTCGGATAAAAGCCCATAAAGGCCGCGCCCCCCCACAAAGCGGACAAAACGGACACAAATTTCAGAATGCGCAATCCGCTGGGGTCAGGCCCGCGAATGGTTCGAACGGGCTATTGGCCACCTAGGTGGTGTCGTCGTTACTTGTTGTGTGACCTCCCAGCCGTCCGTGAGCAGCGACGCGTCGCGCCTCGTCCGAGGCCCGTCCCGCCCGCTGCGGGGCCTCACCGTGCTGGTCTTCTCGGTGCTCATGGCAGCCAGCTTCACTGCCGCCCACGTCACCCGGCGGATGCTCGCCGACCAGGAGCGGGAGATGCTCCAGCAGCGGGCCGCCGAAGCCTCGGTCCTGCTCACCAGCGCCGTGGGCCAGGTCCGCACGTCGCTGGGGACGCTGGCCACCACCGTCCGGGTGGCGGGACCCGACCCCGCCGTGTTCGACAAGGTGGCGGGGGGCCTGCAGGGCTACCGCGCCATCGCCCTGGTCGAGGGGCACGGAGGCAACCTCGAACCCGTGCCCGGCATGCCCGCCACCACCCTGACCGGTGAGCCCGGCGTGGCCCTGCGCAAGGCGGCCACGGTCGACGACCTCGTCCCCACCGCCGTCTTCCGGGTAGGCGCCGAGCGCCGCATGGGCTTCGCCCTGGCCGTGCCCGGCTCCACCCTTCTGGTCTACGCCGAGCGCACCCTGAGCGACCCGGCCCGGCCCCGGAAGGTGACCTCGGCCAGCGCCTTCAGCGAGCTCAACGGCTCCCTCTACGCCACGCCCGAACCCGATCCCGCCCAGCTCATCCTGACCAGCGGAGAGACGGCCTCGGGCGCCCGGGAGGTCACCCACCCCGTCCGGGCCGGGACCGAGACGTGGTCCCTGGTGGTGTCCGCCCGCCAGCCCTTGCTGGGATCCGTGGCCCAGAGCACGCCCTGGCTGTTCCGGGGCGGCGGGCTGCTGACCGCCGTCCTGGTATCGGGCCTGGTGGAGGTCCTGGCCCGCCGGCGACGGTACGCCTGGGGTCTGGTCGAGGAGCGCACCGAGGAGCTCCGGGAGGCCGCCGTCCACGATGCCCTGACCGGCCTGCCCAACCGCAAGCTCCTGGTCGACCGGCTCGAGCAGGCCCTCGCCCGCCAGCTGCGGGCCGACCGGCAAGCGGCCCTGCTCTTCCTCGACCTGGACCGCTTCAAGCTGCTCAACGACAGCCGGGGCCACGCCATCGGCGACCAGGTCCTGGTCACCGTGGCCGAGCGTCTGCGCCTGGTCGTCCGTCCCAGCGACACGGTGGCCCGCTTCGGCGGCGACGAGTTCGTGGTCGTCTGCGAGGACCTCGAGGGGGTGGCCGACGCCACCGCCCTGGCCGAGCGGATCGCCATGGCGCTCGAAGCGCCCTTCGCCGTCGACGGCGGCGAGGTGTTCCTCTCGGCGAGCGTGGGCATCTCCATGGCCGGGGCGGGCAGCCGGGCCGAGGAGCTGCTGCGGGACGCCGACTCCGCCATGTACCGGGCCAAGGAGCAGGGCCGCTCCCGCATCGAGTTCTTCGACGAGGGGATGCGCACCGAGGCCGGCGTGCGCCTCGAGGTCCAGAGCGCCCTGCACCGGGCCGTCGAGCGGGACGAGCTCCGCCTCCTCTACCAGCCGGTGATCGACCTGCCCACCGGGCGCATGGTGGGGGTGGAGGCGCTGCTGCGCTGGGCCCACCCGGACCAGGGCGTCCTGCCCCCGGCCCTGTTCGTGCCCATGGCCGAGGAGCTGGGCCTGATCGTCCCCATCGGTGCCTGGGCGTTCGCCGAAGCGGCGGGCCAGTGGGCCCGGTGGCGGCAATCCGCCCCCCAGAGCCCGCCGTTGCTGATGGCCGTGAACCTCTCCACCCGCCAGCTGCGCGACCCCGGACTGGTGGACGCCTTCCGGCGGATCATCGAGGAGACGGGGATCGACCCGACCTGCGTCTGCCTGGAGCTGACCGAGACGGTGCTCATGGAGGACCCCCACCTCTACCTGCAGCCGCTGCGCGACCTGAAGGCGCTGGGCCTGCACCTGGCCCTGGATGACTTCGGGACCGGGCACGCCTCCCTCTCCTACCTCAAGCGCTTCCCCTTCGACATCCTCAAGATCGACCGGTCCTTCGTCCGGGGGCTGGGCCGGGATGCCGCCGACCGAGCCATCGTCCGGGGTGTCATCGACATGGCCCACGCCCTCGGTCTCCGCGTGGTGGCCGAGGGCATCGAGGACCGCGAGCATCTCGTCGAGCTGCGGGCGCTGGGCTGCGACCTGGCCCAGGGCTACCACTTCGCCCGGCCGCTGCCCGCCGAGGCCATCACCGCCTTGCTGGCCCCCGCCGACCTCGAGGTGAGCCTCACTTGACGGGAGGCTGAAGTTCTGGCGGCGGGTGTCCTACCGCCGCCCGGAGAAACCGGTCACAATGGCCGGCGTCACGCATCGGGCTCGAGGGGAGAGAGGGGGAGCCATGCGGCGGACGTTCGCGGCTCTTGCTGTGGTGGCCGTCATGACCGGGGTGCTGGGGGCGTGCGGCGACGACGAGCCGTCCTCGGCGCCGGCCACGGAGACGACCACGGCCTCCACCACCGAGCCGGTCGCCCGGTCCGTGGCCATCACGGCCATGGACTACGCCTTCGAGATCCCGTCGGACACCCTCGAGGGCGGCCTCATCGAGATCAGATTCACCAACGCCGGCCAGGAAGCCCACTTCGCCGGCCTGGCCAAGCTGGCCGAGGGCAAGACATTCGACGACGCCAAGGCCGTCCTCACCGCGCCGCCACCGGACACGCCCCCTTCGGGGCCCCCGCCCTTCGAGGAGTTCGCCGGGGCGGCCACCGTCAACCCCGGCGGTGGGGGCAACGCCACGTTCAACCTGCCGGCGGGCACCTACGCCCTGTTCTGCGGGCTCCCGGCGCCGGACGGCATCCCCCACGCCGCCAAGGGGATGATCCGGCCCCTCACCGTGACCGAGGGGATCGCGGCGGCGGTCCCCGATCCGGTGGCCTCCCTGTCGGCCACCGATTTCGCCCTGGCCGGGGCCCCGCCGGCCAAGGCCGGCACGGCCGTGGTGGCGATCCGCAACCAGGGCAAGCAGCTCCACGAGGTCAACCTGGTCGAGCTCCAGCCGGACAAGAAGATCGACGACGTCGTGGCCTGGTTCAAGGCGCCGGCGGGGCCGCCGCCCATGAGCTTCCTCTCCGGTGTGGCCGTCAAATCGGGCGAGGAGGGCACGAGCGCCTTCGAGCTGAAGGCAGGTTCGACCTACGCCTTCCTGTGCGGCGTCCCTGACTCGCTCTCGGGCGACTTCGTGGCCCACGTGGTGAAAGGCATGTACACGCCCACCTTCACGGTCGCTTAGCCGCGGTCAGCCCAGGGCGAGCCCGCCGGCCCGCACCAGGGCCAGGTAGGCGATCGTGCTCACCACATCGAGCGCCGCCACCACGCCGCTGGGCACGCCGGCGGCTCCGGCCAGCGCCAGGTGACGGCCGATGGGGCGCACCAGCATGGCGGCGGCGGCGGCCCGTCGCGAATTCGGACGGCCGACGAGGCGGACGAGGCGGCCGAGCCGGCGACGCCCGGCGGCCAGGCCCAGCCGGCGCCCGAGCAGGAAGTGGAAGGGGTCGCCGGCGCACAGGCGCACGGTGCCCACCACCAGGAAGGGCACTAGGCCGACGTGGTGGGCGGCCACGGCCAGGAACGGCAGCCGGGGGCTCAGGCCGACCAGGAGCAGGGGCCAGTCGGCCAGCCAGGGGGGCGTCAGCTACCTGTGCGCCGGGGGCGGCGGCGGCCAGACCGGCTTTCCCATGTGGAGGCAGCCGGTGTCCACCGTGACACCGAAGGCGGGGTGCGCCTCTCCGAGCCGGCGCCGTGGTCGGCGTACCGGTACAACGGCCATTCGCTGGTGCTGATCGACGTGACGCCGCCCGACGGGAGCCGGAGGACGGCCATGACCATCCGGGCCGTGGACGCCTCCGGCCTCGAGTTGGAGCGCGCCATCCTGTTGCGCGCCCGTTAGCTCGGATTCTCGAACAGCGAATTGAGCCCTATTTGCGTTTGCCGGGCGGGAGTTCGTAGCGGAGGCGGCGTCCTTCCCACCAGGGGACGTTGATGGTGGGGAGGTCGGCGGCGCGCAGGACGGGGCTGTAGGTGCGTTCACCGAGGCGGACGACGACTTCGTCGGGTCCGAGGGTCACGCTGCCTTTGGTGTTGATGAAGCGTCGCCAGATGGTGTCGGGTGTGGCGGTCTGGTAGCCGGGGAGTCGGCGGCGGAGCCAGTCGTAGGCGAGTTGGGCGGCGATGGTGAGGGTGGTGTCGAGATCGACGTTCAGGGCGACGGCGGAGGACAGGGCGTCGAGGTGGAAGGAGCGGATGCCTTCCTCGAGGCGCTGCTCGATGGTCATGCGGTGGGCGTAGCGGTCCACGAGTCGGGCGGGCTTGGCGGCGGTGTCGTTGGTGAGAACGAGGGTGGGGTGGTCGTGTCCGAGGCCGCGCACGGCGACTTGGCGGAGCGGTTTCGGGCATCCCCGCACGGTGACCATCTCTTCGTGGATCTGGGGCCTGTTGTGGCCGCCACGGCGATCCAGGCTGATGGTGGTCCATGCGCTGTCGGGGAGGGCTTCAAGCGTCTTGGTCAGCTTGGCGTTGCGGGCTCTGAGGGTGAGGAAGGTGATGCCTTCGGCGTCAAGGGCGGCGAGGCCAGCGCCGGTGGTGACTTTGGAGTCGAACACCAGCAGCTCGGGGTAGGCGCCGCTGATCTGGCGCCAGTGGCGGGCGAAGGCCAGCGCCTCGCCCGCCTGGCTGTTCTTGGTGCAGGTGGCGTTGGCGTAGACGAGGTTGCGGGTCTCGCCGTCTTGGGCGAAGAAGGTGAGCACCGACTCGGTGCGCTGCGAACGCCTTGGCACGTAATGGGTCTCCAGGGCCACGTCGTCGCCGTAGTGCATGATGGCGTGGAAGTCCAGATCGAAGCTCTGGCCTTGGATCTGGCCGGTGCGCCGGGCGGCGTCGGCCAGCGCGGCGAGGAACGCCAGGCCGTGGGCGCGGGAGAGCCGGTAGGAGTAGGTGCCCAACGCGGTGGCTTTCGGTAACGACTCCAGGCCGGCGAAGGTGGCCAGGCCCGCGTCGGTGGCGACGTCATCAATATGGGAGACGCGTCGGCCGGCGATGGCTTTGAGGGCGAGGAGAGACAGCACTGAGGCGAGGGCGGGAACTTCGCTGGTGCCGGGCATGCGAGCCGCGGTCACCGCCCCGGGGAGGTCGAGTTCGACCAGGGCGGGGACCAGCAGCAGGAGTCCCGCATAGGACGTGTCCTCCATCACCGGCTTCTCGGGCCAATGGACGATCCGCACCCGGGGCTGACGCTCCCGCAGCGCAGGACGCCGCCGCTCGGACGGGGCTCGGGTGGGGAGCCGGTCGAGGCCCTGGTCGCGGCAGATCTCCCACACCCCGGTCCGGTTCAACGGTGTGGGGCCATCCGCCAGCGCGGTGGTGATCTCATCGATGGAGTAGCCCTGGGCCCGCAGCCGCAGCACCGTCTCCCGGGCGGCCACCTTGGCGGGAGCGACCCGCGGGCCGGGACGCCGGTCCACGAAGAAATCACGGTCCCCGGCGCGGAAGTCCCGCGCCATGGCCGCGACCGTGGATTCGGTGTACCCGAAGCGCGCCGCGGCCTCGGCGGCGGTGACGCCTTCCACGAAGTACGCCCGGAGCGCCTCATAGCGGCGTTGAGCGGAACCGCCGGGAGACACGAAGAACTCCCCGCCGTCACGATAGGGTCGTATCGCTGACGCCATCGAGAATAATCATAGAGTGATATCAGCGAGTGTTGGTGGACCCATCCCACACGACCAGCCGGACGATGAACGACAACTATGTAATTATAAAGAGATCCGAATGCCCGCAGCCCCAGCCATCGCCACACTCCGAGGGTCGCTCAACGGCACCACTTCACCGCCGACCCCCCTGGGGTTAGCGAAAGAGCCCTATTGAGCCATGCTCCATCGCCCTCTACCCCAGCAAACAAAAGCATCTCAGACAAGCGCGCAACGGCCGCCTCAACCCCAGCCACCAAACCTCGGGGATTCGAGAATCCGAGTTAGCGGGACAGGAGCTGGACGAGCTGCCCGGCGAGGACCCCGCCGCCCAGCAGGCGGCGCCAGGGGTTGACCCCCCGGATGAGCTCGTCGGCGGCCCACCAGAGCAGGCCGCCGGTGGCGATCACCCGCAGGGCGGTGTCGAGCGACCCGGTCGGATCGAGGAGCCGGCGGAGCACCGAGGCGGCCAGGAACAGCCCCAGCGGGACGTTGGGGAACTGGACGATGGTGATCCGCCCCGTCTGGCGGTTCCGGAAGAGCCAGTCGATCAGGGCAGCAAAGTTAGGGGGCGCGGCGGTCCGCCAGGACGCCCGTCCTCGCCCAGTGCAGCGGCGGCAGCCATCCGAGCTCCTGGCGCGAGAGGGCGCCGGCCGTGACGACGACCGGCGGGTAGCGGAGCAGGGTCTTGAGACGGGACATTGCGTCGTTCCTCCTGAGGGGCCCCGGCGGGCCGGTACGACGCATGGTGCGGCCCGACCGGTTGTCCTGGCCTCTTGCCTTGGCAAAGCCCCGGCTAAGAACGGGGGCGGTCGCCGAGGATGGCCAGCACCGTCCGCAGGACCGATTCGGACAGCTCGGGCAGGCTCTGCGCCCCTTGGGTCCGCAGGCGCTCCCGGACCATCTCCTCGATGCCACCGGTCAAGGTGGTGAACACCTCGGGGGGGAGCTCGGGAATCCGGTCGGGCTCCTCCTGGCGGGCCCGGGCGTGGAGGCCGCGCCACAGTTCGGCGAACACGCCGAGGATGACCGCCCGCCGTTCCAGCGCCGCGGGGCCGGCTCCCAGGATCTCGATTTGAGTCGCCCAGGCGAACTCCGGCTCCTCGGCCAGGACGGCCATGCAGGTCTCCACTCCGGCCCGGGCCCGGGCCCGCCAGTCGTCCTCCGGCAGGTGTTCGACGGCCTCCCGGATGCGGGTCAGCAGCACTTCCGCGCCGGTGCCGTAGGCGGCCAGGAAGCAGGCCTCCTTGTCGGCGAACTGCTCGTAGAAGGTGCGCCGGGACACGCCGGCCCGTTCCACCACGTCGGCCACCGTGGCCGGCCCGTACCCCTTCTCGGCGACCACCTGGGCCATGGCCTCGATCAGCCGGCCCCGCTGGGAGGCCACCACCGTCTCGCGGGTGAGCCCATGGCGGCCGCTGGGCAGCCGTTCGAGTGATGCCGGACGATCCGGGGTTGCGCCCACTATTCAGAAACATTAGCGTACATGAGATACGAAGTTGTTTTTCAACGCACAATGGTGAGCGTCCCTGGGGAGGTGCGATGTCCTCGTCCGATCGGACCCGCCTGCTTCGCCGCTCCGTCGTGATGGTCGTGGTGGCCGTGGCCGCCGCCGTCGGCCTGCCCGTCGCCGCCCCTGCCGGCAGCTGGACCCCCGGTCCGGCCCGCTACGGCGTCGGTGCCACCCTGAACGAGCCCGTCGAGATGGCCGACGGCACCGTGCTGCGGGCCGACGTCCACTTCCCTACCAACCTCGATGGAACCGCCGCGGCCGGGCCGTTCCCGGTGATCCTCACCCAGACGCCCTACGGCAAGTCCGGCGGCAGCTTCTTCAGTGAGTCCCATGGCGGCGTCAACCGGTATCTGGTCGAGCGGGGCTACATCCACGTGGTGGCCGACGTGCGGGGCACGGGCGGGTCGGGCGGGACCTTCGCCCTCTTCGATCCGGTGCAGGCCAGCGACGGGGTGGCCCTGGTGCACTGGTCCGCCGCCCTCCCGGGCTCCAACGGCAAGGTCGGCCTTCTCGGCCTCTCCTATCTCGGGATCAACCAGTTCCACACCGCCGCCGCCATCGGCCCCGACTCACCCCTCAAGGCCATCCTCCCCGTGGTCGCCGGCAACGACCTCTACCGGGAGGCGAGCTTCGACGGCGGGATCCCCAACGTCCAGTTCGGCCCCGGCTTTCTGGCCTTCACCGGAGGGGCCAACCTGGTCAACCCCATCGTCGAGCACCGCGCCGACCCGGCTCAGATCCCGACCACCCAGGTCCAGCATCTCCCGACGTTCCAGGCCGCCATGCTGGCCGAGATCCTGGCCGGCGGGGAGCGGTCCTACGACGGCGACTGGTGGGCGGCCCGCAACCCGGCGTCCCTGCTCGAGCGGGTGGTGGCCAACGCCGTGCCCGCCTTCCTGGTGGGGGGCTGGCACGACTTCTTCCAGGCCGGGGGACTGCGGAACTTCGCCGGCCTCCAGAACGCCTGGGCCGGCCGGCCCGTCGGGGCGGCCATGGAGCCCGACCAGCCGGTCACCGGTCGGTACCAGCTGGTCATGGGCCCCTGGTACCACACCACCGTCGACAAGCCGCTGCTCGACCGGCTGGCGCTCGAGTGGTTCGACACCTGGCTGAAGGACGAGGCCACGGGGATGGCGGAGACCACCACCCCGCTCCACCTGCACCGGGCCGGCGCCGATCGCTTCGTCGACACCGCCCATTACCCCCTGGCCGGGGCCACACCCACGCCGCTTTACTTCGGCGAGGGCGGTTCGCTGGCGCCCACGCCCCCCACCGGCGCCGCCGGCGCTGACCGCATCGTCTTCACCGGCGTGGGCAGTCCTTGCAACCGGGCCACCGACGTGTGGGGCAACGGCGCTCTCTCGGCCGGAGCCGCCTACTTGGGCCCGCTCGACCACTGCGTGGCCGACGACCGTTCCATCCAGGCCGGGCCTGGCGCCCTCTCCTACACCAGCGCCCCGCTCTCCGAGGCGACGGCGCTGGCCGGGCCGGTCGACGTCACCGTGTTCGCCACCTCCACCCGGCCCGACACCATGTGGGTGGCCACGGTGGAGGACGTCGACCCCACCGGCGCCTCCCACCCGCTCACCTCGGGCGCCCTGCTCGGCTCCTTCCGGGCCCTCGACCCGGCCCGGACGTGGACGGGGCCGGACGGCAAGCCGCTCATGCCCTGGCATCCCTACACCCACGAGTCGGCACAGCCCGTCGTTCCCGGCGAAGTGACCCGCTACGACATCGAGGTGCCGCCGGTCTTCACCACCATCCCCGCCGGCCACAGTCTGCGCCTGACGCTGACCACCTCAGACCTCCCCCACCTGCTGCCCACGCCCCGCCAGCTGGTCAACCTGGTGGGCGGCGTCTACCAGGTGCAGCGCTCCCCGGTGGCGGCGTCCTTCGTCAACCTGCCGTTGGCGCCGGCCGGCGCCTTCCCCACGCCCTGCGCCGTCTGCTCCTAGGGCACTCGAGCCCGGCGGCCGCCGGCGCTCACTTGGCGGCGCGCAGGTCGGCGATGGTGACGGCCCGCCGGCGGACGGCCTCGTTGGCCAGGGTCACCCGGCGGGGCAGGCCGTCGGACCGCTCGGTGAGGCCGAACTTGTCGTAGAGGTTGGCCAGGTGGAACTTGACGGCCGCCTCGGTGACGAACAGCTCGGCCGCCAGCTGGCGGATGCTGGCCGGCTGGTTGAAGGGGCCACCGGCGACCACCGGACGGCACAGGGCCACCAGCAGCTGGTGCTCCCGGCGGGTGACGGCGGGCGGGCCCTCGGTCACCGCCGTGGTCTCCAGGTCGTCGTCGCCCACGGCGTAGAACGTCATCCGGCTGTTGCCCAGCCGGATCTCGTCGCCGGTGCGGAGCCGGACCTCGCCCACCACCCGCTCCCCGTTCAGGAACGTGCCGTTGGCCGAGCCCAGGTCCCGCAGGCAGAAGCCGGTGGCGTAGCGCTCGACCACGGCGTGGAGCCGGGACACCGACTGGTCGAGCAGCACCACCACGTGGTTGGTGTCGGCCCGTCCCATGGTCGACCGGTCGGCGGTGAGTTCCACCAGCCGGTGACCCTGCGGGCCCTCCACCTCCACAAACCCGCCCAGCGCCAAAGCCGCCTCCTCTGTTTTCGGCCGGGACCTATCTCCGAGGTCAGCAAATTCTCGCCTCTCTGTCCAGCACATTCCCGTCATACCGTCATTCCGCCCGGCCGGCGCCTTCCTCGATGATCAACGCATTCAACGCACTGGGGAGGAGAAGGATGCGGATCTCGACGACCAACAGACAGGTGGTGGTGGTGGCGGCATCACTGGCGGCGGCGGCGTGGCTGTCGGCCGCCGGACCGGCCGGGGCGACGCCCGACGAGGCGCCGGTGTCGTATTCGGACGTGGCGGGCACCACCGGGGTGTGCGGCTGGTTCGATGAGGAGTTCCCGGACCGGTTCGAGACGGTGAGCGTGTGCGGGTACGACGGGGTGGCCCTGCCCGACGGGCCGCGGGACCGGCTGGGCGAGCCCCTGGTGGTCGTCGACCGCTACTCCTGCTTCTTCTTCGGCGACGGCAACTGTGCCGGCGAGCACCACGAGGTGTTCGTCGATCGGGAGAGCTTCGTGGTCGATCCGATGCTGCGCCAGGCGAGGATCACCACCACGGCAGCCGGTTGCGGGGTGGAGGTCGAGTTCGTGGGCATGTCGGCGGCCACGCCCCGCGGCGGGGTGTCGGAGTGGCACGGTGTGGGCGGCGGTCCCATGTTCGGTGTCTTCGGGGAGCAGACGGTGGAGCGGCCGGCCCAGTGGTGGGGTCGGGTGTGCGGCAAGTTCCTGGTCGCCCAGACCGGCCAGGGCACCATGTGGCGCAGCCTGACGGCCGGCGCCGGTCGTTTCCCCACCGGCGAAGGCGCCGAGCAGGCGTGATGGGGAGAGCATCGAGCACCGGGCTGCTGGTGCTGGCCGTCTTCGCCTCTGCCTGCGAGCGCACCGAGCCGGCGGCCGCACCGCGGGCCCCGTCCACCGCCTCGACGGCCGCCCCCGCCACCACTTCGCCTCCAGCCGCCGCCGCACCCAGGCGAAGCCTTGACCGTCATCGGAACTTCGATACCGCCAACGTATGGGTGCAGGGATACGGCATCGGCGATCCCCAAGGCAGCGGTCTGTTGCGGCAGGTCCGGTTCGGGGCCGGCGAAGGTTACGACAGGGTGGTGTTCGAGTACGAGGACCGCTTGAGCGGCTTCTTCTCAGTGGCCTACGCCGGCGAGTCCGAGGTGGCGACCTGCCCTCGGAGTGTGTCGCCCCCAAGCGGATGCCCGGGGCCGATCTCGTGGTGAGCTTCGGGGGAGGTACCAGGGAAGACCCGTACTCGCACTCCAGCCGCCGCTCCTACACCGGCCGCACGCGCATCCGGCCCCGGAGCACCGAGCAGGTCCGCGAGGCCGTGTTGTTCTGCGAGTTCGAGGGCGAGCTGGACTGGGTGCTGGTCGTCGGGGAGAAGCGTCCCTTCCGGGTGAGCACGCTGGACGGCCCGCCGCGGCTCGTCGTCGA
Organism: Acidimicrobiia bacterium; assembly: GCA_044867425.1. Lineage (GTDB taxonomy): Bacteria > Actinomycetota > Acidimicrobiia > IMCC26256 > BP-133 > CAWBJP01. The sequence continues at coordinate 14,156 of JBIOUX010000049.1, read as the reverse complement.
CGTGGCCCGGGCCCGGGACGCCGGGGCGCGGGCGCTGGGCCGCCAGCCCCGGGGCTTCACCGAGTCCGTCTCCTAGCGCTCTCAGGTCTCGGCAGGGAGGCGCACCACCAGGCGGGCGCCTCCCTGCCAGTCGGCCACGGTGATGGTGCCGTGATGGTCGACCACCACCTCCCGGGCGATGGCCAGGCCGAGCCCGGTCCCGCCCAGCTGCCGGCTGCGGGCCGAGTCCAGCCGGGCGAAGCGCTCAAACACCCGGTCCCGCTCGTCGGGGGGGATGCCCGGCCCGTCATCGTCGACCGTGAGCACCGCCCACCCGCCCTCCACGCCCAGGCTGACCGTCACCCGGGACCGGGCATAGCGCACGGCGTTCTCGAGGAGGTTGCGCACCACCCGGGCCAGGTCCTCCCAGTGGCCCCGCACCGGCGCCCCCGACACCGCCGAGGTGTCGACCGTCACCGCCGCCCGCAGCCGCAGCCGCTCCACCTCGGTGAGGACGAGGTCGTCGAGGTCGACCAGGGCCGGGCTCCGAGCCAGCGTCTCCTCGTCCGCCCGGGCCAGGAAGAGGAGGTCCTGCACCAGGGCCTCCTGGCGGGCCACGTCGCCCAGGAGCCGGCGGGCGGTGGGGGCCCATTCACCCGCCTGGCCGTCGCCGGCGGCCAGGACCACCTCGAGGTCGGCCCGCAGGGCGGCCAGCGGACTCTGGAGCTCGTGCGAGGCGTCGCCCACGAAGCGGCGCTGGCGCTCGGTGGCCGCCTCCAGGCGGTCCAGCATGGCGTTCATGGTGGCGGCCAGCCGGGCCACCTCGTCGCCGGTGGGGGGCTCGGAGACCCGGCGGTGCAGGTCCCGGGCGGTGATGTCGGCCACCTCGCTCCGGATCGCCTCCACCGGGTGCAGCGAACGGCCCACCACCACCCAGGTGGTCACCCCCACCAGGGCGACGAGGAGCGGCAGGCCGGCGGCCAGCAGCGAACGGGCCACCACCACCTCGTTCTCCACGACGCCGAAGGTGCTGCCGGCGTAGACGGTCACGGGGCCGCTCTTGCCCGTGGCCCCCAGGGCCACCACCCGGAAGTCTCCGCCGGGGCCGACGGGGAGCGCTTTCACGGTGTGGGCCACCGGGTCCTCACCCACAGGCCGGAGGATCCTCGCCGGCGGATCCTCACCCAGGTTGTCGCTCCGGGAGATGACGCGGCCGGAGCCGTCCACCACCAGGATGAAGCTGTCGTCGTCGTTGGAGATGAACAGCGGGGGCAGGATGTCCTGCTCCACCTCGGCGGCCACGTCTTCGGCCAGCTCGGCCACGGCATCGTCGAGGATGTCGACCAGCGACTGGCGCAGGAGCTCGAGGAAGAGGGCGGCGGCGGCGACGAAGAAGCACGCCACCACCAGACAGGCGGCGACCGTGGCCCGGTTCCGCACCGGGGCGAGGAGCCGGCGGACTCCCACGGCTACCCCCCGCCCAGGTCGAGCCGGTATCCCGAGCCCCGCACCGTCTGGAGGGCCTGGCGTCCGAAGGGGATGTCCAGCTTGCGCCGCAGCCCCCGGATGTAGACCTCGACGATGTTGGGGTCGCCGTCGAAGGCCTGGTCCCACACGTGGTCGAGGATCTCCGATTTGGGGCAGGCCTCCCCCTTGTGGCGCATCAGGTACTCGAGGAGCGAGAACTGGCGGGGGGAGAGCTCGACCTCGGCCTCGCCCCGGAAGCAGCGCCGGGAAGCCGGGTCGAGGCGGATGTCGCCGGCGCTGAGCACGGCCGGCCGCTCCCCGCCACCGCGGCGGATGAGCGCCCGGAGGTGGGCGAGGAGGACCACGAAGCTGAAGGGCTTGGCCAGGAAGTCGTCGGCTCCGGTGTCCAGCGCCTCGGCGTGGTCGTACTCGCCGGACTTGGCCGTCAGCATGAGGATCGGGGTCCAGACGCCCTCCTCCCGCAGCTGGGCGCACACCTTGTAGCCGTTGATGCCGGGCAGGAGGATGTCGAGGACGATGGCGTCGTAGCCGCCGCTGCGGGCCAGGTCGTAGCCCTCCCGGCCGTCGGTGGCGACGTCGACGGCGAAGCCCTCCTGGGTCAGGCCCCGGCGCAGGATGGCGCCGAGGCGCTCCTCGTCCTCCACGACCAGCACTCGCACGGTCCCCCACGGTGCCACATCTGAGCCCGGTCGGTCAGGCGAGGGGAGCATCCCTCGTCGGACAACCCCACGTCCTCCTCGGGATCTCCCTCACCTTCCCTCCCTCGCGCCGGGACGAAGGGGAGATATGGGATGGGCAGCAGGTTCGCTCCAGTTCGTCGCCGAAAGAACCCGACGTCCGGTCTGCCGGAAAGGGGCCAAGTAGGTGCCGACTGCAGGATTTCGGGGTTTCGTCACGTCGCGCCGCCGGACGGGGCTGGCGTTGGCGGCGCTGGTGCTGGCGGCCGCGCTGCCGCTGTGGGGGTCGCCGCCGGTGCAGGCGGCGTTCCCGGGTGTCAACGGCCGGCTCGTGTTCACCAGCGACCGGACGGGGAACTTCGAGATCTTCACCATGAACCCGGACGGGACCGACATCGTCCAGCTCACCGACTGGCCCGAAGAGGACCGGGAGCCGGCCTGGTCGCCCGACGGCACGAAGATCGTCTTCGTCCGGGTGGTCGACGGCGACTACGAGATCTTCACCATGAACGCCGACGGGACCGACCAGAAGAACCTCACCAACTACGACACCTACGACGACGAGCCGGTGTGGTCGGCCGACGGCACCAAGATCGCCTGGCGCTCCAACCGGGCCGACGGGGCCGACATCTGGGTCATGGACGCCGACGGCGCCAACCCCGTCAACCTCACCAGCAGCCAGGCCCTGGACGACGAGCCGGCGTGGTCCCCGGACGGCTCCAGGATCGTGATCCGCTCCAACCGCGACGGCAACCCCGAGATCTACGTCATGGACACCGACGGCGCCAACGCCGTCCGCCTCACCGACTATCCGAAGTTCTCCGACGACGACCCGGCCTGGTCCCCCGACGGCACCAGGATCGCCTACCGGGCCCACCGGGAGGGCAGCTACGACATCTGGGTCATGAGCGCCGCCGACGGCAGCGGCCTGGTCAACCTCACCAACTCCAAGACCGAGCGCGACGTCGACCCGGCCTGGTCGCCCGACGGGAGGATGATCGCCTACGGCGTCGAGGACCCCGACAACCAGAAGGAGCGGACCGGATACGGCGAGATCATGGTCATGCGGGCCGACGGGACGGGCCACACCAACATCACCAACCATCCGGCCTTCGACGGCGACGTCGACTGGCAGCGCCTGGCCGTGCCCGTCACCACCCCGCCGACCACGCCGGTGACCACCGATCCGCCGGTCCCGCCGGCCGGCGGGCCGCCGGACGGCCGGACCGGCCGGGCGCCCGTCCCGCCCGCCGACGTGCCCGGGGAACCGGCGCCGACCGGCTACTGGATGCTGGGCGAGGACGGGGTCGTGTACCCGTTCGGCGCCGTGTCCACCACGGGCAACGCCGGCCTGTCCGCCGGCGTCCGGGCGGTGGACATCGAGTCCGCGCCCGACAACCTCGGGTACTGGGTGGTGGACGAGCGGGGCGGGGTCGTCGCTTTGGGGAGCGCTCGGGACCTGGGCCGCCCCGACCCCTCGGCGCTGGCGCCGGGGGAGAAGATCACCAGCCTGTCGGCCACCCCGACCGGTGCCGGCTACTGGATGTTCACCACCCGGGGCCGGGTGCTGCCCTTCGGCGACGCGGTGTTCCACAGGGACATGACCGGCACCGTCCTCAACGGGCCCATCCTCGATTCCATCCCCACCCCCACCGGCGCCGGCTACTACATGGTGGGCTCGGACGGCGGCATCTTCGCCTTCGGCGACGCCCGGTTCTTCGGGTCCATGGGCTCGGCCCGGCTCAACCAGCCCGTCCAGTCCCTGGTGCCCGATCCCGACGGCGCCGGCTACTGGCTGGTGGCCGCCGACGGTGGGGTCTTCGCCTTCGAAGCCCCCTTCCGGGGCTCCATGGGCGGTGGCCACCTCAACCGGCCCGTCACCGGCATGGTCGCCTTCGGCAACGGCTACCTGATGGTGGGCGAGGACGGCGGCATCTTCAACTTCTCCGACCTTGCCTTCGCCGGCTCGCTGGGCGACCGCCCGCCGCTACGGCCCGTCGTGGCCGTTGCCGCTCCCGTCTCCCGGGCCCGGGCCTCGTAGCGCCGCCGCGGTGGCGGCGTCGGCCGGGAAGAACGCCTCGATCGACAGCTCGGCCACGGTGATGTCGACGGCGGTGCCGAAGGTCGCCACCGTGGACAGGAAGCGCAGCTCGTCCCCGTTTGCGGTGCGCAGCCGGAGGGGCACCGCGATCTCGCCCGGCCCCTCGATGCCGTGGTGGGCGGCCGGGATGCCCGGGTAGCGGCGCAGCTCGGCCTCGAGGGCGGCCAGCTCCTCGTCGCCGGTGAGGAGGACCTGGCGCCGCAGGCGGGACAGGAGATGCTCGGCCCACTCGCCCAGGTTGGCGATCCGGGGGGCCATGCCCGACGGCGCCAGGCTGAGGCGCAGCACGTTGACGGGCGGAGTCAGCAGATCGGGGTCGACCCCCTCGAGCAGCGGCGCGACCGCCTGGTTGGCGGTCACCAGGTTCCAGCGCCGGTCCACGACCACGGCCGGATAGGGCTCGTGGCCGGCCAGGACCCGGTCGAGGGCGTCGCGCACGGCCCGCATCTCGGGGGCGGCCAAGTCCGTCTCCCGGTAGGTGGGAGCGAAGCCGGCGGCCAGCAGCAGGCGGTTGCGTTCCCGCAGGGGGACCTCGAGATGCTCGGCCAGGTAGAGGACCATCTCCCGGCTGGGCCGAGCCCGGCCCGTCTCGATGAAGCTCAGGTGGCGGGCGGACACGCCGGCCCCCGTCGCCACCTCCAGCTGGCTCAGGTGGCGCCGCTGGCGCCACGCCCGCAGCAGGGTGCCCACCGACGTCTCCACACGGTGCACGCTAGGGGGCGGCGATCAGCCCGGCCATTACCTCTGAGGGAATGGCTTGGGTGAGCCCGGCAACGGGAAGATGCCCCCCATGACCGACACCGTCACCACCCCGTCCTCGCCGGGCACCAGCCTGCCCCCGGACCTCCAGGCGGCCCAGACCGCCGCTGTCCACCAGGCCATGCCCTTCACCCAGGCTCTCGGCATCGAGATCTGCGCCTACGGCACCGACGAGGTCCGGGCCACCCTGGCCTGGGCACCCGAGCTGTGCACGTCGGGCGGGGTGATGCACGGGGGCGCCCTCATAGCGCTGGCCGACTCGCTGGGCGGCGCCGTCGCCCTCATCAACCTGCCCGAGGGCGCCACGGGCACGGCCACCATCTCGTCGACCACCAACTTCCTGCGGGCGGTGCGGGGCGGGTCCGTTCACGCCTGTGCCCGTCCGCTGCACCGGGGCCGGACCACGATCGTGGTCGACACCGAACTGAGGGACGACGACGGCCGCCTGGTGGCCCGGGTGACCCAGACCCAGGCCGTGCTCGGCGGCGCGAATAATCCGTAAAAATCGGGCATTCCAGCATCACGTTACCAATCGGTAACCGTCTACCTGTGGTGCGGGCCGCGCCGCCCGCCACTGAACAGGAGGATGCCTGATGCTCACCCCCCGGACCGCCGCCGTGGCCGCCGGCCTCGCCCTCTCCCTCGCCCTGCCCGCCACCGCCGGCGCCGCCGACTCCGTCACCGACGCGGCGGCCGCCGGCCAACTTCACCCCAGGCGGGCCGCAGGCATCACCGCCGACGGCCGATCGATCGTCTTTTTCGACCCGGTCTCCGACGTGGTTCGGGGAAGCTCGACGGACAGGGAGGGCAGCTTCCTCGACGCTGACTACTCCTCCGTGCGGGGCGCCATGTTCTATGTCCGGCACCTCAACGGCGAGGACGTGATCATGCGGGCGCCCATGGACTGCCCCCGGATGGCGGAGCCGGTGGCGCGGGGCCGGCGGGTGACGGTGAGCCCCGACGGGCGCTTCCTGGCCTATGCCCACGACCCCGACGGGCCGGCTCCGGGGAGCCTGCTCGAGGCCATCGCGGTGCGGAACCTCGAGACCGGCACCGAGCGGTTCTACGCCTCGCCGCCCGTGTCTGACACCCAGGACGAGCGCTCTGTCGACTTCGAGGAGTCCGTGATCAACGATCTCGCCATCTCCCCCGACTCCACCCGCCTGGCTTTCGACTACATCGGCGGTGGCGAGGTCTTCGTCCTCGACCTCGAGACCGCCGATGAGCTGGCCGATGCCGAGCCGCTGTCCGCCGTCCCCGGCGCCCACTCCCCGGCCTGGCTGGACCGGATCACCCTGGCCGTGATCGACATCGACGGCGTGGTCAAGAGCGTGTTCGTCGACGGCGACGACGTCGGCACGCCCTACGACCTGCCCGGCTATGCCGAGGCCCTCGACGCCGACGACCGTGGCCGCCTGATGGTCAAGTTGCTGACGGGCCAGGCCGACCCTCAGGGCCGCAACGTCTTCGCCATGATCAACGAGGAGGGCCTGGACGAGGAATACATCGTGAAGCCCTACCACATCGTGGTCTGGTAGCCCTCGCCGTTGTGGGACGGGACAAAGCGCCCGGGGCCTGGTGGCCTAGTAGGTCGCCACCACGTCGAGGTTGGTGAACTCCAGCTCCTCGCAGAGCTCGGCCCACTGCCCGGCGATCTCCTGGGTCTCGGGAAGCTCCGAGTTCTGCATGGCCGACTCGTAGGACTCGAACTCGACGATGTCCATGTAGCGGCCGGCCTGGTCCCGGTCCTCGCAGTGGAGCTCCCGGAGGACGGTCCGCTTCCCCTCCGTCGCCGCCATCCACTTCTCGGACAGAGCCTGTACCTCTTCGGGGTGGGAGGTGCGATACGTGATGATCTGCACGAAGCCCATCAAATGCTCCTCTCTCGGCTGCCGACCGGCGCTCCAGACGCCTCGGAGATCACAGTCCGGGCCGGCAGGCACGGCGTTACGGCCATGAGCTGAGCGTTCAGCGCGGGCTCCCCGGAAGGAGTTCGGGGACCGGAGGCCGAACCAGCACATTCGCGTAGGTGTGCCGATCCCTCCCGGCCTGCCGCTGCGCTTCCAATGAGTCTGGGGCTCGAGTTCGAATCCGTGCTGTGCGCCGCCCAAGCCGGCGCCGAGTGGGCCGTCGACGTCCTCTTCCGGGAGTACCAGCCCGCTCTGCTGCGCTACCTGCGGGCCTGCGAGCCCCGGGCGGCCGAGGACCTGGCCGGCGAGGTGTGGCTGGCGCTGGCTCCCAAGCTGGCCGAGTTCAGAGGCGACGAGGCCGGCTTCCGGGGCTGGCTGTTCACCGTCGCCCGCCGGCGCCTCATGGGCCACCGCCGCCAGGCCGCCGGGCGCCGTACCGCCCCCGTGCCCGGCGAGCACTTCTACGGCCTGGCCGCCGGCGACGACCCCGCCGCCGAGAGCGTGGCCGCCCTGGCCACGCAGGAGGCCATCGACAGGCTGGTGGCCCATCTCTCGGAGGAGCAGGCCGAAGTGGTGCTCCTGCGGGTGGTGGCCGGCCTGCCGGTGGCGGAGGTGGCCCGGATCACGGGCCGGACCGCCGGCGCCGTCCGGGTGATGCAGCACCGGGCGCTGCGGAAGCTGGCCGAGACTTTTTCCGAGGCGGCGGTAACGCGATGACCGGCTGGCGCGATCTGGACGGCATGAGGCAATACCTACCCCTCGACGAGTGGACTGCCGACCGGCTGCTGGCCGGGCTGGTGGACCCCGACGACGCTCCCCCCGGTTACGCCGGGCTGGCCCTGGCCCTCGGCCAGGCCCGAGGCCCGGTTGAGGCCGGTGAACTCGCCGGTCGGGAGCGCATCGTGGCCGCCGTGGCCGCCGCCGTGGTGGACGCCTCTCCCCCCACCACCATTTCCACGTCCCCCCGGAGGAGACCGATGATTTCCCGCCTGCTCGCCACCAAGGTGGCCGCGGCCACCATCACCACCGCCCTGCTGGCCACCGGCGCGGCCGCCGCCACCGGCTCCCTGCCCGCCCCGGTCCAGGGCATCGTGTCCGACGCCGCCGACAACGTGGGCGTGAACCTGCCCGACGCCCCGTCCACCAAGGCCGAGCGCGACGCCACCAAGGCCGAGCGCGAGGCGGCCCGTACCGAGCGCAAGGCCGCCCACGACGCTGACCTGGCCGAGCTGAAGGTCCAGCGGGAAGCGGAGAAGGTCCTCCACGCCGGCGAGGTTGACGCCAGCCACGACCTGATCGGCGCCGCCCACGCCGTGGGCAAGGGCGAGAATGCTTCGGAGAACGGTGACGCCGCCCACACCGCCCGGGACACCCGCCTGGGTCTCGTGTCCGCCCGCCAGGCCGGCGAGGACACCGGCCCGGCTGGCGACGACACCCAGGCCGACGAGGACCACGGCACTCCCGCCTCCGACCAGGGTCTCGCCGGGCACGATCGCCGCGACGAGCAGCTCGGCGTCGTGGCCACGCAGAAGGCCGAGCGTGAGGCCCTCAAGGACCAGCGTGCCCACGACGACGCCGACGAGAGCGACGACGTGGCCGATGACGACTCTGACGACCAGGGCGACGACGACCAGGGCGACGTGGCGGACGCCGACGACGACAGCGACGACGTGGCTGACGACGACGAGGACGAGGGCCAGGGCAAGACCGACGACCACGACGACGAGCACGAGGACGAGGACGACGACCCCGTCACTCAGCCCGCCGTCTGACCCTCCTTTTGCCGCCAAGGTGGTCGCGCTTCACCCCCTGACAGGGGGTGGATCGCGACCACCTGGCGTGAGCGACGCCGGGCGGAGGGTTACGCCACCCGTTCGGAGGGCGCCTCGGTGCCCACCGGCGGGGCTCCGAACGCGTAGGCGGCGGGGTCGAAGCGGCGGGTCTCCCGGCGGAAGCGCCAGGTGAAGCTGGGCCACAGGGTGGTGTTGCGGCCGGATTCGTCGAGGTACCAGCTGGCGCAGTTCCCGTTGGTCCACACCGTGCCGGCCATGTCCGCCTGGACCCGGGTGTTCCAGGCCGCCTCGGCTTCGGGGCGCACCTCGATCGTGGCCGCTCCGCAGGCGCTGGCCCGGCGCAGGGCGTCGACGACATAGGCGATCTGGGACTCGATCATGACCACCTGGGAGCTGTGGCCCAGGCCGGTGTTGGGCCCGACCAGCACGAACAGGTTGGGAAAGCCGGCGGTGGTCGTACCCCGGTGGGCGTGCATGCCCCCCCGCCAGTGCTCGGACAGGAGGAGCCCGCCCCGGCCCGCCAGCCGGGAGGCGACGGGGATGTCGGTGACGTGGAACCCGGTGCCGAAGATGATGGTGTCGACCGGCCGCTGGGTCCCGTCGGCGGTGACGATGGAGCGCTCCCGGACCTCGGCGATGCCCGCGGTGACCAGATCCACGTTGGGCTTGGAGAGGGCGGGCAGGTAGTCGTTGGAGATCAGGATCCGCTTGCAGCCGATGGTGTAGTCGGGGGTGAGCCGGGCCCGCAGCCCGGAGTCGGGCACCTGGCGGCGCAGGTAGGCCCGGGCCACCAGCTCGGCGCCCTTCATGAGCCGAGGGTCGAAAGCGAAGCCGAAGACGTAGGCCTCCCGGCTCCAGTAGATCCCGTTCCGGGCCAGGCGCTGGATGACGGGCAGGTGGCGGAAGAGCCACCGCTCCGGGCGGGTGAAGCGGCGGTCCCAGCGGGGCACGATCCACGGCGGGGTCCGCTGGAAGACGGCCAGCCGGCCCACCCGGGGCTGGATCTGGGGGACGAACTGGATGGCCGATGCCCCCGTCCCGATGACCGCCACCCGCTCGCCGGTCAGGTCATGGTCGTGGCGCCAGCGGGCGGAGTGGAACGTCGTCCCCGCGAAGCGCTCCAGGCCGGGGAGCTCGGGCACGGACGGGTCGGAGAGGGCGCCCGTGGCGCTGACCAGGAACTGGGCCTCGTACCGGGCCTGGGTGGTCTCGACCTGCCAGCGGGCGGTGGGCTCGTCCCAGCGGGCGTGGCGCACCTCGGCCCCGAAGCGGAGGTGGGGCCGCACGCCGAAGTCGCCGGCGGTGCGGCGCAGGTAGTCCTGGATCTCGTGCTGCGGGGAGAAGGAGCTGCTCCAGTTGGGGTTGGGGGCGAAGGAGAAGGAGTACAGGTGCGAGGGCACGTCGCAGGCGGCGCCGGGATAGGTGTTGTCCCGCCAGGTGCCGCCCACCTCGCCGGCCCGCTCGAGCACGACGAAGTCAGAGATGCCGGCCTCCTTCAGACGGATGGCCATCCCCAGGCCGGCAAAGCCGCTGCCGATGATCACCACCTTCACCCGCTTCATCGGGCTGCCTCTTCGGGGCCACCAGGCTCCCAGATGCCGGCGGCCTTCCACAGCTGGCGGGACAAGGGCCACACCAGCCCGAGCTCCACCCACAGCGTGCGGGTCTTGGCCACCGAGTCGGCGAGGGTGCGGCGCGCCTCGGAGGACTCGAACGCCTGATGGAGCACGTCCTTGGGGATGTCGAACTCGGCCACCAGGTCGCCGGGAGGCCGGAACATGAGGCGGGCCATCACCCCGAGCACGACCGGCGCCACCAGGGACAGGACGGCCCGCCGGGCCCGGCTCATCCGCGGCGTCCGCTCGTGCAGGTAGTGGCGGGCGAAGGAGAGGTGGCGGGCCTCTTCGGCCACGTGGATGCGTATGATCCGCTCCACCAGCGGATGCATCCGGCCGCCCTCCTCCTTCAGCTGGCGGCGCTGGAGATGGTCGACGGGGTCCTCGCCGCCCAGCACGAAGAGGAAGAAGAGGGCGGGGAAGCGCTGGGCCAGCGGAACCACCCGGTGCTGGGCCAGCCAGCGCAGGCTCCTGGGCATGCCCCGGACGGGCAGGCCGGTGCGGTTCACGAACTCCTGGAACATGAGGGTGTGCTCGGACTCCTCCACGATCTCGTGGTGGAGGTAGCGGAACTGGGGGGTGCCGTTGGGCAGGCGGTTGGCGTGGCGCAGCAGGCCCTGCTGGAGCAGGTTCTCGAAGTGCCAGCCGATCTTCATGCACGCCGCGTAGCGGTACAGGGCCAGGCGCCGGCGCTCCTCCGCCGGCAGGGTGCGGTACCACTCGGTGGCTGAGAGGGGATCGAAGACGGGCAGCTCGGCGGGCGGCCCGTCCGGCCCGACGTCGAAGTTCGGGTCGTCCCAGTCGATGTCGTAGGCATGGGTGTGGCGCTCCATCGACAGCTTGTTGAGCCGGGCCAGGGTGGCGTCCAGGGACGCGGCCTCGGCGGCTTCGGAAGTGATGCTCATCGGCTCTCCTCTCAGGGGAACTTCACCCGGGCGGCCATCTGCTGGAGCGAGAGGGGCAGCAGGCGGTGCAGCCACCAGCCCAGCCGGGCCTCCCAGCCCACGGTGACCATGGCCCGGTTGCCCCGGGCGGCGTCGACGATGGTCCGGCCCACGAGTTCGGGGGGATGGCCCCGGCGGAACAGTCCCTCGGCCCGCTCCCGCACCGCCGTCGCCGACTGGCCGCCCAGGTAGCGTGTGCTGGTGGCGATGGGGGTGGCGATCACCCCGGGGCACACGGCGGTGACGGCCACGCCCCGGGGGCCCCAGTCGGCCCGCAGGCACAGGGAGAGGGCGAGGACGGCAGCCTTGGTGGTGACGTAGGCCGGCTCGGTGGCCCGGGGCGTGTAGGCCAGTCCGGAGGACACGTTGACCACCGCTCCCGACCCGCGGGCCAGCATGTCGGGGCCGAAGGCCAGGCAGCCGTGGACGACGCCGTCCAGGTTGATGGAGCGGATCCAGCGCCACTCGTCGACCGTCATCTCGCCCAGCCGCCCGGTCATGCCCACGCCGGCGTTGTTGACCAGCACGTCCAGGGGGCCGTGGCCGGTCCGCACCGTCTCCGCCAGGCGGCTGACCGCTTCCCAGTCGGCCACGTCGCACACCAGGGGATGGGCTTCGGTGCCGGCCTCGGCGCAGCCGGCGGCGGTCTTCTCGGCCCCCTCGGCGTCGATGTCGACGCACAGGACCTGGGCTCGTTCGGCGGCGAACGCCTCCGCGGTGGCCCGGCCGATCCCGCGGCCCGCCCCAGTGACGAGCACCAGAGCTCCGCCCAGCTTGTTGACCATGAGTCAACACTCTAGTGGACTATTGACTACAAGTCAATTAGGATGTCGGGCATGTCCTCCGTGCCGTCACCGCCTCTTCATCGCCGCCTGGATCCCGACGCTCGCCGCCGCCAGCTCCTGGAGGCGGGCTTCGCCATGATCCAGACCCGGCCCTTCTCCCAGGTGACGGCCGACGAGGTGGCCCGGGCCGTCGGCGTTTCCAAAGGGCTCGTGTTCCACTACTTCCCCACCAACCGGGTCCTGCAGGTGGCCGTGGTCCGGGTCGCCGCCGGCGAGCTGGTGAGCCGGCTCAACGTCGACCCCGCACTGGCGCCCCAGCAGCGCCTGGGCGCCGGCCTCGAGGCCTTCGTCAACTTCATCGAGACCCAGCCCGCCAACTACCTGGCCGTGGCCCGCAGCGTAGGCTCCGACCCGGCGCTGTTGGAGGTCTTCGAGGAGACGAGGGCAGCGGTCGTCGACCTGATCCTGTCGGCCATCGGCCTGGCCGACAACCCGCCTCCGGGCCTGAGGATCGTTGTCCGGGGCTGGATCGCCATGGTGGAGGAGTCCGTCCTCCACTGGTTGGAGGGATCGCCGGTGCCCCGGGACCAGCTCGTCGGGTTCCTGCAGCGGGCGGCGGGCACCATGCTGCCCGACGCCCTGGCCACGTTCTCGGGCGTGCCCGAAGCCGGTCTGGTGAGCTAGAGGTAGCCGAGGCCCTTCAGGCGCTTGCGGATCTCCTCCAGATCCTCGGGCTCGGCACCGCCAAGGTCGCGCAGCACGACGCGCAGCACGAACAGGACGAACTCGGTGGGGGAACGGAACTCGGTGCCCTCGATGAGCTGCTGCAGGCGCTCGTAGAGGGGCCGGGGGATCTTGAGCGTCACCGTGTCGACACCCATGGCCCCGAGAGTTTCGCGCACTCGTACAGGAGGGTGCACCGCGCCCCTCGAGGCAAACTGGGGCCATGAGTCCCAAGACGGTCGATCAACTGCTGGCCGAGGCCCGCAGCCGCATCCGGCGCCTGAGCCCGGCCCAGACCGCCGAAGCGCTCGACCGGGGCGCGCTGGTCATCGACATCCGCCCCGTCGCCCAGCGCCACGGGGAAGGGGAGGTGCCCGGCGTCCGCATCGTTGAGCGCAACGTGCTGGAGTGGCGCCTGGACCCGGCCGGCCCCGACCGCCTGGCCGAGGTGACCGGCTACGACCAGCAGGTCGTGGTGCTCTGCTCCGAGGGCTACGCCTCCAGCCTGGTGGCCGCCACCCTGGTCGAGATGGGCTTCACCTCGGCCGGTGATCTCGACGGTGGCTTCCAGGCGTGGGCCGCCGCCGGCCTGCCCGTCCGCCGCCCGGCGGGGGGCACTCCTTAAGGCACGGGGAAGACGATGGGCAGCTGCCGGGGGCCGCGCACCTGACCGCCGGCCCAGGTGACGGCGGCGGGGTCCTCCAGGGAGAACTCGGGGATCCGGGAGAGGAAGGCCGACAGGGCCACATTCATCTCCATGCGGGCCAGGTTGGACCCGGCGCAGCGGTGGATCCCGACGCCGAAGGCGATGTGGCGGTTGGCCTGGCGGTCGATCACCACCTGGTCGGCGTCGGGAAAGGCATCGGGGTCCCGGTTGGCGGCGGGGAAGTTCATGAGCACCCGCTCGCCGGGGCGGAAGGTGACCCCGGCCGCCTCCACCTCCTCCGTCACCACCCGGGCCATGGTCACCGGCGAGTAGGCCCGCAACAGCTCCTCGGTGGCGGTGGGCAGCAGCTCGGGCTCGGCCACCAGGCGGCGGCGGTCGGCCGGGTGGGTGGCCAGGTGCCAGAGGGCGGAGCCGATCGAGCTCCAGGTGGTGTCGATCCCCGCCACCAGCAGGAGGTTGCAGGTGCCCACGACGTGGGCGTCGCTCACCGGTCGCCCGTCGATCTCGGAGGCCAGCATCTTCGAGATGAAGTCGTCCCCCGGGCGGCATCGCCGTTCGGCCACCTTCTGGGCGAAGAATTCGAAGATCTGGCCGGCGCTGTGGATGCGCTGCACGGGATCGGTCAGGCCCTGCTCGAGGACCCCCCGCACCCAGGTGACGAAGGTGTCGGCCTCCTCGGGGTCGATTCCGAGGAGGTGGGCGATGACCCGGGGC